>JAGZOP010000178.1 GCA_018383195.1 Clostridiaceae bacterium | reverse complement strand
GCAGGGTATCCAGATATTTTTCTGCATAGAAATCCTCTATTCCGTACTGTGCGGCGAGTGCCAGCACCTTTTCCTCCTGTCCCTGCTGTATCCAGGTTAAGGGAGTAAAATACCATTCCCGCATTTCCTCTGGTGAAATCGGGTGAAAGCTCACATCGTATCCCATAAAAAACCTCCTTAGTAATCCAGCAGGATAGGTACCTGCTGTTCCTCAGCAAACTGCATGGCACGCCAGAACATGGAGAAGGCAAACTTGGCCAGGGATTGAGTGTCATACCGGGTGTGTTCCGAGATGTCCAACTTGCTGTACTGCCCATCCGGGTCTATGGTTCCCTCTACCGGGTATCCCTCCGTGTCTGCCCAATCAAGGATGGTATCCTCATCGGCCTGCCATGCCAGCTGGTTCAGCTTCTCCAGCTCCTTCCGCAGTCCACCCAGGGTGGCGATCATCGCCTGATCATCAGTGGGCAGAGGCGCCTGAAATAAAAAGGAATCCGGCAGAGGCAGCCACCAAGTTGCCCCACGGAATAGGGACCACACCCGCTCCTCGTCCGATGCAAGACGGGCGACCAGAGGATGCTCCCCGAAGTTCCAGTCCTTCTCCACGGTGGAAGGTACCGGCTCATTGTATGTATGGCAGGCGGCCACCAGCAGCATAGCGCCGAAGGCATCCCAATCCGGCTTGTCGGTGTAATAGGGCTTCTCATTATCCTCCGGCCAGGGAGTATAGGGGGGCTGGCCCGGCTGAGAAATGGCGCTCAAGATTTGATCCCGCCAGTTCTCCACTGCCGCCTGGACCTCAGCCGGGGACATTTCTTCCTCGTTATCAGCAGTTTCTCCATCCGGCGTGATTTTTTGAAAGCCCCATCCATTTTCCTCCGCCCACTGCTGAACAACAGTTTTCCAGTTGTGAGCATAGTACCGGGTCAATGTTCCGGCGTAGATGTCAAGTCCCATAGTGATGCCTCCTTTTTTGCTTGGTCAAAGCCGTTCCAGGGTACAGTCGTGCCCGGAATGGTTCGTATCCAAAATGATTTCCACAATGGTGTCCATAGTCTCTTTCCCGAGATTACGGACGCTTTTTTCATAGGCCAGCCACTGGATGTGGATGGGTTGTCCATACTCATGCCGCCCAAAACCGCCCCGGAGAATATCGTTGAAAGCGTTCAGGTTCCGACCGATCTTCCAGTCCAAACCGAATGTAAATACCCGCTCCACTTCGTCATAAAAACCGGCCATGCTGGAAAAGCGGCGGCCGTCGATGGTGATCTTCTGCCGCTGTGGTTGGTCTGCTTGCATGGTATCCCTCCGTCTTATAACATTTCATACAGCAGGGCAGCGTCGCCCTGCACCAGTTCCAGATGGGAGCGCAGCGTTTCAAGTCCGCTTTGCACCGCCTCGGTGGGCAGATCCCAGTCTGGGGCAATTTCAGCGGCCAGTTCC
>JAGZOP010000177.1 GCA_018383195.1 Clostridiaceae bacterium | reverse complement strand
CGGCTCCAGAGCTTTTAAGTAGGCGGCCATTTCCTGATTTTTGTCCTGCACCGCCACGGTGTAAGGCCGGTCGCCGTATTTGTCAGCAATGGTGATGTCAGCTCCTTGCTCCATGAGCCAACGCACCATAGGGAAATTGTTGGAGCGGGCGGCCTCGGTGACAGGGGTGGAGGCGTAAGGGAACACCATGTCCGGCTTGTGGTAATTGATGTCTGCCCCTTTTTCCAGAAGCAGCCGGGCAAGTTTGGTATTGCCCTCGGACACAGCGGCCCGGAATGCCTCGCCGCCAAACTTGTCCACTGTGATCCCGGCTTGTTCCAGCACCTGGATGTTCTCCGGGCGTTTGCCCCAACGCACTTCCTGGAAGGCCCGCTCTTTCTGCTTCGAGCTGAGTTTTGCGGCCTGTCCGGCAAAGAGCGCCACCACCTCCGGTCCACAACAGCGGGCGGCGGTGAGCAGCAGGGGCTGTTCCTCTGCCAGACCGGGATCAGCTCCATGCTCCAGCAGGAAGTGGATCATGTGCACATCATTCCGAAAAACCGCAATCTCCAATGGCATCAGCTTGATATATTCGCTGAGCTGGATGGGAACATCCAAATCCAGACCGCCCTGGAGCAACGCCTCCAGCTTGGGGGTATCATGGTCACAGATGGCGGCAGCCGTTTCCGGGAGGGTCTCCCAGCGGCCAATATATGCAATTTGGTACATAAGGGCACCTACTTTCTCTATCCTACAATAGTAGTTTCCTTTATAGACAGATTGTCGTAATCCATGGCAATCAGCTTTTCAGCGGCCTGTGGGGTACACATAAACCAGGTGCTCATGCCCCAGGCATCCATCCTTGTAACCGTGAAGAAGTCGGTTTGGGCAGAAGTAGGTTCTCTTGCGTCAATATAGTAGTCGGAGTAGAGATACACCAGATCCACCTCCCGGTCCGGTAGCCACTTGGCCCGGCGCGCACGGGGTTTACCATTTTTCAAAGTCTTTTCTCTGGGGTTCTCAAACCACGCCAGTTCCTTGAACTTCAGACCGGTGAAGGTATCCATGAGCCGCTGGGCAATCTCCCGGTGGGTAAATACACCGCAGTCCCAGGAGCCCATCAGCCATGTCTGTATAAAGTCGCCCACCTTGCTGCCAGGAGCAGGCGGCCCGTAGACGCTCTCATCCGCCCACATGACCTCTACCTTTTCACATTGATCTGGCCGGGGACAGGACTGCTTGTTGCCATAGCGGTACATGATATTTACATAGCCATAATCTTCGCCGGTTCGGTCATGACCGACGGCTTCCACTTTATAGGCAGTTATGGACATTGCAGTTTCACCTCCTGAGCCAATACAAATCCGCACAGCCCAAGGGAAGAATCAATGACAAATACCCGGATGTGCTCCCGATCCATGCGCTCCCGCAGTTCCTCGATGCTGCAACAGGCGGGAAAGCCGTAA
>JAGZOP010000176.1 GCA_018383195.1 Clostridiaceae bacterium | reverse complement strand
CGCTAACGCTATGGTTTTCTGGTCTACTTCTTCCTGCAACTGCTATCCCTCCTTTGGAAGTCCAGCAGGCAGGCGGCGGGATGGCTTAAATCCGCACCCGCAGGCCGGAAAGGTCGTCGGCGCGGATGCCCACCAGATACCAGTCCTCGGCCATTTCAATGCGGGTGGGCTTCCACCTGCCGCCCACCATCACGTCAAAGGTTTCTCCACAGTGCAGCCCGCCGTAGTAGTCTGCCAGATCAAAGCGGATGTCGTAGCGGTCTGCCTGCTCATCAAAGATCAATGCACCCTGTTTCATAGGGCCGTCCTCCTTTCAGATTTTCCCGGTCGCCATATCATGGGCCACAAGGGAAGAATAGTAATTCCCAATCGTGGACGGGGCGTTGAACAGCGCCGCCCGTAGATACTGCTTGATGTTTCGGATTTCCGTGGTGTTCTTATTCAGGCAATCCAGCACAAAGCGGATGTGTTCGCTGTCCAGCTTCATAAACTTGGATTTCACCAGCTCCGCCGGATAGTCGTCACCGGCAACACGGATGGTCTTGCGCCGGGTGCAGACGGTTTCAAGGATCAGGTCTACAATCTCGTCCAGACGGTCGCCGTCATAGGGCAGATCGGCTTTCAGAATGTCATAGCTGATATTGTCCTTGATAATTTCCTCATACACCCGGTATGCCTCATTCGCATCCTTTCGCTTCCGTTCCGGCGGCTGTGCCGCCTTGCCCTCCGCAGGAGAGGGGTTTGGGGAATGGATAGGAATGGATTGGGTACTTGATAGATCAGTATTTGATTTTTCTTTACTTGGTATATCTTTATTTAATTGCATTGGATTTCCCGATACCGGGTTTTCCGACGTTGGATTATCCGATGTTGGATTTTCCAACACCGGGTTTTCCAATCCCGGCTGTTCTTCATCCTCTGCCTCTGGCCGGGGCTGCGGCTGTTCGTAGATGGTATAAACCATGTCGGCCATCTTGCCCTTGCCGTCCCGGTTCTGCTGGCGGGTGATATACCCGGCCTTTTCCAGTTCCCACACCGCCGTCCGTATGGCGTCGATGCTTTCCCGGTTGATAAGGGACAAGCCTTTCAAGGTATAATCCCAGTTTTCGGGCAGGGACAGCATTTGCGAAAGCAGCCCTTTGGCTTTCAGGGACAGGTCTTTATTCCGCAGGTGGTGGTTGGACATCACCGTGTAGCCCCGGTTTTTCTCCACGCGAAAAACTGCCATCTCGTCGTCAACTCCTTTCACTTGGAATAGAACCGCGTCAAGGGCGGTGAGCTTGCCCGGCTGGTAGGGACACTCTGCATACACGCAAAACTGATATTTCCAGTCGGGACGGTAGAAAAGGCAGTCGCCGCAATCCTCCGGCGCTCCGGCGTCGCCGCTGTCGTAGTGGTCGAAGCCGGGCTTGCCTTGCATAAGGCTTTCAAAGGCGCGGTCGCCGC
>JAGZOP010000175.1 GCA_018383195.1 Clostridiaceae bacterium | reverse complement strand
CTGCACCCCCATGATGGTGCGGGCCAACCCCGAGCTGACCCCCGAGCAGGCCCGGGCGCAGATGGCCCAGTTCTTCCCCAGTCTGCTCCGGTGGCGCAAATAATGGACTGGAACGCCATCTATCCCGGGCCGGAGGAGCCCACCGCGGAGCAGCTCTCCGCCTATGTATCCCATCCGCTGTGGGAGCCATTGAACCGCTGGATCTGTGAAGCTTATTCCCTTTCCCCCATTTACAGCTACAGCAACTGTTCCATGGGGCGGGGCTGGAACGTCAAGTACCGTTCCGGCGGCAAGGCCCTGTGTACCCTCTACCCCGCCTCCGGCGCCTTCGTCTGCCTGGTGGTGGCCCCGGCCCAGGCGGAGGCCCTTCTCCCCACCCTCTCGGAGTATACCCATGCCTGCTGGAAGGCGGTCAAGCCCATGGGCTCCGGGCGGTGGCTCTCCCTGGAGGTGGACTCCCCGGAGGTTGTGGAAGACATCAAGACCCTGCTGATGTTGAAGCGCCCGCTGAAAAAACAGGGACAGGCATAGCCTGTCCCTGTTTTTTATGGTATAATAGCGCGAAAGCGGCTTTTACGCTTGCATTTCAGCCGTTTTGCCGCCCCTTGCGGGGCAGCCGGAAAACATATCACAATTATACCATTCCGCTCATGCTTCCTGGTATACGAACAAAATCTGCTGCTTGAGGTATTCACTATGTCACTGACTCTTCGCCACGAGGCCCCCGCCGACCGCCGCGCTGTGGAGACGCTGGTGCGGGAGGCCTTTTGGAACGTCTACAAGCCCGGCTGCGACGAGCACTACTATCTCCATCTGCTCCGCCAGTCCCCCGCCTTCCGCCCGGAGCTGACCTTTGTATGCGAGGCGGACGGCGTCCTGGCCGGGCAGATCACCTGCGCCTCCAGCTCCATCGAGCTGGAGGTGGGCGGGTATCTGGACACCGTCACCTTCGGTCCCCTGGCCGTCCTCCCCTCCTTTCAGGGAAAAGGACTGGCCCGCGCCCTGGTGTGCCATGCCCTGCGGCAGGCCCAGGCCCTGGGGGAACAGGCCGTGGTGATTCTGGGCGATCCCCGGCACTACGGCCGCTACGGCTTCTGGTGCGGAGAGCGCTGGGGCATCTCCCTGGAGAACGGCCAGTACCTGCCCGGCCTCCAGGCAGTGGAGCTGGCCCCCGGCTCCCTGGCAAACGCCGCCGGGCGCTTCCGCGAGGGCTTTGCCTATGCCCCCGACGCGGTCGCGCTGGACGCTTTTGACGCCCTTTTCCCCGTAAAGGAAAAAGCCATTACAGATTTTCAACAGGAATTCCAGGTGATGTGCTCCCTGGGACACGAGGTGATTCCCAATGGATTTATGCAATGAAAAGGACATCCGCGCCCTGCTGGGCCGCCACGGCTTCCGCTTCTCCAAAAGCATGGGACAGAACTTTCTCATTGAGGGGTGGGTACCCAGGGACAT
>JAGZOP010000174.1 GCA_018383195.1 Clostridiaceae bacterium | reverse complement strand
AGCGGCACGACGCTGCTTGCCTGCGAACAGGCGGGACGGCGCTGCATCACCGTAGAGATTGCCCCGAAATACTGTGATGTAATCCTGCGGCGATGGGAAACCCTCACCGGTCGCACCGCAGAAAGAGTTATGAACTTGAAATGAGGTGAATGGTATGCCGCCACGCAAGCCGCTGCCGAAGGAGGCAGACGGGACGGTGAACATCCAGTCGGCGCGCAAGCGCATGGCAGGACACCGGACGAATGCGGAAATTGAGGAACGAATCAAGACCGAGGTTAAAACACCTGCGCCGGTGCGCGTGAAGGTGCCGGGATATTTGCCGGATTCGATGAAGAGTGAATTTCGGCTGATTGCAAAAAAGCTGATTGCGCTGCACATTTTCTGCGACTTGGATTATGACATGCTGGCACGGTATTTGATTTCACGGGCGGCATGGCTTAACGCGCAGGTTCGGGCGAACCGTGCGTTATCTGCTGGCGATATAGAAGAATCCCTCGCGTGGGGCAAGCTTACGAAGTCATATTTCGGGCAATGCCAGAGCTGCGCGGCGGCGCTGGGTCTGAGCATTACAAGCCGGTGCCGGTTGGTCGTGCCGGAGCTGCCGAAGGATGAGGCGGACGGAGATCCGATGAGCAAGATGCTCCGTGAGGGCATGGAGAGGAGACAGAAGGCATGAGGGGAAAAGAACTGGGGTTTGCCAAGCTATCAGTTCAGACGACAGATGGAACGGTTAGTCAGGTGATTCTCAATGGAACGGATATTTCAAATCAGTGCCGGAAAGTCGTGTTTACGCATGAGGCAGGACATCGACCAACCGTACAGTTAGAGCTGTTTGTAGAGGAATGCACTTGTCGCACATTGGGGTCGGCAATGGTGCAGCCGATAAAACCGGAGTACAAGATATGAGAAATCGGACGGAATGCTCCAAGCTGTGCCCGATGCTCAACCGGTTTGGATTTTGTGAGAGCGCGCTGCGGCGCGCGGAATCTGTCAAAGAGTGCCCGCACCGCAGAATGCGCAGCGGCGTGTCCCCCAGAGAGGGCGGTCGCTTGCGCAAGAAGTAAAGAAGTAATGACGTTCCGGCGCTGCGGCGGGCGAGCCGTCATCGCTCGAAAAATTAAATACTACTCAGATGGTTGGCGGAAAGGAGGAATCCTTTCCCGCCTGCCGGAGCGTCGGAAGAAAGGAAGGTGTATGGGATGTTTGACGAAGAGGCTGCGTCGTTTGTGTGTGATTTTATAGAGTGCCTGCAATGTTCATCCGGTACACCTTTTCGTTTGATGGACTGGCAGCGGGATGCTGTGCGTGAGTTTTACGGTCAGATGATCCGCGCGGAGGGCGAGGAAGCGGACGCGGCAGGAAAGTACATCCGGCGGTACCAGTACCTTTACCTTGAGATTGCCAAGAAAAACGGCAAGAGTGAGCTTGCCGCCGCGCTTGGCGTGTATCACCTGTTCGCGGACGGCGAAGTGAACGGC
>JAGZOP010000058.1 GCA_018383195.1 Clostridiaceae bacterium | reverse complement strand
GCGGCGGCGATTTTCGGCGTGAACGCCTTGCCCCGTTCCTCAAAAAATCGGTCATTCTTCCACATGACAAACTGGCAGGCCCGGTTTCCGCAGTAGTAGTTTTTCTTGCCCTCGTAGACGGCTTCGCCGCAGCGGGGACACTTGCCGATAGCCACGCGCTCTTTCTGAAACAACTTCTGCGCGTCCTCGCTGATCTGCGAATAGCCGGAAATCAGGCCCCGCGTCATTTCCTCAATGCCAGCCATGAAGCCCTCCGGGTCAGCCTCGCCCTTGGCAATGGCCGTCAGCTTGGTTTCCCATTCGGCGGTGAGCTGGGGAGAGGTCAGCACATCCGGCAGGACGCAGGCAAGGTTGTGGCCGTCCTTGGTGGGAAGTAGCTGCCTGCCTTTCCGTTCCACAAAGCCCATCTGCACCAGCTTTTCCAGAATGGAAGCGCGGGTGGCCGGGGTTCCCAATCCCTGCCGCTCGGCGTCCTCCGGCATATCCTCGGCCCCGGCCCGTTCCATAGCCGACAGAAGCGTGTCCTCGGTGTAGGGCTTCGGGGGCGTGGTGAAATGCTCGGTGACGGAAGCCTCCACCTTGTCAAAGGTCTGGCCCTCGGTGATCTCCGGCAGCTCCCGCGCCAGCTCCGGCACGTCCTCGTCGGCGTCGGTCTTGAACGACGCCCTGAAACGGCGGTCAATCTCTTTCCAGCCGGGCGTCAGGATGGTTTTGCCCTTGGCGGTAAACTCTTTCCCGGCGCAGGTGAATGTGGCGGTGACGGCCTCAAACACATGGGGCGCGGCCACAGCACACAGCAGCTTGCAGCAGACAAGGGACAGCAGTTTCTTTTCGCCCTCGGTCAGCCCGTCAAAGCCTTTTCGCACAAACTCCATTGTAGGGATAATGGCGTGGTGATCCGATACCTTTTTGATGTTCAGCACCCGGCCAAACTGCGGGGCAATGTCAAGGCCCGCCGCAAAAGGAAGCAGCGGCCACAGGCCGGACACGATGCTTTCCGCCGCAGGCTGCATATCGTCGGTAAGATACTGGCTGTCAGTGCGGGGATAGGTCAGCAGCTTCTTTTCATAAAGCTGCTGGGCGTAGTCAAGGGTTTGCTTGGCGGTAAATCCAAACAGGCGGTTGGCCTCCCGCTGCAACGTCGTGAGGTCGTAGAGGCGGGGCGGCTGATCCGTCTTTTTCTCCCGCTTCACCGCTACACAAACGGCCTGCGCTCCTGCACAGGCCGTCTTGGTGGCGTCGGCGTCGGCAGCACTGGAAAAGCGGTCGCTGGCCGCCTCCATGCCGCCCGCCGCGATATGGACAACGTGGTATTTCTCTTTCTTGAAATTGTCGATTTTGCTTTCCCGGTCAACCAGCATTTTTAAGGTCGGCGTCTGCACCCGGCCCACGGTCAGGGTCTTGTGGTAGAGGATGGAGAAAAGCCTTGTGGCGTTGATCCCCACCAGCCAATCGGCCTGCGCCCGGCACAGGGCCGATTGATACAGGTTGTCGTAGTCGGCCCCCGGTTTCAGGTGGGCAAAGCCCTCCCTGATGGCGGCGTCCTCCATGCTGGAAATCCACAGCCGCTTGAACGGCTTTTGGCAGCCCGCCATCTGATAAACGAAACGGAAAATCAATTCTCCCTCGCGCCCGGCGTCGGTGGCGCACACAAGGCCGTCCACGTCGGGGCGCTCCATTAGGGAACGCAGGATGTCAAACTGCTTTTTCTTTTCATCCGGGATAATGTACTGCCATTCCTGCGGCAAAATCGGCAGGTCGTCATAGGCCCATTTCTTATAGCGGGGGTCATAGGCCCCGGCGTCGGCAAGGGAAACAAGGTGGCCGATGCACCAGCTCACCAGATAGCCGTTTCCCTCCATATAGCCGTCCTGTTTCTTGTTGGCTCCGATCACGCCCGCAATGCTGCGGGCGACGCTCGGTTTCTCTGCAATTACAAGCTGATAACTCATACTTCATCCTCCTTTTTCGGTTCATCTTCATCCAGCAAATAGTCGTCTAACGGTCTGGCTTCCACCTCGCCGGTGTCGTCCTCCACCTCCGGGGCCGGTTCGTCCTCGTCGTCGTCCTCGTCCTCCCCGAAGTCGTATTCGTCCAGATCGTCATTGCCCTTGGTATCGGCTTTCGGCTTCTTAAACTTGAAGAAGTAAAGGGCCGCGCCGCCGCCAATGAGCAGCACAACAAGGAACACAATCAAACCGCCCATGCTGTTCCCGGCTTCTTCCTCCGGCTCGGTGGTTTCTGCCGGTTCCTCGGCCTCCGGCGCTGCGCCTACGCAGGCGGTGAGATTGTCCTTGCATACCGGGCAGGCGGTGTTGACGGCCCCGGCCTCGCATTTCTCCGTACAGGTACAGGTCGCCGGGGCGGTTTCGCCGTCCTCGGTCAAGGCCATCAGGTCGGCTTCGTCCACTTGGTTGAGAAAATGCACGGTTTCCTCGCCCTCGTCGTCCCGGTCGATAATCAAATAAAAGGTGTTGCCCGCCTTGGTTTGCAGCGTGATAAACTGCTTGCCGCCGGTGGTGCCGATGTCGTCAATCAGCGACAGGTTGCCGTCCGGGGTCAGGGCGGCGCTGCCGCCTGCCGATCCGCCAAACTGTTCCAGCAGGGCGGAAAGTTCGTCCCCATTCAGGGTAAGGGAAAAATCCCCGTCGCCGGTGGCGGCGTCGCTCACCGTCAGATAGTCGCCGCAGACGTAGCCCTCGCGCTCCGGCAGGAGAATTTTCACCCAGCCGTTATCCTCGGTGCCGATCACTTCCACCTGCGTCCCGTTGGGAAGCTGGGTAAAGGCTTGGTTGTCTGTCCCCGCGCCGGTACGGACGTTGAGATTGCCCCCATTCGTGACGACAGTGCCGGTCTGGTTGGGGGTGCCGTCGTCCTTATTGGTGAGCTGGATGCCTTCGTCGGTGACAGTGACATCCACCTGCGATCCCAGCAGGGAAGAAAGCAGGTCGGCCATTTCCTCGTCGGTCATGGTTTCCGCTGCGCCGGTGCTTTCCTTGTTGCCGGTATCGGTGCTTTCGGTGTCCTCGGTGGTGCTGGACGTATCGTTGTCGCCCTCGGCGTCCTCGGTGTCCAGCTCAATGCCGCCGGTGGTGGGGGTTCCCGTTTCCTCCGGCAGCGGTGCCGGGTCAGGGTCAGCGCCCCCGGCAAAAGCGGTGGTGGAAAAGGCCGTGAGGCACAGCACAGCGGCCAGCGTCACGGCAAAGGTGCGGAAAAACTTATTCTTCATCGGCGTTGTCCTCCTGTTCAAAATCCGGCTGCGGGGCCGGGGGTGCCTGCAATGCGCCGCCGCGCACAAAGGCGGCAAATTCCTCCGGCGTCATGTTCAGGCCCCGCACAAGCTGGACGATCTGCAAATTTTCCTGTTCGGTCTTTGCGGCTTCCAGCTCCCGAAGCTGCTTTTGCAGCTCCGCGATCTTGGTCTTGGTTTTCTGAATATCCCGTTCGATACGGTCAAGTTTGTTGGTTGCCATAGTCATTACTCCTTTCCAAATCGCTCCTGCCATGAGTAGTTGCGCCCTAATCCTTTTACGGTTTTGAGATAGGGCATGGCGTTAGCTTCCAGTGCAAGCGCCCTTTGATACAGGGCGGGATGGTGTTGCTTCAAATCCAAAATTTCCTGCTGTTTCATGCTGGGACAAAAAAAGCAGGAAGATTTACCCGGCTGTGGCAAACCTGCCATCTGAATTACCCGGACACAATCATTCCTGCTCCATCCCCATTCTTCAATCAGGGGATAATGGTTGTTATATTTTTTGTCGGTTTCATTGAACTTTTTTGAATGAAGATACCGCTTCATTTCCCCGGCGTCATAGCCAATATAGCGGTTAATTTTTCCCCCGCGCTTCCATACCTCCCGGCATGGCGCATACTGATTGCAAAATTTTTCCTGCGGCCCAATTTTGTGTTTTTGAGAACACCGCTTATGCCCGTAGGCAATCGACGGCAAGGTGTGAGAACATAAACACTCCATTTCAAGGGTCAGGCGGTTTCCATAACGGTCAAACTTTTCAACCACGGTAATCTGCGGCATCCTGTGAGCGGTCAGCCATTCGTCCATCTGCCGGATAAAGTGATAAGTATGGGGATGTTCTGCGCCGGTATCGGCAAACAAAATCAGGTCAACCGGGATGTGGTGCTGATAAAGGCCAACAAGTAAGGCGGCACTGTTCGTACCGCCTCCAAAGGAAACAATATTGATAAAATTCCTCCTTTCTGGCGTCAGGGTAGACGCCCGTAACAGTAAAGATGTTGCTGCCAGTAGCTTGAATTAAGGTTCGTGTAGGAAATGGGGTCGCCGCAATGCAACATCACGGAATTGCCCACATACAGCCCCACATGGGACACGCCGGGGGTGTCGTAGGTGCCGACGAAAAACACAAGGTCGCCGGGCTTGGCCTGCTCCGCCGTGACGGGGGTGCAGATGTTGTAAAGGCCCTGCGCCGTCAGGCGTCCCACGTTCCAGCCGGAATGATTGATTACCCATGAAATAAATCCGCTGCAATCAAAGGAAGTAGACGGGCTGGAACCGCCCCACACATAGGGATAGCCGACGTATTTATCTGCCTCCGCAATCATGGCCGCAAAGGTTTCATCCTCTAAAGCCTCCGGCGGGATTTCATAGTAAGTCGGCTCCTTGACGGTGGAAGCGTTGGGGTAGCTGCCGCTTGGGAACAAGTCGGGCCGGTTTCCTAATGTCTGCATATAGGCGGCGTACAAGCTCAACTGTTCCTCGCTCATAATGGAAACGGGCAGGTGGGACAGGTCGTTGTTTACCAGCTCCACGTTGCAGATGTAATAGGTGTACGGCACTTCCACCTCGTACTCGTATTCCTCCGTGGTGGTTTCGCCGGTTTCCGGGTCGGTGACGGTGCGCGTCCCCGTCCGGGTTTCGGTGCGGTAGCGAGTTTCCGTTTCAATGGTCTGCGTCAGGGTGTATTGCATCCCAAACAGCCGGTCAAGGTCGCCCTGTACTTCATCCAGCGTATAGGCCCCGCCATGAAGCGCCGACAGGATGGAAGTCAGCACATAGGGGTCATGGCTGATGTCGTCCAGATCATAGCGGTATTCGTCATAGCCGGGGTGCAGGCTTTCGTAGTTGTCAAGCTCATGCTGCAAGTCAGCTTCCAACTCCGCGTAGGCGGCTTCGGCCCCCAGCATATCGTCGTCCTCGGACAGATAGGACGTGGCCGCCAAACCGGTTCCGGCGCTGCCAAACATGGCGGTGCAGGATTGCAGGCCGCCCATAATCAGCATAAGCATGAGGCCGACGCCGCCGATCAGCAGCGCCCCTTTCCAGTGACGGACAAGGAACGACGCCCCCTTTTTGCTTTCCTTGGCGGCTTTCTTGGCGGCTGCGGCGCTGGCCTGCGCCGTCTTGGTGGCGGCTCCCGCCGCGCCCTGTGCCGTCTGGCCTGCGGCCCTCGCTGCTCTGGCATAGTCGCGCTTGATTTTCTGCTTCTGCCAGAACCGGGACACGGGATTGCTTACTGCCTGCGCCAGCTCCGGGTTATCCCGCAAAGATTTCTGGTAGATATACTCGGCATTGGCGGCAATGGATTTCCTTTCCGCCTTGGCTGCGGCCCGGTAGGGTTTGAGCTTGTGGCGGCGGATGCCGCTGCGGATGGCCTTGCCCGCCTGCCGTTCGGCAAGTTCTTCCCCCTTGTGGCCGCCCTCGACGCCCACGTTTTCGCCCTCGACTTCATGGATTTTGCCGTGGACGAACAGCCCGGCTTCCTGAACCGGGCGGCTCATGGGATTGGGCTTTAGCTTGGGGGCCGGTTTTTCCACCTTGTCAAAGCGCAGCTTGGTCTTGGCCCTGCCGGATGCCTCGTCGTAGACGGTTTCGGTGGTGACAACGCGCTTTTTGGGCAGCGCGTCTTTGGCGGCGTCCAGCTTATCCGCCTTTTTCTCTGCCTTGTGGATGTACTTGGAAAGCTGGGGGTCAGCCCGTTCCTCGGCGGTAAATTGCAGCCGGGAAGATGGCCGGTGCAGGGCTTCGCCTGCCTCCGTCACCACGTCCCCGGCGTCCTTGGCCGCCCGTTTCGCCTTGCGGCGGTCGCGGATGTCCCCGGCCCGTTCCAGTACCTTTTCCGCAGCGCCGTCCGGCTCGGCGGCAGAATATTCCTGCTCGGCCTCCCGGCTGGACACGTTGACGCTCTCGCCGGTGGTCTGGTTATCCAGCGTCAGGCCGTCGCGGGTCATGCGCTGCGTCACCTTGTCACGGGGTTTTAAGGGCTTCATGGCAAATCACCTCCTTTTTCGGCCCCGCGCCTCATACCGTGGCCCCCTCGCCTAACCGGGTCGTCATAATCCTGTAAAGCTGGGTGTTCTGCGGGATGGGGTTCTTAAAGGGTAGGATCACGTTCTCGTAAATCAAAAGCCCTTCGCCGGGTTCCGAATTGTCCACATACCGTAGCTGCTGCGGGGAAATGTTCAATCGCTCCGCAAGGATTTTTCGGTCGCCGGACGCCTGATTTAGTAAGCAAATGAAGTCGCTGTTCTCCAAAATGTTCTCAATCTCCGGGGAAGAAAGTAAGTCTTTGACATTCTGGGTGGCACCTGTGGGGACGCCGCCCCATTTTCTGAAACGCTTCCAAATCTCGCAGGAAAAGGCCGCCGTCTGTTCCTCCCGCAGAAGCAGGTGGAACTCGTCGCAAAAATACCATGTTGCCTTGCCTTGGCTGCGGTTCTGCGTCACGCGGCCCCAAATCTGGTCTTGGACAATGAGCATCCCCAGCTTTTTCAGTTGTTTGCCCAGCTCTTTAATATCAAAGGCCACAATGCGGTTTTCGATGTTGACGTTGGTTCTGTGGTTAAACACGTTCAGGGAGCCGTTCACATACAGGTCAAGGGCTTGTGCCACCCGGTCGGCCTCCGGGATATGCTGGTCTAACAGGGCTTTGTGCAAATCCGAAAGGATGGGCATATTTTCCGGGCGGGGGTCTGCCAGATAGGGCCGGTAGATCACCTGCACAGCGCGGTCAATCACCGTCTTTTCAATGGCTTCCAGCCCGTTCTTTCCGCCCATGACAAGCTCACAGAACGACAGCACAAAGTCGGATTTTAAGGCCAGCGGGTTTTCATCTTCGCTGTAATTCAGGTTGATGTCCAAAGGGTTCACATAGGATTTGCTGGTTGGGGACAGCCGGACAACTTGGCCGTGGAGCCGCTGCACAAGGGGATAATACTCTGCCTCCGGGTCGCAGATATACACGTCGTCCTGCGTACAGAGGAACACGCTCAAAATCTCGGATTTGCAGCTCATGGACTTGCCGCTGCCGGGCGTCCCCAGCTTCAATCCATTGGGACAGCGCGCCCGCTTCCTGTCCAGCATAATCATGTTGCCGGTCTTGGCATTGATGCCGTAATACATGGCATTTCCGCCTTGAAACAACTCCTGCGTCACAAACGGGACGAACACGGCCACGGCGGAAGTGGTAAGGGAACGCTCGATCTTGATGTGGCTGGCCCCCAGCGGCAGGCTGCTCATAAGGCCCTGTTCCTGCTGGTAGTCCAGCCGGACAAGGGAATTGTTGTATTTCTGCGCTACGCCAGAGGCCCAGAAGATTTCGTTCTCCAACTTCTGCCGGGTGTCGGCGGTGTTCAAAACCAGAAAGGTGATCTGGAACATCCGTTCATTGCGGCTTTGCAGGGTTTTCAAAAGCTCTTTCGCGTCCTGCCCATAGGTGGCAAGGTCGCTGGGAAGTATATCCATGTCATAACCGCTGCGGACGGCCCGTTTCTGTTCCTGTATCTTCATGGCGTCAAGGTCGGTGATTTTCCGCTTGACGGTTTTAATGGCCTCGCCTTGGTCGATGGCCTGCACATGGAGATTGACAACGATGCCGTTTTCCGTGTTCAGGAAGTCGGCCAGCATTTCGTCCGACAGCTCCGGGGAGAGGATTTGCAAAAAGCTCACGGCCCCGTACTTGCCGCCCAGCCCGAACATCCGGGCATTGCCGAAGCGGAACGAGGACGGGGCAATGAAATCCTTGGTGGAAAGCCCCGACGGGGCAAGCCACTTCCAGTTAAATTGAAACGGTTCCCCGTCCGGGTGGAAGATGCTGTGCATGACTTCCAGACGTTCTTTCGCGTCCAGCACCCATGCAACGGCGCTCATGCTCTTGAAATAGCCTAAGAGGTCGGTTTCAATGCGGCGAAGCCTTGCGCGGGCCATTTTCAGGCTGTCGGCCTCAATGGTGAATGTCAGGAACTTGCGCTTTTGCAGGCCGTTGTTGCCTTTCACAAGCTGGTCTTGCAGGATGCCGGTGTACTCGGCCCGGATGTCGTCGAAGTCGTCCCCCTGCGCCTTGATCTCAAAGCTCTTGGCATACTGCTTGGGGTCGATTTTGCGGTTGACAAAAGAAAACTGGACGTGGATGGAAGCGTCCAGATAGTTGTAGAGGTCGCACAGGTTTTCAAAGACAGCGGTTTTCGTGTCTGCCTGCGCCAACTGATAGCTGATGTCCATAAATTCAATGCACTTAGAAAACGTGTTTGCCGTCACCCGGCACACACCGTCCTGATACATGGCCTCATACGGGATGCTGTCCTGCGCCGAATGAGGCTTGCCGTCGCCCTTATACTTTCGGATGATGGCCTGTATCTCTTTCTTTTCGGCGCGGGTGAGCTTTACCGGCGTCTTTGCCTGCGCCTCTTGCTTTTGCTTTTTGGACAATCGCATTTACCTCCTTTTCCATTTGGTGCTGCCGCACAAGGGCAGAGTAAGCGTTATTGGTCTGGTAGGGCCGTTCCTTTGGCTGGATGAAGCTGCACTGGATAATCTGCCAGACTACCACTTCAAGGGGCTGGCCGTGCCGTTCGTACAGGGCCAGCAGGAAGCCGGGGAGCATGGCGAATACCATAATCAGCGCGGCGGCGCTGGTGGGGACGCGGCCCCGGATCAATAAAAAAAGCGGAACGCCAACAAGAAGCGCACCGCCAAAACAGATCAGTTGTCGTTTCGTTAGTCCCAATACCACCTTGGATTTCACACGGGTTAAATCCTTTGGGACGGTCACATAAGCCAATTAGATCACCTCGTTTCTTTCAAAAATCAGGTCAGGGTCAGGTCGCTTGTTACCTCGTTGCCCCACACATCCCAGCCCGGCGTTTTTTGCCGGGCAAACAGCTCCACGCGGGAGAGGTCGCCCGCCAGCTCCACAATCTTGTCACGGGTCACGTCCGGCTTTTTGCTGTGTTCCTCCACCGGGGAGATAATGAACTGGTGGACACCGGCGCTGTGGCGTTTGGGCTTGCCGCGTTTGGCAAGCAGACAGATTTCCGCATTGCCCCGCGTCCAGTAGCCCAGCCCGTAAAACCATGTGGGGCTTTTCTTGTTCCGTTTCAGCCAGACAAAGGCCACGGTCTTAAACTGGAAGCCCCATGCCTTAATAAGCTGCAATGCCTCCGGGAGTTGCGGGAACGTGGCCCACAAAAACAGCAGGCAGTCTTTTTCTGCCAGCCGTTCCACCGGCAGGGCGCACAGCTCGTCAATGCTCATGGTGGGATAGTGATGCTCCGCCGCCCCTGTTCGTTTACACTCATACCGCCACGGCGGATCGGCGTATATGATGTGATATTTCTGCGGTTCCTCGATAAGTCTTTTTCCTCCTGCGTAAAAATTTCAACGTCAATGGGCTGTGAAAACTGCTTTGCTTATGCTTCCCGTCTTGAACAGGCAGAAGCACAAAAGCACCGTGTAGCCCATACAGCCCCAAATCGCGCCGGAAATGTCCTCCGCTGTCCCGATGTCCTGTATCAGCACCGCATAGATGCCGACGACAACCATAATCAAGAACGCTTGGAAGCCCAGCGCCAGCAGGGATTTCAGATAGTTTTGGCCCATGCCGCGCCACTCGGCATTGCCCAGCGTGGCAAGGGGGATCGGCCCCAGCGCGGTCACGGTATATATTTCAATCATTCTCCCGTAGGTCACAAGGAAAATGCAGATGGATAGAATGTTCATCGTCAGCCCCACAACAAGGGTCTGGAACCACAGGCCCAGCAATGGCCCGATGTCCATTGCTTCAAGGCGGCTTTCCAGATCGGGCAGCAGCGTGTCAAAGTCGATGCTGGTTTCCCCGATGATTACCCCGGCGCTCTGGCTGACGACGGCTTGGGTGGCGTCAAATACGCCCATGACGATATTCCATGTGTTTGTCACAATGAGGATGGCAAAAGCAGATTTGAACATCCAGCGGAAGAACATGGAGCTGTCGAAGTCGTGCATATTGTTTTTCTCGACGATCATTTCGATTAACTCATAGCACATGACAAGGGCAAGGATGGCCGCCGCAATGGGGACAATCACCGTTTCGGACAGGGATTGCAGCATACTAAAAATGCCGCCGTTCCAGTCCTGCGGCGTCGCCCCCACGTCGGAAGCGATTTCCCCGACTTTGGTATTGACCGTGTTGAACAGGCCGGAAAGGTTGCCCATAATGCCGTCAATTAAAATGCCTTTGATCCATTCCCCAATGAGATCGCCTATCATGCGGGTACACCTCCTTTCCCGCGCCCTCCCGGTTCCGAGAGGGCGCGGCGGGGATTATTTCAGGTTTCATGTCGTGTCAGTGGTTACGGTTCGGACAGGGCCGGGGCCATCAGCCCAGCAGCCCGGACAGCAGGGGAACGAGGGTCAGGCCAATCAGGGCCACACCACCGCCCGCGACCAACTGTTTGACACCCTGCGATTTGGATGCCGGGTTATCCTGCCCATAACCTTCCAGCAGGTTCACGCCGCCCCACACACAGAGGGCACCGCCGAGGCCGATCACGATAGTCTGCAAAGTATCAACTGCGCTATTGAAAAATTCCATATAGTCCTCACTTTCTGCCGGTATCCGGCGAACAAATTTGATTGATTGCATGAAAAAGGCCGCTTCATTCAGCGGCTAAATCTTCGTCCGACAGGTCAATGTCGTAAAGCTCAAAGGTTTCTGCCTCTGATACCACGCGCTTCTTTTTCCGGCGCATGGACGACAAATATCTGTCCACATCAAACGTGTTCTTCTTATCGGCATCCGAGAGGTATTTATACCGGGGATGGCGGGTAATATCGTATTTCTCACTGAAAAACGGTCTTACGCCCCGCACCTGCAAAATACACTTGCCTCCGTCCATTGTTGCGATTTCGTCCTGTGACATCAACTCCTTTCCTAATTTTTGATAGTTCAGTCCGTGGGAAGTCTGTGCGCCCCGGTTCTCGCTCTGATTGTAGCTGTCTATGGTTTCTTTGCCCAGCACATCAGCGATTTCCTTGGCGTTTTTGCCTCGCCCACTAAGGAAAAGCGTACAATCGCAGTTGTCGGAAATGATTTCCGCAGCGTCCTTGTAGATCGCCTTTAGCTGCGATTGGCTTTGCAGAATGATGGATGCCGAGATTTCCCGGCTTCGGATGGTGGCAATGAGCTTGTCAAAGTTCGGTATCTGGCCGATATTGGCAAACTCGTCTAAAATCATCCGAACATGGACGGGCAGCCGCCCGCCGTATTTATCATCGGCACGGTCACAAAGCAGGTTGATAAGCTGGCTCTGTACCATTGCCAGAATAAAATTAAACGTGGTGTCTGTGTCGCTCATTATGAGGAACAGCGCCGTTTTCTCGTCCCCGATGGTGTCAAGTTCCAGCTCGTCGTCCTCCATCAGCTCCCGCACCTCGCGGATGTCAAAGGGCGCTAAACGTGCGCCGCAGCTAATCAGGATAGAGGAACGGGTTTTGCCAGCGGATAAGAGAAATTTTTTATACTGTCTGACAGCGAAGTGATCCGGGTCTTTTGCTTCCAGCCGTTCAAACATCTGGTCTACCGGCGACTGAAATTCCGGGTCGTCCTCGCGGGCCTCCGACGCATTTATCATCTCAAGTAACGTCGTGAAGTTCATTTCCTCGTCCGGCGCTTCGTACCAGATATAGCCGATCAGGGCCGAATACAAAAGCCGTTCCGATTTCACCCAAAAATCCTCGGCGGATTTTTCGCCCTCGCCCTTGGTATTGCAGATCAGCGTGTTTACCAGCTTCAAAATGTCTTTCTCGCTGTGAATGTAGCGGAACGGGTTATACCGCATGGATTTTGAAAAATTGATGGTATTCAAAACCTTAATGCGGTAGCCGCTGCGCTGCAAAAGCTGGCCCACTTCACCGATCAGGCTGCCCTTGGGGTCGGTTATCACAAATGAGGTCGGGTAGTCCTTGGACACGCATTGCATCAAGTTCGGCTTTACGAAGAACCTTGTCTTGCCGCTGCCGGAACCGCCGATAACCAGCACATTTTTATTCCTCGCCGTTTTGGGGTCTTTCGGACGATTATTCATCGTCAGCCGTTCCGTCTGCGTCAAGAGGATGTTGTTGTCAAAGTTGGGGTCGATGTACGGCGCAATGTCTTTGGCCGTCCCCCAACGGGCGCTGCCATATTCCGCGCCTTTGCGGTATTTCTTGGCATTTTTCCCCTTGAAATACACCATCAGCCGCAGGGCAGCGGCACCGGCGACGCCGATCAGCAGGTCAAAGGGGTGGATGCTGGGGGCGGCATTGGCAAAGGCCGCTGAACAGCCGTCCATGAAATGCAGCAGCTTTTCCGACAAGTCCACGCCTGCCGCCAGCCGGTATGCCTGCCCCAGCTTCCCGAACAGGTAAACGAAAATCAGGTACGGGAGATTGGACAGGATCAGC
>JAGZOP010000173.1 GCA_018383195.1 Clostridiaceae bacterium | reverse complement strand
GAACGGGCTTCGCCCGCCGTTGACAGCCCCGCCCGGTTTTGCAGTTAGGCAGTCAAGGAGCGACAGCCTAAAGTGCTGCCGCCCCTTACTATCATAAAAAGCAACTACTAACCAGCCACAGCCCTTTTGGGAGGAAAGGGGGATTTTCCATGACCTGTACAGAAGAATATCGGGAACATATCGAGTACACTTTCCATGCCTTTTGCAAAGTCGTTATCCGAAATGCAACGATCAACGCAGCGAGGACACGGAGCAGGAAGCACAAAAGAGAAATATCCCTTGAATACCTCACAGACGAAAAGCACTACCCTTTAGGCACGACAGATGAATATTTCCAAGCCCCGGAGCCGGACGAGGAATACATACTTACCCTTTGCGGCGATACGGTCATTTTCAGCAGCGGCTTACTTGCGGAAGCCCTGTCACGGCTGGACGAACGGGAGCGGGAAATGATTTACCTGTCCTTTTTCAAGCGTATTCCACAGCACGAAATTGGCAGACAGTACGGGCGCAGCCGCAGCACAGCGGGCTACCATATCCGAAAAGTCCTACGGCAGCTCCAAGCGGAAATGGAGGGAATGGCATATGAGAAATAATAGGCTTCTCCCCTATGAAACAATCGTCCAAGCCACCAGCGGGGAGCCGGAAGCGGTGGGAACTGTATTGCAGTATTACCGCCGCCGCATACAATGTGCCGCCCGTGTGAATGGACGGGTAGACCAAGATACAGAGGACTACATCACCCAGACGCTTCTCACAGCTATTTTCAAGTTCCGCTTTGGGAGATAGCCCTACCGCCTACAACTGAATAACCGCCGCTTCGCCGGCAACCAGAAAGCAGTAAATCTATTCAACAGATTTGCTGCTTTTTTTCGTTCCTGTTTGGCATTTTTGAAAATCCCCAGTATGAAAAAACAAAAGGGAAAATTGCCGCCGCAGTTGGCAAAATCCCTTACTTATCCGTGGAGGGTATCAAAGAAAAAAATACTGCCATTGTCCGCCTTTTTCGGCTTGCGTGGTGTTGTAGGGAATAAGGGGAAATTCTAAAAATCTCCGTCCATTTTGCTTTGCGTGGTGTTGTAGGTAGTGAAAGGAAAATTTTCAAGATATGCCGGAATAGCGGGTAGCAAAGCCCTTTTGAAACGTCTTGTTAGCGGAAAGTACGGAAGCCGGGGAACGCCGGAGTTTTTCAGAGCAAGATTCTACCGCAGTACCAAAATTCGCTTATCGCTCATTTTGCCCCTGCGGGAATCTTGTTGGGGAGTGCCTTCCCCAAACCCTGCTTATGCGGCTTACGCCGCTGGAAAATCCCTCAAAATAATTTTTCGGATTTTTCAAAAACAGTTCCGCTTTACACCCTGTTTTTCTCCTATTAGTGAGAGGACACCACGCACAGCCGAAGGAGGTTTTACCATGCGAAAACGATATAACACGCCGCACCGCAGCCGGGTAGTCAAGACACGCATGACCGAGGAAGAATACGCCGAGTTTGCGGAAA
>JAGZOP010000172.1 GCA_018383195.1 Clostridiaceae bacterium | reverse complement strand
TATGCGGTGATGTTCATCGAGTCCCTCTGCCATACCAAGGGTACCTGGGCGGGAAAGCCCTTTGAACTGATCGACTGGCAGGAGCAGATCATCCGCGACTTGTTCGGCGTGTTAAAGCCCAACGGCTACCGGCAGTTCAACACGGCGTATATCGAAATCCCCAAGAAACAGGGTAAGTCCGAGCTTGCCGCCGCTGTGGCGCTCCTGCTCCTCTGCGGGGACGGCGAGGAGCGGGCCGAGGTGTATGGGTGTGCCGCCGACCGTAACCAGGCGAAGATCGTGTTTGACGTGGCGGTGGATATGGTGCGGTTCTGCCCGGCGCTTTCCAAGCGGGTGAAGATACTGGAGTCCCAGAAGAAAATCACTTATCTGCCCACCAACAGCTCCTACCAAGTGCTGTCGGCGGATGTGGCGAACAAGCACGGCTTCAATACCCACGGTGTGATCTTTGATGAACTGCATACCCAGCCCAACCGGAAACTCTTTGACGTTATGCTCCAGGGCTCCGGCGACGCCCGGATGCAGCCGCTTTACTTTCTGATCACCACGGCCGGCAACGATACCAACTCCATCTGCTATGAGGTACACCAGAAAGCCATTGACATCGCAGAGGGACGGAAGGTCGATCCTACTTTCTATTCAGTCATTTACGGCGCTGCCGAGGATGAGGATTGGACAGACCCCAAGGTTTGGAAGAAAGCAAACCCCTCCCTCGGTATCACGGTGGGGATCGACAAGGTCAGGGCAGCCTGTGAATCCGCCCAACAGAATCCTGGCGAGGAGAACGCTTTCCGGCAGCTAAGGCTCAATCAGTGGGTGAAGCAGTCCGTCCGCTGGATGCCGATGGACAAGTGGGACGCCTGCGCGTTCCCGGTTTCCGAGGACGATTTGGAAGGCCGCATCTGCTACGGCGGGCTGGACTTGTCCTCCACCACGGACATCACGGCCTTTGTGCTGGTGTTCCCGCCGCTGGATGAAGAGGATAAATACTATATCCTGCCATATTTTTGGATACCGGAGGAAACACTTGACCTCCGTGTCCGCCGCGACCATGTCCCCTATGATCTATGGGAGCGCCAGGGGACGCTGATGACCACCGAGGGAAATGTGGTCCATTACGGCTACATTGAGAAATTCATCGAAAGGCTCGGTGAGAAGTTTAACATCCGGGAGATCGCCTTTGACCGTTGGGGCGCTGTGCAGATGGTGCAGAACCTGGAGGGCATGGGCTTTACGGTAGTCCCCTTCGGGCAGGGCTTTAAGGATATGTCCCCGCCGACCAAGGAACTGATGAAGCTGGTGCTGGAGGAACGCATCGCTCACGGCGGCCACCCGGTGCTGCGCTGGATGATGGACAACATCTTCATCCGCACCGATCCGGCGGGCAACATCAAGGCGGACAAAGAAAAATCCACAGAGAAGATTGACGGCGCGATTGCCACCATTATGGGGCTTGACCGGGCGATCCGCTGTGGGAACGATACAGGCGCTTCGGTTTATGAC
>JAGZOP010000171.1 GCA_018383195.1 Clostridiaceae bacterium | reverse complement strand
GCCGCTGACGGAGATTCGATGAATCAAGTCCATGATTTCCTGAACGGCCTCCTCACACGCATGAAACACCTCATCCTCGGTATTTGCCTTGTCTCCGCGTGCGTCAATCTGATTATGATATACATAGATAATCTGACGTTTTGTCAGCACATCTCGCAGCTCTGCCACTTTCAGATTTTTGATATCATCGAACTGTACACAGACACTATCCGGGTTATAGCTTTGCAGCACCTGCTGCCGACCTGCCAGATTATCGCAAAGGATACCATCTACCAGCACCTGGAAGTCATCCGTCATCTCCAGTGTTTTATGCGGTAAAAGTGCTGCCATACCGAGCCTTGTATAAGACGGCAGGACACTTAGTTGTACAGAAAGTTTTGCCGTACATTTCGGATCATCCTGCATTCGGGCAAACAATTCCTGTCCGACCTCGTAACGCATGGCATCCGAAATGATGACCACGGTGCGTTCCTTGGTATAGCGCAGGTTGGCATTGTAAAACTCCCGCTGCAACGGAATTGCCGAAAATGCGGCATCCTGCTGGATTCCAGCATTCCATGCTGGGAGCAGACAAGCCAGATATTCGTTCGTGTAGATATTTTCCACCAGCTCCCGAAGCGGCTCAAAGCTTTCCGTGCTCTCCAGCTGGTCGTAATAATAGTAGAATTTCCGATACTGCTGATCCATATTGTAATCCGCAGCAAGATATCGGTCGATAATTGGCTTTAAGCCATCTGCGGCATGGTAATCCGCTTCCTTCACCATGCTGTATGCACTGGAAAGCATCTGATAGGTTTTCCCGGTCTTTCTGCCAAAGTGCATTTTAGCCCGTTTTTCACAGAGTTCCGGAATGGTTAATCCGTTTACGATTGCACCAATATCTTCCGAAACAAGTCTGCCAATGAGCCACTTTACCAGCACCTGATCCACGGCAAGGAAAGTGTCACACTCTACCAAATCGTCCACTCGCATTCCTGCAAATGCCGAAAAAACATTCAGCCCTTTGGCAACGTGTGCCGACAGAGCGTCGTATTTATCCCGGTACAGGACGCTGTTCATCAGGCTATCGAGAAATGCGATGATATTGCCTGACTTGTAGGAGACAAAGCTCTTCAATGCTGCCGGAAGCTCTGCCTGCACATATCGCCCAGTATAAGTAACAAACAATGTTACCAAAAGCCGTTCCAAACTCGGCTTTGTATCAGTGTATCCGAAATGCTGCTCACAGAGCTGCCAGAATGCAGACAGCAGGTCGTATTTTTCAAACTCCTGCAAGAAAGCATTGTCCACCAGCTCACCGTCCATCAACACGATGCGCACGACTTCCTCAAAAGAGCAGGTACGCGCTTTGCAGACTGCACTCAGCAGACCGACAAGGATATTTTCTTCATTAAAGTTCTCGATTTCCAGATCATAGAACCGCTGAGTGCGCTCTTTGTTGGCGAAAAACTTGATGTGCTTCTCAATAACCGGCTTGTACTTTTCCTCAATACCCAGGTCAACCGACAG
>JAGZOP010000057.1 GCA_018383195.1 Clostridiaceae bacterium | reverse complement strand
ATCTGGATTTCATTGCCTGGGATTTGCCCGCAGTACTAACAGCGGCGCAGGCATTCTTTGAAGAGAGCGGCCTACCCTATGCACACTTCCATGCGTTCCGGCGGGATGTGGGCGGTGTGCCGCTGCTGGATGAGGAGGAAATAGAGCCTGATATTCATGAGGAAACTGGCTCCCTGCTCTCGGCAGAAGATATTGAAACGCTGGAATCCTTTGATGAAGGAGTTTCCGGCTACTTTGGGAAAATGCTCCGCTGGCTGGAGGATTTTATCAAAAGCGGCGTAGAAGAAGGAAGATTCAGCGAAAAGCAGGCTCATCAGGATTTGCAGATTGCCCTCTGGTATTCCTTCGCCTGCAACAATCTGGATGACTATATCCACTACTACCGCGCGGTGGAATGGATGAAGGATTCGGAGAAGAACGCCGCAGGCTGCGCTACCTGGTACTACCGCTATTCCGTGGCGCTGATGTACTGCGGCAGGCTGGAAGAAGCACTGGAATATGCGGAGCGGGGAGCTCAGGAGGAACCGGACTACCCCTGGATCTGGCTGCAGGTGGGCAAGCTGCGGGCGCATTTTGGCGATAAAGCCGGCGCGCTGGATGCCGTCGAGCAGGGATTAAAGCTGGAGCCGGGCGATTATGAGTTCTTGACCCTGCGGGAGGAGATCAAGGCCGGGGCCACCCTGGAACAGATGGAGTACCATTGGATCGACCCCAACGCCGATCAAATGCTCCAGCAGGGGCTGGGTGAGGATGTGGATGATAAACAGCGCGCCCTGGCCTGTATTCGAGTAGATGAAGCGGGACTTGCCGAATTTTATGAGCTGTTCTGCCCGGAACGGTATGGCTATGAGAAAAACGCCCCCTGCTGTGAATTCCGATACCCGGTGAAGGAACATCTTGTGGAACTCTCGTTCCGTATGAACGAAGCCGGACTTTCCAAGATGGGAACCGACTGGCTGCGGCAGCTCAAAGAACGGCTGGACAGCGGGGAATGGCTGACCCACGCTCCTGAAGGGGAAGCAGAGGGTATCCTGATAGCAGTACTTGTGGACCAGACCCGCCGCATCGGCCTTGTCTATCAACAGCCTGGAGAGGATCAATATTTTCAGATTTTCCTAAATTCAGACGGCACAAAGGCAGATGCCATCTGGTCCTCGACGGATAGCAGGGGACCGGAGGTTTATACAGAGGATGAGATGTCTGCAATCGAGGAGCACATCAAAAACACCTTTGGCGAGTTTGATAATGTGTTCCATGAGCTGGTTTCCCCCGACATTCATGTAGACATCTGCGTTGTTCCGCCCTCTGAGGCGCGGGACTACTACACGCTGGTGACGATGGGCATGGGGGCCCACCGGATGAATGTACCGGAGGAACTGGCGGAATACAAGCTGGAGCGGGCGGAGTTGGCCATCGCTCTGCCGCCGGACTGGAAGTTGGATAAGGAATCCCTGAAGGATGAGCGGTGGTACTGGCCCATTGGCCTCTTGAAGGTGCTGGCCCGCTTGCCCATTTCCGGCGATACCTGGCTGGGATTTGGCCACACGATGGACAAGCAGTCGCCGTTTGCGGAGAACACGACGCTCTGCGCCGCACTTCTGGTGGGCCCGCAGGATGTTGTCTGGAACGGAGGAGAGGTCTGCACTTTGCCCAGCGGCGAGGAGGTCAACTTCTATCAGGTAATTCCTCTCTATCGGAACGAATTGAATTATAAACTGGAGCATGAGGCGGACGCTCTGCTGGAAAAGATGGCAGGCATCAGTTTTGTGGTCAATCCCACCCGTCAGAATGCCATTACCAGAGGTACTCTGGCGGATGAGAACTTCACTGGTGATATGGACGATGCCGACTGGCACCTGGAATCCATTCAGGAAAAGGGACTGCCGGTGGATGAGATCAATGCCTACAACCACATGGCGATCTATCTGCGCTGGTGCATGGAGCATGACCTGATGAGCGTGGAATTTATGGAGCGGTACTGGGAGCAGGTGCAGCCGTTTATGGCGGATTTGAGCCGCGCCGATCTGCGTGGCTTTATCCGGGACCAGCTGAACGGGCAGCTCTTTGGTGCGCTGTTTAATAAGGAAGGCGCAGCCTTTGCCGGATACTACTATGGGGAGGCGGATAGTCCTTACTTCCCCAGCGACATTGACAACTATGCCTTGGCATATTTCGGCTCGGAGCAATATTACTCCGACAAGTTCCAGGAGGAAGCCTATCTGTTCATTCCTTTTGATGAGGAGTATTATCAGGCTATGGCAAAAGTGATTGAAAAGCGCTTTACCAACTGGCAGGGACAAGATTTCGATGAGGCCACTCTGGAGCCTTCGGATCTTGCGAAGGCCATGATGGAATATCTGAACTGTGAATGTACCTATTTCCCCGCAATGGCGGACGATGATCCCATCATGTCGGCATATAACTATGCCAAACGAGAAAGTGTCAAAGAGGGCTTTGTGCCGGTTCTGATTAAGGCGGATGACGAAATCTTGTGGGAATGCCTGATTATGAATTCCGACCCGGACAGCGAGGGCGAGGATGATTATGTCTTTGACCCCGACAAGGTAGCGGAATACCGCAAAAAGATGCTTACCGCTCTTCTCAAGGACGGAAAGGCGGTTCTGGAGGAAATGATTGGGCAGCGCAAGGAGGAAGCCGAGGATGACGATATGGACTGGAATGAGGATATCCTGGGCGAGATGGTGGGCGGATATGATAACCGTCGTTTTTCAAGTTACTGGAATTCCGATAGCAAAATGACTTGTCCTCTCATTCTGGCTAAAATCCCAGCGCAGAATCCTTGGGAGGTCTTTGCCTATCTGCCCTTTGGCGGCTGGAATGAATGTCCTGACACGCAGTCGCTGATGGCAGTGGCGAAATACTGGTTTGAGCAATATGGCGCGGTGCCCGCAGTTATGACCCACGATGAACTGGAGTTCCTGCTCCCGACTCCCGTTTCCCAGGAGAAGGCCATGGATGCAGCAGTGGAGCAGTACAGTTTCTGCCCCGATGTGATCGACCAGGGTCCGGAGGAAGCCACCGTGGGCGCTCTGGCCGATGTGCTGCGGCAGTCCACGGTCTGGTATTTCTGGTGGGATTGATGGGGGCTGCGTGTCATAAAGGAGTTCTTCTCTTACTTTGCCCAGTTTCTGGAGCAGCGAAATAAGGCAGAAATAGCATAACGACTGCCAAAGCAAAGATAAAAGTGAATTACCGAAACCTTAAACGGAGCGCCTGCGACAAAGCAGACGCTCCGTTTTTCTGTCAAATGTATGTCAATAGGATATGATTTCCCCAATACAAGTAGAGAGGTAACTCGGGCACCATCCAAACATTATGTCAAATCTATGTCACATGAAAATGTCCTCGGCTAAAGAAGTAGAGAGAGTTTTGAGAAGGAGATGGTCAACATGAAAGAATCTGTCTACAAAAGCTACGACGAACTGCCGCTGTTTCTCAATTCGGAATTGGTGGCAAAGGTACTGGGCGTATCGTCGTCCAGCGGGTATGAACTGATGCACCAACCAGGCTTTCCGGTGCTGCGTGTGGGCAGCCGCATAGTGGTACCCAAGGAACAGTTCATTCAATGGGTGATGGAGAACACAGAGGGAGGTGTGCACAAATGAGTTTCTTTTTCAATCAGCCTGATCCGAAGCGACGCCGCTTCCCAATTCCGAATGATGTCTGGAAATGGGAACTGAAGCCCCAAGGATTTGCCATCCTCGCCTATCTCTGCTATCTGCATGTCCATTGCAACAAAAATGCCTCACCCAGTGCGGATGAAATCGCATCCCAACTGCACATGAGCAAAGACATGGCTGTGAAGCAGATTGCCGAACTCAACCGTCGCGGTCTGCTGGATCAGCACATGGTTCCGATACTTAAAAGCAACGGCAAGAACTTTTTCTCTCTGCCCAATAAGTTGTTTTTCTTGAACATCGGTCACGGAGCGATCACGGTCTACGCCTACCTGCTCTACTGCGAAAATCGCAGAACTCATCAGTGCCATCCCAGTTGCCGCACGATTGCCGCGGCAGTACATCTCTCAGCGGCCACGGTAATGAAGCACATCACAAAGCTGGAGGATCAGCGGCTTATCGCTGTTGAGAACACCAACTATATTGATGACCACGGCATGAAGTGGAACGGCAACAACCAGTACACCATTCTGCCAATTCAAATGGCGATGGATCATTGCTACCAGCAGCAGATGCTTCGACTGGAGGAACAGCAGAAATGGGATCAGACGCAGAAACGCTTGGGATGGAACGCGGAGAACGCCCCGTGTGTCCCGCTGTGAGGGGCTGTGTGCCCTCCTTCGGGGCAGGGCGTAGTCCCTGCTCCACCAGGGGCTTTTAGGACGGATTTGGGCCGCTTTCGGAAATGTCTCTGGGGACGAAAGAAAAAGCAGGATAAAGGCAAGGCGTCGTCCGCGACGCCTTTTGCCGGTCACAACTGCCCGCAGTGCGGGCAGTTTCAAGAGTTTCCGTGGGCGTTGGAAATGGGGTCAAAATCAGAGAGCAAATAGCGTTCTGCGGTCGTTATCCCCCAACGCTTACTCCCACAAGAAAAAAATAGGGGGC
Source organism: Clostridiaceae bacterium (assembly GCA_018383195.1). Taxonomy (GTDB): domain Bacteria; phylum Bacillota; class Clostridia; order Oscillospirales; family Butyricicoccaceae; genus Butyricicoccus_B. Next base: position 8,267 of record JAGZOP010000057.1, on the reverse strand, counting down.
AGACCCCAGAAATGAGATCATGATGAGCAAAAAAGAGAAATTTCCTCTCTACCTGTCGCCGGAGAAAAAGGCAACCTTGGAACGGCGGTATACGGAAGATGGGAGCCGCAGCATCACAGCCTTTTGGCAGGCGGTAGAGCAGGAAATGGTGGCCTATGTCCTCGCCGACGAATGCCAGTTCAACGGCGAGGATCTGCGCCGGCGGCGGGCGGAAAGCGTTCGAAATGTGCGGAAACCCAATGTCTGTATCTCGTTGGAGCAGCATGTGCGCGGGGCCTGGGAGGACGATGAGTGAAAGATCCAGGAAAAGAAGATTGCTATGGGCCACAAGCCGGATGACCATGAGGATGAGCAGACTATGGACGGCATGACCATGAGCGGATGGTGAGTAAAAATAGCACAGTGTTAACAATGATAAGCGCCGCGCAGAAATAGGCCGGAGAAATTGATAACAATCTGATAATTGTGGTCAAAAGCCCTGGCTATTCTCTCCGTTCTTCGGTATTGTGTGTTGCTGCAAAGGAGGTGGCACACATGAACGACTACATGAGAGCCCTGCACCAGCGGTTCTACCGGGAGCCGGACTTCCGTGAGTTGGAAGAAGATATTGAGAGCACCAGGCAGGAGGTGCGGGACTGCCTGGACAAGCTGCAGCGGCGCAGGCTCATGCACCTGGTGGACACGCAAAATCTGCTGCGGGAGGAAACCTCCCTGGCCAGCTTCACGGCCGGATTCAAACTGGCCTGGGGACTGAGCAAGGAACTGGAGGCGGATGGCCTCTACTCCTTCGATGAGGAGGAAACAAAGCGTGTCTGCCACAGGATAGAACAGGAGGATTGAATAAGATGATAAATCGACTTCCGGTCCAGCGGTGCCAGTACTGTGGATGCGAGGACATTGGCCTTGGCTGGCAGCATGGCGAGGCGCTGGTCACTTTCAAAAAGCATGGCCTGCTTGGCAACCGGCTACGGTATCTGATCTGCCGACGCTGCGGCGCTGTTCTGTACCAGTGCGTGGCTGAGCCTCACAAGTTTCCACCTGTGGGGTAAGAACGCAAAAGTTGCGCCGCAAAACAAAAATAAGGCCTTGGGGGTGAAATGGCATGGCAAAAAGACGACCGTCAGGTGACGGTATGGTCCGCAAGCGGGAAGATGGGCGCTGGGAAGGGCGCATCGTGGTGGGCCACAAAGAAAACGGCGATCCCATCTTCCGTTACATCTACGCAGATACCCAAAAGGAACTGACAGCCAAACTCCGGCAGAGCATCGAGGCGTATCAGGGAGTCGAGCTGACTGAGGAGAGCCGGATGACACTGGGCCAATGGCTGGATCAGTGGCTGGAGAACATGACTGGAACGATACGCCCCGTCACCATGAAAAGATATGAGGGAACTGTAGCCAGACATATCAAACCATACCTGGGAGAGAAAATTATCTCCCAGGTCACAGGGAAAGACATTCAAAAGTTGTATGATACACTGGCGCATCACGGAAACCGAAACACAGGAGAGGGGCTGGCCAGCGGAACAATCCGAGGTATTCACGCAATGTTTCATGAGGCGATGGGCGCCGCGCAGCAGGCTGGCCTCATTCCACGAAATCCTACAGAGGATATCGACGCACCTAAATTCAGCTACAAAGGCAAAAAAGTGCTAACGGATGAACAACTGGAAAAATTCATGGAAACCATTCAGAGGGATAGTGTCTGGTGTGACTTCTTCTACACAGAAGTGACCACCGGACTGCGCCGGGGTGAGATCTGCGGGCTGAAGTGGGAGGATTTTGACGAGGCCCACAGTACATTGAAAGTTCGCCGCACAATCCATGAGGAAAAGGGAGGCAAGCTGACCGCCTGGGATACTAAGACTGCTGCGGGAACCCGTACCATCCATCTGTCACCCAGTACCGCAGCTCTACTTCGGGAGAGAAAGAAGACGGCACTGACGGAATGGATCTTTCCGCATCCATGGAAGCCGGAGCAGCCAACCCGCCCGAGTGCCGCCTATGAACGGATGAAGGTCCTGCTGAAAGAGGCAGGACTTCCTGATCTTCGCTTTCATGATCTCCGGCACACCTTTGCCACCCATGCTCTGACATCAGGCGTGGATGTCAAAACTCTGTCCGGCATCCTGGGACACACACGGGCCGCGTTCACACTGGACACCTATACTCACACCACAGGCGATATGCAGAAGCGTGCAGCTGAGATCGTAGAAGAATTTCTCATTGACATCTTCGGAGAGGAGTTGAAGCCATGGCAAGAAAGCGGAAAAATGGCGAAGGCACCGTCCGGCTGAGAAAGGATGGCCGCTGGGAAGGACGGATCGTCATTGGGTATGATGAGAATGGCTTTCCCAAGACGAAGAATGTGCTGGCCAAGACCAAAGGCAAATGTATAGAAAAGCTAAAGGCGCTGAAGAACACTATCACACCGGATACACCCATAAAACTCAAGGCAGATATGCCATTCGGGGAGTGGCTGGACCATTGGTATGAAACCTATGTGAAGCCCAATGCCAGACCTGCTACCCAGAGGACCTACGAAGGGTATATCCGATTATACCTTCACCCCAGACTGGGAAGCATCCCGCTGAACAAAGTGACCACCAGTGATATCCAACAGATGTGTACCTGGATGATGACAGAGGCCCGTTTGGATCAGAAAAACGGAGATGGTGGTCTTTCGGACAGTCAGGTGATAAACTGCTACAGTCTATGTGATCGGGTATTGGAAAAAGCAGTGACAGAAAAGTTGATTGTCCGCAACCCGGCAAAGGGTTGCAAGCTGCCTCCAAACAGGCCAAATGAGATGAAGGTTCTCTCCCGAGAGGATATGCAGAAGGTGCTGATCCAGGCCAAGGAAGAGAATTACTACGAACTTTTCCTTCTGGAATTTGCCACCGGACTGCGGCTGGGGGAACTGATGGCTCTCCAGTGGGATGATGTAGATCTGGTCACCGGGGAATTGAGAATTAACAAGCAGGTAAACCTCGTTGGTTCGAAATTGGTAATCAGTGAGCCGAAAACCAAGGCGGCTGTCCGCACTCTGATCCTGCCCCCATCTGTCAGGAAGGTGCTGGCGGAATACAAGACCAGAGTGAACTCCCGATGGTTATTCCCCTCGCCCAAGAAAGACGATCTGCCGATTATCCCCTCGGCAGTCAGTCGGCGGCTCCACACACTGCTGGAACATGCGGGATGTGAGCAAGTGCGCTTTCATGATCTGCGCCACACTTTCGCAACTAACGCACTGGCCCACGGGATGGATATCAAGACACTGTCCACCATCCTGGGCCATGTATCCAGCGCAACCACCCTAAACACCTACTCCCATGTCACCGACGAGATGCGCCAAAGGGCAGCGGTGAAGATCGACCAGGGCATCGCAAAGGCGGAGGTACAGGACACAGCCATTGCCCAGCCAGAACGGACTATGACCACCTTCCAGGCCAGAAAACGCTGGAGCCGAGAGGCCAGCTGAGGCAAAACGACCGGCCCACCAGGGAATGCCATCCCTGGTGGGCCGATTTTCGCTGTCTGTGGGCAAACATGTGGTCAAGCAGGGACCAGGATGAGCCTGCAATATGGATGTAGGACGAAAACGCCGCTGTTTGCGGGATATTTGGCCACTTTCAAGGGGGATTAGTGGGTAAAGTTGTAGCGACTGTTGGTTGGACTGGGAGAAACAAAGAATAACCCGCTGAATGTAACATCCACTTAAGGGAACGAGAAACATTTTCTCCTATTTCAATTACATTATCTGGTATAGTAATGCTAGACAATGTGTTTGTCAAACGAAAATGTGAGCAAAAGGGCCCCAAAAAAGTGAGCACCTTCAGCACCAGATTTCATGTCGTGAGCAATGTTTTTCCCAAGTACCAAATGCTCACCTTTTGAGTACCTGGAAAGATGAGGGCCTTTTGCAAGAGTGAGTGCCCTGGGGGCCTAATGCTCACATCGGTCCCCCGGAGGCCAAACGCTCGCATCGGTGCCAATAGGGGCCAAGTGCTCACATCGGTGCCCAAAGCCCTTTTGCACTAATTTTGAGTACCCTAAGTGTATGCCCTCTGGCGGTTCAGGGACTGGGTAAGCCGGTAGCTTTCCCCAGAGAAAATCACAATATGGCTGTGGTGGATAAGCCGGTCAACGAGCGCCGCAGTCAGGCGGTTGTCCCCAAAGACAGTGTTCCACTGAGAGAACTCCAGGTTTGAAGTAATAATCAGGCTCTTGCGCTCGTAGCAATCGGAAATCACTTGGAACAGCAGTTCAGCGGCGTCCTTGTGCAGAGGGACGAAACCAATCTCGTCAATCACAACAAGCTCTACCTTTTTCAGCGTACCCAGGTAATTGTTCAAGGTTCCCTTGGTGTTCTTTTCCAGCAGTATGTTTGCCAACTCAGCCGCAGTAAAGAAACGGACACGCCGCCCCTCCTGGCAGGCTTTCAAAGCAATAGCCGTAGCCAGATGGGTCTTTCCCGTCCCAACGCTCCCCATAAAAATCAGGTTCTCTTTTGGGGCAAGGAACTGGAGGTCGGTCATGTATTCCTGTGGCAAGCCGCCAGGAAGTTCAATGGCGGAGTTCCACACAAAATCATCCAGTGTCTTCATCACCCGGAAACCAGCCGTCTTTACCATGCGGTTAATCCGGTTGGTTTCTCGTTCCTGCAATTCCAGTGTCAAGAGATCGGTCACATACTGCTCGGTATTTTCGTAGGGGACGCTCCGCCAGCCTTTCGCCATGCCGCCCAGCTTCACTTGCCGCATGAGCTGTTCAATCTGTTCAGCCATGAGCCTCACCTCCCATCAGGCCATCATAGGCTGAGAGGTTTGGATTGTAGTTCAGCAATGGGGCTCCGGAGAGTTTAAGCGGATCTGGGCGGTACTCCTTCTTGGCAATCATGTAATAACACTGCCGCAGGCTGTCCACATCGGCCCGGCCATTGGCGGCTGCCATTTCCAGAGCATCATCACAGAACTCAGAGTTTCCGTCAGCAACGATTTCGCTGAGAAGTTGCAGGGCGCTCTTCCGCTCTTTTCCCTTGGTGGAAGCAAGATAATCCTGCCACTGTTGCGGCATTTGGTGGAAGAAACGGGTATGCTCAATCGCTCCTGGCTTTTTGCAGAGGGTGGACACATACTGCGTCCAGTCGTAGACCTCATCATTGGTCTTGTAGCTTCTGGGAAAGCGTCCAACCGGTCTGTGGTCGTGGTAAAACTCTACATGGTCATAGAAGATTTTGGCCTGTACTTTTTCGCCGGCCAGCATGGGAGATAGCCCGTATTTATTCGTCTCAATCGTTGCAAAGCCTGTTTTACTCACGGTAAGCGTCGTGTAGCGGAACACAGAGAAGGGATACTGCGGCAGCTCTAAAAGTGCCGCCTTGTCCTATTCCCAAAGTTCCCGGATGGGAACCTTGTGCTTGTAGTGGAGCCGGTCAGCGTCCTTTTCGCACCACTCCAAGAGCTGTTCATTAAATTCCTCAAACGAGGTAATGACTGGGACCGGGACAAACGCATTGCGGCGGCTGTAACCAACCTTGTTCTCTACATTGCCTTTTTCGTTGCCGGAAGCCGGATTGCAAAAATCAGCTTGGAAACGGTAGTGGAGCATAAAGCGGGTAAAGCCGTCCGTAAGGACACGCTCACCATCTTTTAGTACCTGAGCAACCGCCGTGGTCATGTTGTCAAACCGCAGCCTGGGAGGGACGCCGCCAATGTGCTCAAAAATCCTCTTCATGCCTTCCAGCAGGCACTCTTGGTTTTGAGACGGGAACGCTTGCGTTACTCCGTTGTTAGAGCCGGGGAATGAGATCGTCAGCGCATAGAACGGAAAGCGTTCTCCGGTAGCGGCCCATTCGCCTTCCGCAAGGCCAAAGTCCACCTGTCCCCAGCCTTTGGGGTGCTCCAGAGGGAGATAACCGGCACTCAGAGTTTTCATGACATATTTTTTCTTGCGGACATACTTCTTCACGGTGGAATAGCAGCCAGTAAACCCATGCTCATCACACAGGCGGTGGTAAATCCGCATTACTGTATGGCGCTGTTTCCTGGGGGCCTTTCGGTCCTCCTCCAGCCATTTATCAATGATGGGGATGAAGTCTTGCAGCACCGGATAGCTCTGTGGCTCAATATCCGGCAGATTGTCCTCGCTCCAGTTTTCCTGGTAGGCGTACTTGCGGACAGTCTCAAAGCTGTGGCCGGTTATGCGGCATATTTCCCGCAAACTTGCCTCTTCATTTTCGTAGAGGTCTTTGATATACTTGATTTGAGCCATTCGTAACACCTTTCTGCTACCCCCTTATGGTTATCCCACCTAAAGGGTAGCGTTTATTTCAGGTGCTGACAATGGCTCTTTTTATTTGCCATTGGGGTGCTCACTTTTTGAGTACCATTTGCTACATTTTCATTTTACCGAAAACATGCTAGACAACCTTTTGCAGCAATAGAATGTCGAATCTCCTATGGATACGATACTTTCTGGTATCACGATGTGTGTCAAATTGATACAGAATTCAAACGCACAATTTCCGATAGATGTTACGCTTTGGGGGATTGTAACACTGACCAGTCTTCAAATGCCTTCTCACCTATGGTTGCTACTCCGTCAGGGATTACCACATCAGTTCCATGGCCGTTATCCTTAATACTTTACCAGTTTCCCTTCAGGAATAACAGTTGTCACCTCCCTTAATGCTGCAGTGATAGTTCTATCTGCAACTGCTCCACTGATACTCGAACTTATTTCCAACAGCCATCCTCTGTATCACAGCCCCGGAGAAGTGGAGCGTCGCTCTCCCAGCAAGCGAACCCGATATCGTCAAACTGGGTATCGTCCGGGTCAACGATGTACCGCAGATCAAGCCAACGCTCCAGGGGGCTGGGGCTGGAGTGGGCAGAAAAAGTCCAACACAATAGTGGAGTAGGGACAGACCCCAATATAGCCGGTGACAGCCAGTAGACCAGCACCGGGGGCGTAGTCCACGCCGGTCCAGGTGAACACTTCCGTGGCTTTCTACCCCTCCTTTGGGCGGACACAGGCAAGGACATAGTGCATCTTCTATCCGCGCTCTACCTCCAGGACGTTGTACGTATACAGTTCTGTGCGGAAGATTAGATAGTGCTTTCCGCTGCGGTGGCGAAACAGGAAGCAGAATTCATCATCTGTATCCAGATTACGCCGAGCATACCGTATCTTTCCATCATTGTCCAGCAATTCACTTTCACTGCCGAGAGATACGGATCGCCGTTATAGATGTAGGCTTTGGAGCAGATGGAATATCCATCCGTCAGCGGAAACTGCTCGTCTTGCTGAGGAAATCGGTTCTCCGGCGCAAACATGGCATGATCCTGCGCCCACCAGTCCCGATAGCGTTTTTCATGGGCGATGTTTTCAGTGTTCATTGAGATACCTCGCCAATTTTTTCTCCAGCAGGTCTGTCATATCATTGCAGAGGCACTTTACTTTCTCCTGCTCATGGGTGTAGTATCAAATGGTTTCCTCTCCGGGGCGGAGCAGGAGCTGGTCGCCGTCCGCTTCTTTCCAGAACTCGCCCAGTACACAATACCGCTCTCCATGGATGGTCAGAGTAAATATCCCGGAAAGGGAAAGGATCACGCCTGTGGAGGCCAGCGGTCAGCAGGAAGAACTCTCGCACCTGGGACAGGAGTGTGAAGTCCAGCACGCTTTCTTGATTCCCAATCTGCTCCTCCGTGGCGGCGGGTTGGATCTCATCAGAGGGATCCAGTACCTTTGCCAACGCCTTGGAGAACTTGGGGTATTCGCCAAACAACTCCGGGCTGTTGGGCTTGAATTCCTTTTGCTTTTCCCGCTGTACTCGCTCCTGCTCTTTGCAGAAAGCCTCCAGCTCGGCCAGATACCGCTCCTGGTAGAGATTGCTGGCCTCAAATGCTGTGCCGCTCTTTTCCAGAATGGCAATGGCTCCCTTTTGGCTGGTAAGCACCGGGACCCACGGGAAGTCATGCCGGCAGGGTTTCAGTTTCAGGAATTCACCTCGATTGAGCAAGGTTTCCAGTTCGGACTCATGCTCGTTCTACCAGCTCCGCCAAGTTTCGGGAGTTTCCCGCCCCTCGACCAAGTCCAGGAGTTTTACTGTTAATACTTCACTATCCATAAGGTCACTTCTCCGTTTCAGAGGTCGCAGGAATAGAGGCTCATGGCCCCGTAATCGGTGTGCAGGACAAGTCCGCTCTTGGTAAAGGCAAAATTCACCTGCCGCACCACAAAGGGGTCGTCAATGGTGGCCAGCAG
>JAGZOP010000170.1 GCA_018383195.1 Clostridiaceae bacterium | reverse complement strand
CCGCAGCGGCGGTAACGGGCGCGTGCCTAAAATTTCCTGATGCCCCATAAAGGTATCGCCACCTTCATGTTGCAGCTCTGCCACGCCCCAGGTTGCGGAATCTGACGGCTGCATATCGCCTGGCGCATAACCCAATGCGTTGATTAGCCCCAGCTTCTCCAGCGTTGGTAGCTGCAAATGCGGCAACTGGCTCAGGATGTGACCACAGGTATTCGCTCCCGCATCTTGCGGACGCACCAGCGTGACATCTTTCATTGCCCCTACGCCAAAGCTATCAATCACTAACACCACAAATCGCGCCATTACGCCCCCAGAGAGTTTCCAAGACTGTCATAACGACCAACGATTTTCGGTTCGCCACGGTGAATACCGGACACCAGCACCACATCGCTACGGGTGACAAAAATCTGCGTGCGGAAACAGAGCACCACTGCACTGCTCACCGGATACTCGCCTGCCAGCGGCAGGGTGTAGTCGATACTGCTGTCATCCACAGTTTTGAGATTGGTTTCAGTAATCTTTTGATTTTCTGGCGTAAACACCAGCGCATGTTGCGCATGACCACGACGGTAGTAACCGCCGCCGTAGCAGTAGCTGTCGCCACGGAAATGATGGGAGATTTCACTTAACCAGAGCATCGCGATACGTTCAGGCTGATCGCCCTGCTGGTTTGCCGGAATAGTGCCCGTCAGCGCATGACCGGGTTCGGCATGAGTCACACCGTATTCCGCCAGCAATGGCAGCGAAGTGCAGCTGGTCGCTGAAGGCGCGTTCAGTTGCTCAAGTGCAATACCAGATTTCGCCAGTTGATCCCGTGCCTGTATCAGCGTGTGAAGATTCGGTGTCGGCAAAACTTTTCCGGCAGCCTCATCCCAAAGCAGGCAAGGGAAATGGGTAAGTCCGGCTAAATGCAGCCCCGGCAGTTTCTTAATTTCAGCAACCACCACGTGCAGCGAATGCTGTACAAAACCGCTCTCCTGCCCCGGATAAAGAAAATCATCGTCGCTATAAACTTTGAGCAGCACAAACTGCACACGTCCGGCCTTCACCGCTGCCGCAGAAACTTCCCGCGCTTTGTCGAGAGTAAACACGGTGATGACGTCGGTGCCCTGTTCAACGGCGTCAGCAACCTGATGACAAGGGATTTGTACCAGATGCCCCTGATGCGCCACCGACAAACCAGCGCGGCGCATGACTCGCGCCTCTTTGTAATCCACCGCCACAATGCCGCTGTAACCTAATGCCAGCAATTTTTCCGCCAGCCATGGGTTACGGCCAAACTGCTTGGTCATCAGATACAGTTCAATGCCGTAAAGCCGCGCCGTCTCAATCAGTCGCTTACCGTTTTCCAGTACCTGATCCACGTCGATCACCCAGCTGTCCGGGGCGATCTTGCCCTGCTGCCACAAACTTAGTGCGGCGGAAATCAGCGCCGGGTTCTGGCGTTTCAATGCTTCTACAAACATCTTGTTGCCTCGTTTCTGTTCCTTGAATTAAATATTCATTTTTTTGAATATTTAGGTTGTGCGA
>JAGZOP010000169.1 GCA_018383195.1 Clostridiaceae bacterium | reverse complement strand
CAGGTAGGAGCCGGTCTTGCTTCCCTTAAAAAGTAGTTCCCAATTCTTAAGGTTTGCCGTGCCAAGGATCGTGGCGTGGGGGCAGCGCATCCGCATCTGCGGGACATTGAGGTTGCTGCCATAAGCAATGTAGTATCTTTTTTCTTTCATGGTATCCATCCTTTCCGAAGGGAGACTCCCCTGTTAGGGGAGATGTCAGCGCAGCTGACAGAGGGGTTGCCGCCCCTGCAAGGGTTACCCTTCTACCACCTTAAGACCGCCGAAGCGGTCAGGAGTAAGGTGGCAGGAGGCTAACTCCTGCGGTTCCTTCAAGCGGCGGCTCTGCCGTGCCGGAAGGCTGTGTCCCCGGTCAGGTTGCGGGTTAGGAAATCTCTGGCCGTTGCGAACTCATCGCCGATGAAGCCCAGGCGGAGGAGCCAGGTGCGCATGGCGTATTTGGGGTTCTCGTTCTGCTGGGGCTTGGGGCTTGCGGTGCGCACCATCTTCGCCATCTGACTCAAGGCCAGGCAAAGCTGGATGTAGCTCTTAAGCTGCCCCGCGTGGATGCCACCCCTGCGCTCTGCGGTCGGCTCATCGAATTGGAAGAGCCGGAACTCGACCGTACCCTTGGTAAAGGTGGCATGGAGGTTGAGCATATGGTAGCGGCTGTCGTTGTAGTGGTGACTCCTGCCGTAGCTTGCGCCGTTGCTGGTGTACCAGATATCCGCAAGGTGCGCCATCGAGCGGGGCTTCCTGCGGTTGACCTGTTCCAAAAACCGTGGGTCTACTGTGCGGCAGTAGCGGCTCATGCGGCCCCGGTCGAGCTTCAGCGCCTCAGCGATCAGGCTTTCATGGCTCGCCATGATGTTGGCAAGGTTGCGCAGGCTCTGCGGCGTGTGTCCCTGCGCCCCGATGTGGATGTGGACGCCGCATCCTCTGGAGGCGTCGCTCTTGGCGCCTGCGTGTCTGATCTGTCTGCAAAGCTCCTGCAGGGTTTCGATGTCGCCGTAGGTCAGGATCGGGGTGACCAGTTCGCATTTCTGCTCGTCCGGCCCTGCGATGGAAACATCCTTCTGGAATTTCCACTCGCGCCCATCCGCATCCCAAGCCGACCAGGTGCTGTACCCGTTGCGGCTGGCAGTGTTCTCGTATCTGCCTGTGCCGAAGTAGGCGGCGGCAACCTTCGCTGCCTTCTGGCGGGTGATGCTGTTCATCTCGACCTCGACACCGATGGTCTGGTTCTTCATCTCTGCAATCTGCCTTGCTGTTTTCTCGTTCATTCTGAAATCCTCCGTTTTTCTGCCTCGCGGCTGTGTGTTTTCCCTTTCGGTGTACACATATTCGCTCTAAAAGAGGATAATAGCAAGTTCATTCCGCGTTATATATTACACAAAGATGACCGCAGGATATTGTGTAGTTTATGGCTGTTTGCCGCCATCCGATATTGGCTTGAGAAGGCCGTTTTCCTCCTCATCAAGGATAGCAAGAGCCAGGCGGAATCCCGTCCGCAGCCCATCGATGAAGTACTCCTCAGCGGTCATGCCCGCAATGGCGGCTTGTAG
>JAGZOP010000056.1 GCA_018383195.1 Clostridiaceae bacterium | reverse complement strand
AGATACGAAAAAAATATTTTGGTTGTTGAAGAAACTACATCTGCTGGTGGATGCGGCTCCTTCAACGCGGCTTCTTCATGTCCTGCGTCAGCCTGTCTTCATGACAGTGCGGCGTAGGGCTTTTTTATTGTCTAAAAAGAGGTGATCAAGCATGAGTTTACCAAAACGCGACGGCGTAAATGACCGTTATTATCTGATACATAAACCGGATACTAACCCCGAAGTGCTGGAACACGCAGATCAGTGCATCCGGAATGTGTTGGATGGAACCGCAAAAGAAAACCATTCTGGCTCCCCGATGGTAGTTCGGAATCAAAGCGGAACTCCCTTCCTTCCCAGTCAGCTGCTGGATCGGTATCTGTCCAAGCTGCCTTTGAAGGGATTTCCCTACGAGGAGGCGGTTGTATTCTGCGATGCCCTGCGGCGGTTGGCGGGCTGGAATGAGATCCGCTATAAGTTGGAGAAGTACATAGAAAAGCAGGTGCAGGAACGGTACTTCCTTGTGGGAGAGCGTGAAGATGGGTTTACAGTCTTTCCGCCCTGCACGGTGTGGGCGGAATTGCGCCCGGAGGATGTGGATGAAGGATTGCTGCACTTTGCCTGCTATGTGGCTGTCTGCCATACAGTATATGGGCAGAGTTTTGAAGCTCTCACGACCGAGCATATTCTCGGTCTGGTTTCCCAGCTCCGCCCGGACATGGTAAAGGAGCTGAAAACGAGTGGCAGCGGAAAATTGCCGCCTAACATCCAAAAGCGGAAAACAAAGCACCTGACCGCCTCGGCCAACGACGCTTTCGCTGTCATCCGCATCACCGCCAAGGACTCCACAGATGAGTGCTATGCTGAAATCCTAGACTATCTGTGCGCGGTGCTGGAGCAGGAGGACTTCCCCCGCAGTTACTCTGTGGAGTTCCGTGGCCCAGAGAAAAACTATCTGCCCATTTCTGGACTTCCGAAAAAGGGAGTGAATCAGCTCTTTGCCTGTGCTGTCCAGTACCCCAGATTATACGCCGATATTGAGCGGTATGCACGGCTGGCCATGCGGGAGTACGAATGGTACAACAACCTCCCCGATGAATCCTGTGCCATGCCCGGAACTTTCGCCGTGTTTGCCCTGGGGCTGGAAGGAGAACAGTGGGCACCGCTGGTGGCAGAGTATCTGGATCTATGTGATGATGAGCACTCTTCCTTGCAAGAGAAATTCCTCCATGCTTTTATCCGCAAGTTCGGTTTCCAGCTGTGGACCTTGGGCGTACTGGTGCGGGGCGCATTATCTATGCAGTGGCTGGAGCCTGCCAAGGAATTCCGCAGCCTGATTGCCAATGAGGAAAGCCTGGATGCTCTGCTGACAGTCAAGCACCGCTTCTCCGCCTATCTCCTGCCAGACGAGAGAAAGGATGCAAAATTCCAGGCTATCGCTTGGCAGAGCCTGCTCTGGGCCATCTGGGGAAAGGATTCTCAGAACGGCGGCAGCAAGGTCATCAAGACGGCGCCGAAGGAACTGAAAGAGAAATACCTGCAGGTATTTGCGTAAGGAGAACGCCATGAAAAAGAGAAAAGTCAAGGACTTTATTGCCCTGGACGCTCAAAAACTGGTTCGGGACTGTGAGGAATATCTGGAGGAGGAAAAAGCTCTGGAGCTGGATTTAAAAGAGCGGGGAGGAAATTATCCAAAAGGAAACTACCGATGATGAAAAGGGGGATATATGTAAATGAACCGCGAACCGATCACAGCATTCTTGCAGGAACATTGGTATATTGCCTCGGTGATCATCGGGGCCGTGATTTTGATTGGAGCAGTCCGCAACTGGAACTGGCTCTGTGACCCCACCGGAATACGGGGTGCTTACCGTTATAGCAGAGGATACCGGCGGGTGGTGTTCTTCCTGTTGGGCCTCCTCCTGATTGTGGTGAGCATCTGGGGACTTGTGCTGAAATTGAGATAGAAGGAGAAATATTATGATGACTGAGAAATATCCCACCTGGCTCATCGGCCATGTGAAAGAATGGGCGGAGAAGCGTCTGCCCACTGTGACATTGTGTTCCGCTGCCGGCAATGAACTGTTGGAAGTCTGGTATTACGGAAATCTGCTCACGGTGAAGGGAGAGCCTCAATCCTATATTGCAGATGGCGACGAGGCCCCCGGACTGGTGGCTGCCCGCGACCCGGAGAGCGGCGAGGAGTTCGTCATCTTTGACGGCGGTCGGCACGGCTATGACAATCTGTTCTGCGATAAACAGGATCCAGCCGAACTGGGGCACCGTCCCCTCAAGCGGTATGAGATCCCTGCCTCCAGGCTGGTGCTGGAGCTGGGTTACAGTATTGACTATGAGGACGAAAAAGAGGACTTCGAACCAGATGAGGCGGATACCGTGGAGCTGATCACCGGCGAGCGTATGCCCTGGGAGCAGGTCAAGCGGGACGGCATTGATTATATCGCCCTTTACTATGTGAATGAGAAAGGGAAACAAGTCCAGATTTTGGACGCGGAGCTGGCATGAGTATGGTAATTCAATCCTTTGACAATTTGCACGATAACAGAGTCCTGCGCTATTGCGCTGACTTTGAAGCCCATACCTTGCACATGGATACCCGGACCGAGGCAGGAGAGAACGTATCCGTTCATTTTACCGGCCTGCTGGCCCACTGGTTTGAGAATGTGATCCAGGACAACATCCTTTTTGGTATGGATGAGATCACCGCGGACGTTTTTTTAAACAGTACAAAGAAATGCTGGACAGGACTGTCTCTTACGGCTTTCCTGCCTGCTGCAGCATCGAGGAACTGCGGGAGCGCAGGGATACGAAGTGTTTTTATCGGCACCCCCTATCTAGTGTGGTACTGCCATAAGAGCAGTCGTTTCCACAAAGCCATGCGCCATTGACAATGTCTTTTGGGATATGTATGTAATGGGAGAGTTTGAAGCATAAGGAGAAAAGTCATGACATCAATCGATTTTTTGAACAAAGTACATAGAAGCCTGGACTCGCAGGAATACAATCTCTCTTACTCTCCGGCCAAGTCCAAGAACTATATGCTGTACTGCAACGGCAACTTTATTGGAGGCCTGTTCGATGAGGAACTGTGCTTCGTCTATGCTGACCGTGTGAGCGAACTGCTGGGACACCCAGAACCCATCTGCTGCGGCTGCTCCAGCACTGCCCGGCACAGGATGCTGGTGATCCCGGAGGAACACTGGGAGAAGGCACTGAAACTGCTCTATACCGAGAAATTTGACTGGAGCCGTTTGGTGTACGACATTACCTATACCAGCATTGGCGCGGCTGTGGTGGAGGACTTCTACGACGAGAATGTGGTGTTCCTGCGCTTCTGCTTTGAAAAGAAACTGCTGAAAAAGAACCCTCTGGACCGGCAGGGCCGTATCCTGCGGATGGTCTATCTCAATCAGGACCTGACAGAAGCGGGTAAATATGTAATCCCAAGACTACTGCAAAAATTCCTTGTTTTTATAGACCACAGCGGGAAAACTAATTTGGAAACCATGCTGAAACGGTGGTATATCCAGCTTGAAAAGGAATACAGCAATCAGACAGCAGGATAAGGAGGCGCAGAGATGAAACTGTATGAGTATTGGCTTGGGTTGCATCCCCTTGATTGGGAATTTTGCTTTATGCCAGTGCAGACGTATAAAAACTTCATCACAGAGCAGTATCATAAAAACCCTACTTTTTACAACACCTCAGCGGGTTCCATTGAGAAGGTATTGGCACACATTGACATCATTTTATCTGCTGCCATGGAAGACTGGAATAAAACCACGAACCATGCTGCCCTGCGCTGCCCCCCAATGATCTTTTCTCTCCCAAAGGGACAGGACAGCAATACAGCGGAATTTGCTGTCATTCTCAAGATGGATAATGATGGAGATACAGTGGTCTATTCGCCAATTCCATTACCCCATCTGGAAAACCAATGAGGAGGTGTATTTATGAAACTGAATTGCAAACGCATTGATTTACCATATACGCCCGGCGAGGAAATCTTCATCTTTCCCGAGGAATCGGGACTGTCCTTTCTCTTTGATGTGGATGAGGAACTGACTGACGATCCTGCCGCTATGAATACGGTGGGAGAAATGCTGGATGAGGCGGAAGAATTGGCGGAAAGGGCCAAAGCCGCCATTAAAGCGGCGCTAGCGGACGAGGACAGCCCTTACCATAGCGTTGCGGCTTTTTTCATGGAGTTCCACAGGGATAATGTAGGCCTGGATATTGCGGCGGAACTTTTTCCGGGAACCGATCCATCCAAGCTGTCCTTTGCCGAGATGGTGGACTTTTTGCGGCTCAAGCGGTTTGGCAGCCTGGTGGACAGCGAGATGAATCAGTAGGTATTCATTCTGGACCTGTCCTTCAACCCGGAGATCACTGACGAGCTGATGGTGATCTACTTTGATTTGAACAAGGAAATTTTTTGTATCACACATGAGAGCTGAGGTGGTATCTCATGATTAAAGAACGCATCCCCATTTCCGGCGATCTGGGCAGCAAGGTCAAGCAGCTGATGGAGTACGCCGGGTGGTACGAAGGCCGCAGTGTGGATATTTCCATTGCGGAGCAGTATTACGCCGATCATGGCGTCCCGATGATGAAGACCGCCCAGCGGTTTTACTGTAAGTATTTCGGCCTGTGCTGTGAGTGGTACTTGGCGCAGAAAAAGCTGAAATGGGCGGCTGACTTTGAATTTGCTTTGTTTCCTCATCTGGTCAATGGTATCAAAAATCATTTGGAGGATGCCTATTTCCGGGATATGTCCGGCTGTGAACTGGCGGAAATTGAGCAGGCAGCCGGTCAGAAGTGCCAGCCCATCGGCCACATCGGCTACTATTATCCGGCAGAGGTCTGGATCTCGGAGTACGGGAGACTGTATGCGAAATATGAGTATCAGGATGAGATCGAGTGCTTTCCAGATGTGTTTGCCCTGATTGAGCGGGAACTGCGGCAGTGTAAATTTGATTCCGCTGCCATGAAAACTGTGGAGGCACTGGACGGAAAACTATGAAACAGGACTTTACTATTTGGCGCAATCAAACATTGCAGAATCCGTGGGACATTTCACCGCTGAAATTTGGGATGTCACAGGATGAGGTCATAGAGATCTTCGGGAATCCTGATGCCGTTTCCACGCTGAGAAGCGATGGGAAACCTTTAATTCTCAAATATCATGACATTGAACTGCATTTTGATGGAAAAGCCCATCATGGGCTCCACTTGATTTACAGCGACGATGAGATCGAGCTGAGCATTACAGCCAAGTACGAAGAAACGCTGCAGCCAATCACCAACAAAGGGCCGGTGGACAACGAGTTTTTCCTCAAGGATGGAGCTGTCTATTTCTCCGGCCTATATGAAAACGGTCTGCTCAAAGGGGTTGATCCAAAAGACTTCTGCTGCTGGCATTACTGGGGCAAATCCTCTGCGGCCTGTTTTCTCGGCGGGATTCGCCTGCGTGGAGCAGACCCGGCATCGTTTCGGGTGTTAAACTTTGCTTACGCCATGGACAAAACAGCCGTCTACACCACCAGCGGGAGAGTCCCCGAAGCAGATCTGGCATCATTCCAGGTGTTGGACAACGGCCAGAACGATTCGGGTGCGCCCCAGGGCTATGCAAAGGACAGCCGACAGGTCTGCTTCCACAACGGGGACGGCAAGGTGAAGATCATCAAGGGTGCGGAAGTTTCCTCTTTCCGCTCGTTGGGCGATACCTATTTTGCCAGAGATAGGAAGCGGATCTATGCCTACGGCAAGCAGCTTCCCAAAGCAGAACTGACTTCCTGGGAACTGCTTGGGCACTGGTATTCCCGCGATGTCAGGCGGGTGTATTACCTCAACCGGGAGATCAAGGGGGCGGATCGGGACAGTTTTACCGTATGCACCCCGTTGGACGCACCTCTGCTCGCTGACCATTTGGCTCGCGACAAAGACCATTTTTACCAAAATGATGAGATAATCGAAGAAGCGCAATGGAGGGAACGGCTTCAAGCAATAAAGGAAAAATGAGAGGAGTACTTACATGAAAGCATTTGACCCGAATCACAAACTGCTGGACGAGATGTATCAAGACGATTACTATCCTGCTTTATATGAAACCTTTGGCCCAGACGGTCAATGCAAATTGTTTGGCGTAAATATCTTTGACTACGACTGGAAAATCACTGGCAAGCGGGTAAAGGTCCAAGACCCTGTCTATCACCAGGAACATACCTTTGAGGTCTGGCAGGTAGAGATCAACGGGCAGATCCACCGCTTTGCCGCTGGAGAGTTCTCCAACTGCGTGTGGGGATTTTATTTAGAGAAAGACGGATGAGGGGAGCGTGAACCCATGAAAGCCAATGCCGGAGAGATCTATACAGTTTACAATCAATATCTGAAACGCTATACTGCCTGCCAGGTGGCCTATATTGCGCCGCCGGACACGGTGAGTGAGAAGCCCTGGGCGGTGATCCTCTCTCTGGACTGGGCAGGTGATGCCCCTTTGACAGCGGAGGAACTGCCCCATCTCCGTCCGCTCTACAAGGACTTTATGTACTGGCCCCGTGATCTTCACCTGCTGCGGGTACCGGTGGAAGTCCCACCGCAGTACACGCTGGCGGGTATCCTGCCATCCTTCACCGACCAGCCCTGCCGCTCCTACGGCGGCTGGGACAACGGCTATGAGGTGTATTTGCAGATGAGGTGGCAGGCCGTCCCGGAAAAGCGGCGGCGGGCCTTCAAGGAGGCCATGGAGAGCGACGGGGAAACGGAGATCGGCGGTATCCCGGTGAAGGCCAGCAGCCATCGGGTGATTGACCAGTACACACCATTCGATTCGGCGCTGGAACTGGAGGCGCTGCCCTGCCTTTCTGACCTCATCTGTGAGCGGTGGCACCCGGATCTGCTGGAGTTTTTGCGGGGAAATCCCTTCCTTGATGAACTGACTTTGCTGAACCACAGTCAGAGGACACTTGATCTGCGGGGAACCAGCATCAGAAAGCTGATGCTGGACATGACCGGCCTGGAGGAACTGTGGCTGGGTGAGGATACGGAGCAGCTCCTGTTTCAGAGCAAGGGGCCGGATGCCTGTACCATCCATGCTGCCGGAAATGGCAGCGGTTTGACCCTCCAATTTATCGGGGAATACTGCCCCCACCTGGAGCTGCCGGATCTTTGGGGCCTTCACGGTATCCAGTTGAAGGACTTTGATCTGACCGCCCTTGTTGCCTCCCATCCCCACTTAAAGGAGCTGCGGCTCTGGGGCGCGCCGGGAAATTTGCAAAATTTCTCTGCTGTGCGAAAGTTCCGGGAGCTGACGAACCTCTCCACCTTTGACCTGTTCGGCTTCAGGGCGGACGACATCCCCACCCCGGAACAGATGCCGGAGCTTCGCTGGTTCTGGATGACCAGCCTGCCGGAGACGGCAGCAAAAGCGGCAAAGCAGATCTGGAAAGGCAAGCCTGGAATGGACCTGCAGATCACCAAGCCCCGGAAACCGGAGTGGCTGGCGCAAAATCTGGACAACCCCTTCCGGGGCTGGGACGGCGCGGAGCATATCCCTGCCACTTCCGCAAAAAAGGCAGCCAATCAATACCGCAAGACTCGTTCCCAGCTGATGAAGCTGACCTCTGAGCCGTGCGAGGACGCCCAGTCCCAGGCGCTGGAAGCAGTGGCAGCCTACACCCAGACTTTCAACAAGATGCTCTTTATCGAAACCGAGGAACGGGATGAAATTTACATGGCCCTGCGGGGCATCCTGGACGCATCGCCGGGCAATACAATTCAGAAAGATGCCCTAATTGAAAAGTTTGAGGAACTTCGTGATTTTTGAAAGGGGTGTCACATGAGCTGCACAAAATTCAGCAAGGAAATAACCAAGTGGCTAAAAGCCAATGGCCTGCCCTGCTATGGAACAGCCAACGATAGCCCCGAAGAAACAAAGGCCCGGCTGGACGCATGGATGCGTGGGAGCAAAGAGGTGCTGTATCAGTGGATCACAGAAAAGCGTTACCGTATAGGCTATCTGGAGCAGATCCACGCTCCTGCGGAGTATTTGGAACAGGTAACGGTTTTGCAAAAGGGCGTTTCGGATCTGACAATCAAAACAAAAGATTTGAAACCATTCCGGTTTCGGCTATGAAATCAATTTCTTGAAAGGAGTGTGCGGGCGCATGAGCCGAATTGTTGATGAACCTTACTTTACATACAGTGCATACAATGCTCTGACCTCCGGCATCCAGGTGAAATGCCCCAAGTGCCACGGCGCGGGTGTGGTGACAGCGGATGACGACAACGCCTATTTCCGGTGCCTGAGCTGCGGCCATCAGGAGGCCCGTGACCGGACGATCTACCGCTACGATATCCATAACCAGTGCAAAAACTGTGGAAGATACTACCGGGTGGATATTGAAGAGGAGGAAAGGCAGCACTTTTCCGTTCTCCATGTGGCCTGCCCCTATTGCGGAACAACCATGTCGGGAGAAGTTCATAAAACAGCGGAGGCTTTTTCCTATATTGCTGATATTCAGGATGGACGAGAACCTTATTTTGGCCTGGAGCTGTGGTTTTTGACCTCCTTTCAGGGTAAGCCAGTCTGGGCCCTCAACCGGGAACACCTTGCCTATCTGATCGACTATCTCAGCGCCGACCTGCGGGAAAAGCCGATGGGAAGAGCGAAAAAGACGCAGGCCGACCATCTCCCCACCTTTATGAAAACCGCAAAGAACCGGGAGCGGATCGTGAAGCTGCTGAAGAAAATGCAGGAGGAATGAGGATGGAACAAAAATCTGACGGAAACAGAGCTGGAACAGATCACATCCATGGACGGTGCTCCACTGGATGTGAGAGAAGAACTGCGATAACACTTAACAGAAAAGGAGCCCCCCTATGGCACTACAAGACAAGAAAATAATGCCTCCCCCTTGGCTGGCCCACCGGGAGATCGAGCGATACTCCATTGGCTGGCGCATGGGCTATGGGGAGGATTACATATACAGATTTGGCGATTGGCTGGACACCCTCTCCCCAGAGGAGCGGACGGAATACCGCAACCTCTTTCCCGAGCCGGTGACCTGGAAGGGCTGGTGGGATGACGAGGACAATGGCGAGGTGCTGGAGGACGGCGACTTCTTTGTGGAGGTGTGGCAGCCGGAAGGAAGACCTAAGTACACCCGGCAGTGGCTCCAGCAGGAGTTCTCTGCTGAGAGAACGCGGGAACTGTGCCTGTTCTGGGGCCATCAGTCTGCCGAGGATGGCAGTATCACAAAAAGCTGCCTCAGCCAGTGGTGGATGGAGGACTTCTGGTCCATCGCCGACACCTATCTCTGCATGGAGCAGTATATGATGGCGGGAAAAGCCCAGCTGTTTGGCGACGAGGAGATCCGCAAGGAGATCCTGGCGTGCAGTGATCCCAGGCAGATCAAGGCCCTGGGCCGCAAGGTGCGGGGCTTTGACCAGAAGGTGTGGGACAAGTTCAAATACACCATTGTGCTGAATGGCAACTGGTGCAAATTCAGCCAGAACCGCGATCTGCGGGAGTTTCTCCTCTCCACCGGGGACAGTGTGCTGGTGGAGGCCAGCCCCTACGATAACATCTGGGGCATCCGCCTTGCGGCCAGTACCCCGGAGGCCCAGGACCCCAAACAGTGGCGTGGACAAAACCTGCTGGGCTTTGCGTTGATGGAGGTGCGGGACGAGCTTCGCCGGGTAACACAGAATGAAATGCTTTGCGATTGGAGTACGGTATGGGAACAATGAAACTTTATGAACTGGAAATGCTCCGCAGCAGAATCGATCACGGGGAGCAGGAACGGATTTCCTTTCTGACACCGGAGAAATTCTTTGCCCTGCTGTCTCACGACTATGATACTGGTTTTAGTGCTGGAAAGGCCTCCGCACAGAAGGAAATTCTCTGTATGCTGGCAGCGGACGGGATGCCTGTTGAGAAGATCGCGCTTCTATTGCAGATGAAGACAGAGACGGTACGGGAGATCATGGCCGCCAAGCAAGCTCACGTTGAGAAATGCAGAAAGAAACTTGAACAGGCGGTGAAGCAATGAAAGACCTTTGCCAATACGGAAACCGGCCAGAGGACGAATGGGAGATCCTGCCCTGGATACCTGATCCGCGCCCGCCATTCAAAATTTGGGTGAAGCCGGAGCAGATCGCGCCATTCTTTCTCGTTCCCCACCCCTCCTATGCGATCTCCCTTCTGCTGAAGATCAGCGACGGATTCCGGACAGAGGAATTCCGACGGTTGGGACTGACTGGCAGCAGCGAGGACTGGGAGCGGCTGGTCCGGGGCGTGATCCAGGAGTTTGAGGAAAACAACAGCGGTGTGGATCTGTTTCACTTCGACTCCGACGAGGATGTGTTCTGCGTGTACTCCCAATACATCGATGACCTGATGCTGCTGGCCAAAATGATCCGGGCAGCCTGTGACGATGAAAAAACGATGCGGACCTATCTGGGCGTGATCGAGTACATCAAGCTCTTTTGGGAGGAGGCACCAGAAGGAGAACCGTCGGTAGTCCTCTATGAAGTTGAGACAGGAAAGGAGCGGCTGGCCCTCCGCTCCATTGACATCTTTATGAACGGCCACACCCGCAACATCCCTGACCTTTATGACGGCGCCATCGAAATCACGCCCGTTCCCACTGTGGAGGAATTGAATGCCCATGTCTGGGGCGA
Source organism: Clostridiaceae bacterium (assembly GCA_018383195.1). Lineage (GTDB taxonomy): Bacteria > Bacillota > Clostridia > Oscillospirales > Butyricicoccaceae > Butyricicoccus_B. The sequence continues at coordinate 2,508 of JAGZOP010000056.1, read as the reverse complement.
GGAGTTCCACGCCTGCGTCATAGAGAAGGCGGAATTTGAGGCTATCTGGGAAAACCACACCTATGAAGGAGTGCTAAAAGAATCAGGAGGGTTCTGATGAAACAGACAGATATTTATACCGAGGCTCTGACCTGTCTGCGCCTAATTTTATTGGCTGATCACCCTGAATTTGAAAACTGGATCGACTGGCTGGAGCGGGATATTGAGGGCTGGAGCCAACGGCGGGAGGTTGCCCACCACCTCCGGGCCTATGGCGGCATGGGTTCGTTCAATGATCTGCCCATTATGCGAGGAAATCATGACTATATTTTCGGATTTCTCAAGTCTATGTGCTATGCCTTCGGCCATCTTTATGGCAAACGGGAAGGCATTTCTCCGGAGGTATTGATGGAGGAGTGCCTCCACGATGTAGAGCAGGCAGCCGATCACCCCCATAAGGGACTGAACCAAGCCATTGCCCAACACTTGATGCAGGGCGATTTACAAGAAAATCTGGATAGGCTGTAGGAGGGGAAAAGATGGTTCAAGTGTGGTATACGGTGGATTTTGGCACTGGAACAGTCACATTTCTGGACGACACACAAAAAGAAGATATGCTGCAAGTGGAATATCCCAACGGATTTTTGTTGGATATGGGTTGGTATCAGGACAGGTATATCATTTCTATCATTCAGAATTTTGATTGGACGCATCCGGTCAAGCGGTATGAAACAGCAGATATGGATCAGCTTCCCGTGCTGCTGACAGAGGCGGTTCACTTTGCAGAAAAGGAACCACGGCCCCGCCTTTCCAGTCGGAGGATTGGGTGACGGGAGTATCGTATTTCTTGACTTGGAGAGCGGCAGAGTCCGGGGGTATAATTGTGACTAGGCCGATTTTGGAGGAGATCGCAGAGAGCTTTTCCAGCCTGCTCCTGAGCCTTGTGGAACAGGCATTGGAACTGGGAAAACTGTGCAGAGAATCGTGGGGTAAGCGTATGGCAAAGGGCATCAGGGAATGCCTGCTGGAGCAGGCAGAAAAATTTCATCAGTGGCAGGAAATCACTTATCCCGGAAAAACCACCGAGGAGATTGGCGGCATGTGGGAGGTTGATTACCCTGCATGGAATGATATATTTGATGTCTTTTGCCATGTATTGAACCAGATGGATGCGGGAACGTCAGACAGCGTCCTGCTGGATGAGATGGTCTATTTGATTGCCAGGGACAACGAAGCGGAGGGATTTATACAGGAAACCACTTCCCATCCCAAATGGTTTGAGTGCCTCTGCCGCAGGGCCGCAGCCTCCAATGAGAGTGAGGCAAAGTGGCAGTTTGCCGCCTATCTGCCGGAATGCTCATGTAGTCAGAAAGTCAGGGATATAATTCTGGATTTCGCAAAGGATCCCAATGAATATGTGAGCCGTCGGGCGCTTTTGGCGATGCCCGCTCTGCGTCCTGACTGTGTGGGACAGTTTGCTCCGCTGTTTTGGGAGTGCAACTGTTACGCTCCTGAACTTCAGGAATACCAGCGGATCGCCGTTCTGGTCTCACTGGATGCCATCCATTCTGACCTGCTTCCACAATACTTGGAACGGGCCAAGCAGGATGGTCGGAGCTATCTGCTGGAACACGCAAAAAGGATTGAAGGAGAACTACTGTGAACAAAAATTTATACCGCTCGCAATTCGCTCAAATGGAAACCACCGAGAAGCAGGCACTGATGGAAAGCCTGGCTGTTCGTTATACTATGACTTTTTTCGGTCTACATACCTTTGACCGCTGGGGCCAGAGCTGCACCACCGGCATCTTCGAGAAGGATGGCCGGGAGTTCGTCTTTGTCCCCGGCGATACCATCACGCTGGGCTGGGAGCAGTTTGCCCATGGGACTGAATCAGGAGAGCCGGGAGGAATTGGAGTATCTGTTCCGGGAATGGGAAATGGAGCAGGACCCGGCAGAACTCATTGGAGAGAGCATGGCTCCCGTCCGGCAAGTGGCCATCGGCCCCATGCTGGCAGGCTGGGCCCATTTCTCGGTTTCCTGCCCTGTTCGCCCCACTGTAAGCCGGAAGTGTAGGAGGACAATGAACGAAACGGAGATTATGACTTTTATCGGCCTATCATCCGGGTGAAGATGGGAGTTTAATCTGGAAATAAATTACTTGGGAATGGAGGATTTAACATGAGTAAGGAACTGGAACTATATAAAGCATTTATTGACGGTCTTGTGGAGCGGAAAGACAGCATAACGGCCCGGTGGGTCAAGGGGGATGGTTTCCCCAAGACGGAGGACAATAAGGAGAAAAATGAACTTCTCGCCACACTGACCCTGGAGCAGAAAAGCATAATAGCCGAGATGCTTCAGGACGAACATATTGCGGGTATCCATACTACCCTTGCTTATATCAATAAAATGATGGACTTGGATGGCTTGGAGCTTCATCAGGACGGTGAATCCTATCCCAACGACTATTTTGAGAGCCTGCACTATGACTTCATCAGCCGTTGTGACGGAGATGAGTGGCCGGAA
>JAGZOP010000168.1 GCA_018383195.1 Clostridiaceae bacterium | reverse complement strand
AAATAGCTTTCAGGGAACGCTTGCTGTTGCAAATGGTGTGGTAGGCTATGCCCTTTTCCTGCATACGCAAGGCCCATTCTTTCGCATCGGACAGCTTCACACTGTCGATACTGGCCGCCCCCAGCTTGTCGTCAGACAAAAGTTTCATCAACTGCTGGCGGCTCTTTTTCGTCCCACGCTTCACGTTTCCCCGCTGCCGGATATACTTGGCATAAAGCTGGCAGACCGTCATTTTCTTGCCGATGGGGTCGATCCCGTCGGCAATATCCTGTTGTATCTGCTTGACTTTCTCACGCAGAGAAATGTCAGGGCGCTTCCCGGCAGGGATTTTGTCGGTGGGTACTAACTTCCATGAGTACACAAATTGGGGATTTCCAAAGGTGTCTGTATATTTGTAAGCGTATCTTCCGTCGGATCGCTGGCTCTCTCCAGATTTCAAAAGGCGGCCTTTGCTGTCGCGCCTTTTTTCATCTCGTTCTTTTCTCGGCATTGTTATGCTCCTTTCCGTATCGGAAAGAGCCTAAACACGCTTATAAGAAGATTATAGCACATTTAAGGCCCAATTTCACTATATGGCGTCGAGGGTATCAATAATTTTTTCAAACTGCTTCCGCTTGATTTGGATGCGGTTGCCGTTCATAATCACCCAGCCAGCATTAGGGTTTTCCTCGGCTAACCTACGCAGCTTGTTCTCCCCGATACGGAAATATTTGGACGCTTCCTCAATCGTCAGCGTGTATTTTTCCCAGATAGGCACATCAGTGTTATTCATTCTTTTAGCCCCCTTTCCAATGGCTAAAAAAGGTTGTTAGTTGCAAAAGGGGCCATAACGGACGGCTGCTGGCGCAGCTCCACGGGACTTTCACCCCCGCGTGGTTCTCACGCGGCCCTACCCATCGCCTGCGACGCTTTTAACGCTCGGACTGTGGCTATAAGGGAGTATCGCCCGCCTGTGTGTCGTCGCCCGCAAGCTGCCACACTTGCTTTGCGGCGCGGTGTTGGTCGCTCCGCTTTTCCCTACGGGAAAAGCCTCTTGGCGCATCCGCCGTTTGGCTCGGCACAGACGGAAAGTGTCCGTTTTGCCCTATGATGCGCCGCCGTTCTCTTGCGGGCATTTTTGTCAAGGTACACCCAGCGGCCACCGGGTCAGCGGAAACATGGAAAGGAAGAATAAAGACATTTCCGTTTCCGGGGCCGTGCCGTTACTCTAAGGCAACGACGATGGAATGAATGAGCTTAATTTCCAGACGGCGCTTCATGTACTCGTCCACGCACACATAAGGGAAGCCGTTGCTGTCGTACAAGGTGCGGGTGCAGAGCTTGTTTATGTAGCCCTCATAATACCGCAGCACTCGTTCCATAGCCATTGCGTCCCCAGCGTGGGCAGCTTCCATCACCGAAAGGGGAAGAAGCTCCTTGCCGTTGAATGTGGGTTGCTTCATCCGCGTTTACCTCCCTCCCGGCATTAACGCCATCAGTTTCACGCGCAACTGTTTCAGGGTGCTTGTCCTGTGGCGCTGTACGGCGCTGCGGGACATTCCCATGAGGCTGCCGATTTCTCCGTC
>JAGZOP010000167.1 GCA_018383195.1 Clostridiaceae bacterium | reverse complement strand
GTGGCCTATATTGCGCCGCCGGACACGGTGAGCAAAGAGTCTTGGGCGGTGATCCTCTCTCTGGATTGGGTGGGCGACGCCCCTCTGACTGCGGAGGAATTGCCCCAGCTCCGCCCGCTCTACAAGGACTTTATGTACTGGCCCCGGGAGCTCCACCTGCTGCGGGTGCCGGTGGAGGTCCCGCCCCAGTACACGCTGGTGGGTACCCTGCCGCCCTTTACCGACCAGCCCTGCCGCTCCTACGGCGGCTGGAATGACGGCTACGATGTGTACCTCCAGATCCGATGGCAGGAGATTCCGGCGGAACGGCGGCGGGCCTTCAAGGAGGCCATGGAGAGCGAAGAGAAAACGGAGATCGGCGGTATCCCGGTGAAGGTCAGCAGCCACCGGGTGACGGACCAGTACGAACCATTCGATTCGGCGCTGGAACTAAAGTCGCTGCCTTGCCTCTCCACCCTTATCTGCGAGCGGTGGCACCCGGATCTGCTGGAGTTTTTGCGTGGAAATCCCTTCCTCGATGAACTGACTTTGCTGAACCACGGTCAGAGGACACTTGATCTGCGGGGCACCAGCATCAGAAAGCTGATGCTGGACATGACCGGCCTTCAGGAACTGTGGCTGGGTGAGGAAACGGAGCAGCTCCTGTTCCAGAACAAGGGCCCGGACGCCTGTACCATCCATGCCCCCGAAGATGGCAGCAGTTTGACCCTCCAATTTATCGGGCAATATTGCCCGCACACGGAACTGCCGAACCTATGGGGGCTGCATGGCATCCAGCTGAAGGACTTTGATCTGACCGGACTGGCTGCTGTCCATCCCCATCTGAAAGAGCTGAGGCTCTGGGGCGCGCCGGGAAACCTGGGGAACTTCTCCGCCGTGGGAGGGGTCCGGGAACTGACGAACCTATCCACCTTCGACCTGTTCGGTTTCGGGGCGGACGACATCCCTACCCCAGAGCAGATGCCGGAGCTTCGCTGGTTCTGGATGACCAGCCTGCCGGAGACAGCGGCAAAAGCGGCAAAGCAGCTCTGGAAAAGCAAGCCGGGAATGGATCTGCGGATTACCAAACCCCGGAAAACGGAGTGGCTGGCGCAAAACCTGGACAATCCCTTCCGGGGCTGGGACGGTGCGGAGCATATTCCTGCCGCCGCTGCGAAAAAGGTAGCCAATCAATACCGCAAGACCCGCTCCCAGCTGATGAAGCTGGCCGCTGAGCCGGGCGAGGCCGCCCAGGCCCAGGCGCTGGAAGCCGTGGCCGCCTACACCCAGACCTTCAACAAGATGGGCTTTATCGAAACCGAGGAACGGGATGAAATTTACATGGCCCTGCGGGGTATCCTGGATGCCCTGCCAGGTGACACGCTCCAGAAAGATTCCCTGATTGAGAAGTTTGAGGAGCTTCGAGATTTTTGAGGAGGTTGAAAAAACAATGGATACAAGAATCACAGAACTGTTGGAAGAGATAAAAAAGGCAATCGACAAGGCTGCCACCACAGGCGACAAATATCAGTTTATAGATCCGGTCTTTGATTTAACTGATGAACTGGAACAGTGCGAAACACCTTTTGATGCTGTAAGAC
>JAGZOP010000166.1 GCA_018383195.1 Clostridiaceae bacterium | reverse complement strand
GCTGTAATACCACTCCTCCAGCCAGGGAAGGATGGCCAAATCCAAAGCCAGCGCCTTTTCATAGTCCAGGTTGAAATAGGCGACCTCGGCCTTGACCGCTGCTACCTGATGGGGGTATTTATCGGCAAAGGATTCCAGCGTGTCCAAGGCTTCTTCTTTGCCATCCATGATCTCATAGCAGACCATACGGACTTTTTTGGGGAGTTTCACGACATCCATATTGACGCCTCCTTCAGTCTTTTTTCTGTAAGTAATAGGTTCCACACCGGCCCCACAGCCGGGTGTCCAGGTTCTCTTTTCCGATGTCTGCCACCTGCCGAAAGACCGGCGCACCCCGGATGCAGGCTCCCACAAAGTAGAGGGCTCCGCAGCTGCGGCATTGCATATAGTGGCAGACAGTATAGTGCTGCTCAGCGTCCAGCAGCGCGCCGGTATCCTCCAGTGGGCAGTCACCGGCGTACAGTTCCATGTCACCTTGCCGTTCCAGTTCCATGAGTTTCTGGAGAAGCTGGTCATATTGGCGGTGGGAGATACTGCTGTCCTCCTTCATCTGTGCCGTCAGCTGACCACAGGAGGGGCAATCCATCGTTTTGCTGTCCATCTTCAACTCTCCGGCTACAAATTACTTTCTACAACCATAACGGTGGTATAGGTCAATGCTGTTTCAATCCATTCCAAGACTGAGAAAAGAAAGGCTGATTCTTTTTCTGATAAACTTGGCAAACAATCTCGGACAAGGAGTATCCAGCGTTCCCAGTCCTCTTTCCCAATCCAGTTATCAAAGCAAAGGTCAAATTCTTCCTGTACTTCTCCATTGGTGGGGTCCTTAACCGGAAAGATTTGTTTCAGCGTGGGGATCAGCAGTTGCTCACAGTCCGGCCAGCCAATGGTGAGGATGGAGCGGTAGCAGTTCCAGTCCTCCCACTGCGGGTCATTCCCACAGTCTGGACGAAGGGGCATGAAGGCCATGTGGATCTTCTCGCCACTCTGGGTGTATAGGCGTGGAGTGAGGCCGATCTGCCTTTCCCGGCTCTTGGGCGGCAAGAAGCCATGGTAGATTGGGGCGGCCAGAGTTTCATCCTTCATTTGTTGTTCTCCATTCTATCAGTTCACATCCACCCGGATAATAGGTCGGTAGAAGTCATAGTCGCCGTTCAGTTCCTTGTCCTCCTGCACTTCCGGCTTGCAGTGGGGCGAACAGGGCAGGAAACCGAGGAAAATTCCAAGTCCGCCGCAGATGCCGCGCCCGCCATCACCGCCGCAGGTGGTAAACTGCTCGGCCTTCACGACCTCCCGCATATAGGGGTCATAGGCGATGGACACTCCGAAGAAGTTAGGCTCCTCCATATCGAAGGGCTTGTCCTCATCCTCCGGGCTTTCGAAGTGGTGCAGGTGCATGGAGTAGTCCATTCCATCTCCCCAGGGGAACAGGGTGCGGCACCCACTGCCGCACAGATAGGCCCACTCGTCTGCCGTAGGCAGCGAGAGACCCTGCTTTTCCAGCCCGGCAAGGAGTTCATCGTAATCAGTGCGGTTATAGATACAGATCTGAAAGCCCTTTTCCGTCCGCTCAATGCGGGCTGACTGG
>JAGZOP010000165.1 GCA_018383195.1 Clostridiaceae bacterium | reverse complement strand
TTGATGAGCTGCGCCACCGTCATGGGGAGCGCCATCTGAAGGATGTTCCGCGCCATGCTCCCCCTGGAAAAGTCGTTCTGTGTCTGCCTCTCCGTCCTTTTCACCCCTTTTTCCCGCGCTCGAATCCGCTATAATGGTTCTATTTTACCGATATTTTGTCTATTTTGCAAGAGTGCATGTCACCGCTTTCTGCTTGCTTTTTGCATATTTTCATTTTTTGCATTGTAACACCTAAACCTTAAAACACCTATTCTTTTACCCCTTGATCTCTAATCATCAGCATGGTATAATATGCTCATCTCTACATCTAAGCAACACTTTAGTCTGACCAGGACGTGATAAAATGAAACCAAATCTCGCCTTCCACTCTCCCACTTCTGAGGCCCGGTATCATATACTACGGTGTCTCAGTGACTGTAACGAGCACAGTGTAGCTGCTTTGAAACAATTCGCAAACGAACACATGTCTGAAAAAATGCGTACACTCTGCACCAGGGGGGTCTTTTCTGGCATCTTTACACGCCTTCTGGAAAATGGCTACGTAGTCTCCCCTCGCCGCGGCTTCTATCAAATTACGTCATCCGGGCTATTCTATTTCCAAAATATATCAGTTGCCTCCCCGTCTGCACCGGCAGAGGCTGACACGGCCTCTTCTCTCCTTTCCCCCGCAGGGAAGAGCGCTGTTTCCATGCCAGCCCAGGATATCGAAGCCGTATCCCCGGTTAACTTCACCATACAGCTTCATACCGCACTGGGGATCGCCTACCATGCTCTAGAGTCGGCCTGCACATTTAATGTTCTCCGTCTCTCCGAGCAGGATTTTCATCTAGTCCGCGAGGTAGAAGATCTTCTGTCACAGATCACCGCTCTCCAACAAAAAACCTCATAAATGTCCAAAAAGCCGCGATGGGAGATGCGACCTCCCATCACAGCTTTCTGGTGCAGGCAGAATGTAACCTACATATTTTATTTTATCACATTTCTTCCGAAAGTACAATCTGTCTGTGCCGTTTGGAAATCGATCAGAAAGGAGTGCACAGGCCATGGAAGCAAAACCCATGAAAGACCGCATCCAGATGTTTGACGCGCAGCGTAACCAGTGGGTCAAATATGATACCCGCACCGGTGCTGCCATGCAGGTCAAACGCAATGGAAAACCATTTCGGCGCATTCGCAAAGCTTAAGAAAAGAGGAGACCGTTTTCCGGTCTCCTCTTTTTGACGGCTTATACCCGCGTCCAGGTGGTGCCGTCCTTGCCGTCCTTGATCTCCACACCCATGGCGCGGAGCTGGTCGCGGATGGCGTCGGCCTCGGCCCAGTTCTTGGCCTTCTTGGCTTCCAGGCGCTTGGCGATCAGGGCCTCGATCTCCTCTGCGCCCTCCACGGGGGCGGCCTGCTGGGCCTTGAGGGCATCGGCGTGGGCGAGCAGTTCCAGTCCCAGGACCTGGTCGAAGCTGTCCAGCGTCGCCCGCTTGGTGGCGTCGTTCACGCCGGCTTTGAGCACATCGTACAGGGCGGTAACCCCCAGAGAGGTGTTGAGATCGTTGCCCACCGCCTCAAGGAAGTCGTTCTTGAACCGCTCCACGGCCCCCTCGTCCACAGTTCCCTCACCGCTCAGG
>JAGZOP010000164.1 GCA_018383195.1 Clostridiaceae bacterium | reverse complement strand
CTGGGACAAGGACACAAGAACGGTCGCCATGTATCACAAGCAGGCAAAGAACGCCATGTCGGAAAAGCTCGGCTGTGTGACCACCGATGGAGATTCGCTGCTCGTCGAGCATTCTGACTGTGTAACCCAGGAACACGGAACCCAAGGCTATTCTCTTGTCAACCTTTCACCTATTGCCTTTATTCCGGATATCGTGATACAGGCTGTTGACAGAGAAACAAAAACCGGCTATGGTCCAGCTGTCAATAGGGCGATCTATGGCAATATTCGTGAGTTGGAAAACTATCGTGCAATGAATATGGTAACCGGTGAAATTTTGGCAGAGTCTCCTTCCTACATGCTTCCATATAATGTTTGGCCTACTTTGCAACGTGATCCTGTCCAAGGGACACTCTACTCATCAGCTAGGATTTACGGAAAAGACTTGCTTTTCCAAATCGATCCTGTTACCCTTCAGCTTTGTCAAACCTTTGAAAATCCCCTGATGGCTGCTACGTGGGTTGTTTATGATAATCAGCTTCTAACTTCATATTATTCCGAAAATAAGGCGCAAACAGAACTCTACCAGATCGATTTACAAACCGGAGATACCTCTTGTATCGTCTCCTGTGAAGGGAATGCCCATAGCGGTGTTCTTTACGGCAATGAATTTTATCTTTCACTCTACGGAGAAAAAAATGAGATTCTTGTGTATAATATCGACAATGGTTCGACTTATACCATTCCACTGCAGGATGATATTGTTTCATTTGATGTGACGCAAAATAGTATCTTCTATCTTACAAAATCTAATGTACCCTCGGGCGAATATCCCTACGCCTTATATCGCATTTCAAAAAATGGAACACTCCGCACGCTTCTGCAAGACGGTATTGAATGGGAACAGCTGGATGAATTTCAAATGCCTATTAAAGTCGTCGGCAATACGATTTACTATTATATTCGGGATTATGCGGAAGAAAGGCGACTGTATGCTGCTTATAAAAAGGATAATAACGATTACCAGAAACATCCCTATGGAACTGCATCAGTTGCCTCTCTATGCGCCTTACCAACTTGTGGCGGCACGCCGTATGTCGTTGATCGTTCCTACTGGTGGCGAGGTCCGGATATGAGCTGACTCCTATAGCATCCCAGTCTAAAAAACAAGGAGGTCTTCCCTATGAAACGAAACATTCTTTTCGGTTTGGCTGCGGCGCTCTGCCTGACCGGTATGGCATCTGCCAAAGCCGCATCCGCTCCCACTGTCTGGCTGGACGGGGAGCAGATGACCTTCGAGGTCGCACCGGTCATTGAGAACGACCGTACCATGGTGCCTTATCGCGCCATTTTTGAAAAGCTTGGCTATCAAGTCGGTTGGGATGCTGATACCCGCAGCGTGACGGCAGTCAAGGGCAGCACAACGATGAAGCTGACCATTGGCAGCAAAACCGTGACAGTCAATGGCGGCACTGTCACAAGCGACACCGCGCCGGTCATCCGGCAGGATCGCACGCTCGTCCCGCTGCGGCTCGTCAGTGAGTATTCCGGCTGTGATGTGCTCTGGGACAAGGACACAAGAACGGTCGCCATGTATCACAAGCAGGCAAAGAACGCCATGTCGGAAAAGCTCGGCTGTGTG
>JAGZOP010000163.1 GCA_018383195.1 Clostridiaceae bacterium | reverse complement strand
TTTAAGAAGCACCGGGAGAAGAAGCGTCAGGCAGCGAAGCAGCCGAAAGAATAAGCAATGCGCACCGGGCGGCGGGAACAGCACTCCTGCCGCCTGTTTCTTATGGAGGTAACAGCACTATGGCAATCCACACCCTATCCATCGACGTGGAGACCTTTTCCAATGTCGATCTGAAAAAATGCGGCGTGTATAAATACGCCGAGTCCCCTGATTTTGAAATCCTGCTCTTTGGCGTGTCCGTGAACGGCGGCGAGGTCACCGTATATGACCTGGCGTCCGGCGATACCGTGCCGGAAGAGATCATCCGGGCGCTTGCAGATGATTCTGTTATTAAGTGGGCGTACAATGCATCCTTCGAGCGGGTCTGCCTTTCCGTCTGGTTGAGACGGAACTATCCGCAGCACTTCTCCTCCTACAGCATAGAGGAGGACACCGTCCGAAATTACCTTGACCCGTCCTCCTGGCGCTGCTCCCTGGTATGGGGCGCATACATGGGGCTGCCCCTCTCTCTGGAGGGGATCGGCAAAGTCCTGAAGCTGGAAAACCAGAAGATGGCAGAAGGCAAGGCGCTCATCCGCTATTTCTGCGTCCCCTGTAAGCCTACCAAGGCCAATGGCGGCAGGATGCGCAACCTCCCGGAGCATGATCCGGTGAAGTGGTCAACCTTCATCGCATATAACAAGCGGGATGTGGAAACCGAAATGGCGATCCAGCAGAAACTGTCGAAGTTCCCTGTGCCGGATTTCCTGTGGGAGGAATATCATCTCGATCAGGAGATCAACGACCGGGGCATACAGCTTGACATGGTGCTGGTGGAACAGGCCATCGCCATTGATGAGCGTTCCAGAGAGGAACTCTCCGCAAAGATGCGGCAGCTCACCGCCCTGGAAAACCCGAACTCCGTCCAGCAGATGAAGGAATGGCTCACAAAGCACGGCCTTGAGGTGGACTCCCTGGACAAGAAGGCCGTGAAGGAACTGCTGAAAACTGCGCCGCCGGAACTTGCCGAGGTGCTGGAGCTGCGCCGGCAGCTTGCCAAGTCCTCTGTAAAGAAGTACCAAGCGATGCAGAACGCCGTATGCGCGGACGGCAGGGCGAGGGGGATGTTCCAGTTTTATGGCGCAAACCGCAGCGGCCGCTGGGCGGGCAGGCTGATCCAACTGCAGAACCTACCGCAGAACCACATGGCGCATCTGGAAGATGCGAGAAGCCTTGTCCGTTCCGGCGATTACACCCTGCTATCTGCACTGTATGACTCCGTGCCGGAAGTCCTGTCGGAACTCATCCGCACGGCGTTTGTGCCGAGGGACGGATACAAATTTATCGTTTCCGACTTTTCCGCTATTGAAGCCCATGTGCTTTCGTTTTTGGCCGGCGAGTCCTGGCGGCTGAAGGTTTTTGCGGAGAACGGCGACATCTACTGTGCCAGCGCCTCTGCCATGTTCCATGTGCCGGTGGAAAAGCACGGGCAGAACGCACATCTGAGGCAGAAAGGAAAGATTGCCGAACTCGCCCTGGGATACGGTGGATCGGTGGGCGCCCTCAAGTCGATGGGCGCTTTGGAGATGGGGCTTTCCGAGGAGGAACTCCAGCCCCTTGTGGATGCGTGGCGCACCTCCAATCCG
>JAGZOP010000162.1 GCA_018383195.1 Clostridiaceae bacterium | reverse complement strand
CTTCGCCAGTTCACGGGCGGCCTTTTTGTCGAAGCGGCGGCGCATCTCCACCCGGCGGCAGGGCACGCCCATGGCCTCCAGCCGCTCCACCAGCAGCCCGCCCTCGTTGTAGGCAAAGAAGGGCTGTACCAGCCCATCGGCGGCGAGATACTTCACCAGGGTCTCCACGTACCGCTCGGTGCCCGCCTTGCCTGCAAAATTCAGCAGATAGAGTACCTTCAGCATGAAGAATACCCCCTTTATCCAAAGAGTAAGCGCGGAGCCATGCCCCGCGCCTTTCATTTTACCGGAAAACCCCCGGGAAATCAACCCGCTTTTCGCCCCCAGCCGCAGAAGATCAGACCCCCGCAGAGCAGATAAGGGATGGCGGACTCATGAAGGGCCACAAGGGCCCCGTGCACAGGCAACAGCAGCACGCCCAGAAGAAGCAGGGCCGCGCAGCCCGCCCCCGCCCAGAACAGGGCACGCCGGAGTGCCAGCCGCCGGGGGCGGAGCTCCCGCCAGATAGAGACCAGGGCGCACACCGCCATTCCCAGCAGCAGATTCAGGGCGGGCCAGAGCAGCAGCCAGCCCGCCGCAGAGTAGTCATATTTATCGTACATCGCCTCAAGCGCCGGGAGCGCCCAGAGCTGGTAGGCCAGCCACAGCGCCGCCCAGACGGCCCACAGCGCCCCGGCGGTAACCGTGCGCCTCCGCCGGTTTGCCGGGGCCGCCGCTCCCTCCGCCGGCCGGGGACCATAGAGCAGCTCGTCCACGCCGACCCCCAGAAGCTCCGCCGCGGAGAGGAGTATCTCCAGCTCGGGCAGGTTCCGGTTCCGCTCCCAGTTGCTCACCGCCTGCCGGGTCACGTGGAGCCGGGCGGCCAGCTCCTCCTGGGTCAGCCCCCTCTGCCGCCGCAGACACTTCAGATTGCGGGCGATGTCGTGCATACGCCTCCCCCCTCTCCCCTCCATCGTAGCAGAGAACCTCCCGTTTGTCACGCAAGGCCCGCTTGCACGGGGAAAAACGGCGGCGGGGCGGGCCTGCCAGAACGCGGCAAAAGCGGCGCGTCAGGGATGCCGCGCCCTACACAGGGCGGGAAGGCGGCGGGCATGACCGCTCCATGACAAAGTTGGTGAGGAGCACCCCCCGGCGCTCCACCTGCTGCTCCTTCACCACATGCCAGCCCCGCCGCTCAAAGAAGGGCCGGGCGGTGATGGAGGCATGGGTGATGCGGGCGGCGGGGAGGGCGTCGCAGAGGGCGGAGGCCACCCCCCTCCCCTGCCAGTCCCTGTGGACATAGAGGCGGTCCAGGTAGCCGTCCGGCCCGAGATCGGCAAAGCCGACGATCACGCCTCCCTCCACCGCCACCCGGGTGTCGTGGGCGCGGAAGGAGGCGTCCCAGGCGGCCAGCTCCACCCGGCCATCCGCCCAAGCGTCGAGCTGCTCGGGGCTGTAGTCCCGGGCGTTGACGGCGTGAACCGTTTGATAAAACAGCTCCGCCAAGGCCGGGCAGTCGGAGCTGCGGTAGGGGCGAATGTGCATGCGTTACCTCCGTTTCCGCAGATGCCGCCCACGGTTCAGCAGGCGCTCCCCCTGGTCGAAGAGGCCCAACATGAAGCGCATGATGGAGTAGGCCAGCCCCAGG
>JAGZOP010000161.1 GCA_018383195.1 Clostridiaceae bacterium | reverse complement strand
GAGGAGGTAACTCCTGAAATTACAACTACAATCAGATCCAGCACTCCGATTGCCATCAGCATGCTGTCCTTCACATGGAAATTGGACTGCTTCCACGCGTCCGGCAGCACCTTAGGCATCCGAAGCAGACTTAAAATGATCATGGCTTTCGTGATAGAGCCTACGGTAATCGTAATATCGCTGATAATGCCGATATCGAAGTTAAACATAATCGGCACAAATCCAATCACATAGTAAATTCCCAGCAGAATAATGGGCGTTCTGAACTTGGGATGAAGTCTTGCCAGAGAGGACGGATACCAGCCGTCGTTGCAGGCCTGCATTAACGGTTTCGTACAGGAAGCGATGGAGCTGTTCAGCGTGGTGAGCAGGGCCATCCATGCGCCTCCGATCATGAACAGATAATATAACGGCTTGGAAAGCACGGCCTCAGCTACCACGTTTAAAGGCTGGCCGGCAACCTGGTCTACGGGAAGCAAGCCCGCTGCCACTACGCCCATCAGGCCGTAAAAGGCTGCGATTCCCAGCGTGGAAAACAGCATAACCCGTGGAATATCCCTGGTAGGATTCTTTGCCTCCGCGCTCATCTGAGTCACGTACTGGGCGCCGTCGCAGGTATAGCTCATAAGCACCGCCGCGCTCCACAGTCCGGAAAGTCCGTTGGGCATAAAAGTAGCAGGATCAAAATAATTCGGATCCAGGTTGGCGAGACCTACACCTGTAAATACCGTCAGCGCGATTACCAGCAGGATTACCGCCGCTCCCTAAATCTTGGCAAAAGCGTTGACGCCAAACACGTTGGTTACAAAGAGAATCGTCAGCACGCTGAGAGCAATGGCCTTTCTTGTCAGCCACGGCAGAAACGGCATGGCGTAGTCGGCAAATGACAGGGCGTACATAGCCAGCGTCACGCTGGTGAGAAGGGAAATCATAGAATAGGTTCCTGTCCATCTGGGTCCTAAAAAGGTTCCCACCATAGAATAGTCTCCGCCTCTGTATCTGGCCACAGAATTCAGGAAAATCTGCGGCGATCGGGACAGCAGTGCAATAAATCCTCCTATCATAAACGCAATAAAAATGGAACGTCCTGTTCTCTCAATTCCGATTCCTGTCAGAGACATAATTCCAGAGCCGATAATGGATCCGACTCCGATTGCCATCAGATCCCAGAACACGCTTCAGATCCTTTGTGGATGTTAACTGCTTTGACATAGTCTGACTCTCCTTTCCCCCTGTTCAGGGCCTCCCCTACTCTTTAAAATGGCTGGCAAATTCTGACTGAATCAGCTCCAGTTCCTCCTTATTTCCCCCAATCCGAAGTCCCGTCAGGGCCATCAGCTCTCCGGCCAGAATACTCTGTCAATCGGATACTCGTTTCCCGTGATACAGGCCGTCTCGTCGGCATGGCCTACCGGTGCAGGCTCTCCGTCCGGCACAATGGGGAAGGTAATCTCCACCGCTGGAATTTTGTAGGCCACACAGCCCAGATCCGAGGAAGCTTTGGGCAGGTTTCCGAAGGTGAAGCGGGAGCTGTCGATTCCCAGATCCGCGGCATACAGGGCCGCTCTGCGGTACAGGGTGGGAACCGGCGTCGCGCAGTACCAGGGAGCGTCCCAGCGGTACACAGG
>JAGZOP010000160.1 GCA_018383195.1 Clostridiaceae bacterium | reverse complement strand
AAGTCCAAGAATTATATGCTGTACTGCAATGGCAACTTCATCGGCGGCCTGTTCGATGAGGAGCTGTGCTTCGTCTACGCCGACAGCGTGAGTGAGCTGCTGGGACAGCCGGAACCCGTCTACCGTGGCTACTCCAGCACCGCCCAGCACAGGATGCTGGTGATCCCGGAGGAACACTGGGCGAAGGCACTGAAACTGCTCTATGCCGAGAAATTTGACTGGAACCGGTTGGTGTACGACATCACATACACCAGCATTGGCGCGGCTGTGGTGGAGGACTTCTACGACGAGAATGTGGTATTCCTGCGCTTCTGCTTTGAAACGGAACTGCTGAAAAAGAACCCTCTGGACCGGCATGACCGTATCCTACGGATGGTCTATCTCAATCAGGATCTGACAACAGCGGGCAAATATCTATTCCCCAGACTGCTGGACAAGTTCCTTGCTTTTTTTGATCGGAAAGGAAAAACCAGTCTGGAAACCATGCTGAAACGGTGGTACACCGCGCTGGAGAAGGAGTACCTCAGCCAGACGGCGGGATAAGGAGGGCAGCAACATGACAGAGAAGAACAGAACCTACATCACCCATCTCAAGGTCGCTGATGTCCCGTGGCACCGGCTCACCACCGCCTATGGCCGGGGGACTGATTTTCCCGCACACCTGACCGTACTGGAGCAGATGCGTGATTTGGCGTCCGTCAAAAAGTCCCTCTATGAGCTCACCACCAACATGGAGCACCAGAGTACCCTGTGGCATGCTACCCCCTTTGGCATGGTGTTCCTGTGCCGAATTCTGGAGAAGGCCCTCGCAGACAGCGGGCAGAACCCTGTGGCCCATTTCCTGGCCGGAGAACTGCTGGACTTCTTTGCCTGCATCCTCCAGTGCTTCCACGACGGGGATGAGATGGTGCACGCCGAGGCGTTGCCGCTGTTCTCCGATCTGCTGAAGGAAGAATACCTGTGGTCGGAGGAATACGACGAGGAAGAAGATGAGATGCGCTACGAGGAGGACGAGGTCTTCCCCGATGACCTGTTCTATAGCTTCTATTACTACTCCTGGCAGGCGGTGAAAGCCTACCAGGATGTATTGGAGCAAGTCCCGGCAGAGTTTGCCCAGCCTGCTGCCGCAGTGCTGGAACTGCTGTAAAGGAGGCTGCACAGATGTTTGAAGAATTCTATGAGATGTACGAGCCCGAGGAGCAGGAAGTGGTCGCTCTGATCAATCGCTGCATTGGGGGCGGATTTAACTGGAAAGGCAACTTTTGGGAAATGACCGTTGTGACGCTGGGCATCATGTTCTGTGACACCGGCAAGGTCAGCACCAAAGAGGAACGACTGGATTGGCCGGTCACCGAGGAGGAACGCAATAGCGACAAGGGCTGGGGACGCTTTGGCAAGGAGCAGATCTGCCGCCTGAAGATCCGCCAGATGAAAGAAGAATTGGCAAAGGATCTGGTGGTGCGCCCCTGGTGTATCTCCCAGGTGGTCAAGGCCCACGAGGACTGCCCGGAACTCCAGGCCGTTCTGGACGAGTACCACAAGCCAGTGGTGATCCAGGACCAGGTGCTGGGAGAACTGACACTGGACAAGGACTATGATACCTTCGAGGGCGAAATCCAGTGGTGCGGAAAGGATGTGAGCCTT
>JAGZOP010000011.1 GCA_018383195.1 Clostridiaceae bacterium | reverse complement strand
TATTAAGGAAAAGCTAAAGGGCCTGCCGCCTGCTCTTCACAGACAACAAGCCCTTTCGGTTGATTGACCAATTTTACGTTCAATTATTGTTTAACTTTTTTGGGGGGGCACCTCATATTTGCGGACGGATTTTTATGTGCAAAAAAGATTATCGATAACTGAGCAGGGTTTGTATATCTTTACGCTTGGGAGCGATTGCGTCTCCTTCCGGATAACCAATGGCAATGAGTGCCATCAACTCCTGATCTTCCGGGATTTCGAGGTATGCTTCGAGTGCTTTTCGGTCAAAGACGCCGAGAATCACGGAGCCGACCCCCAGATCATGCGCTGCAAGGCAAAAAGTCTGTGCGGCAATTCCGCAATCATAGTACTGCCATCCACCGTCACGGTCGGTGGAATAGGAACCGTCTCGCTCGAATCCGGAACGGTTTTTCACAAAGGTCTGTGCAATCAACGTTTTGCACCCGCTGATAATCCGTGCATTGAACGGGGCGTAGGTTTCGCAAATTGTACGAAGCATGTCCGGATTTTCAATCGCGATATAGCGGGAAATCTGGGTGTTTTTCCAGCTGGGCGCGTATGCCGCCGCCGCAATGATTTTTTCCAGCGTTTCGTGGCTGACGGGGGTATCAGTGAATTTACGGATACTGCGGCGCGATAAAATACAGGATTGAGTTTCCATATGATTGCCTCCTAAGAAGATTTTTGGTTTTCTGCTTTTATTATAGGAGGGCACTGGAAGGATGTCAACTGTCATAGTGATGCGAAGCGGAACAGAATTGGATGAATTATGCGGAGGGATTTTGGCGAAATCTCCAGTGTTGCCACTAGATATAGTATGTTATAATAGAACAGCTACAAAATGAGAAAGGGGAGAATACCGGATGATCTGTGTGATCAAAAAGGACAATACCCGAGAAGAGTTTAATATACAAAAAGTGATTGCAGCGGTTAACAAATCGGCAAATCGTGTTTTGTATACGTTTACAGAAGAAGAGACGCAGGCGATCTGTGATTATGTAGAAGGTTATGTGAAAAAGATGGGTGTGGAAGAAGTCCACATCTGGCAGATGCATAATATCGTGGAAGCTGCCCTGGAAAGTGTGCGTCCGGAGGTTGCCAAGAGCTATCGCGACTATCGCAATTACAAGCAGGATTTCGTCGGGATGTTGGACAGTGTCTACAAAAAGAGCCAGTCCATTATGTATATCGGGGATAAGGAAAATTCCAATACCGATTCTGCACTTGTGTCTACCAAACGCAGCCTGATTTTCAACCAGCTTAATAAAGAACTGTATCAGAAGTTTTTTATGACTACGGAGGAATTGCAGGCCTGCCGGGACGGCTATATTTATGTGCATGACATGTCTGCACGCCGCGACACCATGAACTGCTGCCTGTTCGATGTCGGTCACGTGCTGAAAGACGGCTTTGAAATGGGGAACTTGTGGTATAACGAACCCAAAACGCTGAATGTCGCGTTTGACGTGATCGGCGATATTGTACTGTCTGCGGCATCCCAGCAGTATGGCGGTTTTACAGTGCCGTCGGTTGACCTGCTGCTCGAACCTTATGCAGAGCGCAGCTATCAGATGCTGACAGAAAAATATCGTCGCCTGGGTCTGGATGAAAAGACAGTTGAGCGGGAAGTCATGGCTGATATTCTGAATGATTTTGAGCAAGGCTTTCAGGGATGGGAATATAAGTTTAACACGGTGGCTTCCAGCCGCGGAGACTATCCGTTCATCACGATGACAATGGGAACCGGAACAGGACGGTTTGCAAAACTGGCTTCGATTACCATGCTTAATGTCCGTCGCCGCGGACAGGGGAAGAAGGGGCAGAAAAAGCCGGTTTTATTCCCAAAGATCGTATTCTTATACGACGAAAATCTGCATGGCGTCGGCAAGTCGCTGGAAGATGTATTCGAGGCTGGAATCCTGTGTTCCTCCAAAGCCATGTATCCGGACTGGCTCTCGCTGACCGGTGAGGGATATGTGCCGAGCATGTATAAAAAGTATGGTCAGATTATCAGCCCGATGGGCTGCCGGGCATTTTTATCTCCGTGGTATGAGCGCGGCGGCATGAAGCCTGCGGATGAAAACGATAAGCCGGTATTTGTCGGACGGTGGAATATTGGCGCGGTGTCACTGCACCTGCCCATGATTCTTGCCAAATCGCGTCAGGAGAACCGCGATTTTTACGAAGTGCTGGATTACTATCTGGAGCTGATTCGCAAGCTTCATATTCGTACCTATGCGTATCTGGGAGAGATGCGCGCCTCTACCAACCCACTTGCGTATTGCGAGGGCGGTTTCTATGGCGGTCATCTCGGCTTGCATGATAAGATCAAACCGATTCTGAAAACTGCGACAGCATCTTTTGGCATTACGGCGCTCAATGAACTGCAAATGCTTTATAATGGCAAGAGCCTTGTCGAGGATGGTGCGTTTGCGCTTGAAGTGATGCAGCACATTAACGATAAGGTCAATGCGTTCAAAGAAGAGGACGGCAATCTATATGCAATCTATGGTACGCCGGCGGAGAGCCTGTGTGGATTGCAGGTGCAGCAGTTCCGCAAGAAATATGGAATCATCGAAGGCGTTTCTGATCGGGAATACGTTTCGAACAGCTTCCATTGTCACGTGACGGAAGATTTGTCTCCGATTGAAAAGCAGGATTTGGAGTACCGGTTCTGGAACCTGTGCAACGGCGGCAAAATCCAATATGTAAAGTATCCGATTGATTATAACCTTGAAGCGATTCGCACACTGGTGCGCCGTGCGATGCGCATGGGATTGTATGAAGGGGTTAATTTGTCGCTCGCATACTGTAATGACTGCGGACATGAGGAGTTGGCAATGGAGGTCTGCCCCAAGTGCGGCAGCAGCAACCTTACCAAAATCGAGCGTATGAACGGGTATTTGTCGTATTCCCGCGTAAAGGGAGATACCCGCTTGAATGCGGCGAAAATGGCAGAAATTGCAGAGAGAAAGAGTATGTAATGCGGTATCATAATATTACAAAAGGCGATATGCTGAACGGCGACGGTCTGCGCGCTGTTTTATGGGTTTCAGGGTGCAGCCATGCCTGCCCGGGATGTCACAACCCGGTAACATGGGATGCAAAAGGCGGTCTGCCGTTTGACCATGCGGCAAAGGAAGAGCTGTTTCAGGAGCTAGGCCAAGACTATATTTCCGGTTTGACGCTTTCGGGTGGGGACCCGCTGTTTCCGGGCAATCGAGAGGATATTTTTGCGCTGTGTCGGGAGGTAAAAGCAAAATTTCCGGCTAAGACGATTTGGCTGTATACCGGCTATGAGTGGGAAGATGTGCGTGAATTGCCGGTAATGCAGTTTGTGGATGTGCTTGTAGACGGTCCATACATTGAGGCTGTGCGCAATACAGGTCTGCTTTGGCGCGGCAGTGGAAACCAGCGTGTGATTGATGTACAAAAAACTTTGTCAATCGGGCAGATTGAACTGCATGCAGAACCCGATTACAGTATTTGAGAGGAGAGACAGCAGTGGAAATCAAAATCAAGTATTTTTCGGATGAAATCGAACGTCTGCGCTATATTGACGGCAAGTCGGATTGGATTGATCTGCGTGCGGCAGCTGAAATAGAGCTGAAAGCAGGAGAGTTCAAATTGATTCCGCTCGGTGTTGCGATGCAGCTTCCGGCGGGGTATGAGGCACATGTTGTGCCGCGCAGTTCGACCTTTAAGAACTTTGGCATCCTTCAGACCAACAGCATGGGTGTGATTGATGAGAGCTATTGCGGCGACAACGACCAGTGGTTTATGCCTGCGTATGCCGTACGCGATACGGTGATTCATGTGAACGACCGCGTTTGTCAATTCCGGATTATGGAGCATCAGCCGGCAATTTCATTTGACGAGGTTTCTGCGCTGACAGGCGCCGACCGCGGCGGTCACGGCAGCACGGGAATCCGGTAACAGGAAAAGCTGCCCCGAATGGGGCAGCTTTTTGCTTCTTTCCGCTTTGCACCTTTTCTGCTCCTGCTGCTTATACTGGATTAGGAGCGTGATGCAGTATGGGCTGCCCGGAAAAACTGGTGGGCATCATTGCGGCTGCATTTGGCTTGGGTATCCTGATTGGAGGGCTGCTGCCATGTCTTGCAGTTAAATGGCTATGCGGTCTGGGGTTGATCGCAGTCGGTGTAGTTCTGGTTCGGATTTAAGGAGGAAACATATGAAGATCGTCGTTTGGAGAAGTCCGAAATATTTATGCGGCGTATTCCGCAAGTTGTTCGGAATGGGAAAAGATTGATAACGTATTGTTGCAGCGGACTGTTTCGCCGGAAAATAAAGGCGGGCAGTCCGCTTTTTTTCATATTCCACGCAGAACCTCAATATACTTTAGCAGAGGCAGGAACAAAGGAGGAATTTTGCAAATGGATTTGATTCGAAACAGCATCCCATATTATGACGTGATTTTGGACAACACAAGTACGTATGAAGAAAGCGCAGATGCGATTGTGCCGGACACGTTTCCGGATATTGCGCGCATTGTATATGCCGATGGCATGGTGACTATAAAAGATCAGTCGCCGCAAAATGATCGAATTTTGGTATCGGGCAATGTTGCTGTAACCGTTTTGTATCAGCCTGAGGGGGAAGACGGACTGCGCCGTTTGGATGTCCCGCTGAGCTTCGCCCATATCGAAGAGGGACGCGGTGTGGGGGCAGAAAGCATTTGCTTTGTGCGGTGCAGCGTGGTTTCGGTGGATGCACGTGCGGTAAACTCAAGGAAAGTCAGCGTTACCGCAAAGTTGTGTTTTGAATCCTCGGTTTATCAAGATCAGGTACTTACGTACACTGAAAAAATCGACTGCGGGCAAACTCCGATTGAAGTACTCTATGATACACGGGAGATTTCTCTTTTGAGCACTGTGCGTACAGGGGAATTTACAATCTTGGATGATTTGGAATTGAGCGGCTCAGATGATCTGGAACTGCTGCATACAGACTGTACGCTGCGGCAAAATGAGTGCCGCGCTATGAATGGACGGCTTCTTGTGCGTGGAGATGCTGCGCTGCATATGTTGGTGCGGGATGACATCGGAAGCTTACAGCAAATCGTTCAAACCGTGCCGTTTACGCAGATGGTAGATGTGGAAGGACTGGCTGAGAATGAAACGGTAACGTTACGGCTGGCAGTGCGTGGCGTGGACTGCGTGCTGGAAAAGGGAGGAGTGCTTTCTGTCGGCATCGGCGCATCGGCGCTCATCCTGCGGGCAGAAACGCACATGGTCCGTACGATACGTGACTTATACCAGACCAAGCATGAACTCAACGTATGCGCCGGACAGATCAACATACATCAATGCGCGCTTTGCGGGAATTTTTCAGCAGACAGCAGCGAAACCGTGCCCATTGGGATGCAGGTATCACAGTATATTTATGCAAAAGCGGTTTGCACAGAAGGAATCTTCGAGGAGGAAGATACCATTCGACTCAAGGTTGATGCAGAGATTCTGTATTTGGATGATGAGGGCAGCGCGTACCAGACACATCGCACACTCTCTCTGCCGGTACATCTCAACACATCTGTACAGGGACTCTCGCCGCAGGATTTCACAGTAGCAGTGACCGCGTCGCCCTCTGGAGAAGACAGCGTGAATCTGCGGTTTGCGGTTTCTGGGTTGATGATGCGCTCTTCGCCGGAACGGATACAGGATATCACAAAGGTTGAAATCAGCGCGGAGGAACGCTCGGGGCTGGGAGATGTGACGTTGGTGCTGCGGCGCGTGGACGAAGGGGAACAGCTTTGGGATATCGCAAAGCAGTATGCGACAACAGCGGCGGCGATTCGCGCTGCCAACGATATTCCGGAGGAAGAACAGGCAGTCGGTGCACAAATGCTGCTCATTCCGATTGAATCGTAAAAAGGAGGAACGCAATGGATCAGAAGTCCTTATATGAAGAAATCAGCCTTCGTACGGGCGGGGATGTATACATCGGGGTTGTCGGACCGGTGCGTACCGGAAAATCCACATTTATCAAAAAATTTATGGAGACTATGGTGATTCCGGGGATTGAGAATATTTATAAGCGGGAGCGGGCAAAAGATGAGCTGCCGCAGTCGGGTTCAGGACGCACGATTATGACCGCAGAACCCAAATTTGTCCCCGAAGAAGCCGCAGAAATCAGTACGCCGGACGGCGGTTTTTGTCGGGTGCGGCTGGTGGACTGCGTCGGGTATCTGGTAGACGGCGCGCTTGGCAGCATGGAGGAGGATGTGCCGCGCATGGTAACAACGCCGTGGGATGACGCGCCCATTCCGATGAGCCGTGCTGCGGAAATTGGTACGCGTAAGGTCATTACGGAGCACTCAACCATTGGACTTGTGATTACGACAGATGGAACCTTTTCCGAGATTCCGCGGGAAAGCTATGCGCCGGCAGAAGATCGCGTGATTCAGGAACTGATGGGAATTGGGAAACCATTTTTGACCTTGATTAACTCAGCGGAACCGACCGGCGATGCAGCGCGGGCTGTACAGGATGAAATCCGGGAAAAGCATGGGATTGAGGCGCTGCCGGTCAACTGTATGACCCTGTCCGGAGCAGATGTTTCCAATATCCTTGCAGGGGTGCTGTCTGAGTTTCCGGTGCGTGAAGTGGGGATTGCGCTGCCGCGTTTTGTCGGCGCGCTGCCGCAGGGACATCCGGTGAAAGAGTCGGTATATGACAGCGTCCGGCAAGCGGCAGTGCATGTACAGAAAATGCGTGATTTGAAAAGTGCCGCCGCACAGATTGAAGAAAACCAGTATATTTCTGCTGCATCCGTCGGCGATATGGATCTTGGAACCGGAAAGGCACGGATACAGGTCGCTATGCCGGGCGAGGTGTTCTACAGTGTCGTTGCAGAAAAGACAGGAGTGGATATTCATGACGATGCCGACCTGATTCCGCTGCTCAGCCGTTTGGCAGAGACTGAGCGGGAATATCAGCGGATTCAAGGGGCACTGGCACAGGCGCAGGCAACCGGCTACGGTGTGGTGATGCCATCGGTCGGGGAGTTATCACTGGAAGCGCCGGAAATCATCAAACAGGGAGGGCGTTATGGAGTACGCCTGTGCGCCTCGGCTACAGCGATTCATCTCATCCGAACCGAGATCAAGGCATCGGTCACACCGCTGGTGGGAACGGAAAAGCAGTCTGAGGATTTGGTGCATTACATGCTTGGGGAGTTTGACGGCGCACCGGAACGCATTTGGGATACGAATATCTTTGGAAAATCACTCAGCGAATTGGTCAATGAGGAGCTGAGCAATAAGCTTGCAAGAATGCCGGACGATGCACGGGATAAATTCCGAGAAACTCTGGAGAAGATTATCAACGAAAGCACAGGGGGGCTGATCTGCATTTTGCTGTAAGAAAAAGCGCCGGTCAAGAATGACCGGCGCTTTGGCGCGTCACAGTATCGATTACTTGAGTGCTGCGGTGATGATTGCCATCTGATAAACCTCATCTGCGTTGCAGCCGCGGGAGAGGTCGTTGATCGGGGCGTTCAGACCCTGCAGAATCGGACCGAATGCCTTGTAACCGCCCAGACGCTGTGCGATTTTGTAGCCGATATTGCCTGCCTCGATGTTCGGGAATACAAAGGTGTTGGCATAGCCTGCAACCTTAGAGCCCGGGAACTTAAGCTGGCCAACGGTCGGGGAAACCGCAGCGTCAAACTGCATTTCGCCGTCGATTGCCATCTCAGGAGCCATCTCCTGCGCAACCTTGGTTGCTTCTGCGGACAGCGGAACTGTTGCGCCCTTGCCAGAACCCTTGGTAGAGAAGGACAGGAATGCAACCTTCGGATCGATGCCGAACAGAGAAGCGGTCTTTGCAGTCTCGATTGCAACTTCTGCCAGCTTCTGCGCAGCAGAAACGGTGACGTTGCCTTCCTTATCGACGCTGTCTTCATAGGAGATATTGATTGCACAGTCGCCCATGCACAGACGGCTGAGCGCGTCATCTCCCTCGCGGTCCAGAATAAAGCAGGAGGATACCAGATGTGCACCCGGCTTGGTCTTGATGAGCTGCAGTGCGGGACGAACGGTATCTGCGGTCGAGTAGGTTGCGCCGCCCAGCAGAGCGTCTGCCTTGCCCATCTTTACCAGCATGGTGCCGAAGTAGTTGCCCTTGGACAGCGCCTTGCGGCAGTCTTCGGGGCTCATCTTGCCCTTGCGCAGTGCAACCATCTCGTCTACCATTGCGTCCATTTCGGGGTAGGTCAACGGATCGAGGATTTCCAGACCTTCAATGTCAAAGCCGCCTGCCTGCGCTGCAGCCTTTACTTCTTCAACATTGCCAACCAGAACAGGGGTCAGGAAGCCATCCTTTTTCAGACGGTCGGTTGCTTCCAGAATACGTGCGTCAGAACCCTCGGTGAATACGATTTTGCGGGGGTTTGCTTTCAGGGTTGCTACTAGATTCTCTAACATTCTTTAAGTCTCCTTTTATTACACTGATAAAGGTATCTTTATTATACACCCGATGCGGGTGCATTCTCAACCCAAAAAATCAAAAAGTAACCAAAATGTTCTCAGACACGGAATGAATGCAACTCTTCTCGAAAAGATTGTCAAAAATCTCTTACATATGGTACAATATCATACATGCTGAGAAGAATTCCGGCACAGACATACCCACATCCCGATATGCATAAATTGAATCAATGATATATGGGGAGGCGGCCGCGTGAAAGAAAAGTGGGTATGCATACTATTAACAACATCTTTGACGGTATTGCTGCTATTTGGAATGATAGAGCGTCAGCAGCCGCGACCGGTATTTTCCACAGGAAGTGAGTTGCCTATATTGGTGCTCGATGCCGGACATGGCGGGTTTGACGGCGGGGCGGTCGGCGCGGATGGTACGATGGAACAGGATATCAATTTGAGCATCGCGTATCGGGTGCAGGCGCTTTGCGGGTTGTTTGGATATCCGGTTCAGATGACCCGAACGGATGAACAGGCGCTGGATTATGTGGAAGGGCGCAGCGTGCGGGAAAATAAAGTCGCAGACATCAAGGCGCGGGAGCGAATTGTCAATAATGTGGAAAATCCTGTGTTTCTCAGCATCCACCTCAATAAGTTTCAAGACCCGCAATATTATGGGGCACAGGTGTTTTATTCAAAAAATCATCCGGATAGCAAGATCCTTGCTGAAAAAACACAGGAAGCAATGATTGCAGGGATTCAAAACGGAAATATTCGCCGTGCAAAACCTGCTGTGCCAACAATTTATCTGATGAAAAACCTGGCTTGCCCAGCGGTGATTGTTGAATGCGGATTTCTATCTAATCCGGAAGAAGAACGGAAGCTTGGGGATTCAGGATATCAGAAGCGGCTTGCGCTGTGTATTTTTGAAGGATGGAAAAAATACAGCGATTCCATTGGAATGGAGTAGAATATGAAACAGAAAACCTTATTTTTATGTGATGACTGCGGCTACGAAAGCCCCAAATGGTATGGAAAATGTCCATCATGCGGTGCATGGAATACGATGAGGGAGTTTACGGTCAAGCCGGAAGCTGTGACACGGAGTGTGCTGCCGCAGAGTTCTCGCCGGACTGCACAGCCGGTTCGTATGGATCAAATTGAAATCGGCAAGGAGGATCGTTTCCTATCTGGCATCGGAGAACTGGACCGCGTACTGGGCGGCGGTGCAGTACACGGCTCGTTTGTTCTGGTCGGCGGCGAGCCCGGCATTGGAAAGTCTACGCTTTTGCTGCAAATGTGTCAGGAAATGTGTAAAAATGCAACGGTGCTATATGTATCTGGAGAGGAATCCCTGCGGCAAATCCGGCTGCGCGCCGGACGGCTTCATGTATCATCCCCCAATCTCTATGTACTGGCAGAAACCGATATGGAACAGATTATCAGCGAAACCGATGCGCTTGAGCCGGATATCCTGATTATAGACTCTATTCAAACCGTGTATCGCGCGGAACTCCAGTCTGCGCCCGGGGGAACAACGCAGATTAAAGAATGCGCAATGATGCTCATGCAGTATGCCAAACGCCGTAATGTGACAATTTTTATAGTCGGACATGTCAATAAAGAGGGCACATTGGCAGGACCGAAGATTCTGGAACACATGGTAGACTGTGTCTTGTATTTTGAGGGAGAACAAACCGGTCCGTTCCGCTGCCTGCGCGCGGCAAAAAACCGCTATGGTTCGACCAATGAAATCGGTGTGTTTGAAATGAGTGACCGTGGTTTAAATGAGGTACAGAACCCATCGGCAGCAATGCTTTCCGGTCACCCGGCAGGGGCATCGGGCAACTGTATTGCTTGCGTGATGGAGGGGACACGACCGCTGCTCGCAGAGGTACAGGCGCTTGTTGCGAAAACTGCTTTCGGTGTGCCGCGACGAACAGCTGCCGGCGTGGACTATAACCGGATGGTATTGCTTCTGGCAATTCTGGAGAAACGAGCCGGACTCTTTCTATCAAATAGCGATGCTTATGTAAATGTGGTTGGCGGGATGCGGCTCGAAGAGCCTGCGGTTGACCTGCCGATGGTACTTGCGATTGTATCCAGCTTTCGGGACAAGCCGCTGCCCGAGGGCGTGATGAGTTTTGGAGAAGTTGGACTTACCGGTGAATTACGTGCGGTAAGCTGTGCGGGACAACGCATTTGGGAGGCGTATCGTCTGGGGTTTCATACCTGTATTATTCCGGAACAGGATGTGGGGGAGAATATCCCGAAAGAAATGAATATTGTACGTGTGCGAACCATTGCGGAAGCAATTCGTGCGGTTTTATGAAGAAAACGCTCTGCTGTATTTGGCAGAGCGCTTTCTTTATAAGAACAGGAGTGAAATCAAATGAATGGTTCCGCAAACGAAACTCCCAAGTGCAGTGGGCAGCAAAGCCGCAAGAATGGTCCACCGTATGCTGCCAGTTTCTTTGTGGATTGTCAAGCAGGTCGTGGAGCACGGCCAATGAAAAAGCGAGAACAGGATAAAACACAGCGCAGTAACCGCAGTCCACCCATTTGCAGTTAAAAGAGCGGCAAGGTCTGTGAGGGAACCGATTTCAACCAGAGTGCCGGTCGATAAATATCCCATTAACACCAGAGGCAGGACAATCTCGTTTGCCGGAAAGCCGAGGATGAATGCCAGAAGAATGACGCCGTCCAACCCTAAAAATTTTCCAAATGGGTCGAGCATATCTGCGCAGAGGGTCAGCAGAGAAATATCATTTATGCTGATGTTTCCAAGCAGCCAAATTAAAAGACCGGCGGGGGCAGCAACCAGTATTGCGCGTCCCAAAACAAATAATGTGCGGTCAAAAATAGATCGGACGATCACCTGACCAACTTGGGGACGGCGGTAAGGAGGCAGTTCCAATGTAAAAGAACTGGGTTTGCCACGGAGCAGGGTGCGGGAAAGCAGCCAAGAGAGAAACAGCGTTGCTGCAACGCCTGCAACCATAATACCAGTCAGGATGAGCGCACTGTATAGCGAACGCAGCCTGCCGGATAACGTACCGGTAAAAAAGATTACCAGCAGGGAAATCATTGCGGGAAAACGACCGTTACAGGGTACCAACGAATTGGTCAATATAGCGATTAACCGCTCTCTTGGAGAATCTATGATGCGGCAGCCCACAATTCCCGCGGCATTGCATCCAAACCCCATGCACATGGTTAGCGCCTGCTTTCCGCACGCATGCACCCTGCAAAATGCATGGTCCAGATTGAAAGCAATTCGAGGAAGGTATCCGACATCCTCTAATAGGGTGAAAAGCGGGAAAAAGATTGCCATGGGCGGAAGCATTACCGATACAACGCTTGCAAGCACCTCCCAGACACCGTCTAGTAACAGGCTTTGAAGCCAAGCCGGAGTATGCAGTGCAGATAATCCGCTTTCAAACAGAGGAACGATTCCAAATAGAAGATCGGAAAGCAGCGCACTGGGATAATTTGCTCCTGTGATTGTGAGAAAAAGGATGCCTGCAAGGAGAAGGAGCATCATGGGAATTCCGGTTGCACGGCTAGTCAGAATGCGGTCAATACGGCGATCACGGCTTTGCACAGCGTTTGACTGCATACGTACTGATGCGCCGGCAATTTCTTCGGCGCGCAGGACAATCGCCGCAGCTTTGATTTCCATGCGGCGTGTTTCGTCCAACTGTGGGTCTTCAGCGCTGGGTGGATAGGGAATTGCGGTCGGACGGGGGGTGCTAGCGGCTGTTTTAAGGACAGCGTCCAGCAATTCGGGAAGCCCTTCTTCTGTACGGGCGGAACAGGGTATAACTGGAATTCCTAACATTTGACGAAGAACAGAGAGATCAATATGAATTTTTTTTCGCCGCGCTTCATCCATCAGATTCAAACAAAGAACGGTACGGGGGAAAAGCTGACATGTCTGCAAGACCAATCCGAGATTACGCTCGAGGCAGGTTGCGTCCGCAACAATCACAGTACAGTCTGCCTGCCCGCTGATTAGGAAATCCCGTGCGATTTCCTCTTCGGGGGAATTCGTACAAAGAGAATAAGTACCCGGAAGGTCAACAAGGAGCAGACGCTTCCCTTGATGGCAGACAGTTCCGCATGCGCTTTCGACAGTTTTCCCCGCCCAGTTTCCGGTGTGTTGATTTAATTTGGTGAGTTGATTGAATACAGTGCTTTTTCCTGTATTCGGATTGCCGAGCAGAGCCACGACAAGATCGTGGCTCCCCTTTTCTAGTTGCATTGTGTCACAGGTGTGCCGACCTGTGCTTTGGGTTGTCAGTCCCAATTTATTCACCTCGACTTCGCGATAAGTTGATCTCATAGCGTCATTTTATGCAAGCAGCACATGCCTGCTGTTATCAGGCTATGCAGAAACAATGCTTCCGGTGAAACGAGCCGCTCGGATACAGAGCGGCTCGTTTTTTCTGGGTGATACGGCATAACGCAAATTACATAATATGCTCCTCTGCGCAGTTATCCAATACGCGCATCCCCATACATCTGCGGCTTGCTACACGAAATTCTGCAATACTGTCTGCGTCAAATTTTGGGCATAACCGCAGCTCTGGATTCAGTCGGAAACACGTACCGGTTTCAATCTGTTTCATGAAATCACCTCCGGAGTTATGATTCCCGCGAATCATAACAAATTGCTTGATATATTTCGGGAAATACAAAACCTATTGACTCGGTAGGAAAATGATGATAAAATTAAGATGATTAAAATGGATAAAAAAGTAGATAATATCATCGGTGCGATAGGAGGAATATGATGAAGAAACTATGGGGTAATCTGCCATTTCGGCTTTTGCTCGGGGTGATTATTGGAATTTTGGTTGGACGGATTGCAAATGAGGATGTGATGCATATAGTTGTAACGGTCAAGTATGTGCTTGGTCAGCTCATCACATTTTGCGTACCACTGATTATTATCGGATTTATCGCGCCGTCCATTACAAAGCTGGGGAGGAATGCATCTAGGATATTGGGGGTTGCGGTCATCGGTGCATATATGTCATCGGTTGGCGCTGCGCTTTTTTCCATGGGCGCCGGATATGGAATCATTCCACACCTTTCGATTGTATCCGAGATTCAGGGGATGCAGGAACTGCCAGAAATTATATTCAAGCTTGATATTCCTCAGATCATGGGGGTGATGAGTGCATTGGCGTTGTCGATCTTGATCGGTTTAGCAGCAACTTGGGTAAAGGCAGAAGTCTTTATGCGGCTGTTAGACGAGTTTCAGAAGATGGTGCTTGTTCTCGTTACCAGAGTGGTTATCCCGATGCTCCCGTTCTTTATTGCGTTTACATTTTGCGCACTGTCTTATGAGGGCGCCATCACGAAACAGCTTCCGGTGTTTTTTAAGATTGTTGTGATTGTAATCATTGGACATTATCTCTGGCTTGCGCTGCTTTATGCGGTCGGTGGAATTTATTCCAGAACCAATCCGTGGAATATTCTACGAAATTATGGTCCAGCCTATTTGACTGCGATTGGAACCATGTCCTCAGCTGCAACATTGGCGGTTGCACTGCGCTGCGCGAAGAAGTCCGAACCGTATTTAAGATCAGATATGGCTGATTTCGGAATACCTTTGTTTGCAAATATCCACTTATGTGGTTCTGTTTTAACAGAAGTCTTTTTTGTTATGACCGTTTCCCAGATTTTGTACGGTGAGATTCCGGAACTTAAGCTGATGGTTTTATTTTGCATCCTGCTCGGTGTATTTGCCATTGGCGCGCCCGGCGTTCCGGGCGGCACGGTTATGGCATCCCTTGGGTTGATTACGGGAGTCCTTGGCTTTACAGATTCGGGAACAGCGCTGATGCTGACAATCTTTGCGTTACAGGACAGTTTTGGTACGGCGTGCAATATCGCGGGAGACGGTGCATTGACAATGATATTGACCGGTTATGCCAATCGACATGGAATTGAGGAACAAAAATTCACAACGGAACTTTAAAACAAAGCCGACTGTACAAAAAAGTACAGTCGGCTTTGTTCATCTGCATTCAAACACTTCGATTTTACTGCTGTCTTTCCCGCGCAGGGCAATCACAGCACCGCGAATTAAATACGCAGTTGGATCTCCTGCGGGACTGCGGTTTAAGCATTGTACACGAGTCCCTTCAATCAATCCGAGATCAAGAAGTCGCTGCCGGATTGCGCCGGACAAGTGCAGCTTTCGAACGCGAACGGTGTGCCCCGGAGCAATTTGTGCCAAAGAATGAAATTCAGTATTCATAACCAAATCAGCCTCACAATCTATATGGAGAGCAGGGGGTGCCCATTACCATCACTTTATGTGGCGGAAAAGAAAATGTGCTGTACAAAAAAGCAGAAATAAAAAAACAGCTTCGGAAAAATCCAAAGCTGTTTTTTTATATTTACTTCAGCGCAGCTTTCAATGCTTCTACGCGGTCAGTCTTTTCCCAGTTTACGCCGAGTTCCTCACGTCCCATATGACCATAGGCTGCAAGCGCACGATAAATCGGGCGGCGAAGATCAAGCGTTTTGATAATTGCAGCCGGACGCAGATCGAATACCTGACCAATGGCATCAGCTAACTTGTCCTCAGCAACTTTTCCGGTACCGAAAGTTTCTACCATGATAGAAACCGGATGTGCAACGCCAATGGCATAGGCGAGCTGTACTTCACAGCGATCTGCAAGACCGGCGGCAACAATGTTCTTTGCGACATACCGCGCAGCGTATGCAGCGGAACGGTCCACCTTGGTCGGGTCCTTGCCGGAGAATGCGCCGCCGCCATGACGACCGATACCGCCGTAAGTATCTACAATGATCTTACGACCGGTAAGGCCCGAGTCGCCCTGCGGTCCGCCAATTACAAAGCGACCGGTTGGATTGACAAAAAAGCGTGTATTTTCATCGAGCAAATGTGCCGGAATAACAGGCTTGATAACGTGCTCGATCATATCGCTGCGAATCTGGCTGAGCGATACGTCGGGGGAATGCTGAGTGGACAGAACGACCGTATCAATGCGCACAGGAATATTATTTTCGTCATACTCTACTGTAACCTGAGTCTTGCCGTCCGGACGGAGATAATCAAAAGTACCGTCCTTGCGTACATCGGTCAGACGCTTTGCCATCTTATGCGCGAGCGAAATCGGCAGCGGCATCAATTCCGGAGTTTCGTTGCAAGCATAGCCGAACATCATGCCCTGATCGCCGGCGCCGGTCGCGAGTGCGTCTTCGGAGCCGCCTTCTTTGCGTTCAAGCGAATTGTCGACGCCGAGTGCAATATCAGCACTTTGTTCGTCGATGGAGGTCAGGACTGCACAGGTATCGCAGTCGAAGCCGTATTTTGCACGGTCATATCCGATATCGTGGATGACGCCGCGCACAATTTTCGGGATATCAACATAGCACTGCGTGGAAATTTCGCCCATTACAGAAACCATGCCGGTCGTGCAGGTCGTTTCACAGGCAACGCGGGAATAAGGGTCGTTTTCCAGCATTGCGTCTAAGATGGCATCCGAAATCTGGTCGCAGATCTTGTCGGGATGTCCTTCGGTAACAGATTCTGAGGTAAACAAGTGTTTTGCCATAATAATGTACGTCCTTTCTTTCAGAAGATGCACGGTGGAGCAGGATTCATTGGGAAAATAAAAAAGCGCCCTCCGACGGAGCGAGCGCACAAATTGCCTCATCTTTCGGTTCGAGCCTCGAACTGAAGTACCGCCGGATTTGGCACCTTACGTTTCCGCAGGTTGCCGGGTTTCACAGGGCCGATCCCTCCACCACTCTTGATAAGGTATATATTCAATTAACACTATTAGTGTATCCGATTTTGCGCGTTGTGTCAATGGTGGAATGTCGAAAAAACGACTGAATTAAGTGATGTATAAGGAAAGGACTTGTGCATTCTGGCAGAAGTGGAGATTAAAAAAACAAGCATCCGATAATCGGAATTGGGAGGGGAGAATATACAGGTTTTGCGTTAGAAAATATATGCGTTTTTGGGCGTTTTCATGCATAAATAGTTTCTTAGCGATAGCTTAACGCCATTTAAGGGGTTATCCATTTGACTTTCAAAGTATTTCGTTGTAGTATTACTTCGTATGATAGGCATTGTACGCCATACGGGAATATGGTGGAATTATATCTGCATCAGAAATATTGGTTTTAGGAATGAAGATATGGGTTTGGTAAGTTTAGGAATTGATATTGGCTCGACTACAGTAAAGCTCGTGGCTGTACGAGCAGGAGAAATTATTTACAAGCGTTATGAGCGCCATTTTTCCAAAGTGCGTGAAAAAGCGTGCGAAATGCTGCGGGATGCGCGAGAGACAATTTCGGGAGAAACACTGAAAGCTGCGATCACCGGTTCGGCTGGTCTTGGTGTAGCAAAGGCAAGCAATATAGACTTTATTCAGGAAGTTTATGCAACCCGAAAAGCGGTGGGTACTCATGTGCCGAAAGCAGATGTTGTTATTGAATTGGGCGGAGAGGACGCAAAAATTGTTTTTTTGACCGGTCAGCTTGAGGAACGTATGAATGGTTCGTGCGCAGGAGGAACTGGCGCATTCATCGATCAGATGGCTGTACTGCTCGATGTGACACCAGCTCAGCTGGATGAATTAAGTTTGGATGCAAAACGCATCTACACGATTGCCTCGCGCTGCGGCGTATTTGCAAAATCGGATATTCAGCCATTGCTGAATGAAGGCGCACGAAAAGAAGACGTTGCAGCTTCTATTTTTCAGGCGGTTGTCAACCAGACATTAACCGGTTTGGCACAAGGACGTGCGATTCAGGGTGATGTCCTGTTTCTTGGCGGACCATTGTTTTTCTTTATGGGACTTCAGCGCCGCTTTCAGGAAACACTCGGGCTGGACAAAGATCATGCACACTTTCCTGCATTGGCACCTTATGCAATTGCGGCTGGTGCGGCTGAATATGCAAAAGATACGGAATGTACCTATGAATACGAGCAGTTGCTTGATATTCTGGAAAAAGCAGCGGGAGAACCAGTGATTTCCCAAGTTCTTGCGCCCCTGTTTACCTCGCAGGAGGACTATCGTGTATTTACACGCCGGCATGGGAAGCATGATGTGATGACCGAAAATGTTACCGTCTACGAAGGCGATGCCTATCTTGGAATTGACTGCGGCTCAACTACAACAAAAATGGTGCTGATTGGTCGCGAACATCAGATCCTATTTCATCATTATGCGCCGAACAAGGGGAATCCGGTAGATGTCATCCATGAACAGCTGAAAAAGCTATACAATCTATGCGGTGACCGTGTACATATTGTATCTTCTGCGGTTACAGGATACGGCGAAGCGCTCATCAAAAGTGCGTTTGGAGTAGACCATGGCTTGGTTGAAACCGTTGCGCATTTTCGCGCTGCGCGGCATTTCTGCCCGGATGTTGATTTCATTATTGATATTGGTGGGCAGGATATCAAATGCTTTAAAATCCGAAACAACTGTATTGACAATATTTTCTTGAACGAAGCATGTTCTTCCGGGTGCGGATCATTCATTGAAACGTTTGCCCGCTCAATGGGGTATTCAATTGAAGAGTTTTGTAAGCTTGGTCTGCTCGCAGAACATCCGATTGATCTCGGCTCACGTTGTACCGTGTTTATGAATTCATCGGTTAAGCAGGCACAGAAGGACGGCGCAGGTATCGATGCGATTTCGGCGGGACTATCGGTTTCCGTGGTGAAGAATGCACTGTATAAGGTAATTCGTGCGCACTCTCCGGATGATCTCGGTCAGCACATTGTCGTGCAGGGCGGCACATTCCTAAATGATGCAATTTTGCGTTCATTTGAACAAGAAATTGGACGTGAGGTGAC
This sequence comes from Clostridiaceae bacterium, assembly GCA_018383195.1. Lineage (GTDB taxonomy): Bacteria > Bacillota > Clostridia > Oscillospirales > Butyricicoccaceae > Butyricicoccus_B. The sequence goes on along the minus strand of JAGZOP010000011.1, from coordinate 53,518 downwards.
ACGTCCGGCAATTTCCGGATTGATGGGTGCATATGGCGCCGCACTTCATGCGATGGATCACTGCCCTGCACAGACTGGCTTGATCTCTTTGGAGGAACTGGAAAACTTCAGCCATGAATCGCGCAGTGTGCGTTGCGGGCTATGCACCAATCACTGTAATCTGACAGTGAACACCTTTCCCGGCGGACGCCGGTTTGTTTCCGGCAATCGCTGTGAGCGTCCGCTCGGAAAAGGAGAGAGCGAAAAGCTGCCGGATTTGTATGCATGGAAACTGGAGAAGCTGAAAAGCTATGACACAGTACAGCCATCAGCAAAAAAAACGCTTGGGAAAATTGGCTTGCCGTTTGGACTGAATATTTTTGAATTATATCCGTTTTGGACGACCTTTCTCACCAATCTGGGGTTTGAAGTTGTGCGCAGTGATATTTCAACCCGGGAGATGTATCAAAAGGGACAGCATTCCATTCCGTCAGACACAGTCTGCTACCCGGCAAAACTTATGCATGGGCATATTGAAAATTTGCTTAGCAAAGGTGTAGACGCAATTTTTTATCCCTGCATGACCTATAATCTGGACGAACAACGCGGAGATAATTGCTATAACTGTCCGGTTGTCGCGTATTATCCGGAACTGCTCGCTGCAAATGTTGCAAAATTGCAGAATTTTGATTTTATGATGCCGTATTTTGAACTTTCGGATCATAAAAAATTTATCAAACAGGCGGAACATTTCTTTGGTCGAAAGTATCCGTCCTTGAAAAAAAGGCAGATAGCGAAAGCGGCAGAAGCAGCGTATACGGCTCTTGATTCCTATTACCAAGCGATTCGCGAAGAGGGACGCAAAGCCATTGCCTACGCGGATGCGCATGGACTGGAAATTGCAGTTGTGGTTGGACGTCCATATCATATTGACCCGGAAATTAACCACGGCATCAATCAAATGATCTCGTCATATGGCATGGTGGTCGTGAGCGAGGATGCTGTATGCAATCTGGCAGAATCGCCGGAAGTGCATGTGCTCAATCAGTGGACCTACCATTCCCGTATGTATTCCGCTGCAAACTATGTTGTGCATAAAGAAAATGCACAGCTCATTCAGCTGGTTTCTTTTGGTTGCGGAATTGATGCCATTACAACCGATGAAATCCGTTCGATCATTGAAGCGGGCAACAAAATTTATACACAGCTCAAGATTGATGAAATCAACAATCTGGGTGCGGCAAAAATCCGCATTCGCAGCATGATCGCCGCAGTAGAGGAGGGCAGGAAACTTGCAAAGCAGCAGTAATTACCCGGTGTTCACCGAGGAAATGAAAAAGGACTACACGATTCTCGTTCCCAATATGCTCCCCATTCAGTTTGGTCTGATTCTGAAGATTATGAAGAATTATGGCTATCATATGGAACTGCTGACAACCGATGGACCTGCTGTTGTAGAAGCAGGACTGAAAAATGTCCACAATGATACCTGCTATCCCGCATTGCTGACCATCGGTCAGATGATTCATGCGATTGAAAGCGGAAAATATGATACCAATAAAATTGCGCTGATTATGAGTCAGACCGGCGGTGGATGCCGCGCATCTAATTATATTCATCTGCTGCGCAAAGCGCTTCAGAAAAATGGATATGGGCATATTCCTGTGATTTCGCTCAACTTTTCCGGATTGGAAGCAAATCCCGGATTCCACCTTACGCCGCAGATGCTGATTCAGGTTGCTTACGGCTTGCTGATCGGGGATCTCATTATGATGCTGCACAACCAGTGCCGTCCTTATGAAAAAATTGCAGGCGCGTCTCAAAAGGCAGTCGATATTTGCACCCGCACGGTATCCGAGAGATTTACAGGCAATCGCCTGATTCGTTACAGCGAGGTAAAACGCCTATATCAGTTTGTTCTTGATGCATTTGCAAAGGTACCGCTTGACACGGCAGTAAAAAAGAAAAAGGTTGGTGTGGTTGGCGAAATCTATGTCAAGTTTTCGCCGCTGGGAAACAATCATTTGGAAGATTTTCTGGTTTCGGAAGGCTGTGAACCTGTGCTGCCCGGACTGCTCGATTTCTGCCTGTATTGTATTTACAACGGAATTATTGACCATGAATTATATGGACGATCGGCAAAAGCTGCGGTACGCAATCGATTGATCTATCGGTTTGTGCTTGACAAGCAAAGGGATATGATTTCTATTATCGAGAAGCACGGAAAATTCCGTGCGCCGCAGTACTTTGACCATGTTCGTAAGCTGTCACAGGATATCATTGGACAAGGGGTCAAAATGGGAGAAGGATGGCTGCTGCCCGCGGAGATGGTTGAACTGATTACAGAGGGAGTGCATAACATCGTTTGTACCCAGCCGTTCGGCTGCCTGCCAAACCATATCGCAGGAAAGGGCATGGTGCGCAAAATCCGTGAAAAATATCCGGAAGCCAACATTGTTTCGGTTGACTATGATCCAGGCGCGTCCAAGATCAATCAGGAAAACCGGATTAAGCTGATGCTGTCCACTGCGGAATAAAAGATTTTTGAAACGGTCTTTCAGCAGATTTTACATGTTGAAAGACTGTTTTTTTATTTTCTAATATGGTATACTGTTTAAGTATGAAATAGGGAATAAATAGGAGGAGATCCATGCAGTTAAATGTGAAATCTTTTCGCCGTAATGAAGTTCTGCAATATTTGGGATGGAGGGGAAACGAAATTCCGTCCGAGGTAAATGCACAGATTGACACCTGCATTGCAGAAACATTTGCTTCTGCAATGCCGCGATATACATATCAAAAATATGACATCGAACGCACGCCGGAAGGAATACGGCTTTGCGGGACCGATATATATTTCCCGGGTGAAGATGTGAAAATTTTGCTTGCGGACTGCTCGCGCTGCGTACTCATGGCTGCAACTTTAGGCGCCCGCATGGAAGCCGCCATTAGACGTGCCCAGATACGGGACATGACCTGTGCGGTGATTTTGGATTGCTGTGGCTCAGCTTATATTGAAGCAGTATGTGATGCGGTAGAGCGGGAAATTGCGTCAGCCTTGGATGCGAGATATTTAACCGATCGGTTCAGCCCCGGCTATGGAGATATGCCAATTGCATTTCAGCATAAAATGATAGAACTCTTGGATACCGGAAGGAAGATCGGGCTCACTTTGACCGATTCCTGCATCCTTACGCCTAGGAAGTCGGTGACAGCAGTGATCGGACTGGCAGATCGGCCGCAGACCAAACGTTTTCGCGGCTGTGCTTACTGTTCGATGTTTGAAACATGTACATTTAGAAAGGCAGGAAAGACCTGTGGAAAATAAAATTTTGTATTTAGATGGTGCAATGGGGACAATGCTGCAAAAGCGCGGGTTAGCGCCCGGTCATTGCCCGGAAACCTTATGCCTGAGTGCGCCGGAAACCGTAACAGAAATTCATCGCGCCTATGTGGAAGCGGGCGCACAGGTCATCTATGCGAATACTTTCGGTGCAAACCGATATAAACTGCAAAAGAGCGGTGAATCGGTTGAAACGGTGGTAAAAGCTGCGGTACAGTGCGCACGTGCCGCGTGCGCTGATACGGGCGCGCAGGTAGCGCTGGATGTCGGACCGATTGGTCAGCTCTTGGAGCCATATGGAACCTTGCCCTTTGAGACTGCCTATGAGATATTTCAGGAAATGATGTGTGCCGGCGCATGCTCCGGCGCGGATCTCATTGTAATCGAGACAATGACAGATTTGTACGAAGTGAAGGCTGCTGTGCTTGCAGCGAAAGAAAATACGAATCTTCCTGTTTACGTAACGATGACTTTTGAGCAGAATGGCAGAACATTTACCGGTTGCTCGGTCGAAGCTATGGCAGCGGTGCTGGAGGGTCTTGGTGTAGATGCAATCGGTGTAAACTGCTCACTCGGACCGCGCGAACTGCTTCCGATTGTACAAAGATTGTGTGCAGCCACTGCGCTTCCGGTGATTGTAAAGGCAAACGCAGGTCTGCCGGACCCGGCAACCGGAGAATATGATATTGAACCTGCCGAATTTGCTGAACTTATGGCAGAATATGTCCATATGGGTGTTTCTGTGATGGGCGGCTGCTGCGGCACTACACCGGAATTCATTCGGGAAATTGTGCGTCAGACCTCGGGAATGACCCCGGCACAGCGTACTGTAAATCGATCCTCACTGGTTTGTACGGCTACAGAAGTCGTACACATCGACGGGGTTCGTATTATCGGAGAACGCATCAACCCAACCGGCAAGAAACGCTTTAAGCAGGCTCTCATTGACGGGGATATGGATTATACTCTGCATCAGGCGGTTGAGCAGGCTGATGCCGGGGCAAATATTCTGGATGTCAACGTCGGCTTGCCTGAAATTGACGAGCCTGAAATGATGGTGCGCGTGGTCAAGGCGATTCAGAGCGTAACAGATTTGCCGCTGCAAATAGATTCGTCCGATCCCGCGGCGATTGAAGCGGGACTGCGTGTTGTAAACGGGAAGGCAATTGTCAATTCGGTTAACGGCGAAAGCGAAGTGCTGGAGCGCATTTTGCCCATTGCAAAAAAATATGGCGCGGCGATCGTTGGTTTAACGATGGATAAGAACGGGATTCCTCCTAAGGCAGAGCAGCGCTTTGAAATTGCGGCACGAATCCTGCATGCAGCTGAGGCGCATGGAATCCCCAAAGAGGATGTATATATCGACTGCCTGACGCTGACAGTCTCGGCTGAACAGGATAAAGCGGTCGAGACTTTGCGTGCAATGCAGATGGTACGCGACCGCTTGGGTCTGCATTGCGTGCTTGGCGTTTCAAATATTTCATTCGGCTTGCCGCGCAGAAACCTCATTACGACCGGATTTCTTACCCTTGCAATGGCGCACGGTCTTGATTTGCCGATTATCAATCCCAACAGCGTCGAAGTGATGAACGCCATCCGGGTATTTAATGTACTATATAACCGGGATAAAAATGCCGAGGCATATATTGAAGCATGCATGAACCTGCCGGAAGAAACGAAAGCAGAGTCAAAGCCGGTACAGCAGCGGAATGAGTCTGCTGAAACTGAACTTTCGCCTTTGCTGTACGCAGTTTCCAAGGGACTGAAAGAGGATGCGGCGCGCATTACACAGGAACTATTGGATGGCGGCATGACCGAACTGGATGTTGTGAATACACTGCTCATCCCTGCGCTTGATCTGGTTGGCGGCAGATTTGAGCGCGGCGAGATTTTCCTACCGCAGCTTATCAATGCCGCCGGTGCAGCGCAGGATGCATTTGAAAAAATTAAATCTTCGATTGCAGCACGCGGTGCAGAATCCGTCTCCAAGGGAAAGATCATTGTAGCGACCGTGAAGGGGGATATTCACGATATCGGTAAAAATATTGTCAAAACAATTTTGGAGAACTATGGCTATCAAGTCTTGGATCTTGGACGTGACGTGCCGATTGAAACAGTGGTGGAGACGGCAATCAAGCAGGAAGTGAAGCTGATTGGTTTATCTGCGTTAATGACCACCACGCTTGGCAGTATGACCGAAACAATTCGTGCGCTGCGTGAAAGTGGGCACGACTGCAAGATTTGGGTTGGCGGGGCAGTACTGACACCGGATTATGCCGAAAAAATTGGCGCTGATTTTTATGCGGCAGATGCGAAGGAATCAGTTGATATTGCGCGCCATGTATTAGGTTGAGACAGAGGAGCGGATTTATGGAAGTAAAGTCTTATTTGAAAGATCATATCCTATTGTTTGATGGCGCGATGGGAACATATTATGCGCAGCAGTATCCGGACGACACGGTGAAATGCGAATGGGCAAACATACAGCACCCCGAGCGGGTGATGGCAATCCACAATGCGTATCTGAACGCGGGAGCACGTGCGATTAAAACGAATACCTTTGGTGCAAATACGCGGATGTTGGAATGCACCTCGGAAGAGGTGCATGATATCATTTGCGCAGGATGGAGTCTCGCCTGCGAAGCTGCTGCTCCATTCCAAGCCGCAGTGTTTGCAGATATCGGTCCGCTTCCTGAAGACGAATCAGAGTACACTGCTATTTTGGATTGTTTTCTTGCGCTTGGTGCACAGAATTTTTTATTTGAAACCTTTGCTTCCGATGCACCCGTGCACGATCTGGCAGCCTATATCAAGAAACGCTGCCCTGAGGCGTTTATTATGGCATCATTTGCTGTAACCCCGGATGGATTTACCAGACAGGGACTATCTGCACATGCGCTCATGTCACGTGTGCGTGCAGATGTGCATATTGATGCGACGGGATTTAACTGCGTTTCGGGTCCGCATCATCTGTTGGCACTTGCAAGGGAAACTATGCCGGACTTTGATGGGCAGAATAAGTTCTTTTCTGTTATGCCAAACGCAGGATATCCCACCATTGTGGATGGCCGCACTGTATTCGATGGAAGTTCGGTGTATTTTGCATCACGATGCGGAGATCTGGCAGCGGCAGGGGTAAAAATTCTTGGCGGCTGCTGCGGTACGGAACCTGAGCATATTGCGCAGACTGCACGTGTGCTCAAGGGGGAAGCAGTCGGGAAAGTGAGCATGCTCAGAAAGCCGAATGCCAAACCAATGAGGAATCCCGATGGTTTGCGCAACCGGTTGGCGCAGAAGCTGCGTTCCGGGAAACGGGTGATCGCTGTGGAGCTTGATCCGCCGGCAGATGCAAATATTCAAAAATTTATGGAGGGAGCGCGGCAGTTGAAAGCTGCCGGCGTAGATGCGGTAACAATTGCAGACTGTCCGGTTGCGCGGGTGCGTGTGGATTCCTCCATGCTTGCCGCAAAGCTGCGGCGTGAATTGGATATTGACCCGATTCCCCATATGACCTGCCGTGACCGTAATATCAATGCCACCAAAGCACTGCTCCTCGGCTTGTCTGCCGAGGAAGTACGCAATGTGCTTGTTGTGACCGGTGACCCGATTCCCTCTGCGGCGCGGGATGAAGTCAAGGGAGTTTTTTCGTTTAACTCGGTTGTGCTGGCTGATTATATCCGCCAGCTTTCTGAAACCGGAATGGCAGAACCGTTTACCGTATGCGGCGCACTGAATGTAAACGCAAGGAATTTTGATGCAGAGTTAAGAAAAGCATTGCGCAAGCAGGAAGCCGGAGTGTCGGTGTTTTTGACACAGCCGGTGTTTACCGAAGATGCATTTGAACATCTGAAACAGGCGCACGAAACATTGGATACAGCGATTCTCGGCGGTATCATTCCAATTATCAGCCATCGTAATGCGCTGTTTATGAGTCAGGAAATGGCGGGGATTGATATCCCACCTGAAATTGTTGCGCAATACGAGGGGCTGGAACGCGATTCCGCAGAGACGCTTGCGGTAGAGCTTTCTGTTCAGCTTGCGCAGCGCATGATGCCGTTTACAGATGGATGGTATCTCATTACACCGTTTCAGCGTGTGCGCCTGATCGAACGGATTTTAAAAAGTTTGGATAGAATGTAAATGATGCGCCGTAATTCGTGTACATTTTGTGAATTATGTCTGGAATCTGTTGCATATTTTGTGATACTTTGATACAATATTCTCAAACGAAAGATCAATTATAGCATCCGGTGCAAAGGAAGATGATATATGAATATTATGCTGTTTTTAACGCATAAAAGCGACATTACATATTTATTTGATGATTACACGATTGAAGAAGGACTCAATATTCTGCGTGAAACCAGTTATACGGCGGTTCCCTTGATTTCAAGGGATGGAACATATATCGGAACGGTGACAGAAGGTGATTTCCTGTGGGCGCTGACGGATGCGAAAATATGGGAATCACGCAATACGCTGCGCATGGATTCCGTCCAACGGCATGTCATGAATAAACCGGTTCGCGCAGACGCGCAGATTACTGACTTGCTCAATACAGCAATGAACCAAAATTTTGTCCCGGTTATTGATGATCGGAATTGTTTTGTCGGTATTGTGACTCGTAAACGGATTTTGGATTATTGTGTTTCTGAGATGGAAAAGATTCCATCTCAATCCACGCTTCAAAAACAACATAGGCGAGCGAAAACTGTATTTGCAGTCGAAGCTTAAAGCAAAAGTACCAAATGGCGATGAGAGAAAAATTCTATTGCCGTTTGGTACTTTTTTGAGTGCTTTTTTAAATGAGGGTAAAGTGCAGTATGACGAGTTGTTCGGCAATATCGGGGTTCTTTCTCTTTTGGTCTTGTCAGGCATGTGAAAATCGTGTATTATAAATACAGTATTGCAGATATTGCCGGTAAGGCTTGTGCAATCTGGCATATTTGCACGAACAACAAAGAAAGCGTAGGGGGATGTATGAAAAAGGGACACGCATGGGCGCTGCTTCCGATTGTCGTATTTTTAGCGCTGTTCATCGGATACGGCATTTGGACGGGAGGTTTTTATAACATGCCTGCGATTGCAGGTTTTGTAACGGCGTTGGTCGTTGCTTTTTTGATGAATCGCAAAGTCAGCTTTGGAGAAAAACTGGAAGTCGTGGCGCGCGGGATGGCAGACGAAAATGTCATGATCATGTGCCTGGTATTTGTCATGGCGGGTGCCTTTTCCGGCGCGGTAAAAGCGGCGGGCGGCGCGGACGCTACGGTAAACTTCGGTCTGTCTATTTTGCCGGGTAGCATTGCAGTTGTAGGCGTATTCCTGATCGGCTGCTTTATTTCAACTTCGATGGGTACTTCGGTTGGCACCATTACCGTGCTGACACCGATTGCTGTTGGCATCAGCGAAAAAACAGGGTTGCCGGTTGCAATGTGCGTTGGTTCAGCTGTCTGCGGTGCGATGTTCGGTGACAACCTTTCCATGATTTCGGATACGACGATTGCCGCAACCCGCACACAAGGCTGTGAGATGCGCGACAAATTCCGGGAAAATCTTAAGTTGGTTCTTCCGGCTGCAATCGTTACATTGATTATTTTCTTTGCACTTACTATGGGCAGTGATTTCACAGTACCAGATAATTTGACCTATGATTTTGTCCGTATTCTTCCGTATCTGGTTGTTTTGATCGGTGCACTCATTGGTTTCAATGTATTTGTCCTCTTATCCGGCGGTACAGTGCTGGCGCTTGGCGTCGGTCTGTTCTACGGCGATTTCGGATTCAAAGATATTTTTAACGTGATGGGGGAAGGCATTGTCAGCATGTATGACATTACGGTCATTTCCCTGATTGTTGCCGGTATTGTTGCACTGATTCGAATGAATGGCGGTGTAGATTGGGTTCTGTACACGATTCGCAAGCGGATTAACAGCAAAAAGGGTGCAGAAATCGGAATTGCAGCGTTATCTGCGGCAGTTGACTGTGCAACGGCAAACAATACGATTGCAATCGTTATCGCCGGTCCGGTTGCGAAAGAGATTGCAGACGAATATCATATCGAACCAAAACGTACAGCATCGCTGCTCGATATTTTCACTTCGGTATGTCAGGGTATGATTCCGTACGGCGCGCAGCTCATTACGGCGGCAAGCTACGCGAATGCGCTCAGTCCGGTAGAAATTATTCCTTATTGCTACTATCCGATGCTGATGGCAGTTTCCGCATTGCTCTTCATCTTATTTAGAAAGAAGAAGGCATAAAAAACAGCAGAGCGAAAACTTTCGCTCTGCTGTTTTTACGTTTAATCACCGAAGGAAATTCCAATTCGACGCGCCGACCGAATCATGCTGTTATCCAGAGGAACGGTTTTCAGCTTGCCTGCAACGTCGCTCAGGGGAACCGGAACAATCTCTTCATTGCGCAGCGCCACCATGTTGCCGTAATTGCGATCCGCAATGAGGCGAGCCGCAGCTGCTCCCAATCGTGTGGCGAATGCCCGGTCATAGGAGCACGGTCCGCCGCCGCGCTGAAAATGTCCGGGAACCACGACGCGGATTTCGCGATCCATTTTTTCGCCCAGTTCGCGTGCAATCCGGTAGGAAATTGCAGGATCGGTCAGTTCTGCACGCCCTTTCTTGAACTCCTTTTTGGACATTTTTGATTCTTCGACAGAAAGGGCGCCCTCTGCAACAGCCAGAATGGAAAAGCGCTTTCCCTTTTTATCGCGCTGTTCAAGCGTATCAATAATTTTATTGATATCATAGGGGATTTCGGGAAGCAGGATGATATCTGCACCGCCGGCAACGCCCGCGTAAAGCGGCAGCCATCCGACCTTGTGCCCCATGATCTCCACAATGAACACACGCCCGTGCGAGGTTGCGGTCGTATGGATGCAGTCAATCACCTGTGTCGCCAGTTCAAGTGCGCTGTAAAAGCCAAAGGTCATTTCCGTGCCCCATAGATCGTTGTCGATGGTCTTGGGCAGGGTTACGACATTAAGCCCCTCCTGCGAAAGAAGATGCGCGGTCTTGTGCGTGCCATTTCCGCCCAAAATGACTAGGCAGTCCAGTTTCATTTTTCGATAATTCGCTTTCATAGCTTCGACTTTATCGCCATTTTTTTCATCTGTGACACGCATCAATTTGAACGGTTGGCGCGAGGTGCCGAGAATGGTACCGCCTAGGGTGAGAATGCCGGAAAAATCTTCGGGCTTCATCAGGCGATAGTCTCCTTCGATCAAACCGCGATACCCGTCTGCAATGCCATAAATTTCAACATCTGAGCCAAACTCAACATACAGCGCTTTGGCAACACCGCGGATGGCTGCGTTCAGACCCTGACAGTCGCCACCGCTTGTGAGGATACCGATTCGTTTCATTTGCAATCCTTCCTTCTTCTTTGTATTTACAGCAGGGAGCATAGATTTATGCAGCTGGGGAGATTTCACAACGTAAATTGCTTGACAACAGTATAACACAAAATAAACGATGTGTATAGAAAGCAATCCGTAAAATGGAAGTGAAGATTTACTGCCTTTAAGAATTCTTAAATAGTTGGCTACTTTGTTTTTAAATGATTTTATGTAATAATATAGATCAGAAAGGGGAGGGACATATGTACAGTATTCTGGTCTGCGATGATGACCGTGATATTGTTGCGGCACTAAAAATTTACCTTAGTGCAGAAGGGTATCGTGTTTTATCTGCATATACTGGCAGCGAGGCGTTGTCGATTTTAAAAAATGAAGAGGTTCATCTCTGCTTAATGGATATTATGATGCCGGTCATGGATGGTATTGCTGCTACCGCGAAATTACGGGAGCTGAGTAATATTCCGGTGATTTTATTAACGGCGAAGTCGGAGGATACGGATAAAATTTTAGGACTCACCATTGGTGCAGACGATTATGTTACCAAGCCGTTTAACCCGGTTGAAGTGGTTGCGCGGGTAAAGAGCCAGCTCAGACGCTATACGATGCTTGGTTCTATGCCAGCGCAGCAAGCCAATCTGGTGACCATTGGCGGAGTGATGTTGGACGATGACAGCAAGCGTGTAACAGTAGACGGGGAACCGGTTTCACTGACGCCAATCGAGTACAGTATTCTGCGCCTTTTGATGCAGAATGCCGATAAGGTGTATTCTTCAAAAAAAATCTATGAAACCGTGTGGGAAGGCGGTGCATATGGCGGTTCAGATGCGACAGTCGCGGTACATATCCGGCATCTGAGAGAAAAAATCGAAATCAATCCGGCGGAACCCCGTTATTTAAAAGTGGTTTGGGGACAGGGATATAAATTCTGCAAGGAAAATATTTAAGCGGTTTCGATGGGAAATCAAGACAGGAGGGATTATGATGAAAAAACTTTATTCAGTACCGGCGAAGGCGGCAGCCGTACTGCTGCTTATGATCAGTCTGATCGGGATGGGAATCGGTGGGTATTATGGCGCACTTGCTCTTTATGTAGGGTGCTATAATGACAGCGCTTCCAGTGCTGATCCGATGCGCTTCTATGAAAATGTTGGATGCTGGAGTGAAGTCAGCGAGTATGTCGAACATTCGAAGGAATGGGATGAATACAGCAAGAAACATGCCAAACCGAGCTACGGCATGCGGGAAGACTATCAGGCGTATCTGACGGATTCCAATTTGCGTGCAGTTCGGATTGAGCAAAACAACGGGGTGGAAACCCGTACCCCGGTTTTTGGGACGGTGATTTCTGATCAATATGTGAAGCATAGCTACCATCAGGTCAGCGAAACCACGGGATATGAAATCTATCTAAATACCAGTCTTGAAGTCAATGATGCATTTCAGCAGAGTAAGGAACTGTTTCAGGAGGTTTATCCAGCACGATGGAACTATCCGTACTTGGCAGGCGCGAGCATGCTTATTGGAATCATCAGTTGGATATTCCTGCTTGTGGTTGCTGGGCGGAGCGCTGCGACAGGTGAGATTGTGTTCAGAGGATTCCATCGCATCCCATTTGATGTAATTACGGTGCTGTTTGTCATTGTGATCAGTTTGTTGGCGGCAGCACTGGATGGTCCATGGCCCACGGATGCCAATTCGATGCGGATGGCTGCCGTGCTGATGGTTGCAGACCTTCTTACTATTGCGGTTTTGGTAATGTTGTGGGGACATACCGCAGTTGCCCGCATAAAAGGCAAGGTATTGCTGCGCAGCACACTGATTGGTGCGCTCTGCATCCGGCTTTGGCGCGTGCTGCGTGCCGGTGTCTGGCATGTGCGTGCAAAAAGAAACGTAGAGAAGGCTGCCAAGGGAAGCGGAGAAGCAGTGCCTAAAATTCCGGCATGGGAAAAAGCACGAGATGGACTCGGAAAGATCAACTGGAAGCATAATAAAATTACGGCGTTTTTCGCGGCGTTGGGGCGCGGGATTCGCGCGGCAATCCGACAGCTTGCAGAACTCTTTCGGCATATGAATGTGGTTTGGAAGCTTTTCGGTGCAGCGATTCTTGTAATCCTGCTGCTCGAATGGTTGGCAGTGGGCGCGAGCTATGACGGCGGTATGTTCCTTTGTCTGGTGGTGCTCGATATTCTGGTATTTCTGGCAGTCGGTTTCTTTGCCTTGCAGCTCGACCGTCTCAAGAAGGGCGGTGAACGGTTGGCAAACGGCGATCTGGATTACAAAATCCCGATTGATCACATGTACTGGGACTTGCAGCAGCATGCAAAGAATCTGAACGCAATTTCTGACGGTATGGCGATTGCGGTACAGAAGCAGCTTAAAAGTGAGCGAATGAAGTACGAACTGCTGACGAATGTATCTCACGATATCAAGACACCGCTGACATCCATCATCAATTACGTAGATTTGCTGCATAATGAACCGATTGAAAGTAAACAGGCACAGGAATATATTGAGGTGCTTGAGCGTCAGTCTGCAAAGCTAAAAAAGTTGATTACCGACCTGATTGATGTGAGCAAAGCCACAACCGGTAACATCACCGTGCATGCTGAGCGTACCCATGCAGGAGAATTGCTTCGTCAGTGTGTTGGGGAGTACAGCGAACGCATGAACGGTAAAAATTTGGAGACTATTTTGACTGTGCCTGAAGATGAACCGTCTATCTATGCAGATGGACGCCTTTTATGGCGGATTTTCGATAATCTGCTCGGAAATATTGTCAAATATGCGATGCCGGGTACCCGGGTCTATATTGATTTGGAGTCGGCAGACAACCGTGTTATCATTTCCTTGCGGAATATTTCTCGTGAACGAATCAATATTTCGTCTGATGAATTGATGGAACGCTTTGTGCGCGGCGATGCTTCCCGCGCGACCGAGGGCAGCGGCTTGGGATTGTCTATTGCACGCAGCCTGACCGAACTGATGCATGGACGGTTTGGTTTGATGGTGGATGGTGACCTGTTTAAAATTGTTCTGGATTTCGATAAAATGGAAAACTGATTTCGTAATACACAAATACAAACCGTCGGCGGCAGAAGATTCCTGCTGCCGGCGATTTGTATTTTGAGTATGAAAATATGCTTGCAATTTGTTGGGAGTTCTGATATACTTGACATGTGACAAGACATATGTGATAGGAGTAAAAACCATGTCTGAAATCCACGAGTTTTTAAAAAGGAAAGATATTGAAATCTCGGCAAAACGCTATGGCGTAGATGCGCTTGGCGCAATGGCGCAGGGATTGTTTGCATCACTGCTGATTGGTACCATCGTCGGTACACTAGGAACGCAGATGGGTGTTGGAGTATTGGAACAGGTCGGCGCGTTTGCAAAAGAACAGCATGTAGTCGGAGCGGCTATGGCGTGCGCGATTGGCTGGGCGCTGCGTTGCCCGCCGCTTGTGCTGTTTTCGCTGATTACAGTTGGCGCAGCTTCGAACGAACTTGGCGGCGCAGGCGGACCGCTTTCCGTACTGGTTATCTCGATTCTTGCAGCAGAACTCGGAAAACTGGTCTCCAAAGAAACAAAAATTGATATTTTAGTCACGCCGTTTGTCACAATTTTTTCGGGCTGCATGCTTGCTGCGTGGTGGGCGCCTGGGATTGGCAAAGCGGCTTCTTCTGTCGGGAAATTGATTATGTGGGCAACCGATTTGCAGCCATTCCTGATGGGCATTATAGTATCCGTCCTCGTTGGTATGGCACTGACACTGCCAATTTCATCGGCAGCAATTTGCGCTGCACTGGGTCTTACCGGTCTTGCCGGCGGTGCGGCAGTTGCGGGATGCTGTGCGCAGATGGTCGGATTTGCGGTTATGAGCTTTCGTGAAAATAAGTGGGGAGGTCTGATTTCGCAGGGACTTGGCACTTCCATGCTGCAAATGGGGAATATCGTACATAACCCGCGCATTTGGATTCCACCTACATTGGCATCGGCAATTACAGGTCCGATTGCAACCTGCATATTTGGATTAGAAATGAATGGAGCAGCGGTTTCCTCCGGAATGGGAACCTGCGGCTTAGTTGGACAAATTGGTGTGTATACAGGCTGGATCTCTCCGAGCAAAGAAGCGATTGCAAATGGTGCAGCAGCAATCATGCCCGGAGTATGGGAATGGATGGGACTGCTTCTCATCAGTTTTGTACTGCCGGCAGCGTTGTCTGTTATTTTTTGTGAGGGACTCCGTAAGATTGGATGGATTCGTGAAAACGATTTAAAATTGAATTCTTGAGAAAAAATGCAGGCGAAAGCCTGCATTTTCTTGTATATGAAATAAAAATGGAGTATAATATTTATTAATTATGTTTGGAATGAGGGATACAACCCATGAAAATAATGGTGATCGACGGCAATAGCATTCTAAACCGTGCGTTTTATGGCGTGCGAATGCTGACCAACCACGAAGGACTTTATACAAACGCAATCTATGGGTTTTTGTCCACGTTCTTCAAATTGCAGGATGAGGAAACACCCGATCGCACGATCGTATGTTTTGATGTGCGGGAAAAGACGTTTCGGCACAAGAAATTTGATACGTATAAAGCAACGCGAAAAGGCATGCCGGATGAACTTGTTGTTCAGCTGCCTGTAATGAAGGAGGTGCTCGATAAACTCGGCGTAACCTGCTGTGAACTCGCCGGTTATGAAGCTGATGATCTGATTGGCACCATTAGCCGCGAATTAAATGAACACGGTGATGAATGTGTGATTGTCACCGGAGACCGAGACAGCTTGCAGTTGGTCGGCGGTGGTACGACAGTACGTTTGGTGGTCACACGCATGGGGCAGACCACTACGACGAAATATGATGAAGAACTGTTCCGTGAGGAGTATGGGTTTGCTCCAATGCAGCTGATTGACCTCAAGGCGCTGATGGGTGATTCTTCGGACAATATTTCGGGTGTGCCCGGCGTGGGACAAAAAACTGCCATGAATCTGCTGCTGCGCTTTGGGACATTGGATGGAATCTATGAAAACATAGATAGCGCAGACATCAAAAAAGGTGTGCGTGAAAAGCTGCTGAATGGGGAACAGAGCGCCAGAGACAGTTATTGGCTGGCAACGATTGACCGGAATGCGCCGCTGCCGCTCGACCCGACTGCACTGCCGGAGGAATTTATCGATGAAGACGCGCTGTATGAGCTGCTTACGCGCCTAGAGTTTAAAAGCTTCATTAAACGTCTGGGTTTGCGTGCAGATCATGTGCCGGCAGAACCGGAACAGAACGTACAGATTGAGGTTGCAGTCATTACAGATGAGGAAGCCGGGTTTACGCGAATCCGGCAGTGCACCGATGCACCGGCAGCATTTTATCTGACGGCGCGGCATCACGCATTCTGCCTGTTGGACGCACAAGGTGCAGCAGTTTTTCTGGAGCAGGATTTTTCAGAGGATGTATGGTTTGAACTGCTGCGGCGCATCTTTTCAGGTAAAATTCAGCTTGTGATGCACGATGCGAAGGAGCATCTTGCCTGGCTGATGGGATGCGGGATTCAGCCTGCCGGGGTTGCGTTTGATACTTGCCTTGCAGCATATTTGCTGAATCCTGCCGAAGGCTCTTTTGATTTGCAGCGAGTTTCTCTTTCTTACTTGAATACAGAACTTCCGGATGCCTCTTTTGAAGAAGCGGAAGCATTTGCACCGCTTGGTGGTATGGATGAAACAGTTTCGCTGCTCGTGCGTTGGACTGTTGCCGTAAAGAAGCTGCATTTAGAGCTTTGTGCGCGGCTTGAAGAACAGCCGAAACTGAAAGAGCTGTATTACGATTTGGAATTACCGCTTATGACCGTACTTGCGGATATGCAGCACATTGGCTGCAAGGCAGATCCTGCGCTGCTTCGTGAATTCGGTGAAATGTTGGATGGGCGTATTGCGCAGCTGACTGAAAAAATTTATGCCGATGCAAACGGTGAGTTTAACATTAACTCCCCCAAACAGCTTGGAGAAGTGCTGTTTGAACGTTTGGGACTGCCTGTTCAGAAAAAGACCAAGAGCGGATATTCGACCAGTGCTGAGGTGCTTGAAGCCATTTCCGGTTATCATCCCATTGTTGGGGAAGTGCTTGAATATCGTCAGCTCACCAAACTGAAGAGCACTTATGTCGATGGTCTGCTCAAAGTTATCAACCCCATTGATGGTCGTATTCATTCCCACTTTCAACAAACAGTCACAGCGACCGGGCGGTTGTCATCGGTAGACCCCAATCTGCAAAACATTCCGGTGCGTACCGAGTTGGGACGCGAACTGCGTCGTATGTTTGTGGCAGAAGATGAACAGCATATTCTGATCGATGCCGACTACTCACAGATTGAATTGCGTGTGCTTGCTCATATTGCGCAGGATGAGACGATGCTGGAAGCATTCCGGCATGGTCAGGACATCCATGCTGCTACAGCGTCCAAGGTCTATGGCGTACCGCTTGAAGAAGTGACTGGTCAAATGCGCTCTAGCTGTAAGGCGGTCAACTTTGGTATTGTATATGGCATTTCGGACTTTGCGCTTGCCGGAGACATCGGGGTGACACGCAAGCAGGCAGGGGAGTTTATCAAAAGCTATCTTGCAACTTATCCGGGTGTAGATCGCTATATGCAGGAAAGCAAAAGTTATGCAAAAGAACATGGCTATGTAGAGACGCTGTTTGGGCGCAGACGCTACCTGCCGGAACTACAGAGCAAGAGTTTTGCAATCCGTTCGTTCGGAGAACGTGTTGCGATGAATACTCCAATCCAAGGTACTGCGGCAGATATCATTAAAATTGCCATGCTGCGGGTTTGGCGTCGCCTGCGCGAAGAAGGCTACAAAAGCCGTCTGATTTTGCAGGTGCATGACGAACTGATTCTTGAAGCGCCGATTGAGGAACAGGAGGCGGTTACCCGTCTGCTGACCGAGGAAATGCAGGGCGCTCTGCAAATGGATGCGCCGCTTGTTGCAGAAGCGCATGCAGGACATGATTGGTATACGGCAAAAGGTTGATTTACATGCTGTAAAGGCAACTGGCAGTATACTTTACACTATGGAGGAATGACAAAATTATGGACGAAATTTTATTTTTATGCACAGGAAACACCTGCCGAAGCCCTATGGCGGAAGGCATGTTTCGCGTTTTGCACGGAGAAGAGAAAACTGGTCTGCATGCCGCTTCGGCTGGACTTTTTACGACAGATGGCTTGCCGGCATCTGTATATGCGGTTGAAGCAGCAGCAGAATTCGGTGCAGATATTCATGCACATGCATCCAGAATGCTGACTGCGGAAATGGCGCAAAATGCAAAATATCTGGTATGTATGACGGGCGCGCATTATGACCGCGTGCTGGAAATGTTCCCGCAGGTGGAAGACAAGCTGTTTACGTTATCCGAACTCGATATTTCCGATCCGTTTGGCGGTGACTTGGAAACTTATCGGCGCTGTGCTGCGCAGATTCAGAAAGCAGTTGCGCACATCATTGAAAGGCTGAAAAAATGATTCAGATTGTTCCAATGGCTGCTCAGCATTTGAAAATGCTTGCTGAGATCGAACGTCAGTGTTTCCATGCACCATGGAGCGCAGAATCCCTTGGCGAGGAACTTGGAAATCAAGATCATCTGTTCCTTGTTGCAGAGGAAAACGGTACAGCACTTGGATATGTTGGGTGTCAGACCGTTCTGGATGAAGGGTATATTACCAATGTCGCAGTCTCTCCAAAAGCGCGCCGAAGAGGGATTGCACGTATGCTGCTGAATCAATTATCTGCCCGTGCCAAAGAAAAAGGACTTGCTTTTATCACACTCGAAGTGCGTCAATCGAATGCTGCTGCAATTGCTCTCTATGAAGGGCAGGGGTATTGTGAAGTAGGGGTGCGTAAAGGGTTTTACAGCAATCCCAAAGAGGATGCGGTCTTAATGACAAAATATTTTTGAGCGCAGGGAAGTGATGCACGTGAAAATCGAATTTGTGGAATCTGACCATCCGGATTTATTGAATCTGGTAAAGGAACTGGATACGTTTTTTGTGGAACGTTATGGAGAAACTATACAAAAGTATCATAAATATCATGATATGGACAGTATGGCTTGCGCTGCGGTTGCTTACACGGAAGGTCAACCGGTCGGATGCTGCTGTTGGCGCGCAATAGATGCAGTAACGGCAGAAATTAAACGGATGTTTGTAAAGCCGGAATTTCGCAAGCACAGTATTGCGACCCGACTGGTAAAAGAGTTGGAAGCACATGCGGCTGCCTCGGGATGTCATCGTGCAGTCATAGAAACCTACACAGATATGTTTGAAACGATTACAGCCTATGAACGAATGGGGTATACCCGCTGTGCATCGTTTGGCGAATTCACCAACGACCGCAGTATCGTATGTATGGAGAAAGAAATTTCGGATGGAACTATGCGTTGAGGAGGCATACGCTATGATCCCAATCTGGAAACGAAGGGAACTTCGGATTACGTTTTCTTTAGAGGAATTGTTTCGGTTTCAAGATGCTTTGAGAAAAGCGGAGATTGAATATGCTGTTTGCCAAGATCGACATGCTGCGCGCGGACGGAGCAGTACATCTTTTCTGAATTTGGAAGCTGCCACGGCATATCGTATTTATGTAGATAAACAGGATTTTGATCGGGCGCTTTATGCCATTACATCAATTTAGGACGGATATTATGAGAATTTTAGCCATTGAGTCGTCTTGCGATGAAACAGCTGCGGCTGTAATTGAGGACGGCAGAAAAATACTTTCCAATATTGTAGACAGTCAGGTGGAAACGCATGCGTTGTATGGCGGCGTTGTGCCTGAAATCGCATCCAGACGTCATATGGAGGCTGTGGTGCGTGTGACCGAGTTAGCATTTCGGGAGGCTGGCATGCAGCCGCAGGAAATTGATGCGGTTGCTGCGACTTGTGCTCCGGGACTGATTGGGGCACTGCTTGTTGGTGCAAACTTTGGAAAATCACTTGCATTTTCGCTGAATAAGCCATTTATCCCGGTACATCACATTCGGGGACATATTGCGGCGAATTATCTCGCTTTTCCTGATTTGCAGCCGCCGTTTTTGACTCTCGTTGCTTCGGGAGGACACAGCTTACTCGTGCTTGTCAAGGATTATACTTCGTTTGAGATTCTTGGCGGTACGCGCGACGACGCGGCGGGAGAGGCTTTTGATAAAGTTGCCCGCGTGCTTGGCGTGGGATACCCGGGCGGTCCGAAAATCGATGCAATGGCACGCGGGGGAGATGCTGCCAAATATCCGCTCCCGCATTCCAAGGTAAAAGATGCCCCATTGGACTTTTCGTTTTCCGGTCTGAAAACCGCAGTAATCAATCTGGCGCACCACGCCGAACAGAAAGGCGAGGAAATCGACAAGCCCGCGCTTGCCGCGGCATTTTGCGGCGCGGTGGTCGATACGTTGGTTCCGCGTCTGGAATTGGCGCTGCAGCAGACACAGGTACAGCATGTGGTTTGCGCAGGCGGGGTTGCTGCAAATTCGTGGCTGAGAAAAGCACTCCATGAGATGGCATCCAGACGGCATGTGCAGCTATATCTCCCGCCGCTGAACCTTTGCGGAGATAACGCTGCAATGATTGGCGGTCAGGCATATTATGAATATCTTGCCGGAAATGTGGGAACAACCTTGCAGAATGCCTTTGCAACCGCAGAAATCGGCGAGAATATTTGTACAAAAATTTCGTGATTCACTATGGAAAAATATTAGACTTTGCGGTACAATAAGAGTGGTTTTCGCGTGAAGAAAACCACTCTTTAAAAATTTTGGGCACGGCGTTTGCGCCGTGGAGAAGGCTGTGGAAGCCGCCGCTTTTGAATATGATAGATGCAGTATGTCTGCATGAAACACATGAGGAGCGATGCAAAATGGGAATGACGATTGCAGAAAAAATTCTGAAAGCGCATCTGGTAGACGGAGAAATGGTCAAGGGACAGGAAATTGGTTTGAAAATTGACCAAACCTTGACGCAGGATGCAACCGGTACCATGGCGTACCTGCAATTTGAAGCAATGGGCGTCGATCAGGTTAAAACCGAACGTTCGGTTGCCTATATCGACCACAACACCCTCCAATCCGGTTTTGAAAACGCAGACGACCACAAGTATATTGGTACAGTCGCGAAAAAGCACGGAATTTATTATTCGAAGGCAGGAAACGGAATCTGCCATCAGGTGCATCTGGAGCGCTTTGGCGCGCCGGGCAAGACCCTGATCGGTTCGGACAGCCACACCCCGACTGGCGGCGGTATCGGTATGCTTGCTTTCGGTGCAGGCGGCTTGGACGTTGCAGTTGCTATGGGCGGCGGCGCATATTATATCCCGATGCCGAAGATGGTCCGTGTTACCCTGACCGGCAAGTTGCAGCCATGGGTTGCGGCGAAAGATATCATTTTGGATGTCCTGCGCCAGATGACCGTCAAGGGCGGTGTCGGCAAGATTGTAGAATACGCAGGGGAGGGCGTGGCAACGTTGTCAGTTCCTGAACGTGCGACCATTACCAATATGGGCGCCGAACTCGGTGCGACAACCTCGATCTTCCCTTCTGACGAAGTGACAAAGTCTTTTCTTGAGGCACAAGGGCGCGGCGATGTCTATGTACCGCTGTCCTCTGACCCGGACGCAGAGTATGATGAAGAGTATACCGTTGATTTGAATGCGTTGGTTCCGTTGGCGGCGATG
The DNA here is from genome assembly GCA_018383195.1 of Clostridiaceae bacterium. Taxonomy (GTDB): domain Bacteria; phylum Bacillota; class Clostridia; order Oscillospirales; family Butyricicoccaceae; genus Butyricicoccus_B. The sequence continues at coordinate 32,104 of JAGZOP010000011.1, read as the reverse complement.
CCGCACATGCCGGACAACGTCAAGCCGGTTTCTGAAATCGGGGCAATCAAGGTCAATCAGTGCTGTATCGGTTCATGCACCAACTCTTCTTACTACGATATGATGAAAGTTGCTGCTATTTTAAAGGGGAAAACAGTACATCCGGATGTTTCGCTGACGATCAGCCCCGGCTCCAAGCAGGTTTTTGATATGCTGGCGAAAAACGGTGCACTGTCTGACATCATCGCAGCCGGTGCGCGTATTCTGGAGTGTGCTTGCGGGCCCTGTATCGGTATGGGGCAGTCTCCGGAATCCGGCGGCGTATCCCTGCGTACATTCAATCGTAACTTTGAGGGACGCTCCGGTACACAGGATGCACAGATTTATCTGGTATCCCCAGAGGTTGCCGCGGCATCTGCACTGGCAGGCGTTTTGGTTGACCCGCGTACATTGGGTGAAGCGCCGGTCATCGAAATGCCGGAACACTTTGATATCAATGACAATATGATTGTAAAGCCTGCCGAAGACCCGGAAACCGTAGAAGTACGCCGTGGTCCGAATATTAAGCCGTTCCCGCTTGGCAAGGCGCTTGAGGACAGCTACACGGGCAAGATTGTGCTCAAAACAGAGGATAATATTACAACCGACCATATTCTTCCGGCTGGAGCGAAATTGCTGCCGTACCGCTCCAATATTCCGTACTACTCGAATTATTGCTTTATCAATGTCGATCCCAAGTTCCCGGCACGCTGTCAGGAAAAGGGCGGCGGCGTAATCGTTGGCGGCGCAAACTACGGTCAAGGTTCTTCCCGAGAGCATGCAGCGCTTGTACCGCTGTATCTTGGTGTGCGTGCGGTTTTAGCAAAGTCCTTTGCTCGTATTCATAAGGCAAACCTTGTAAATTCGGGTATTCTTCCGCTGACTTTTGCTGATCCGGCAGATTATGATAAGGTTCGTCTGAACGACAGCATTCAGCTGCCGCATATCGCAGATGAGATTCGAGAAGGCGGACAGGTTACCGTTGTTGTGAACGGCTACACCTTTAAGGCAGACTGCGAGGTTTCGGATCGTCAGCGTGGTGCTCTGCTTGCGGGTGGAACGCTGAATTTCGCCAAGAATCAGGCGTAACCTGACACTTTTCACAAATATGAACCAGTTTATTGTCGTATGGACAGAAAAACATGCGTGCAGTCCCTTTGTTGACAAAGCACAGAAAAATTGTTAAAATAATATCGAAGGTTGGAGGACATTCAGAATGTCATTATCTGAAAAGGCAATTGCCCAGTACGAAAAGGTCGTAGAAAGCCAGCTTGCCCGCATCAAGGCGATGAAGGAGCAGGGCGATTTTATTGACTATACAAAGCTTGATAAGATTATCATCGGCGTTTGCGGCGGTGATGGAATCGGTCCCATGATTACAGGCATGGCACAGCATGCGCTTGAAGTATTGCTGGCAGACAAGGTGAAGGCAGGAAAGATTGAATTCCGCGTGATTGACGGTCTGACAATTGAACGCCGTGCGGAGCTTGGCTGTGCAATTCCGCCTGACGTTATGGAAGAACTGAAAGCATGCCATGTCATCTTGAAAGGACCGACTACGACTCCGCGCAAGGGCGATCCGTGGCCGAATGTTGAGTCTGCAAATGTTGCGATGCGCAAGGCGCTTGATCTGTTTGCAAATGTACGTCCGGTTAAGGTACCCGAACTTGGCATTGACTGGACATTTTATCGTGAAAATACGGAAGGCGGTTATGCAGTCGGCTCTCAGGGAGTACAGATCGACGATGATCTGTTCCTCGACTTTACTGTTGCGACTTCGCAGGGCTGTGAACGTATTGCACGACTTGCCTTTGATTATGCACGAAAGACTGGCAAGAATCGCGTTTCCTGTGTGACCAAGGCAAATATTATCAAGACAACCGATGGTAAATTCCTTGATACCTGTCAGAAGATTGCTGCCGAATACCCTGAGGTTGAATTTGACGACTGGTACATTGATATTATGACTGCAAAGCTGCTGGATGACAAGCGCCGTCGTGATTTCAAAGTCGTTGTACTGCCGAATCTGTATGGCGATATTATCACCGATGAAGCTGCTGAGATTCAGGGCGGTGTTGGTACCGCGGGTTCTGCGAATATTGGCAAGCGCTACGCGATGTTTGAGGCGATTCACGGCTCTGCGCCGCGTATGGTGCAGGAGGGACGTGCTCAGTACGCAGATCCATCCTCTGTACTGCGTGCGTCGGTGATGCTGCTTGAGCATATCGGTGAAATTGAGCTGGCAAATAAGCTGGATCGTGCACTCGATATTTGTATGTATGAAAATAAGAAGTACGTGATTACCGGACGCGATACCGGTGCAACTGCGCAGCAGTTTACCGATTACGTACTGGAAACTATTGCTTCATTGTAAGTATTTTATCAGGAGGTTCGCTTTGGAGAAGAAACAAAACGTATCACGGGCGGTTGTTCGCCGCATCCCACGCTATTACAGATATGTTTGCATGCTCCGTGCGAATCAGGTACAGCGGATTTCTTCGCGTGCATTGGCAGAATCTATGGGTCTGACTGCTTCGCAGATCCGGCAGGATTTTAACTGCTTCGGCGGTTTTGGACAGCAGGGTTATGGATATAATGTGGAGAAGTTATGCGAAGGGCTTGCCGAAATTTTGGGCATCCATCGCCAACGCAAGGCGATCCTTGTAGGTGTCGGCAATATTGGTCGCGCACTACTCAAAAATTTTGATTTTCAGGCAAGCGGATTTGAGTTAATCTGTGCATTTGATACCGATAAGACGGTGATTGGCATGGATTTTGGTCCTGCCAATATCCGTGATGTTGCAGAACTGTTTGACTATGTTGATCAGCACCAGCCCGATATTGCGGTGCTTACGGTGCCGCATGGCGTTGCACCCAAGATGGCAAAAGAATTGGTGGCACACGGAATCCGTGGTATATGGAATATTACGGGCGAGGATCTTCATCTGGAGGAACTCGGGATTCCGGTAGAGAATGTGCATTTTTCGGACAGTCTTATGACACTATGTTATGCTGTAGACACTTCCGACGAAACGATTACAGATCAGTAAAAAGAAGTCCTGTATGGCGTTGCCATACAGGACTTCTTTTATCCATCGCCGCGTAGCAGGTTTTCTGCGTAATGTTTCAGCTCTTCATAGCTGTGCACGTTTTCACTGCGGCGAGCAATCATGCTGCGCGCATACACAGGAAGACTGGTAAAATAGTCGAATACCTGCATATCGTTTTTTAAAAGTTCTCCTAAGTTTCGATATTGCTTTTCCATAAAGAATCACCTCTGGTTTAGTCTGTGCAAACACGCAGAAAACATGTAAAAAGATTGTTAGGAGATTCTTGCCTTTTAAACATAGGAATCTCTTGACTTTTTCAAGAAAGAAAGCTATACTAAATATGCGTATGAAATATGGCTGATATTGCGATTTTTCATGCAAATATTTTTTCGACCACCCTTTGGGTCAAGGCCACGGACAGCCGGGTCGACTGCCGAACGGCAACTTTCGTTGCATTATTGATTGAGATGCGCTCTCAAATGTTATAAGTTGGTTACTTTATAACCAGTGTGCAGGTGCACATCATGCTTGTAAACGGTCAATAAGAGTAGTAAAAGTAAAATATTTGCTATATAGACTCTGATCCTATCATCCGTATTTTATCTATTAAAGAGTACAGTATCCTAGCGGTACAGCTCAGATTTGATTGAAATACAAACGCAAGCAATGTGTAGTTGCTTGCGTTTTTTTATTTTGACTGGTGATTTCAGGAGGGGATGCCAATGGAAGAAAAGCTCAAATTATATGGATTTAATAACCTGACAAAGTCGTTAAGCTTTAATATTTATGATGTATGTTATGCCAAAACGCCGCGGGAGCAGAAAGATTATATCGCGTATATTGATGAGCAGTACAATTCCGATCGCCTGACACATATTCTGACTACGCTGACGGATATGATTGGCGCAAATGTGCTCAATATCTCCAAACAGGATTTTGACCCGCAGGGTGCTTCGGTAACGCTGCTCATCGCCGAGCAGACCATGGTGCCGATTGGAGAAACCCAAGTTGCGCATCTTGATAAGAGCCATGTCACAGTACATACCTATCCGGAATATCACCCCGAAACCTGCCTTGCGACGTTTCGCGTCGATATCGATGTGGCAACATGCGGCGAAATTACACCGCTTTCTACACTTGATTATCTGATTGGTTCCTTTGACTCGGATATTATTACCATGGATTACCGCGTGCGTGGTTTTACACGAGATATGGATGGACACAAACTGTTTCTTGACCATAAGGTCGCATCTATTCAGGATTATATTTCTCCCGAAACACTACGGCGCTATGATGCAGTTGATATTAACGTATATGGCGCCAACTTGTTTCATACTAAGATGATGCTTAAGGAAATTGATTTGCAGAATTATTTGTTTAAGACAGATGTCTATGAGCTTCCGCCCCACACACGCCTGGAAATTATGAATAATCTGCGGCGCGAAATGATTGAGATTTTCAGCGGTCGCAATATCTATTAAGAGGGGGGATTTCGATGTCACAGGAACGCGCACCAATTTATGAGGCGTTGGAGCGTTTTCGAAAAATGCGGGTCGTGCCATTTGACGTACCCGGTCATAAGCGAGGTCGTGGAAATCCAGAGCTGACTGCGCTGCTTGGAGAAAAGTGTGTCAGCATGGATGTGAATTCCATGAAACCGTTGGATAATTTATGCCATCCGGTTTCGGTAATTCGTGAAGCGGAAGAACTGGCTGCGGAAGCATTTGGCGCGGCGCATGCATTTTTAATGGTCGGCGGCACAACCTCCGCTGTACAGAGTATGGTGTTGTCGGTCGCAGGACGTGGAGATAAGATTATTCTTCCGCGCAATGTGCATCGCAGCGTTATGGGAGCAATGGTGCTGTGCGGCGCAGTACCGGTCTATGTGAATCCGGAATGTGACGATCGATTGGGAATCCCGCTCGGCATGTCCCTCCGTGCAGTCGAAAAGGCAATTCGGGAGAATCCTGATGCAAAAGCTGTGTTGGTTAACAACCCAACTTATTATGGCATCTGTTCTGATTTGCGTGGGATTGTTCAGTTAGCACATCAGAATCATATGCTCTGTCTGGCTGACGAAGCACACGGAACACATTTCTATTTCGGCGAGGGGCTTCCGGTTTCAGCGATGGCAGCTGGAGCAGATATGGCAGCGGTATCCATGCATAAGTCCGGCGGCAGTCTGACGCAATCCTCGTTGCTGCTTACCGGACCTGCTATGCCGGAGGGGCATGTGCGGCAAATTATCAACCTGACACAGACAACAAGCGGCTCTTACCTGCTGCTGTCGAGCTTGGATATTTCACGGCGCAATCTGGCACTGCGCGGAAAAGAAGCGTTCGCTAAGGTGGTTTCTATGGCAGAATACGCGCGGAAAGAAATTAACGAAATTGGTGGATACTATGCATATTCCCGAGAACTTATCAACGGAGACAGTATTTTTGATTACGATGTTACCAAGCTTTCGGTGAATACGCTTGATGTTGGACTGGCAGGAATTGAGGTCTATGATCTGCTGCGCGATGAATATGATATCCAGATTGAATTCGGCGATCTTGGCAATATCCTCGCCTATTTATCAATTGGAGATCGCCCGCGGGAACTGGAACGTCTTGTCAGTGCCTTGTCTGAGGTGCGCCGCCGTTTTGGCGGAGACGGTACTTCACTGATGAAACAGGAATATATCGACCCTGTGGTTGCGGTATCGCCGCAGGATGCATTCTACGCTGCGAAAGAATCCCTGCCGCTGCGCGATACGGTTGGTCGGGTATGCAGCGAATTTGTGATGTGCTACCCGCCCGGAATTCCGATTCTTGCGCCCGGAGAGCGTATTACCGGAGAAATCCTTGATTATATTGAGTATGCCAAAGAAAAAGGCTGCTCTATGACCGGACCGGAGGATGCAGACATCCGGCGGCTCAATGTCTTGAAAGGGGGAGTATAAGTGGAGTTTTGGTTTTCCGAAAAACAGACGCCCAATGTAAAGCTGTCTATCCGTGTGGACCGCCAGCTTTACAGCGGACGCAGTGATTTTCAGCGGATTGATGTCTTTGAATCACCGGAATTTGGACGGTTTTTAACGCTGGACGGCTTTATGATGCTGACAGAAAAAGATGAATTTATCTATCATGAAATGATCACGCACGTGCCGATGGCTGTGCATCCGCAGGTTCGTGATGTACTTATCATCGGTGCAGGAGACGGCGGCGTTGTCCGAGAACTGACAAGATATCCGGAGATTGAACATATTGACATGGTAGAAATTGATGAACAGGTGGTTCAGGTCTGCAAAGAGTATTTGCCGCAGACCGCCTGCTGTCTGGATGACCCGCGCTTAACCATTCACTATGAGGATGGTCTAAAATATATTCGTTCCTGCCATGCTTGCTATGATCTGATTATTGTGGATTCAACCGACCCGTTCGGCCCGGGAGAAGGACTATTTACCCGAGAGTTCTATGGAAACTGCTATAAGGCGCTGCGAGATGACGGGATTATGGTAAACCAGCATGAGAGCCCGTTCTATGAAGAAGATGCGGTTGCCTGTCAGCGCGCACACAAGCGCATTGTGGAATCATTTCCAATCAGCCGCGTTTATCAGGCACATATTCCAACCTACCCGTCGGGGCACTGGTTATTTGGGTTTGCATCGAAAAAATATCACCCGCTGAAGAACCTTGACGCGACACGTTGGAACGCACGGGGGCTTAAGTGTAAATATTATACGACCATGCTGCATCGCGGCGCATTTTATGTTCCTGCTTACGTAGAGGAGTTGTTAAAAGATGTGGAATCCGAATATTGAAACATTTTTGGCGTGTGATGCAGAGTATGCAGACGCGGAAACCGTGCTTTTTGGCGCACCCTATGATTCAACCACTTCATTCCGACCGGGGACACGTTTTGGTCCGCATGCGATTCGTTCAGAATCGTTTGGTCTGGAGAGTTACTCCCCATATCAGGACCGCGATTTAACGGATGGTCATGTATTGGATATTGGGGATCTTGAGCTTCGTTTTGGAGGTCCGGATTCTGCACTTTCCGATATTGAAGCTTGCGCAGCGCAGCTTCTTTTGGATGGCAAGCGCCCGTTTTTGCTCGGCGGTGAGCATCTGGTAACGCTCGGTGCGTTCCGCGCTGTACATGCACAGTATCCGGATGTCCATATCATTCATTTTGATGCCCATACGGATTTACGTGAGGATTATCTTGGGGAACCGCTGTCACACGCCTGTGTCATTCGGCGTTGTTGGGACTTAATTGGAGATGGACGTATCTTCCAGTTTGGTATCCGATCGGGAGATCGCGAAGAATGGCGTTGGGGAAAAGAACATGTTCAGACACAGCGGTTTAACTTGGAAGGACTTGAACAAGTTGTCGAACAGCTTGCAGAAAAGCCGGTATATTTTACGTTGGACCTTGACGTACTGGATCCGTCCGTATTCCCGGGAACCGGCACACCGGAGCCGGGTGGAATCTCATTTGAAGATCTGCGCAGCGCTGTGACCTTGGTATGCAGCAAGCTGCACATTGTTGGCTGTGATGTCAATGAACTCAGCCCACATTATGATGCAAGCGGCGCATCGACAGCGGTTGCTTGCAAGATTGTACGTGAAATGCTGCTTGCGATGCAGCGTTAGGCTTAAAGTATTCTGTTTAAAAAATGAGGAGGTATTTTCTATGGGAAAAGCGTTGATTATTGGGTGCGGTGGCGTTGCAGGGGTCGCAATTCATAAGTGCTGCCAAAACAGCGAGGTTTTTGAGGAAATCTGTATTGCAAGCCGTACCAAGTCCAAGTGTGATGCGCTTGCAGAAAAACTCGCAGGCACAACCAAAACCAAAATCACAACAGCGCAGGTAGACGCGGATCACGTGGAAGAAGTGATTGCGTTGATTCGCGAAGTGAAGCCGGATTTGGTCATGAACATTGCGCTGCCGTATCAGGATTTGACCATCATGGATGCATGTCTGGCTTGCGGCGTCAACTACATGGACACGGCAAACTATGAGCCAGAGGATATTACCGATCCGGAATGGCGTGCGGTCTATGACAAGCGCTGCAAGGAGGAAGGCTTCTCGGCTTACTTTGATTATTCGTGGCAGTGGGCATACAAAGAAAAGTTTGAAAAAGCAGGTCTGACCGCATTGCTGGGTTCCGGCTTTGACCCAGGCGTTACGCAGGCGTATTGTGCATATGCACAGAAGCATCTGTTCGATCAAATCGACACCATCGATATCTTGGACTGCAACGGCGGCGACCATGGATATCCGTTTGCAACCAACTTCAATCCCGAAATCAATCTGCGTGAAGTCTCTGCGCCCGGTTCATACTGGGAGAACGGGCATTGGGTAGAAATCCCCGCCATGTCCATCAAACGGGAGTACAATTTTGACCAAGTCGGCGATAAAGATATGTATCTGCTGCATCACGAGGAGATTGAATCACTCGCCAAGAATATTCCGGGCGTACAGCGTATTCGTTTCTTTATGACCTTTGGTCAGAGCTATCTAACCCACATGAATTGCTTGGAAAATGTAGGAATGCTGTCGACCGAGCCGATTGAATTTGAGGGACATCAGATTGTACCGATTCAGTTCCTCAAGGCGCTGCTGCCTGACCCGGCTTCTCTCGGTCCTCGTACCGTCGGCAAGACGAATATCGGCTGCATTTTCACCGGTAAAAAGGACGGAAAAGAAAAAACTGCGTATATTTATAACGTGTGTGACCATCAGGAGTGCTACAAGGAAGTAGGTTCGCAGGCAATTTCGTATACTACCGGTGTGCCTGCCATGATTGGCGCGATGATGCTGATGACAGGAAAATGGAACAAACCGGGTGTTTACACGGTTGAAGAGTTCGATCCCGATCCGTATATGGATGCGCTCAATCAGTGGGGACTGCCGTGGCAGATTAACGATGCTCCGGTTCTGGTGGACTGATGACAGGACGTTTTGATGACGGTGGGTTTCGCACGCCATACTACCTGATTGACGAAAGTTTGCTCGTACATAACTTGGAGATTCTTCGGGAGATTTCCAAGCAATCTGGATGTAAAATTCTGCTTGCACAAAAAGCCTTTTCCATGTTTTCAGTGTATCCGCTGCTGAAAAAGTATCTTGCGGGGACAACTGCAAGCGGACTGCATGAAGCGCGGCTGGGATATGAACACTTCGGGGGAGAGACGCATGTGTTTTCACCCGCTTACCGCATGGATGAGTTCGATGAACTTTTAAACTATGTGGACGATGTTGTTTTCAATTCTCCGGCACAGGTGCGGAAATATGGAGCAAAGGCGCGTAAAGCAGGAAAGTCCATTGGTTTGCGGATCAATCCGGAGTGCTCTACACAGGAGGGACACGCAATTTACGATCCATGTGCGCCCGGTTCCCGACTTGGAACTACGCTGGATGCATTCGAGGAAGATATTTTGCCTATGCTGGACGGTCTGCATTTTCATACGCTTTGTGAGCAGAACAGTGACGATCTCGAAACCACTTTGGAAGCATTTGAAACAAAGTTTGGGAAATATTTGCACCGCATGCGTTGGGTAAACTTAGGCGGCGGACATCATATCACCCGCGCGGATTATGACAGGGAACGTCTGGTTCGTCTGGTTTCCCATCTGCGTGAGACTTATGGGGTAGAGGTTTATCTGGAACCTGGCGAGGCGGTGGTGCTGAATGCAGGATTCCTTGTGACATCCGTATTGGAAACGATATATAATTGCATGGATATTGCAATTTTGGATACCTCAGCAGCTTGTCATATGCCTGATGTGATTGAAATGCCATACCGCCCGCCGCTGATGAACAGCGGCGAAGCGGGAGAAAAGCCGTGTACCTATCGTTTGGGAGGACCAACCTGTCTGGCGGGAGATGTGATTGGGGATTATTCCTTTGATGTACCGCTCAATGAAGGGGACCGCCTGATTTTTTGTGATATGGCGCTTTATACCATGGTGAAGAATAACACCTTTAACGGAATGCCATTGCCTGCAATCATCTTAAAGAGGCTGGATGGGACTTTTGAAACGGTGCGCACCTTTGGTTATGAGGAATTTAAAAACCGCCTGTCATAATCAACTATTGCCGTAGAAATCCTGCGAATTTCTGAATGTGGATTGCATGAAACCACAGTTTCTTTTATACTGGTGAAAAGAGTGATTTCATGAAAGGATGAATCAACTATGCAAAATCATCAGACCCGTGTGATGCTGTCCAACGGCGTCGGCATCCCCTGTTTGGGATTCGGCACATGGAAAACCCCGGCAGAGCAGGCAACTGCATCAGTACTGCATGCGCTGGAGGCTGGCTACCGCCATATTGATACTGCAACCGCATACAATAACGAGGCAGCTGTCGGTGCGGCAATCGCCTCATCCGGTCTTGCGCGCGAGGAGATTTTTTTGACCAGTAAGCTCTGGAATCCTCATCAAGGGTATCAGTCTACACTGGATGCATTTGAGCGCTCACTGGAATGGCTGCAAACCGATTATCTGGATCTCTATCTGATTCATTGGCCGCATGACCGCAAGTATTTCGACAACTGGGAAGAGATGAATCGTGAAACATGGCGCGCCTTTGAAAAGCTTTACAAGGAAGGGCGCATCCGCGCGATCGGTGTGAGTAATTTCCGTCCGCGCCATTTGGATAATTTGTTGGCACATTGTGAAGTTGCCCCTATGGTGGATCAGGTCGAAGTGCATCCGGGTATGCCGCAGGAGGAGATCCTCGAATACTGTAAGCTGCATCATATGACCGTCGAAGGTTGGAGCCCGCTTGCAACCGGAAAGATCTTTTCTGTTCCTGAAATGCAGGAAATGTCTCAGAAATACGGAAAAACTGTAGCGCAGCTTTGTCTGCGATGGTGTGTACAGCGCGGTGTCATTCCACTTCCAAAGTCTGTGACACCTTCCCGTATTGTTGAAAATACGCAGATTTTTGATTTTGAAATCGAACAAAATGATATGGAACGTATCAGCGGTTTGACCGCGTGCGGATGGTCGGGCCTTGATCCGGACAATCTGGTTTACTAAAAGAACCCCGGTGTTTTCTGTAAGTTTACAGGAAGCATCGGGGTTCTTTGGCAAACAAATACCCTGCCGCAGCAGGGGATTTGTTAAGTTTCCGCATCGATATAGCTATATAGTGTATATTTGGAAATCCCAAAATACTTTGAAACTTTATCGCCGGATTTTGTAATCAAAAAAGCGCCAGATCGATTTAGAAACTGAATAGCGCGGATTTTATCTTCTTTTGTCATCAATGCAACAGGCTTTCCGACCAACCGCGTAGATTCTGCAATCAATTCATCCAATAGTTCACTTACACTCTGCACAATACGGTCTGGTTCACGTGACTCCGTAGGTTCCTCTGTGGAGATTAATGGTTTTATACTGCTTTCAAACATGAGCAGGCCGGTAATATCGAAATTGATCGAAAAAATGTATTGAATCTCTCTGTTACTCCCACGCAAATAGAGAGTAGAACTTTTGAGAATTTTACCGTCTTTTGTGCGGGTTAAGTACCCGGTATGGTCGGTCAAATCGCTGCCGTTTTGCAACGCTTCAAGGACAACATGAGAAGGACCATCCCCGATTTTTCGTCCGGAAACCTTACCATTTTCGATTGCAACAATGGAAGACTCCAGATCATTTCCAACCAGGGAATGCACCGCCACTTCGCAGTTAGAGCCAAATTGCTGTGCAATACCTTTTGCAATTTGCTTTAAAATATCCAAAGATAACTCATTTTCCTGCACTAGGAAGCCTCCATTCGTCGTTTTTGTGCTATCATCATACCACATGGTATAGGGGAATGCAATCATGATTTAGCCCAAAAAATTTTTTTTGATATAGATATATGCTTGAAAGGGAAAGCAATTTCGTCTTAAGCATTTTGTTTGGCATATTGCACAAAAATAAATCTAAAAAATTTTTAGGCGCATTGAAAAATATTGTTTTACATTGATTGACTTTCATTGGTCAAATGATAAAATGAAAGTAGAAAATATCGGGCACTCTGATCACGATATTGGAGGTTGATTGAATGCATACAATCAGGTGGGTAAAAAACAAAATGCCGAAAACAGAAGATCTTCAGCTTTCTGTCATGGCGCTGGACAATGTAGCAAAAGCCAGAGCGTTTCACCGAAGTTTCCCGCAGTACAGTGTGACGCCGTTGGCACAGCTTCGCGGGATGGCAGATTTTCTTGGACTGAAACACCTTTTCGTCAAGGATGAAAGCTACCGATTTGGACTGAATGCATTTAAAGTGCTAGGCGGCTCGTTTGCTATGGCACGTTATATTGCAGAACAACTTGGCAAAGATGTTTCGCAAGTGGACTATCATTATCTGATAAGTGCAAAGCTGCGTGAAGAATTTGGTCAGGCGACATTCTTTACGGCAACCGATGGCAACCATGGACGCGGCGTCGCATGGGCTGCCAATAAATTGGGGCAGAAGTCAGTGGTTCTGATGCCCAAAGGTTCGGTCAAATCGCGTTTTGATAATATTGCCAAAGAGGGTGCTGACGTTACGATTGAGGACGTCAACTATGATGAATGTGTACGCCGTGCGAATGCCTTGGCAGAGCAGACCGAGCATGGTGTTATGGTTCAGGATACCGCTTGGGATGGATATGAAAAGATTCCGGCATGGATTATGCAAGGGTATGGAACCATGGCAAGCGAAGCGGCAGAACAGTTAAAGGCGGCAGGTGCGGAGCGTCCAACTCATATCTTTATTCAGGCAGGGGTCGGAAGCCTTGCCGGTGCAGTGCAGGGATATTTCAGCAACCTTTTCCCAGACTGTGAACCAACCGTTGTTGTAATGGAAGCGCAGGCGGCAGATTGCTTGTATCAAGGCGCCAAGGCGGCAGATGGAGATTTCCGCATTGTGGAAGGCGATTTGCAAACTATTATGGCAGGGCTTGCATGCGGGGAGCCGAACACAATTTCGTGGGATATTCTGAAAAATCACTCCGCATTCTTTGTTTCGTGTCCAGATTGGGTTTCTGCCAAGGGTATGCGCATGTTAAGTGCGCCGGTTAAGGGAGATCCGCAGGTTATTTCAGGCGAATCTGGAGCGGTTGGCATGGGGCTCATTGCTGCATTGATGACCGATCCAACCTATGATGAACTGAAAAACGCCATTAGACTCGATGAAAACAGCAGTGTTTTAATGTTTTCAACCGAGGGGGATACCGATCCGGAGAATTATCGTAAAGTTGTTTGGGACGGGGCATATCAGCAGGATTGATCGATAGAATGGAGGATATATCATGGATTTTGAAGCAATCAAAAAAGCAGCCGAAGGGTATCAGGCGGATATGACTCGATTTCTTCGGGAGATGATTTCTCATCCGAGCGAGAGCTGCGAGGAGAAGGAAGTCGTATTATGCATCCAAAAAGAGATGGAAAAGCTCGGCTATGATAAAGTGGAGATTGACGGTCTTGGCAATGTAATCGGTTGGATGGGAGATGGGGAAAAGATCATTGCAATTGATTCCCATATTGATACCGTTGGCATTGGCAACCTTGATAACTGGACACACGATCCATACGAGGGCTATGAAGATGATGAGGTCATTTATGGACGCGGCGGTTCCGATCAGGAAGGCGGCATGGCTTCCGCGGTCTATGGCGCGAAAATTATGAAGGATTTGAATCTGATTCCGTCTGGATATAAGATTATGGTTGTCGGTTCTGTGCAGGAAGAGGACTGCGACGGTATGTGTTGGCAGTATATTTACAATCAGAGCAAAATCGTGCCGGAGTTCGTTATCTCGACCGAGCCGACTGACGGTGGTATTTACCGCGGACATCGCGGGCGCATGGAAATTCGGGTGGATGTTAAGGGAGTTTCCTGTCACGGTTCTGCACCAGAACGTGGTGACAATGCAATCTATAAAATGGCGGATATTCTTCAGGATGTTCGCGCTCTCAACGAGAACCCGGCAGATGACAGTGTAGAAATCAAGGGACTTGTGAAAATGCTTGATCCCAAGTATAATCCGGAGCATTATGAAGATGCACGATTCCTTGGGCGCGGCACTTGTACTACCTCACAGATTTTTTATACCTCTCCAAGCCGCTGTGCGGTTGCGGATTCGTGTTCCATCTCGGTGGATCGCCGTATGACAGCAGGGGAGACATGGGATTCCTGCCTCCAGGAAATTCGGGATCTTCCCAGTGTGAAAAAGTACGGGGACGATGTCACGGTTTCTATGTATATGTACGATCGTCCGTCATGGACTGGTGAAGTCTATGAAACCGAAAGCTATTTTCCGACATGGATTAACAAGGAAAATGCAGCGCATGTACAGGCGCTTGTAGACGCGCATCACGCGCTGTTCGGTGATAAGCGTATTGGTGCAGAAAGCGCAATGCATTTGCGCAACCGTCCATTGATTGACAAGTGGACATTTTCCACCAACTGCGTTTCGATTCAAGGTCGTTATGGAATCCCGTGTGTCGGTTTCGGACCCGGTGCAGAAAGCTATGCACATGCGCCGAATGAAATTACATGGAAGCAGGATCTCGTGACCTGCGCCGCACTGTATGCAGCAGTTCCGGGTCTGTATCGTCCGGAAAACAAAACCGATGCTGCGCAGTTCCGTGCAACGCTGACAGACAACGATATCTTATAACCGGCTTTTTGCACGAAAAAACGAAAAAAGAACTGTAGTTCTTCATTTTTGATGAAAGTAACGGCAAATAGATTGAATTTGCAGTAAAAGGAGAATTTTATATGGATGCAACCCTTCAGAAATATATTGACAAGTTGAATTCCCTGAATTTTAAGGAAATGTACGAAGGAGACTTTTTCTTGACTTGGGAAAAAACAGACGATGAAATCGAAGCCGTATTTACCATTGCGGATGCATTGCGCTATATGCGAGAAAACAACATCTCGACCAAGATTTTTGAATCCGGGCTTGGAATCAGCCTGTTCCGCGACAATTCTACCCGTACCCGTTTTTCCTTTGCGTCTGCCTGCAATCTGCTCGGTCTGGAAGTGCAGGATTTGGACGAGGGCAAGAGCCAGATTGCACACGGAGAAACGGTGCGCGAGACCGCAAATATGATTTCTTTCATGGCGGATGTCATCGGCATCCGTGACGATATGTATATTGGTAAAGGCAATGACTATATGCACAATGTCGTAAACGCAGTAACCGAGGGGTATCAGGACGGCGTGCTCGAACAGAAGCCCACGCTTGTTAATCTCCAGTGCGATATTGACCACCCGACCCAGTGTATGGCAGATATGCTGCACATCATCCATCACTTTGGAGGCGTGGAGAATCTCAAGGGCAAAAAGGTTGCTATGACTTGGGCGTATTCTCCTTCTTATGGAAAGCCGCTGTCGGTTCCGCAGGGCGTAATCGGTCTGTTCACCCGCTTCGGTATGGATGTGGTACTCGCGCATCCAGAGGGCTATGAGGTCATGCCCGAAGTAGAAGAAGTAGCGAAGAAAAATGCGGAAGCAACCGGCGGCAGTTTTACAAAGACAAACTCCATGGAGGCGGCATTCGCAGATGCGGATATTGTATATCCCAAGAGCTGGGCACCGTTTGCGGCCATGGAAAAGCGCACCGATCTGTATGCAGAGGGCGATTCCGAAGGTATCAAGGCGTTGGAGCAGGAGCTGCTTGCACAAAATGCAGAGCACAAAGACTGGTGCTGCACCGAAGAAATGATGGCAAAAACCAAGGACGGCAAGGCGCTGTACCTGCACTGTCTGCCGGCAGATATCAACGGAGTTTCCTGTGTGGATGGCGAAGTGGATGCATCAGTATTCGATCGCTACCGCGTTCCGCTTTATAAAGAAGCATCTTTTAAGCCGTATATTATTGCAGCGATGATCTTCCTTGCTAAATGCAAAGATCCGCAGGCAATGCTGAAAAAATTAGAGGCTCGTGCCGCAGAACGTCGCATGATGACCGAATAAAAGTTGAATTTTTATACAGGGCGGGGACAATACCCCGCTCGTGTATTTTGAGAAGGAGCCTTTCATATGGGAAAGAGAATTGTCATTGCACTCGGCGGGAATGCCCTTGGCAATAGTTTGACAGAGCAGATGACAGCAGTCAAGCATACCGCCAAAGCCATTGTAGATTTGATTGAACAGGGGCATCAAGTCATTGTATCGCACGGCAACGGTCCGCAGGTGGGCATGATCCATCATGCGGTAAATGAACTGACTCGTGTTGTCGAACAGGATTTTCCTGTGATCCCTCTGTCGGTCTGTGTTGCAATGAGCCAAAGCTATATAGGTTACGATTTGCAGAACGCGCTGCGTGAGGAGTTACTGCTGCGCGGCATTCCCAAGCCGTGCGCAACTGTCATTACGCAGGTTGTAGTCGATCCCCATGATCCGGCATTTGAATCTCCAACGAAACCGATTGGTCGTTTTATGAGCGAGGAAGAGGCAAAAAAACTCTCACAGGAAAAGGGATATGTCATGATGGAGGATGCAGGGCGCGGCTGGCGTCGTGTCGTAGCAAGCCCCAAACCGCGTGACATCGTAGAAATTGATACTGTTCGTGCGCTGTTTCAGGCGGGACAAGTCGTGATTGCCGGCGGCGGAGGAGGAATTCCCGTGATCCGTGACGGCGCTGCGCTGCGCGGTACCAGCGCTGTAATTGACAAAGACTTTTGCTCGTGCCTGATTGCACAGCAGGTCGATGCAGACCTCTTAATCATTTTAACCGCAGTCGAAAAATGTGCGGTAAACTTCGGAAAAGCGGATCAAAAATGGCTTGATCATATTACCACAGAGGAAGCACGGAGATATTGTGCCGAAGGTCAGTTCGCACCAGGCTCCATGTTGCCCAAAGTGGAAGCTGCAATCAAGTTTGCCGAATCTGCTCCGGGTCGGCGTGCGCTTATTACTCTGCTTGAAAAAGCCAAAGAGGGTATTGAAGGGAAAACAGGAACGATCATAGAATAATCTCATTGACGCCGAATGCTTTTAACTGACATTCGGCGTTTTGCAAATCATACAGAATCTCAGATCATTTTTGTGCATAATGTCGTTTTAATGTCTGTGTGAAAGAGAATACTTGACCAAAGTGTATAAAAATGTTACACTGAGAAAAAGATTTGGTTGTTCGACCAATTTGGACGATTCACAGTGGGGAGGTCGGAGCAGTGAAGCAGATTTTATATCATGGCACAGTTTTTACAAGAGACTCTTCAAACCCTATGATTTCTGACGGCGCTATTGTCTGGGATGGAGATACCATTCTGGCAGTCGGCACAGAAGATGAGATGTTGGAATCGCATCCTGATGCAAAGCGTATTGACGCGCGTGGCGGACTCATTATGCCTGCATTTATCAATGCACATCATCATATTTATTCGGCTTTTGCACGCGGGTTATCTATTCCGGGAAACAATCCGACAAATTTTCTCGAGGTGCTCGACGGAACGTGGTGGAACATCGATCGGCATTTGGACCGTCCGATGACCCGATATTCAGCATATATGACATTACTCGAATGCATTCGCTCGGGCGTCACTACGGTTTTTGATCACCACGCATCTTTTTGCGAAATTCCGGGCAGTTTGGAAATGATTGCAGAGGCAGCGGTTGATACCGGAGTGCGCTCCTGCCTGTGCTATGAAATTTCAGACCGGGACGGCACAGAAAAATCCAGACAGTCGATTCAGGAGAATTTGGACTTTGCACAGAATTGTAAAAAGGATTCCAGCGGCTTGCTCGCCGCAATGTGCGGAATGCACGCGTCGTTTACCATTTCAGAGGAAACAATGGAATACGCCAAAGAACATGCCGAAACCGGATTCCATATCCATGTATGCGAAGGCGCTTACGACAGAGATCATTGCCGGGAGCATTTTCATGAAACCGTAGTCGAACGCTTGGCGCGGCATGGGATTTTAGGTTCACAGACCATTTGCGGACACTGTGTTTATCTAACTGATTCCGATCGGAAGCTTTTGTCGCAAACAAATACGGCGGTCGTTCATAATCCCCAGTCCAATATGGGAAATGCAGTTGGTGCAACCGATGTACTGAAATTATTTGAAGCAGGCGTAACCGTAGGCTTAGGGACAGATGGCTTTACAAGCGATATGTTGGAATCTATGAAACATGCGAATGTGCTGATGAAGCATGAAAATAAGCATCCGTCTGTAGGCTGGAATGAAACCTTTGACATGGCGCTGAAAAATAATTCCGACTTGGCAGGACGGCATTTTGGAGGCGTATTTGGTATAATTCAGACCGGCGCACACGCTGACTTTATTGTGTCTGACTATCAGCCGTTCACGCCGCTGAATGCAAACAATATAAACGGACATATGCTGTTTGGCATGAATGGACGTAATATCACAACGACAATTGGTCACGGTCGTGTATTGATGCTGAACCGCGAAATTCAATGTGTGGATGAAGAAAAAATTATGTACGAATGCCGTAAGCAGTCTGCGCGGCTCTGGGATGCTCTGGGAGTGAAAAATTATGAGTGATAAAATGAGAGGGATTCCTTTCAAAACATTGCTGGAAAATGCACTTTGGGAATACCGCAAACAGAAGAGCCTGTTTCATGTGCCTGTGCACGAGGCTTCCTCCAATTGCATGCAGCTTGCGGGCAGACCCTTGTCGGTACCGATTGGACCGGCAGCCGGTCCGCATACACAGCTTGCGCAGAATTTACTTGCCGGATTTGCCGCTGGTGCGCGTGTGTTTGAACTTAAAACTGTGCAAATTATGGAAGGCGAAGAACTTGGCATCGTCAAGCCATGCATTTATGTGGACGGAGAGGCATACAACACCGAATGGTCAACTGAGCTGACGGTAGCCGAAGCTGCCGAGGAGTATATCAAAGGATATGTGGCAATCTGGTTACTTGCGCGCGAGTTTGGTTGGGACTGTAATTTCCAGTTTCATGTCAGTGTCGGTTATGACCTTGCCGGAATTCAAAGTCCAAAGATCGACACTTTTTTGAATACCATGAAAGACGCGTCGGGCAGTGCGTTCTGGGCGCAGTGCCTGCACGAAGCCGAGTGTGCCTTGCCGCTTTTTGAGCATGTAGATGCAGCGTATATCCGTAGGATAGACCCCCATATTTCCAACGTCGTCACATTGTCCACCATGCACGGCTGCCCATCGGATGAAATTGAGCGCATTGCATCTTATCTGATCGAAGAAAAGGGGTTTCACACCTATATTAAATGCAATCCTACACTGATTGGGTATCGGTCTGTGCGCAGCCTGCTCGATCAGCTCGGCTACGGCTATATGGTATTTGATACTACTCATTTTGAACATGATATGAAGCTGGAAGATGCGGTAGACATGATTCATCGCCTTATGCGGCTTGCAGAAAAGAAGGGGCTTTCGTTTGGCGTCAAACTAACGAATACATTTCCGGTCGAGATTCGGCACGGGGAATTGTCCGGGGACGCAATGTACATGTCTGGAAAACCGCTGTTCCCGCTCGCCATTCATGTTGCAAAGGCACTGAGCGAGGCAACCAGCGGCAGATTGCCAATCTCCTTTTCGGGCGGGATTGATCCGCACAATATTGCATCGGTGCTTGCGTGCGGGATTGCGCCTGTTACCGTCGCAACATTGCTGCTGAAAACAGGAGGATATCAAAATCTCACGCGCTTGGCGGCGTTGGTGCCAGACAGAATTCCGCATCAGGTCGATTGCGAAAAGCTGCGTGCACTGTGCGATTCCATTCTTTCAGATCCATATTATCAAAAGCAGGAAAAGAAATCGCGCGCAAGGAATCAAACAGCACCTCCGGCTGCATGCTTCAAATGTAAAAACTGTGTGGATGTCTGTCCAAATCGCGCAAATTTCCCGCTTCCCGACCTCAAATCTGCTATTCACATGGATTCCTATTGCAACGAATGCGGCAACTGCGCATGTTTGTGTCCGTTCGGTTATGTGCCGTATCGAGATAAGTTCACTTATTTCGATACTTTGGAAGATTTTGAATCTTCACAGAATGACGGTTTTTTCGGGCATGAAAAATATCGATACCTAGGACAAACAGGTACTGATGTTTCTGCACTGCCAGAAGAAGTGCGTCAAGTAATCGATGTATTCCTGAATCAGGGAGGGCAAAACGTATGAAAACCGTAGTAAAAGGCGGTCAGCTTATTTCGGGAAATGATCAATATCAGGCAGATATCTTGATAGAAGGTGAAACAATCCGCGCCATTGGGCATGGGCTGGAAGGGGATAAGGTCATTGACGCATCCGGCTGTCTGGTGTTTCCGGGCTTTATTGACGGACATACGCACCTTGACATGCCGGTATCCGGCACTGTAACGTCGGACAATTTTGCATCCGGTTCTGCCGCGGCGCTTGCAGGCGGCACCACAATGTTGATCGATTTTGCTACGCAGGATCGAGGAGATACGCTTGCACACGCTTTGGATATATGGCATCAGCGCGCAGATGGGAACTGCTCTTGCGACTATGGCTTTCACATGGCTGTAACCGATTGGAATGCGCATACACGCGCGGAACTGCATGAAATGGCGGCGGCAGGCGTGACATCGTTCAAATGCTATTACGCTTATGATGCGCTGATGGTTAACGACTGCGAAATGTATGAAATTCTGTGCGAGATGAAACGTATTGGCGGCATTTTAGGCGTACATTGCGAGAATGGTCCGGTATTGGACGAGTTGCGCAGAAACGCGGTTTCCGAAGGGCATACCGGTCCGGAATGGCACCCAAAAACACGCCCGAGCATCATCGAGGGAGAGGCAGTCGGTCGTTTTCTGCGTATTGCAGAACTTGCGGGTGCCCCTGCATGGGTGGTACACCTGTCCACAGAAGACGGTCTGGAAGAAATCCGCATGGCACGCAAACGGGGGCAAAAAGTCTATGTGGAAAGCTGTCCGCAATACCTGACACTTGACGAAAGCGTTTATGAAAGACAGGATTTTGAGGCTGCAAAGTATGTATGTTCCCCTCCGCTTCGTTCGGCACAGGATCAGCATTGCTTGTGGCAAGCGATTGCTGCCGGAGAAATCGATATTATCTCTACCGATCACTGCGCTTTCAATTTCAATGGGCAAAAGGAACTTGGGCGCGAAGATTTTACACAGATTCCAAACGGAATGCCCGGGATTGAACACCGTCCGGCTGTGATGTACACCGCAGCTGTCGCATCCGGTAAAATTTCGGCATCAGCACTCTGCCGGATGCTTGCAGAAGAGCCGGCGCGTATGTTCGGGCTCTATCCGCAAAAAGGTGTCCTCGCTGTCGGCAGCGATGCAGATCTTGTGATTTATGATCCACATCGGGATACGGTCATTTCGGCACAAACGCAGATGCAGAACTGTGATTATACTCCGTATGAAGGATTCCATACATCGGGCAGCGTTCGCGATGTATTTCTGCGAGGAGCACATGCTGTTGTGGATGGAGAACTAGTCCTTCGAGGACAGGGACGCTATATCAAACGAGGACAGTCGAGGTGACCCTAAATGTTTACGCTCACCATTAATAGTAAAGAATATACGTTTGAGCAGGATCACAAGCTGCTTGATGTGCTGCGAAACGATCTTGGACTCAAATCGGTCAAAGATGGATGCTCCGAAGGCGCCTGCGGCACTTGTACAGTTTTGATTGATGGAAAGCCTGTCAAAGCCTGCGTACAGCGAATTTCGCGTTTGGATGGAAAAACCATTCAAACAGTCGAAGGTCTGACAGATTATGAAAAAGAACTCTATGTTTATGCCTATGGTGCGGCAGGTGCCGTGCAATGCGGATTCTGCATCCCGGGCATGGTGATCTGTACGAAAGCGCTGCTGGATGTCAACCCAAATCCGACCCGGGTTGAAATTGCGTATGCGCTGCGCAACAATTATTGTCGCTGTACAGGCTACAAAAAAATCATTGATGCAGTTGAAATTGCTGCAGAAATCAAGCGTACCGGCGCCCCCATTCCTGCGCCGGAAAAGATTACAGGTATTGGACAAAGGGCGGCGCGGATTGATGTGCGGGATAAAGTCCTCGGAACCGGTCGGTATGCGGATGATTTCTCTTCCTCGGATTTCCCGGGCATGGTTTATGGGTCGGCAGTTCGCTCCGCGTATCCGCGTGCGCGGGTATTATCTATTGATAAAAGCGAGGCAGAAAAGGTGCCGGGGATTTTATGCGTTGCAACATGGGAGGATATTCCCGGACAAAATAAAATTGGACATATCAAGCATGATTGGGCGACGCTAATTCAGGTTGGCAACATTACCCGTTATCTTGGGGACGCAATTGCATTGGTCTGCGGCGAGACTATGGATGCGGTGGAACAGGCGAAAAAACTGGTAAAGATTGAATGCGAAGAATTGCCTGCGATTTTTGACCCGGTAAAGGCTATGGAACGCGGCGCGCCGTTTGTTCATAAAGAAGGAAATATTCTGGCGTTTGAACATTTGGTACGCGGGGACGCCGATGAAGCGATTAAAAATTCTGCGCACGTTGTGACCCGTGAATATGAAACCCCCTTTACGGAACATGCCTTTTTAGAGCCGGAATGTGCAGTCGCATGGGCGGACCGTGTTGCAGGGGAAGTGACGATCTATTCATCCGACCAAGGGGTCTATGCAACGCAAAATGAGTGTGCGCTGATGCTTGGAATCCCTCCTGAAAAGGTGCATGTCATCAATGCGCTGGTTGGCGGTGGCTTCGGCGGCAAGGAAGATATGACAGTGCAGCATCACGCAGCCTTGCTTGCCTGGATGACCGGACGTCCGGTTAAAGTAAAGTTAACGAGACAGGAAAGTATTCTAATCCACCCGAAACGTCATCCCATGAAGATGAAATTTACAACTGCCTGTGATGAAAATGGTTATCTAACCGGTAT
This sequence comes from Clostridiaceae bacterium, assembly GCA_018383195.1. Classification (GTDB taxonomy): domain Bacteria; phylum Bacillota; class Clostridia; order Oscillospirales; family Butyricicoccaceae; genus Butyricicoccus_B. Next base: position 9,178 of record JAGZOP010000011.1, on the reverse strand, counting down.
GAAGGCAACCATCATCGCGGATACCGGAGCATATGCATCGCTGGGCGGTCCAGTTTTGCAGCGTGCCTGCACCCATGCAGCGGGGCCATATAATTACCAGAATATTTCTATTGATGGTACTGCGGTTTATACGAATAATCCACCCGCAGGCGCGTTTCGTGGGTTTGGCGTGACCCAAAGCTGTTTTGCAACAGAATGCAATCTCAACCTGCTAGCGGAAATGGTCGGCATTTCTCCATGGGAAATTCGTTACCGCAACGCAATCCGTCCCGGTCAGGAATTACCAAACGGACAAATTGCCGATCCGGGTACGGCACTGGTCGAAACTCTGGAAGCTGTAAAGGATATTTTTGAGCAGCATCCCCGCGCAGGAATTGCTTGTGCAATGAAAAATGCCGGAGTAGGTGTCGGACTTCCTGATTGGGGACGTTGCAGACTGACTGTGGAAAATGGTAAAATCCATATTCGTACCGGCGCATCGTGCATCGGTCAGGGGCTTGGAACGGTTCTTTTACAGGTTGCCTGCGAGACGACAGGGATGCCGGTAGAGTCCATTGTTTATGAAGCAGCAGAAACCCGTTATGCGCCGGATTCGGGTGTAACATCGGGTTCCCGCCAGACATTGATCACAGGAGAAGCCTGCCGCAGAGCATGCGAAGACTTGATGAAGGAACTGGGAGATCAGCCGCTTGAAGCCCTCAACGGGAAAGAGTTTCATGGCGCATATTTGGCGGTAACCGATCCCATGGGCGCCCCGAAAAAGAATCCTGTTTCGCATGTTGCGTATGGATATGCAACACAGGTAGTCTGCCTGAACGAAGACGGTACCGTAGAAAAAGTGGTAGCGGCACATGATGTCGGTCGGGCAATCAATCCGCTTTCAGTAGAGGGGCAGATTGAGGGCGGCGTTGTCATGAGCCTTGGGTTTGCGTTGACAGAAGATTTTCCATTGGAAAATGGAATGCCGAAGGCAAAATTCGGCACACTAGGTCTGTTCCGAGCACATAAAACGCCGGATATACAGCCGATCATCGTTGAAAAGAATGAAGCAAAGCTTGCGTATGGCAGTGTCGGCATCGGAGAAATTACTGCGATTCCAACAGCGCCTGCGGTGCAGGGCGCATACTATAAGCTGGATGGAAACTTTCGCACCAGCCTTCCGCTTGCGCATACCGCATATCGGAAATAATAAGGGCAAGGGCAAATGTGTAAAATTTTACACGCTGCCCTTGTTGACTTTTAAAATGGAATGCCGTATGCTTGACATACAGAAATAAAGGAAGAGGGTACGGTATGACCTCAACAGAATTGATTTCGGTTTCGATGGATGTCGGACAGAAACTACTGGAAAGCGGTGCGGAAATATATCGAGTCGAAGAATCTATTTCTCGAATCTGCCGTGCCTATGGCGCAAGGGAAGTCAATGTTTATGCAGTGCCAACTGCGATTGTCGCTTCAATGGTTCGGGAAGGTGAAAATCCAATGACGCGGGTATCCCGTATTTACCATCGGAGTACCAATCTTGGACGATTGGATCAGCTCAATACACTCTGCCGTGAAATTTGCTGCGCTCCTATGGAATATGCAGAAATTTGCGAGCGACTGCATCTCATTGACCGGCATGAAATATATCGAAATTGGCAGCTTTGCCTTGCAACCGGTGGAGTTGGATGCTTTTTTACTTTATTGTTTGGCGGCGGATGGCAAGAAGCCTGCTGCGCATTTTTTACCTGCCTCATGTTGTGGGTTTTGACCGCTGCCGCAGGACGAATCCATACCAACACACTTTTTATCAATCTGGTGGGAGGATTTTGGGTGGCTCTATCCGGACTGCTCTGCCTGCGCGCAGGATTTATTGAACAATACGATACGATGATTATCGGCTCAATTATGTTTTTGGTTCCGGGATTGCCTATCACCAACGCCATTCGTGATTTAATCGCAGGAGATGTAGTTGCCGGAATTACAAAGTTTACGGAAGCGCTTTTAGTTGCAGCCGGTATTGCTGTTGGCGCAGCATTACCGCTTGGCATTGCCGGATTGCTCGGGAGATAACCTTTATGAATATTGCATACGAATGTCTGATGAGTTTTCTCGCAAGCTTTTGTTTTGGTATCATTTTTCAAGTCCGCGGTATCAAACTATTCACTGCGGGATTTGGCGGTCTCATTGGATGGCTAATTTATCTGCTGAGCGCATCTCTGTTTCCATCCAGCAGCATTCCGCGTTTTTTCTTTGCAACAGTGGGTATTACAATTTTTTCAGAACTATGTGCCCGTGTACTTCGTGCACCGGTCAGCGTATTTCTCGCAGTTGCATTGATTCCGCTTGTGCCGGGAGGCGGTATTTATCAAACGATGCTGTACTGTATTCATGGAAATACCGGACTTGCATTGCGAGAGTGCGTCAGTACCATCGGAATTGCCGGGGCACTTGCTATGGGGGTTGTCATTGTTTCTTCGGTTGTACGTCTATTTTCTGAATGGAAACATACCTACCATCCATAAGTATAAATTAATAAAAATGACCACAAGAGGTATGCTTTCTGTCTCTTGTGGTCATTTTTTGTTAAATTGCAATTTCACTGCCGGAAGCAAGATATTGGATGCGAGATCCCATGCGCTGCTTTAGGTATGAAAATGCGGGAAGTCCGGTGCAATGACCGGTATAATACTGCGCAGGTTCCCTTAACAGATGTGCTGCAATCTGATCCTTCAATTCATCTGAAATTTGACTTCCGCTGCTTGGAATATTCAAATGGAATCCCCCAATCACAGCAGTCAGAGGATGCGGATCTATTTGTTTGCAGCGCGCTAGAATGTTTACAATCCCATTGTGCGCACAGCCTGCAATTAGAATTCGGTGATTCCCCTCTCGGATTAAAAGGTTTTGTTCATGAGAGAATATATCTGGAACACGTCCGCCATCCATCAGTAGCACGTGATTTGCCGGAGAAAAAAATTCGCGCCCAGTCACTTCGGAAAACAATGTGAGGTTCTCATCAACCTGACAGTGCGCATCTGTAAATATGAGACGTTCGTTGTTTTTTAAACTGTCATCCAGTCCAATGTCCTCAATGTGACCATTTGCACGGCGTGCATAATACCGCTCAAATGCATTGCGGCGCAGATAGACGGGGGCATGATCGTTAGCCTTGAGAAAGGCGCGCAGTCCGCCGCCGTGATCATAATGGGCATGAGAAAGAACTGCCAGATCGATGTCTGTGATATCGACCCCTTGTTTTTTTGCATTTTGGAGAAATAGATCTGTCTTTCCGAAATCAAACAAAATATTCTTTCCGTTTGCAGAAATCCAAAAACACAGACCGTGCTCACAGGCATATCCGTCCAATGCCTGATCGTCAATTAAGGTTTTGAGAATCATGGTGTCCATCCCTTCAAATTGTCATTATATTTGTTTCCGAATTCGTTCCAGAGCGTTTTTTTCCAATCGGGATACCTGCGCCTGTGAAATGTGCATTTCATCAAGCGAAAGGATATTACTTGGGTTCCGTCCGGATAAATTGACACGGTATTCGCTGCCTAGAGACAGGAAAACATCCAACTGAATCTTTGTGTTCGTTGAATCTGCATTTACAATGATATGGTCAACGAGGGATTTTGACATTTCACGGACAAAACCATGATTCTGATCCCACTGCCTTTCGATTTCTTTTGCGATCTTTTCTACACGTTTTATTTTATCAGCCGTTGAGACAGCGGCAACTGCAAGCGCTTTTTTTCTTTGGGTGATCTTTAGCATCTCTTCATTATAGCGGTCATTGCGTCGCTTAAATTCTTGGTTGTCTAATAGTCCATTCAGTGTTAATTCGAGTAATTTTTCTTTTTTCGCTTCTAAACCATGTAGGGTTTGCTCTAATTTCATAAGTTCCTGTTCATCATTTTTTTCGCGCTCACATTCGTGTAAATTTTCTAGATATTCCTGAATCAGTAGCGATTTATCCGCTGCAATGTTCCCAAAGATGCGCTGCAAGACGATGTCAAGTTCATCGCTGTAAATGGTCGGGGAATTGCATCCGTTTTCTTTTCCTTTTTGGCGATATAGTTTACAATTCCATGTCTCCACTTCACCGCGCGCTTTGCTTCGATAGATATGCCGATGAAATGTTGTGCCATGCTTAGCGCAAATGATCTTTCCGCTGTATGCATATCGGTTCTGACAAGATTGCGCATGGGTCTTCATGGTTTGACCACGTTGAGCAAGTAACCGGTTTGCAGCATCCCAGACGCATGGCTCAACAATCACCGGAATTTTGGAATCTGGATGAACAATCCATTTTTCTTCTGCCATACGATAGGTGCGACCGTCTCGATAATCCCGCGTGCCATAACGCCGCCCGGCATAAAAGCCTTTATATTTGGGATTTCGGATCATGCCATATAATGAAGAATAGGTGAGGGGTTTCCCAGAACGTCCGCAAATGCCGCGTCGCTCCAAGTCGTTTGCGATGGCTCGGAGACCACATCCCCCCTCCACATAGCGCCGAAAAACCTCTTGGACAACAGAAGCTTCTGATTCAATGATTTCTAACCGTCCGTCACGCTTCCGGTATCCATACAAGTTATCCTGACCGAGCAATACGCCATGCTCCTGTGCTCTCTTAAAGCCAAACCGAGTGCGCTCGGATAATTTTCGTACTTCATCCTGTGCAATCGAGGACATGATGGTCAAGCGCAACTCTGCATCTTTGTCAAAGGTATTGATATTATCATTCTGAAAAAATACGCCGACTCCATGCCGCAGCAATTCCCGAGTATAGCCAATACTATCCAATGTGTTTCTTGCAAAACGGCTGATCTCCTTGGTGACAATCAGGTCAAAACAACCGTTTTTTGCATCTTCAATCATACGCAAAAATTGTTCACGCTTTGCAACGGACGTACCGGTAATTCCCTCATCTACATATCCCCCTGCGAAGTGCCAGTTGGGGTTGCTGTGGATGAATTCCTTGTAATATGCTTTCTGGTTCTCCAAAGAATTGAGCTGTTCGTCTTTCTCTGTGGACACCCTTGCATAGAAAACAACAGAAAGTTTCAAATCAAAAATGCTGCGACCCTGTGCAATCATGTCCTCAAGAAGCCGCATCTCCATTGCTGTCCCTCCCATCATCTGTTATTTGTTTATGGTAGTATAGTCCTGTAGGTTTGTCAACTTTTTGAGTTGTAAACATCGAATAAAATCATGTTCATTTTGGGAAACTGCGCCAATTTGCAGCATTCTTTCATTGAGCGCCAAAAGTTGACGGATATGCGCCTCTTTTATTGTAACATGCATAAAAAAACCTCCTTTGTTACGGAGTATGCCCATTCTGATTCCGGTTAGCCATGCGGAAGAAATTTATGAGAATGTCTGAAAAATTTCGAGTTAGCACTTGACAACTCGCAGTTAGCTGATGTAAACTCAATACGTTGAGTTAGTTATATCTAACAGAAAACTGCTTTTATTGGCTTGCGGCGGAAAGAAGGGGTAAATATGATGCCATTGACAATTGCAAAACCCGGAGAAACATTCGTAATACAGAAGATTACCGGCAAAGATGATGTCCGTCAGCATCTAGCCGAGTTAGGATTTGTAGTAGATAGTACGGTTACAGTGGTCAGTGAAATGGCAGGAAACCTGATTTTGCAGGTGCGTGACAGCAGAATTGCGCTTGACCGCAGCATGGCAAATCGTATCATGGTCTAAGGGAGGAATATCAATGAAAACATTGAAAGATGTTAAGGTTGGCACTACGGTCAAGGTGAAAAGGCTGCATGGAGAAGGCGCGATCAAACGCCGGATTATGGATATGGGGATTACCAAAGGTACAGAAGTGCACCTTCGTAAAGTGGCTCCGCTTGGAGACCCGATGGAACTGAATGTGCGCGGCTATGAATTGTCAATCCGCAAAGAGGATGCAGAAAATATTGAAATTGAGTAATCAGCAGTTTTATACCATGCGGTTAGTAAAAGCTAATATTTGAAAGGGGATTATATATGGATCTAAAAATTGCGCTGGCAGGCAACCCAAACTGCGGCAAAACAACGCTGTTCAATAGCCTGACCGGTTCCAACCAATATGTCGGCAACTGGCCCGGCGTTACGGTGGAAAAGAAGGAAGGACGGCTCAAAGGGCATAAGGATGTAATCGTTCAGGATCTTCCGGGTATTTATTCACTTTCTCCATACACTTTGGAAGAGGTTGTCGCGCGTGGCTACCTTGTAAATGAAAAGCCGGATGCTATTTTGAATATCGTCGATGGCACCAACATTGAGCGAAATCTGTACCTGACTACGCAGCTGATTGAACTTGGGATTCCGGTTGTCGTCGCAGTTAATATGATGGACTTGGTTCGCAAAAACAGGGACATTATTGACATGAAGAAGCTTGGCGATATGCTTGGATGTGAGGTTGTCGCCATCAGTGCACTCAAAGGCGAGGGCAGTATCGCAGCTGCGGAAAAGGCGGTTGCAGCAGCACAATCTCATACGTCCGCTTCGCTGCCGCATGTATTCACCGGCAGTGTGGAACATGCGATTGCACATATCGAAGAATCTATTGAAGCAAAAGTTGAAGAACGTTATCTGCGATGGTATGCGATAAAGCTGTTCGAGCGTGATGAAAAGGTTCTTTCTGAAATGAATTTGGATTCGGTGCTCATGCAGCATATTGAAAAGCACATTGCGGACTGTGAAGCCGAAATGGATGATGATGCAGAAAGCATTATCACCAATCAGCGCTATGCGTATATCAGTAAAACTGTTGAGCGGGCAGTTCGCAAGAACGCTCCCAAACATAGCCTGTCCACCTCAGATAAGATTGACCGCATTGTCACCAACCGCTTTTTTGCCCTGCCAATTTTTGCGGCGGTAATGTTCCTAGTGTACTATATTGCAATTGGCACAGTCGGCGACTGGATGACCGGATGGACCAATGATGTACTGTTCGGCGAAATCATCCCGCCTGCTGTAGAAGGATGGATGGTTTCGATTGGCTGTGCTCCATGGCTCGTTGGTCTTGTGGTAGAAGGTATTATTGGCGGCTGCGGCGCTGTGCTTGGATTTGTACCGCAGATGCTTGTGCTGTTTTTGATGCTGTCCATACTTGAGGATGTCGGTTATATGGCGCGTGTTGCCTTTATTATGGATCGGATTTTCCGAAAATTTGGTCTTTCGGGAAAGTCCTTTATTCCAATGCTCATCGGCTCTGGATGCGGAGTTCCGGGTATTATGGCATCGCGTACCATTGAAAATGAACGTGACCGCCGTATGACCATTATGACCACTTGCTTTATCCCGTGCGGCGCTAAGATGCCGATCATTGGTCTGTTTGCGGGTGCGCTGTTTGGAGGTTCGGGTCTGGTTGCGGTATCTGCATATTTTATTGGAATTTTCGCCATTATTGTTTCCGGAATTATGCTCAAAAAAACACGTGCGTTTGCCGGAGAGCCTGCACCGTTCGTAATGGAACTGCCGCAATATCATATTCCGGCAATGGGAAATGTCCTGCGTGCGACATGGGAACGTGGTTGGTCGTTTATCGTGCGAGCGGGTACGGTTATTCTGACGTCTTCGATCATTCTGTGGTTCTTACAGGGATTTGGTTTTACAGACGGCGTATTTGGTATGGTTGAAGATAACAATTCGTCGCTTCTCGCTGCACTTGGTAATATTGTTTCGTTTATCTTCATTCCGCTTGGCTTCGGAAACTGGCAGTCCGCAGTGGCTACATTCACCGGCTTGATTGCAAAGGAAAATGTTGTTTCTACATTTGGAGTTCTGTTCCACATTGGTGAAGAAGTTGCTGAGAATGACGTCGGTCTGCTGACTGCGGTTGCAGCGCACTATTCCCAGCTTTCGGCATACAGCTTTATGTTGTTCAACTTGCTGTGTGCACCGTGCTTTGCTGCAATGGGTGCGATTAAGCGCGAAATGAATAACGGTAAGTGGACGATGGCAGCAATTGGATATATGTGTGCATTTGCGTATGCAGTTTCTCTGATTGTATATCAGTTGGGCGGTCTGATTACAGGGGAAGTTCCGTTTGGCATTGGAACGATTTGTGCGCTTGTGGTATTGATGATCATGCTCTATTTTCTCGTTCGGAAAAACAAACGTCAAAACTTTCAACATGTAATGAAAACGGCAGTAAAATCCTAGGAGGGAAGATATGAATATACCAACGATTCTAATCAGCTTAATTATTTTAGCTGCTTGCATTGCGATTCTTCGACGAGAAGTCCGAAATCGGAAGTCCGGAAAGGGAAGCTGCTCCTGCGGTGGCTGTACCGGCTGCCCAAGTAGCGGGATGTGTCATCCGAAAAAGTAATGTGACAAAGAGGGCGCACTTAGTTAAACACTGATAAGGAAGCATTAAGAGCGAATTGAACTTAATGGCTGATAAACAGGTGCTGCCAAAAGAACGCTCATGATTCTCAATCGTGGAATCATGAGCGTTCTTCTTATTTTTTCTGGTCTTCTTTTATAGCCATAGCGATTTTTCGTTTATGATACTAAGGCATTTGCTTCTTGATCATTAAGTTTAAATATTCCTTCCGTAATTTCTAAAGTGCAGTCAATAGACAGCTCCTTACCAGCTAAGAATTTCATCTTTGGAACAGCCAGAAAGCATAAAACTCCCCAAAAGGACAAATGCCAATGTTAAAACTATTTTCTTCATAAAATCATCACCAGCCTTTCTTTGGTGCTACCTTTTTGACTTTTTTCTTTGTTTGAGTTGTTTCTCGCTCTTTCGTGCACAAAATCAAGATAGCAGAAATAACGACAGCAAACACAAGACTGCAAGAACAGGTTCCGATATTCCAGTTGACTGCGGTATCATAGCTGCGGTAGCCTACCATTCCGAGACTTGCGGTAATCGGATAAAGGTTTGCTAATGTCATATTTCCTGCGGCAAACATCCCTCCATATCCATAGACAAAAGCGATGATTACACCGACTAAAAAGCTGCCTGCCCTCCGACAAGTAAGAGCGATAATCGGCAGAACCGCAAGATATAAAAAGAAATTAACTGCGGTAATCTGCAAGGCTGCTTTTAGAGCTAAGGAAGTCTCAAAGCCGGGAAATCCCACAATCATTTCTGCTATGATTGTAAACAGGCTGCATATCAGCCCGAAAATAATAGACAATACGCCGCACACAATCAATTTTCCGGTCA
>JAGZOP010000159.1 GCA_018383195.1 Clostridiaceae bacterium | reverse complement strand
CCCTGGCGCGTGCGCAGTACAAACACTGGCGAGCAGAAGTGACCGGCGTGCCGGAGCTGCTGAGCGTGGACGAGCGCCGCATGCTCGGAATGTAAAAAAGAGAAAGGAGAGGGGCGGGGAACCGCCCCACCTTACATATGGAGAAATGTATCATGAACCCAGAACGCGACTGTCTCGGCTCGGCAAAGGTCGCGGTGCTGACCGAACGCGTAGAACGGTTGGAAGAATGGCGGGACAAGTCCTCGAAATTCCACAACGACTTTTACGACTGGCAGCGCGGACAGATTGCGCGGGATGCGCGGCTGGATGAGCAGCTCAAAAACATGAGCGCGGATATTGCAAAGGTGCTTGCGTGGCAGGAAAGCCAGCAGGCGAAACCCGCCAGACGGTGGGAAAACATGATGGACAAGGTGCTTTGGGCAGTGCTCGCGGCAGTGATCGCGTTCCTGCTCGGGCGCGTGGGACTGTGAAAGGAGAATCCACATGGAGAATTTAGGCTTTACGGCAATTCCGGCAATCACGGTGATTTGCTATCTGGTGGCGCAGGTAGTCAAGGCAACCGAACTGGATAACAAATGGCTGCCGATTATCTGCGGCGCGGCAGGTGCGGTGCTGGGTATCGCAGCAATGCAGATTATGCCGGAGTTCGGCACGAGCGACCCGATTACGGCGGTTGCAATCGGCATTGTGTCCGGTCTGGCAGCAACAGGTGTACATCAGATTACGAAGCAATTCAGCCAGAAATAACAAAAGCCGCCCTGATAGGCGGCAAATTGACACGGCGTTGTCGGATATGGTATAATTCGACTGCCAGCAAGAATGATAGGTTGTTCCTCCGAATGGAGGTGATCGCCATGACGGTACTCGAAGTGCTCACACTTCTTGAACTCATCTGCGTGATCGTCTTTGGTATTCTCGGATACATAAAGAAATAACCGCCCCCAAGCGTTAAGAGAGCGGCTTTCCCCGACTTAAAATCGAGTACGGAACGACCGCCCTCTGACACAGGGCAATCATTCTTGCTGGTGTTATTATATCATTCCTGCCCCGTCTGTGTCAAGGCGGGGCTTTTTGTTTTCCTTGAAACTGGAAGGGAGGATTCGATATGGCAGAATACAAAAATATCAACCATCTGCGGGTGATCGATGTGCCGATTCATCAGATTCGGAAGATCGAGATTGTGCAGCTGCGCGGAAAAACGATGGGTGAATGGTACAGCGCGCAGGCAGACAAGCCGAAATACATGATAAACGGTTCGCTGTGGGACAGCGAGGGCGCGATCGGCACGATCTGGCAGGATGGCAAACTGGTGCGCAACGAAGGAAACGGCTTTGGGTTCGGTATTTCCAAGGTCGGCAGCTTCGGGTTTGGAGACCCGTGGGCGGTCGGCTGGCAGGACTACATCACCGGCTATCCCGGCTTGGTCATTAACGGCGCTGCGACTGCGCTTGAGGTGGACAGCTATGTACAGCATGCGCGCACCAAGCGCGCCGCGATTGCCTGCGCAGGGCAGTATATCTATCTTGTGACCGGCGAGGGATTAAGCTTGGACGGCTTCCGAGAGGAACTGGCGGTCTTTGGCGCATATCATGCAATCAATCTGGACGGCGGCGGCTCGGCGCGGCTGATGGTAGACGGCAAGGCAGTGAACAATCCGACTGATAAC
>JAGZOP010000010.1 GCA_018383195.1 Clostridiaceae bacterium | reverse complement strand
TGGTGTCTGCCTGCCCGCGGAAACCATATTCCTGTATGGGGCATGTACCTTTCCGGCGGCGTGCTACGCAAGGCCGCCGCAAATAGCCCCACTGGGGCTATTTGCCTACACAGAATCTGCTGAAAATATCCGCAATGATATCCTCTCGAACGCTCTGTCCGGTCAGTTCTCCAAGGGCAGAAATCGCTCCTTCGACATCCATCAGCACCGCATCCGGTGTCATTCCCATCTGTGCAGCACGAAGCGCCTGACCGCAGCATTCCGCGGCGCGCCGCAATGCATCTGCCTGGCGCGCATTGGTAATCACGCCGCCGTCAAACGCCGCACCTTCCAGTCCGGCACATTCCAGAAGTGCAGCGCGCAGTTCTTCCAATCCATTGCCCTGCTTTGCACTGATCTGTACCGTATAGGAAAATCCATCCGGTATCGTCGGAATTTCTGCTTTATCACATTTATTGACCACCAGAACACTGCGCGGTGCCGCTTTAGCACGTGCGAGCGCCTGCATATCTTCTTCGGTCAGCGGGACGCTGCCGTCAACCACTGCGAGAACCAATCCCGCACGCTCTGCGGCTTGTTCTGCACGCTGTACGCCAATCTGCTCCACAGGGTCTGCGGTTTCACGCAAACCTGCCGTATCCTGCAAACGCAGGCATAATGGTCCGATGCGTACCGTTTCTTCAATGGTATCACGGGTTGTACCTGCAATATCGGTTACAATCGCGCGGTCAAAACCGACCAATGCATTGAGCAGCGTCGATTTTCCGACATTCGGACGTCCAACAATCGCGCACGGCAATCCTTCGCGTAAAATGCGCCCGCGCTCATACGAATCATGCAACATGGAAAGTTCTTTGCCTGTTTCACGCAGAATCCGTTCGGCTTCCTGCTGTAAAAATGGGTCAATATCCTCATCCGGATAATCAACCACCGCAAGGAAATGCGCAGAAAGTCCAATCAGTTCCTGCCGCAGCGCAGTCATACGCCCGCCAACTGCACCGGTCAGTTGTCCGGCAGCATTCTCCGCGGCTTCCATGGTGCGCGAAGCAATCAAATCTGCAACGGCTTCCGCCTCCATGAGTCCCAGCTTTCCGTTCAGGAATGCGCGGCGTGTGAACTCACCGGCTCCCGCCTGCCGAACTCCCTGTGCAAACAGCGCAGACAGCGCCTCTCCCAATACCGCAGGAGAGCCGTGCATCTGAAGCTCTGCCATGGGTTCCCCGGTGTAGGTTTTTTCCCCCGGAAACTGCACCGCCATACACTGATCGATGACCTTTCCCTCGCGGGACAGCAGGCTGCCATAGATCAGCATACGCGGTGTGCTGTCCGAAAACGCCTTGCCGGATGCAGGGCGAAATATCTGTTCCACCGCATGAATTGCCTGTTCACCGCTGATACGAATGATGCCGATTGCACCGCCCGGTGCGGTCGCAATCGCGGCAATGGTATCAAATATCATAAAAGGACCTCCTTTCAAAACGCTGCCGTGCGAACCGTATCCTGCGCCGCAGCGCAGCGGTTTCTTTTTGATTTTTCCGGCAAAAACGGGCGGGCTTTCGCCCGCCCGTTCCGGCATGTTTTATTTCTTATTTCTCGGCTGGAAGCCGCGGCGCGGTGCACGCGCAGCGCCGCCCTCCGGCGCAATTACCACACGGCGGCCGGGTTCTGTTCCGGTCGAATAGGTGGTTACACCGCGGAAATCCTGAAGTGCAGCATGAATAATACGCCGCTCATACGGATTCATCGGCTCCAATGTCATTGCCTTATGGTACTTGGATACCTTAATCGCCATCTTGCGTGCCAGACGCTCGAGGCTCTCCGCACGCTTTGCACGGTAATTCTCGGTATCAATGGTCAAGCGCAGATGCTCTTCCGAAAACTTGTTCAGAACCAGCGAGGTCAGATACTGAATGGCATCCAGCGTATCCCCGCGGCGGCCAATCACCGGACCCATATCCGGACCGGAAATATCAATGCGGATGTGGTCCTCTTCGCTTGCTGCCAGCACAGTTGCCTTGCCCTCAATGCCCATCTTTTCAAGCAGGCCATTGATGAACTTCACTGCCTCGCGTGCAGGCTCGGTAATTTTGTCCTCTTCCATCGGAATCGGGTCAATAAACGGCACAATCGGCTCACGTTCCGGACGCTCTTCGCGCGGTGCGCGTTCAGTGCGCTCACGGCGCGGACGCTCTGCTTTCTTTTCTGCCGGTGCAGCAGTTTCGCCCTCTGCCTTTTTCGGCGCAGGCTTTACCAGATGCGGCGTGGTCAGACGCGGATCGTCCGGTGCAATATCGTGAAAAGTCGGACGGGTTTGTGCCGGCTTCTTCTCTTCCACGGGCTTTTCTTCTGCTTTGGGCTGCGGTGCAGGCGCAGCCTTCTGCTCTGCCTTGGGCGCCGGTTTCTCTGCCGGCTCGTCCGGTACTTCGTAGGTTACACGCACCTTGGCATCGGTCGAACCAAAGCCCAAAAAGCCTTTTTTACCATTATCTAGAACCTCGACGGAAACATCGTCGCGATCCATCTGAAGGAAATCGAGCGCTTTCTGAATCGCAATATCGCGGTTTGCGCCGGTCATTTCAATGCTCTTCAGCATTTATGCATCCCCCTTTTTGTGTTTCTTGCCCTTTGTGGGTTCTTCCACAGGCATAGGATGACGTTTTTTAACAATCTTCGTGAGGATAAGCTCCTGGATGCAGGTGAAGATGTTGTTGAAAATCCAGTAGATGCCAACTGCAACCGGGAACTGGAATGCAAAATAAACCGACATGAGCGGCATCAGATACATCATGGTCTTCATGCTGCCCTGCACCTGATTGCCCTGTACCTTCTGCAAAATCCAAGAAGACAGGAATGCAGTCAGACCGGACAGAATCGGGATGAGCAGCAGCACGCTGAATGCCAGCGTGGGCTTTGCCGAAAGATCCAGACCGAAAAAGTTAAAATTCAGCGGCTGAAGCAGGTTTGCAATGCCGTCGGACAGACCTGCAATCTCCGGGTCCAGCACGCCGTTATGGAAAAACTGATTGCACTGATTTGCAATATCCATCTGGATGGTATATGCATTCTGTGCTGTAATCTCGATGCCGAGATGGTTTGCAAGCAGGTTGATATCTTCGCCCACGTCGGTCGGCAGACCGCCGGACAGACCCATCATAAAGTTGAGGGGTTTTACCACTGCATAGTACAGACCCATGAGGACGAACATCGGGATAAAGCTCGGCAGGCAGCCGGACATCGGGCTGACGCCCTCCTTCTCGTACAGCTTGCTGATTTCCTCGTTCATCTTCATTTTGTTGTTTGCATACTTCTTCTGGATCTGCATCATCTTTCCCTGCATGGCGCTCATTTTGAGCATTCCCTTCTTACCATGGTAAGAAATCGGCAGGATGATGATTTTGACCAGAAGTGCAAACAGGATGATCGCCAGACCATAGGATTCAACCGCACCATAGATCAGGTTGAGCAGCATACCCAGCGGACGGACGATCAGGATGCCAAAAATATCACCCATGTTTAAAATGATCCTCCAAAATAGTGATCGCCGCAAAAAACGGCATCGATCCGGCGGTAAGGTTTACGGAACCGGATCATAGATATCGTGTTTTGAAAACGGATGACAGCGGCAAATACGCTTGAACGCAAGCCAGCCGCCTTTCAGCGCCCCATATTTCTCAATCGCCTCGACCGCATACTGCGAACAGGTTGGAATATACCTGCATCTCGGCGGCAATCCCGGAGAAATATACTTCTGATAGAAATGGATCGCTGCAAGCATCCAGCGTTTCACGCCTTTTCGCCTCCATTTTCCACGAGCCCGAGTCGTTTCATCGCCCGCATCAGCTCGCGTTCGGTGCGGCTGCAATCGGTTCCGACCATACGCGAGCGCGCGACGATGACAAAATCGTAGCTCTTCATGATTTCGTTTTCATGCAGACGGTACGCCTCACGCAGCAGGCGCTTGATGCGGTTTCGTACCACTGCGCCTCCCAGTTTGGGGCTGACCGTCAGTCCGATGCGGTTGACCGGTCTGCGGGTTTTCAGGGCATAAACCACCAAAAAGGGAGTTGCTGCCGATTGCCCACGGCGGTACAGCCGTCGGAATTCGTAATTCTGCTTGATTCGATAGGTGTGTTTCATAAAACTGCGCTCCTTATCTCAGGAAAGAGCGGAAAAAAAGCCTTCTCCGATGCCCGGGAGCGGCCTTCCGAAGAGACCATTCCGGTCCCTCTACCGCGGGTCAATTCAGATTGCCGTAAGGAGTCCCTGCTCCCAGTCCCGCGATCTGCCCGGCGGAAAAAACGTCTCTTCCCACCCACCGGACCAAAATTTCTGCGGGAAAAGACACCTGCGCGGCGCTGACGCCATGCAGGTTGAAAAAAGGACCGCTTGCACGGCGGTCCTCATATTCACGGGGAATTCCCCGAAGATCGACGAAAAAACGTCAAAAAAACCCGATTAGTGGGTCAGACGAGCGCGACCCTTTGCACGACGGCGAGCCAGCACCTTGCGGCCGTTCGAAGAAGACATTCTCTTGCGGAAGCCATGCTCCTTGCTGCGCTGACGCTTCTTGGGCTGATAAGTTCTCAGCATATCCCTAGCACCTCCTACTAAAAGTTCATTTTTATGAATGGGCACCGGCACAGGTCCAAACTACCATATGTTGCGGCAGCTTAGGCGTATGCCGCTGCCTGTCCGATGCAATCTGAATCAGCTTATATTATATGCATAAAACCCGACAAATGTCAAGATTTTTCCGCACTTTTTTATCAATAAAATCGGCACCAAGCTCTCTGTTTTCCTGTCAGGTTTGCCGCGGCTGTGTGTATCCTGTGGAAAACTCCAGCAAAGTGCGAATTTTGATTGAAAGCTATACACAAGTTGTGCTATTATTTATTTTGAATAGGAATCGGTAAATGAGGAGAGAAAATTATGAACGGTCCAAATGACATTCTCAAAATGGCGCTTTCCTATATGGAAAAAACAATCAGTCCTGTCACGCTGTCCGCGTGGTTTGACGACGCCGAAGTCGTTTCGCTGGTCGGCGACCGCCTGACCATCCGCGCTTCCGGTCAATTTAAAAAAGAAATCATCGAAGATCGATTTCTGGAACCGCTTGGCGAAGCGCTCGCGCAGCTGCTCGGCGGTCCTATCCAGGTTTCGGTCATTGTCGGCGATGAAATGCCGGCGGAAAACACACTGGTCGGTCTGTCTTTTGACGATGAATACACTTTTGAGCACTTTATCGTCGGTTCATCCAACAAATTCGCGCATGCTGCCGCCATCGCGGTGGCAAACAGCCCGGCGGAAAATTACAACCCGCTTTTTATCTACGGTCAATCGGGACTTGGCAAAACCCATTTGCTGCACGCAATCGGCAATGTCATCCACCAAAACCACCCGAATTTCCGTATTATCTATGTCAAAGGTGAAGATTTTACCAATGAACTGGTCACCGCGATTCAAGAGGGTGATGTGCAGTCTTTCCGTGGGAAATACCGCATGGCTGACCTGCTTTTAATCGACGATATTCAGTTTATCGCCGGCAAGGAGCGCACGCAGGAGGAATTTTTCCACACCTTCAATGCGCTGTATGAATCCGGAAAGCAGCTCGTGCTGACATCTGACCGGCCGCCGAAGGAAATGAACACTTTAGAGGATCGCATGAAAACCCGCTTTGAATGGGGTCTTCTGGCAGATATCCAGCCGCCGGATTTGGAAACCCGCCTTGCAATCATCAACGCCAAGGCGATGAAGCTCGGATTTGAACTGCCCCGCGATATTATGTATCAGATTGCAGAAAATTTGCAGTCCAATGTCCGTCAGCTTGAGGGGACGGTCAAAAAAATCAAAGCCAAGCATGAACTCAACGGCGAACCAATCTCCGCTGAAATGGTTGCAACTGTCATTGAAGAGGTCAAATCCATCAATCCCGGACTCAATCCAACGCCGGATATGATTTTACAGACCGTCTCTAATTTCTATTCCATGCCGGTCGATCAAATTCTCGCAAACAAACGCTCCAAAGATACTGTTCGCCCCCGACAGATGGCAATGTACCTGGTGCGAAAACTCACCAGCTATTCGCTGCCCGAAATCGGCAAAGTTTTCGGCCGTGATCATACCACCGTCATGCATGCCTGCAATAAAATCGAAGACGAACGCAAAAAGAGTGCGGAAACCGACGACATCATCCGTACCCTGATTGAAAACATCCAAAATATTTAAACGCCTCGGCGAAACTGCGCCAATCCATGCAGGATTTCCACCATTAAAAAACGAAAAACTGGAAACTCCGGCACGGGTTTTTATATCAAACTGCGTAACAAAATGTTATGCTTTTACCGAAAAAAACCTCCACTCCCCAAACAAAGTTATCCCCAAAATCCCTGTGCATTCCACAAGGACAAATTGTGGATAACCCGGGACATGTGGAACAAATACAAGCCTGTCCAAATGTATCCCCATCTGGCTGTGGATTGGGAAAACCCCGGATTCCCTGACAAAATCCGAGTTATCCACAGTTTCCCCACTACTACTACTACTACTAAAATCATAAATATAATATATAAGAGAACATTTCCCGGGAAAAGCAGCTCTCTGCTCCTCCCTTCCTGTGCAAAATTTGAAAGGAACAAAATACTATGAAATTTTCCTGTGAAAAATCGACCTTGATCGACGCAATCAGCATTGCGTCCCGTGCGGTTTCTACAAAATCCACCATTGCTTTGCTCGAAGGCCTGCGCATCACTGCTGCGGACCGTCTGACTTTGGCAGGTTATGACCTTTCAATGGGAATTCGTACCAGTCTTGATGCCGATATCATCGAACCGGGTGAAATTGTCCTCAGCGCAAAATTGTTCGGAGATATTGTCCGCAAACTCCCGGACGATATTGTCTATGTGGAAACCGATGAAAAAATGCTCACCACCATCAAATGTGGACGCGCTGTCTTTAATCTGGTCGCTTCCGCATCCGATGATTTCCCGCAGATGCCCGATGTGGACAAATCCCGCGAGATTGTCATCCCGCAGCCCATGCTGAAATCGATGATTGCGCAGACAATCTTTGCAGTTTCTGACAATGAAGCAAAACCGATTCACACCGGCTGCCTGTTTGAAACCGAAGGCAGCCAGCTGCATGTTGTCGCAGTCGATGGCTACCGTCTGTCTGTCCGTCGGGAAACTTTGGAAACCGTACCGGAAACCGATATGAAATTCGTTGTTCCGGGGACTGCACTGCGCGAAATCGAGCGCATTTTGGTCGATGATAAAGAAAAAACCGTATCGGTTTATCCGGATGAAAAGCATATTCTGTTTGAAATCGGCTCCACTGTGCTGATCACCCGTTTGATCGACGGCGAATTTCTCAATTACCGCTCTGCCATCCCGCATAATTTCAGCCATGCAGTTCCGGTCAATGCCCGCGAAATGATTACTTGCATTGAGCGCGTATCCCTGATTGTATCCGAAAAACTGAAAAATCCGGTTCGCATGACCTTTGATGGACCGGTTGTTAAAATGAGCTGTATTACAGCCGTTGGTAAATCTTATGACGAATGTGCGCTTGGAGAATCGGTCGAAGGCCTTGAAATCGGGTTCAACAATCGGTATTTGCTGGACGCTTTGCGTGCATGCACAGATGAAAATATTGTAATGAGCCTGAACGGAGCACTGAATCCGCTGGTACTCAGTCCGGTAGAGGGCGATAAATTTACCTACTTGGTACTGCCGGTGCGGTTAAAAGCCGGAGAATAACAAAAATTTTTGTGTTTCACGTGAAACACGATTTGTTTGAAAAAATGAGGGATTCTTATGGAAAAAATTCAGATTGCAGGTGAGTTTATCAAGCTTGATGCCCTGCTTAAATTTGCAAATCTGGTTTCTTCGGGCGGAGAAGCAAAAATCCGCATTGCAGAGGGCGAAGTGCTGGTCAATGGAGAAATCTGTACCATGCGCGGCAAAAAACTGCGTCCGGGAGATACCATTGCCTTAGACGGAAGCGAAGTTCAGATCGTGGAGTAGATATTTTACATGCAGGATTCCGTAAAAAATCCTGCATGTTTTTCGTGCGGCACTTCAAACAGATATGGAAATACGGGAAATAGAAAAATAAGCGTAGACACACAAAACGTGTGAAATGCAGTTGTTTTTTCTACTCATTTATGCAGCGGTTGGATGAATAATTATGAGGATAAAAAGTATAAAATTGCATCATTTCCGCAACTACGCGGAGGAGGAATTTACCTTTGCTCCCGGGGTGAATATCATCAGCGGAGAAAATGCGCAGGGGAAAACCAATCTTCTGGAAGCCGCTGCGGCATTATCGACCATTAAACTTTTTAGAACTGGACAAAAAAAAGAAGGGTTACGCTTCGGTGAAAAGGAAGGAAGCATCATCGGAAACTTTGAGGCAGAAAATCGGGAGTTTACGATTGCTCTGCGCCTGTTCGAGCGTAAGGCAGCCGAAGTCTGGCGAAACGGTGTGCGGATGAAACGGCAGGGCGATGCACGTGGAATCCTCAAAACGGTGTTGTTTTGTCCGGATGATCTGTATTTAATCCGTGCGGGTGCGTCGGCGCGCCGGCGTTTTTTGGATACTGCCCTGTGTCAGCTTCGTCCGAACTACGATAAAGTGCTTTCAGAATATGAAAAGCTGCTTGCCCACAAGAATAAAATCTTAAAAGACAGTGAAGAAAAACCGGAATTTTTGGAGCTTCTTGATGATTTCTCTCTGCGCATGGCGCATTTGGGCGCCATTATCATCCGGTATCGGGCATATTATATCCGCAAACTCTCGGAGAAAGCCGCAGCGGTGCACAGAGAGGCTGCGCCGCATGAAACCTTGGGTGCAGTGTACCAGACCGTGTCGGCGGTTACAGACCCGTTTGCGGGGGCTGCGGAAATTGAACGGGAACTGATCGAGCATGTCATGAGTCATAAGAAGTTTGAACTCGCGGCACGCACCTGTCTGTCCGGACCGCACAAAGACGATTTGGATTTGACAATCAATGGGGTTTCTGCGTCCTCTTATGGTTCGCAGGGGCAGGTGCGCACCTGCGCGCTCGCGCTCAAGCTTGCAGAGCGGGAGATGTTCTTTGAGGACTGCGGGGAATATCCGGTGCTGCTTTTAGACGATGTGCTCTCTGAACTGGACCGCCGGCGGCAGGATTTTGTCCTCAACCGCATCGCGGAGGGACAGGTGATTATCACCTGCTGTGAAGAAGATATTGCGGCAAAAATCGACGCAGGCTGTTTGTTTACCGTGCAAAATGGGAAGATTATTGGAGAAAGCAGAACGCAAAAAGATGCAAGGGTCTAAATGAACAGAATTTCCGTGGATTTTTCGTTGCGATTGTACATTTTATCAGCGGAAATATTTGATTTTTGGCAGACAAAACCGCTCAAAAGTGATATAATATTAGCAAATGAAATGTGTTGGAAACAGCGGAGGATGCAGAACCATGTATGTGCATATCGGACAAGACTATATGGTGCCGGTGCGGTCGATTGTCTGTATCTTCGATATGGACACGGCAACTGCGTCCGGACGAACCCGCCTTTTGCTCGAACGGCTCACCCGTGAGGGGCGCGTGGTCGATCTGTGCGATGATCTGCCCAAATCGGCAGTGCTGTGTATGGGTGCGCTGGGCGAAATTCTGTACATTTCTCAAATTTCCTCCCGCACGCTGCAAAAGCGTGCCGAGGAGGGGAAACTGTGAGCTTTTCCGCGTGAAATTGCGGCTTTGAGCGAGTATTCCGATGGCAGCACAGCCGGTGGGCGTGTCTGCCGTCGGTTTGTGTAAAGACCCATGCGGGTTTTTCTGGATGATCTGCGCGCTGCGGCGCGCGCGAAGTAAAGGAACGGTATATGAGTGAAAACATTGAGAAAAAGGAACTCGGGCTGAGCGATGAAGCGCTCGACCTCAAGGTGACCGAAACATATGATGAAAGCCAGATTCAGGTGCTCGAGGGTCTGGAAGCCGTGCGCAAGCGCCCGGGCATGTACATCGGCTCCACGGCGGCGCCCGGTCTGCATCATCTGGTGTATGAGATTGTCGATAACTCGATTGACGAGGCGCTTGCCGGATATTGTACACACATTGAAGTCACCATCGAGAAAGGCGACATCATCCGCGTGCAGGACAACGGCCGCGGCATCCCCTGCGGCATCCACCCGCAGATGGGAATCCCGACACTCGAGGTCGTGCTGACTGTGCTGCATGCGGGCGGCAAGTTCGGCGGCGAGGGTTATAAGGTTTCGGGCGGTCTGCACGGCGTCGGCTCGTCGGTTGTTAACGCGCTTTCTATGTGGATGGAAGCCGAGGTGCGCGACGGGCACGAAAAGCACACCATGCGCTTTGAGCGCGGTGTGACGGTCAAAAAGATGGAATCTGTGCCGTTTGAAAGCGAAACCGGCACTACCATCCGCTTTAAGGCGGACCCTGAAATCTTTGAAACCACCACGTACGATTATGAAACGCTGGAAAAGCGTCTGCGCGATCAGGCGTTCCTCAATGCGGGCATCAAAATCACCCTGATGGACGAGCGCGACGAGGATGTACGTGAGGAAGTGATGCATTACGAGGGCGGCATTCGCCAGTTTGTCGAGCATCTCAACCGCACCAAGACTCCGATTCATAAGGACGTTATCTACATGGAGGGCAGCCGCGAGGGCAGCATGGCGGAGGTTGCCATGCAGTATACCGATTCGTACTCCGAAACCCTGATTTCGTTTGCAAACAACATCAATACCACCGAGGGCGGTACCCACGAAACCGGCTTCAAGGCAGCGCTGACCCGTGTGCTCAACGATTACGGGCGCAAAAATAACCTCATCAAGGAAAACGACAAGGCGTTTTCGGGCGATGACTGCCGCGAGGGTCTGACCGCAATCATTTCGGTGAAATTACAGGAAGCCCAGTTCGAGGGGCAGACTAAGACCAAACTCGGCAACAGCGACATGCGCACCCTGGTCGAAACCATGATGAACGACCGCCTGACTACTTTCTTTGAAGAAAACCCGGCGGTGGCGCGCGCCATCATCGACAAGGCGCAGACCGCAGCCCGTGCCCGCGAAGCGGCGCGCAAGGCGCGTGAAATGACCCGCAGAAAGTCGGCGCTCGACGGCGCTTCCCTGCCCGGCAAGCTGGCAGACTGTCAGGAGCGCGACCCGGCGTTGACCGAAATTTACATCGTCGAGGGCGACTCGGCGGGCGGCTCGGCAAAGGAAGGGCGCGACCGCAAATATCAGGCAATCCTGCCGCTTTGGGGCAAAATGTTGAACGTCGAAAAGGCGCGTCTCGACAAGGTATTCGGCAATGAAAAGCTGACCCCGATGATTACCGCCTTCGGCGCAGGCTTCGGCGAGGATTTCAATCTCGAAAAGCTGCGCTACGGCAAGATTATCCTGATGGCGGATGCCGATGTGGACGGCAGCCATATCCGCACCCTGCTGCTCACTTTCTTCTTCCGCTTCATGCGTCCGCTCATCGAGCATGGGCACGTCTATATCGCGCAGCCGCCGCTTTTCAAAAATGAAAAGGGCAAGGATGTGCGCTATACTTACTCGGACGAGGAGCAGCGCGCCTGCCTTGCGGAAATGGGCGACAACGTCCGCGTACAGCGCTATAAGGGTCTTGGTGAGATGGACCCCGAACAGCTCTGGGAAACCACCATGGACCCCGCGCACCGCATTCTAAAGCAGGTGCACATGGAGGACGCAGCTGCAGCAGACGAGACTTTCTCTCTGCTCATGGGCGAAAAGGTCGAGCCGCGCCGCGAGTTCATCGAGAAGAATGCCAAGTACGTTATCAATCTGGACATTTGATAGAGAGTTGAGAGTGAAGAGTTGAGAGTTGAGAAACTTTTTTCTGCTCAGCTGATCCGGTGTTCCAATTTCACTGGTATAAAATCAAGAATAGAGAGGAAAGCGGAAGATCTTCACTCTCCAATCTTCACATTTCACTTTCTATTTTGCCTCTCGTTTTTGGAGGGAATACATTGAGTCAAGAATACGAAAATCAAAAGATTCTCCCGGTCGATCTGGACCGGGAAATGCGAAAATCCTATATCGACTACGCGATGAGCGTCATCGTTGGACGTGCGCTGCCTGATGTGCGCGACGGTCTGAAGCCGGTACACCGCCGTATCCTGTACGCCATGTTCGAGGACGGTCTGACGAGCGACAAGCCATACCGTAAATGTGCAACCGCAGTCGGCAACGTGCTCGGTCGGTATCATCCGCACGGCGATGCCTCGGTTTACGACGCGCTCGTGCGCATGGCGCAGCCTTTCTCGCTGCGTTACCCCCTGATTGACGGTCACGGCAACTTCGGTTCCATCGACGGCGACCCCCCGGCAGCTTACCGTTACACCGAGGCACGTATGGCGAAAATTTCAAACGCCATGCTGTCCGATATCAAGAAAGATACGGTCAACTTCATGCCGAACTTCGACGAGGAGCGTAAGGAGCCGGTCGTGCTGCCCTCCCGCTTCCCCTGCCTGCTCGTCAACGGCTCGAACGGCATCGCGGTCGGTATGGCGACCAATATCCCGCCGCACAACCTCTGTGAGGTTATTGACGGTGTCTGCCATGTAATTGACCATCCGGAAGCGGAGTTTGACGAGCTGTGCGCGATTGTCAAGGGTCCGGACTTCCCGACCGGCGGCATTATCATGGGCCGTAGCGGCATCCGCTCGGCGTATGCGACCGGCAGAGGCAAGGTTAAGGTGCGTGCGCGCTGCGAAATTGAAGAAACCGCAAACGGACGCAGCCAGATTATTGTCACCGAGATTCCTTACATGGTCAACAAGGCGCGTCTGGTCGAGTCGATTGCAAATCTTGTGAAGGACAAGCGTGTGGACGGGATTTCCGGGCTGCGCGACGAATCCTCCCGTGAGGGCATGCGTATCGTCATCGAGATCAAGCGCGATGCCAACGCGCAGGTGGTGCTCAACCAGCTCTATAACTATACCCAGATGCAGGATACCTGCTCGATGATTATGCTCGCGCTCGTGCCCACTCCGTCCAATCCGGACAAGGTGCAGCCGCGTGTGCTCAGCCTGCGTGAGATTATTGATTATTACGTAGATTTCCAGAAAAGTGTGGTTGCCCGCCGTACCCGTTTCGACCTTGCCAAGGCACAGGCGCGTGCGCACATTCTGGAAGGTCTCAAGGTTGCGACCGATGGGGACAACATCGACCGCATCATTGCCATCATCCGCGCTTCCAAAAACGAGGCAGAGGCAAAAGAAAATCTGTGCAAAGAACCGTTCTGGATTGACCAGATTGCCCTGCTCGGCATTGTAGACGGTTCCGAACACTATGAATTCCATCTGGATGAAACACAGGCACAGGCGATTGTCGATATGCGTCTTGGCCGTCTGTCCGGTCTGGAGCAGCAGAAACTCAACGAGGAGTATGCGGAACTGGAAGGAAAGATTGCCGGATTTATGGAGATTCTGTCGAGCGATCACAATATGCTCGAGGTGGTCAAAAAAGAACTTTTGGAGATCAAAAACGCTTATGGCGACGAGCGCCGCACGGAAATTGCCAATGTAGCGGATGAAATCGATATTGAAGATCTCATTGAGGAAGAGGACTGCACCTATACCCTCACCCATTTCAATTACATCAAGCGCATCCCGACCTCGGCATACCGTGCACAGAATCGCGGCGGACGCGGCGTCAACGCCATGACTACGCGCGAGGAGGACTTTACCCGCGGACTGTTTACTGCATCTACGCATGATACGCTGCTGTTCTTTACCACGCAGGGTAAGGTCTACAAGCTCAAGGGTTATCAGGTGCCCGAAGCCGGCCGTGCAGCAAAGGGAACCAATATTGTCAATTTGTTGGAACTTGATCCCGAGGAAAAGGTTACCGCCATGTTCCCGATTCGAGAGTTCTCGGACGATAAATATATGGTCTTTGTCACGCGAATGGGCGTAATTAAGCGCATTTTGCTCAGCGATTTGCAGAATATCCGGCGCGGAGGTCTGCGTGCACTCGGTCTGAATGAGGGCGACGTTGTTGTAGATGTACGCCTGACAGACGGCAATGAGAACATTCTGATTGCTACCCACGAGGGCAAGGCAATTACGTTTGCGGAAAAGGAAGTCCGTGCAATGGGTCGTACTGCGGTCGGCGTGCGCGGCATTCGTCTCGCAGAGGGCGATTATGTCGTGAGTGCGGCGCGTGCGCGTAAGGGCGCACAGGTGCTGTCCATTACTGAAAACGGTTACGGCAAATGTACGCCGGTTGAAGAGTTCAGCGTGCATCATCGCGGCGGCAGCGGTGTGATGCTGCACAATCTGACCGAAAAGACCGGTTTGGTTGCAGGCGCAGTAGTGGTTGACGCAGAAAATGATGTCATGATTATCACCGATGACGGCGTGATTATCCGTACTCCGGTTGGACAGATTCGTGAGTGCGGCAGAGGCAGCCAGGGCGTAATTGTGATGCGTATTGCAGAGGATGTCAAGGTTATTTCGATTGTCCGTACCGACCACGAAGAGGAAACCGAGGAGGTTTCCGAGGAATAAGAATTTTTTGCTGCTTTGGGAATGGACACCCTATCGTTGCTTCCGATACAACGGATGGCTGTACCCTGCCGTTTGCTTTGCTATGTAAAAAGAAGGAGAGGAACCGAGGTTCCTCTCCTTCTTTTTGAATCATCCTCTCCTCCTCACGCCAGGCTCACGCTTTTTTCTCCGAAAAAAGCTACCCCGCCATCCAGAGGGTATGGATTTACGAGAAAATAGATTTTCCGTTTTGTGAAAATATTCCGTGCAGACGCCTATACGAGCCGCTATGGAAAGGGGCGCAGCCGTTAAAAAACAAGCCGGGGGCTTGTTTTTAGGCGTAGCCCGTCGGTTAGGCGGTTCAGAAGCTTCGTGCCGCTCGCCGCTGGTGTGAGCCAACCCACAGCGCGCCCCAGCGACCAGCGGCAAAAAGCTGCACACGCAAATCGGCTGGCACCCCTGCGCGGCACGTACCCTCAAAATAGCGGCTCGCATCCGCGTCTGTGCGCGGCATTCAACCAAAACGGAAAACTATTTGCGCGTACCTGCGCACGAGCCGCATGACCGGGTAGCATTTTCTGTGAAAATGCGTAGGTCTGGTCAGGAGGGATGGGGAGATTTCAAAAGAGGGCAAGGGAACCTGGGTTCCCTTGCCCTCTTTTGGTGGCACGTACCTGTCCGCGGAGAATGCGTTCCGATTTTATGTAGCAATCAAAAAATCACGACGGTCGTTTTTGTCGGAACGTTGTCATAGAGCCAGTAGATTCCTTCGTCCATCATGCGCACGCAGCCATGCGAAACAGGGAATCCCATCGAGGGGTCCTTCACCTTGTCCGTGCCCGGATAGTATAGCCGAGAGTGGAACGCATAGCCGGTATTCGGATAGAACCGCACAATCGGCCGGCAGGTATAGCTACTGGTTGTCCAGTTGGTTTGCTTATAGGTGACATAGGTTACCCCGACCGGCGTTGAACTGCCCGGCGCGCCGGTCGCACAGTCAAATTCATGAATCAGCTCCCAGTTTTCTTTGCTGCCCTCAAAGACATTGACCTTCTGCGCCGAGCGGCTGACCCACAGCAGATACGGCGTGGGACTGGAATAGCCTTTTGCGTTGACAAATACCGTTTTTTCCTCGGGCGTATAGTCCGTGTTGTCCTTTCGATAGGTGGAATGCACCTTGGCAAGCACTTCCTCTGGGGACGGCAGATAATGGCTTGGCGGATAGTTTTCGATCTGCGCTTCCGCGCCTGCGATTTTCTTTTCGGTTTCGCCGGTCACGGGATTCTGATAGGTCAGCACAAAGCCAATCGTATGCGTAAGCGGCATATCGCGGGTGAATTCCAGCGTGCGACGATAGGAAGAGGTACTGCCCTCCTGTACTTCAAATGCCGGATTGATAAAGTTTTCTTCCGGTTTTCCATCCAGATACCACTGTGCGGTGCAGGTTCGCGCCTTATCTGCACCAGTGATGGTTACGGTTGCGGTCAGCTGCCCGCCGGGAGCAACCTTCGGTGCTTCGACCGTCATTTGAATCGAATCCAAACCGCTGTCGGAATTGTCGGTTACCGTGCCGGAAGAAAGTTCGGTGGTACAGTGTTTGCCGCTTATTTCTACCGTATCCGCGCGGCCTGCACCTGCAAGCTTGGTGCGGTTTCCGTGTAGGTTCGCGGTTTTTACCGAGCCATCTACGGTGAACGAGTTGTTCGACGCGCCCGGCTGCACGTGCAGAGTGTCGATTTTGGTGGTTTCATCGATTGTGATCGTATTATCCGTGCCGCTGACAATCAGCGTATCGAGCGTCATGCCGGACAGGGATACGGTGCGCCCCGAACCGGTCACTTCGACTGAGGAGGTCAGATTGCCGTTGAGGGACACCGCTCCGGTGCCGCCGCCGATTGCAATGGTTCCAAAGGTGTTTCCGGACCTTTTTTCCATCGTCAGGTCACTGCCCGTGGTGGCGAGTACCAAACGGTCAATGGAAACCGGTTCGCCCTCGGTAAACGGAGCCGCCATATTTTCCCCGCGCAGCACGACACGTTTGGCGAGCGGGTCGCCCGGCTGCGGCATTGCGGTGTAAAACGAAACGGCAGGCTGCACAGGGGGTTCCGGTTCGGGCGTTTCGGGAATGGGTGTATCAGATTCAGGCGTTTCTAAATTCTCAGTGTCCGGGGAATCCGTGGAGCCGGTCTCTGGGGCTTCGGATTCCAGAGGTGCGGATGCATCAGAAAAAGAGGGCAGATAGCTGCCGCTGCATATGCGGTAAATGAGCGACACAAATTCGGCGCGGGTTATGCCGCGGGAAGCCTGCAAAGAACCATCCTGCGCACCGGAAACAATGCCGTCCCGCACAAGCACGGCGGCGGCGCGGCGCTGCTGCGGTGTGAGCATGCTCACATCGGAGAACTGGTCGAGCACACTTTCATCCGGGGCGGCTTCTTCCAGACCAAAAGCTGCGGCAAGCGCCTGAAAAACTTCGGCACGGGCGGCGTTTGCAGTCAGCGTGAGCGAGCCGTCCATGGGCAGAATGCCGAGCGACGCGCCCTTGGCGGCATCCAGAGAGTACCATTGCCCGTCCGGGGTACCGGGATAAGCACGGTCGGTATTGGACACGCCGAGCACACGGTTTAAAATTGCGGTCATCTGCGCCACGGTCAGGCTGCCGCTGGGCAGCAGGCGTCCCTGCTCGTCACCGTAGAGCAGTTCATCTTCGACCGCATGGCTGAGCGCATCATATGCCCAGTGCCCCGCGGCGTCAGGATAATCCTGAATATGGGCGGCAAGTGCCGGATTGGTCAGCAGTGAAGCGGCACAGAATACAGATAACATCCGAAATAGAGTCTTTTTCAACATGCGTTCCCCCTCTTTTCCCGGAGCAGTCCGGGACTGTTCCGTCAATATCTTTATGGTACTGGAACAGACAGGTAAAGTCAACCGCAATCCGGCAGATAAAACGTCACATTTCGGTTAAAATATCGGATATGGAAACAAAATAAAAACAGGGAAATATTCCATACACTTTCAACAATCCGGAAGGACTTTCGGGCACGCAGATTGACAGAAATGAACGAAGATGCTACACTAAATGAAAAAAGGATGACCGTTTATGATTGATTATATTGTCGTTGGATTGGTTATACTTGGAGTAATATTATCCGTTCGGTATTTACGGCGGCAAAAAGCCAGCGGCAAAGGCTGCTGCGGCGGCTGCGCAGGATGCGGGATGGCATGTAGCTGTAAAAAGGAGGAACGCGAATGAGAGCTGTCATTACCGGCGCGTCGGCTGGAATCGGCAGGGAAATGGCGCGGATTTTAGCGGCACGCGGGTATGATTTGACGCTGATTGCACGGCGGGAAGAACGCTTGAAAGAACTTGCCGCAGAATTGCCGGTGCGCTGCAAAATTTTAGCCGCTGATGTTTCGAGCGTGCGCCAGTGCCGTCTGGTTTATGAGGCTGCACGTGGGGATGACGTGGAAATTGTCATCAACAATGCGGGATTTGGACTTTTTGGGCAGTTTGCGGAAACTGATTTGGATAGAGAGCTGGAAATGATCCAGACCAACATTGTTGCTGTGCATGTGCTGACCAAGCTGTTTTTGCGGGATTTTCGGGCACGCAACCGCGGATATATTTTGAATGTGGCGTCCTCGGCAGGGTTTATGGCGGGACCGCTCATGGCAACGTATTATGCGACCAAGAATTATGTGCTGCGGCTGACACAGGCAATCCGGGAAGAGTTGCGGCAGGAACATAGCCGCGTGCAGATTGCCGCACTGTGCCCCGGACCGGTGAATACCGAATTTAACGAGGTGGCGGATGTAAAATTCTCAATCGGCGGGATTTCAGCGGAGGAAGCTGCCCGATATGGAATTGACGGTCTGCTTGCAGGAAAAGGTGTGATTGTACCTGGAATGGGGATGCGCCTTGCGCTTGCGGCACGCCGTCTTGCACCGGAAACACTGGTGACCAGAATTGCTTACCACATACAGCAGAGAAAGGGATAGGGATACGATATGGCAAACAATGAAACGCCGCGCCGCCGGCCGAGAAAACAGCAGAAGGGCTGGCAGCGGGTGTTGTTCCACTGGCGGCTTCCGATGATTATTGTACTGGTGCTGATGGTGCTCAGCGGCGTACTGGTGCACACGGTATCAAGCAAAATCCATGCCAACGAAAAGGCAAAGCAAAGCGAACAGGATAAGATCAAAGCGGAAATGATAACCTATGAGGAAGCGGTTGTCGATGCGCTGCAGGCAGAGCAGGACGAGATCCACGATTTGGTCTGTTTGGTCAAAGAGGATGGTCGCGTAACCTACGATGAGGAAAATGATCGGGTGCAGCTGGTATTCTGGACCGATCAGGCGGCAGAAGAGTTTAAAAAAGACGATCAGCTGACGCTCGAGGAATATACATGGGCGTATGCCGATCTGGAACTTGCCTCGTGGGGCGCTGCCAACAAGGATGTGCTCAAAAACAGCAAGGATGCGCGCATCCGGCAGATGCTTGGTTTGCCGGAAAATGCGAAGGGTTCGACCTTTGTGCTTGTATCCGTGACGCCCGAGCGTGTGCTGCGCGCAGCATATCAGCCGGATGCACAGCTCAAAAAAATGTCGCTTGCATTTGAGGAAACGGTAGATCAGGATTTCATCAGCTGGTTCAATGGGCAGGTTACAGCAAATTATTTTGAAAATCCGCATCCGTGGACACGTCTCGGCTACACCTATGACTGGGGCAAAACAGGCGATGACCACTATGGCGTGACCGAATTTGTCATTCCGGCAGGCACCAAGGTGACGGTCAAGGACACCTTTACAAACGACGAGATGATTACCCGTCTGAGAAAAGGAAAACTTCAGTAAAAAGAAAATATCCCGCACGGTATGCGCCGAGCGGGATATTTTTATTTTAATTTTTTCCATTCTCCGACGGCAAGCTCGTCGCAGCGGTTGTTATAGGGATTTTCCGCATGCCCCTTGACCCAGTGAAATGTCACGGTATGCAGGTCGAGCAGGTCGAGCAAACGCCCCCAAAGTTCCGGATTTTTTGCCGGAGATTTGTCGGCTTTCTTCCAGCCGCGGGCACGCCAGCCCTTTGCCCACCCTTTTGTAATGCCGTCAATGACGTATTTGGAATCCGAATACAGTTCCACGCGGCACGGCTCCTTGAGCAGTTCGAGTGCGGAAATTACGCCCAAAAGTTCCATCCGGTTGTTGGTGGTCATCGGGTCGCCGCCCGAAATTTCCTTTTCATGCGCGCCGTATTGCAGAATGGCGCCCCAGCCGCCCGGTCCCGGATTGCCCGAGCACGCGCCGTCGGTATAAATGGTGACTTCTTTCACAAAACGCTCCTAACCATAAAATGTAAAACTATTTTTTGTGGGAGTTATCCAAAGTATGCACAGGGTTATCCACAAGCTGTGTATAACCCTGTGTAAATGCTTATTCCCACGCTGCCCAAATTTCCGGGCAATATCCCACGGTTGCCTGTTTGCCGTTGCGCACAATCGGGGTGCGCATTAGCCGCGGGTCGTCCAGCAGACGGTCAATTTTATCGGCATCATCCGCCAGATAGCGCAGCGTAGCAGCGTCTTTCGCTTTGGGGTCAATCAGTGCTTCAAAGCCGCCAACCGCGCGGCAGACTGAGGTAAATTCACCGTTGGACATCCCGTATTTGAGCAGGTCGATGGATTGGAATTTGATGCCGCGCTCTTTGAACCAGCGTTCGGCTTTTTTGGTATCAAAACATTTGGACTTTCCAAAGATTTGGATGTTCATAGATTTCACTCCGTTTCCTGAATACAGGATACCCTGTTTTGATGGAATGCGCAAGGGGGGCGTATGGATGAAGGGAAAAATGCCTGTGAAGAAAAACACAGAATTCTCATGCTATCATACTGAAATAATATGGATTGAAAAATATTTTTTCAAGGCATAATAACTAAGATATGGTTGTGATATATAGAAAAGTTATATAATTTTGTACAAAATGTACGTTGAAATTTAAAAGGATTGATACTATAATAAAATTACAAAATAAAACAGATTTCAGGAAAAACAAAATTTTCACAGCGAAAATCATACCGATAAAAACCCAAACACAGGGTGCATCTATGCACGAAAGGAGATATGCAGGATGCTGCAGGAAGTCAAATTCCGCTGCGGGCACATACAAACAATGGATTTAACTGGTCAGGCGGAAGAAAGGGCAAAAAAGTCCGAATGGTATGAAAAACACGTGACTTGCCCCGAGTGCCGTATGCGTATGGCAACACAAAAAGAAAAATATTCTGGCGCCCGGCGGGAATCTTGTTTGCATACCGAATCGGTTTCCGCTTCTTTGCCGGAATAAATCAGCACAAGACAGGTACGTTCATTTTGCCCTCCCCTTTCCGAAAGCGGCCGCTGGGTTCTCCGCGCTCAGCGGTCGCACTCTCCCAGAATCAGATCTCATTTTTGTTCGATTTTTATCGTTTCCCGGCAGTTCATTTTTGTCCGCCGGATGAAAAGCGGGTGCGGTACGCTGTCAGTGCTCGCACGAATCCCCCTCCTTTCCGTGGTTCCTTGCAAGCCGCCCAAAAAGAGCCGTTCCCGGTTGGGAACGGCTCTTTGCATGAAAAAAACGCCCAAAGGGCGTTTTTTTTAAAGGCTCATTGCGCCGAAGATCATACAGATCACAAGAAATACGGCGGCAAGGATAGCGCAGCGGCCGGCTTTGCGGGAATAATTCCGCCCGGCGTCCCGGACGTCCGGAGCGTTGCTCCGGGATGCTTCCCCGTCTTTCATGCCGGCGCGCAGCTGGAAGAACGCAGTAAGCACTGCGAACAGACCAAACAGTCCCAGCGTGACCAGCTGTAATTTGCGCATGTTAAATCAGGTTGAGCACAACCGCGAGTACAACAAACAAAATTGCAACGCCGGTGGTGATCTTGCTCAGAATGCTCTGCATGCCGTGACCCTTTTTGGAGCCGAAGAAGGTGTCCGCGCCGCCGGCAATGGTGCCGGAAAGACCCTGAGATGCGCCCTCCTGCAGCAGGATGGTGACAATCAGGAACAGGCACGCGAGCACTTCGATTACGCTCAGAACAATGTGCATGGTATCCATCAGTTTTCTAAACCTCCGCTTCTTTTGAAAAATCATCGATGAATTCGCAAAGCCCGCGGGGGGCAGTATGCGTACAAATTATCTTATCACAGTAGGGCAGAAAATGCAAGAAAATTTGCATAAAGCCCTGCAAAACGGCAAAAATGAAAGCGAAAATCAGAGCAGATTTTTAATGGTATCGCGCAGGGGCGCGCCCATGCGGTTGACATGGATTTTGCGGGAATCCAGATCGACGAGCGCGACACGCACGCTCGACCAGCCGGCATTCGGCTTGTCGTAGCGCAGCTCGCTCGCCTTGCCCTTGAGCTTGCGGGCGACATCCCGGGTCACTTCCCCGGAAACCAGAATCAGGCTGACCATCGAGAACTCATGCATGGGGTCAACCGGCACGAGTTCTTTTTGCAAGTCGCGCGCGAACTCCCACCAATCCTCAAGGGCAGAGAGATCCATAGAAGGCACGGCATACAGCAGGCGGTATTCGTGGCAATGGCTGGACATATTGAGCGGCATCAGCCCCATGAGCTTTTTCTTTTCATCCACCGAATATTCGGCATACAGCGCCGCAATCCTGCCGCCGATTTTCATCATGCGCTGGGGCGCGAATTGCTTGGGCAGGTCTTGCTCCACCCGGTTTACAAAGTCAACGAAGCGTTCAGAAAAGTTTTCAATCATAGCGCAGCCCTCATAAATTAGCGGGGTACTCGCCTGCTGCGGTCATGGCAGCAAGTGCAGCCTGCACAGCCGGCTTGTCTTCACGGTAAGTGACGCCGAACCAGCGTGCATCGGTGGTCAGCAGGCGCGCAGTTGCTTTGCCGTCCTGAATGAGCGCATCCACGGCGGCAGGCAGATAAAACTCGCCTTTTTCCGGATTCTGGGGCAGTTTTTCCGCGAAAAAGCTGCGAAGCATAGCGGTCAGTTCGCCGAGGAACGACGGGGTGAAGCCCCAGAGGTTCATGGAAACCGGGGTGCCGTCCGGAATGACGCCGCCGGAACCATCCTTTTCCTCGTAGCGGATGACGCCATCCGTACCGCGCTGGATGGCGGTGCGCTCGATGATGGAAGCAAGAAATCCTGCTTCATCCGCCGTGCATACGCCGCGCGAGACTGTGCCGTTTTCAGTGAGCGTGTTTTCAACCTTATAACCGACCATGCAGTAACGGTATTTTTCGTCGTCCTGCGCCGCGGAGAGAAAATCATACATTTTACGGAACGCATCCGCGCCATAAAAATCGTCGGCGTTGATGACTGCGAACGGCACATCGAGCATATCTGCAACGCACCAGACCGCGTGGCCGGTGCCGAGCGGCTTTTCCCGTCCTTCGGGAGCCGTTAGTCCATCCGGCAGGTTTTCGAGCGTCTGGAACGCATAGTCTACCTGCATATAGCGGCGCGCCTTTTTGCCGATTGCCTGCTCAAAAGCGTCCTCGAGTTCGGGCTTGATGATAAAGACCACGCGCGAGAAGCCTGCACGGTATGCATCGTAGATGGAATAGTCGAGAATGATCTGCCCGCCGGGTCCAAGCGGGTCAATTTGCTTGAGACCGCCGTAGCGCGAGCCCATACCCGCAGCCATGACAACAAGCGCCGGTGATTTTTTCATAGTTGGTACCTCCTGAAAAGCGGGCGAACCGTTGGAAAGGGGCTGCCCGGAACAATGACGCGTCCGGCCGGACGCCGGACGCGGTGCGTATTTGGTGAAGTTTCGGATAGGTTCTAGTGCTATTATAATGGATTTGGAATGGCATGACAAGCTGTATCCGGCAAAATGCAACAAATCTTCTGGATAAAGAAAGGAGTTTTGCATAAAAGCAATGAAAATGTGGCGAAAGAATTTCCAAATCACTTGAGATATTGTCAAATGGGCATGAGAAATGGTAAAATAAATAACAGAAGGAATCTATTATATTGAGGCAAACAATCCGGTTTGCAAGGAATGAAATGAGGTATCTGCACAAATGCGTAGAACAAAAATCATTTGTACGCTGGGCCCTGCTACTGACAAGGGCGATGTACTGAAAAACATGATGAAGGCGGGCATGAATGTCGCGCGCTTCAACTTCAGCCACGGTTCCCATGAAGAACACAAGGCTCGTATGGATATGGTCAAGGCGGCGCGCGCTGAGCTGGGTCTGCCGATCGGTCTGATGCTGGACACCAAGGGTCCGGAAATCCGTACCAAAACCTATAAGGATGGCAAAATTGAGATCGTGGAGGGACAGGAGTTCACCCTGACCACCCGCGACATTGAGGGCGACAACACCATCGTTTCGATCACCTATGACGGTCTGCCGGACGATGTTGAGGTCGGCACCCGCATCCTCATCGACGACGGTCTGGTTGCATTCGAGGTAACTGCGGTCAAGGGCACGGATATTGTCTGCAAGGCGCTCAACGGCGGTCCCCTTTCCAACCGCAAGTCGATCAACGTACCGGGCATCAAGCTGCACATGCCTTTCGTTTCCGAGAAGGATCGCGCAGACATCGAATTCGGTCTGACACAGGGCATTGACTTCATCGCAGCATCCTTCACCCGCAGCGCGCAGGATGTCCGCGACATCAAGGAAATCCTCCGCGAAAACGGCAAGGAAGACGTCGAGATCATCTGCAAGATCGAGAATATGGAAGGCGTCAACAATATTCAGGAGATTCTGGACGAAGCCAACGGCGTTATGGTTGCCCGCGGCGACCTCGGCGTAGAGGTTCCGTTCGAGGAGCTGCCGGAAATTCAGAAGAACATCATCAAGACCTGCATTTCGCGCGGCAAGCGCGTTGTCACTGCGACCCAGATGCTGGAGTCCATGGCAAAGAACCCGCGTCCGACCCGTGCGGAGGTTTCCGACGTTGCAAACGCAGTTTACGACGGCACTTCGGCAATCATGCTGTCCGGCGAGACTTCGGTCGGCAAGTATCCGGTTGAGACCGTTGAAACCATGAGCCGCATCGCAGTTAATGCAGAATCCAACATTCACTATGACCGCCGCCGTGTCACCCGTCCGGAGCTTGCAGAAATGGCAATTTCGGGCGATGCAAAGACCAACGCGATTGCGCATGCGGTCTGCACCACCTCTGCTGACCTGGATGCCAAGTGCATTGTGGCGTTTACGGAGTCCGGCTCGACTGCGCGTGCAGTATCTTGCCGCCGTCCGGGTAAGATGATTGTCGGTGCAACACCGTCTGAAAAGACTTTCCATCGTCTGACCATGACTTGGGGCGTTATTCCGTGCATGGTAAATCGTCCGTCCAGCGGCACTGGTCTGTATATGCAGGCGGTTCGTGGTGCGGTACAGGCAATGGATGCAAAGGTGGGCGACATCATTGTTGTCACCGCAGGTATGCCGGTTGGCCGCGTCAGCTACACCAACACCATGCGTGTCATTCAGGTGACTGAGGACTATATCAACCTCGCATTTGAGGATTAAGCATTTGCAGCCGGTTTGACGCAAAAAATTCACCGTTTGTTCAAAAACAGGTGGAATATTGTGCTACAATACAAATACTGTATGCATCATCGCGCGGTCTGGCATCAGGCCGCGCGATGCTCTGTTTTACTCCTAAAATGGCGGTTTGGAGGAAAGAAAATGTCATTTCGTCGATTGATGCGCATTGTGCGCCGTTGGCTGCTGATGGGGGTTGTCACCCTGCTGGCAATCACAGCCGGACTGTTTGTTTACCGGTTTGCGTTTTCGTATACCTATGACGATTCGCTCGAGGGCGTTTCGGCGGAGGAACTGGCGGTACATGTCAAACCCGCTTCGGGCATCACGAATATTGCGCTGTTCGGGGTGGATACCCGTCCGGACGAGCCGACACGGTCGGACTGTATGATGGTCATGACCGTGGACGCGGATACGGGAAAAGTCAAGCTGACTTCCCTCATGCGCGACAGCCGCGTCGAAATTGATGGCCATGGCACGCAGAAGCTATGCCATGCGTACAGCTTTGACGGACCCAAGGGGGCAATCAAAGCGATCAATGAAACCTTTGATCTCAATATTACCGATTATGCCGAAGTTAATTTTGTGCAGATGGCAAATCTCATTGGCGAAGTCGGCGGCGTAGATATCGAGGTTTCCGAGAAAGAGCGCAAAGAGGCAAACAAATTTATCCGGGAATATTATGAATCCTTTGATATGGAGCCTGAATTGATCGAGGAAGCTGGATATCAACACCTAAACGGCATTCAGGCGATGACCTTTGCGCGCATCCGCAAGGGCGGCACGGGTGACGACTGGGGGCGCGTCGAGCGGCAGTCGATTGTGCTCGAAGCCATGTTTGATACGGTGAAGGACAAATCTATGACCGAGCTTGCGGGTATGATGCCGCGGCTTCTGCCCTATGTAACCACTTCGCTCAAAAAGACCGAAATGCTGTCGCTTGCCAAGGGGCTTTTTGCAAACGGCAAGCCGGAAATTGAGCATGCGCGCGTGCCAGCAGACGGAGAATGGGAATATGGCGGGGCAAACGAGCAGTACATCGTTTATGATTTGGACCGCGCCGCCGAGCAGATCAATGCCTATATTTATGAGGACGAACCTATCGGGAGCGACCGGGATTCTTCGGACGAGGAATAAGCGGTTCACTGGCATGAAAAAAGCAGAGGAAATTTTCCTCTGCTTTTTGTTTTGCACCGAATTTAA
This sequence comes from Clostridiaceae bacterium, assembly GCA_018383195.1. Classification (GTDB taxonomy): domain Bacteria; phylum Bacillota; class Clostridia; order Oscillospirales; family Butyricicoccaceae; genus Butyricicoccus_B. The sequence goes on along the minus strand of JAGZOP010000010.1, from coordinate 46,092 downwards.
TAGAAGCGTCCGCCGCCGTCGCTGATCCAGAGATCGGCGTTTTCGCCCATGCATTCCTTGAGCGGCTCGGAGAGGGCTTCAATTTCCTCCATCAGCGCATCCGGAACCTGCATTTCGTAGGAGTCCAGATTTTGTTCGAGCTGATGTACCGAACGCGCTCCCGCCAGAATACTTTTGACAATCGGACGGCGTTTGAGGAAACTGAATGCAACCTGTGCCTGCGTTACGCCGCCGGATTTGCACAATGCGTCCAGTTTGCCGAGAAATGCGAAGATTTCCTCCTCGAACCCGGGGTCGTGGTGCAGTCCCTGCTGCCAGCGAGAGCTGTAAAAACGGGTTTCGCGCCGTCCAAGCGGCACATCGTCGATGGAGCGGAACTTTCCGGTCAGGAGCCCCTGTGCGAGCGGTACATATGCCCAGACCGGGACGCCCGCCTGTTCGCTTGCGGGGATGATTTTCTTTTCCGCAACGCGCCAGATCAGCGCATAAGGAAGCTGGTTCATGGCAATGCCATAGGGCGTCATCTCGCGGATACAGGATGGACCGGCGTTGCATACGCTCACCACGCGGATTTTTCCATCCCGTTTGAGGGTTTCAAAGGCGCGGAATGTCTCTTCGAGCGGGATGGATGCCGTGGGCCAGTGAATTTGGTACAGGTCAATGTAATCGGTTTGCAGACGCTTGAGGCTTGCTTCGCAGCAGGCAATGACATCGTCGTAGTGCAGGTGGTCAGTGAAAATTTTGGTTGCGATTACGGCATCCTGCCGCCGTCCTTTGAGCGCAGCGCCAAGCACCTCTTCTGCCTTGCCGTTTCCGTATTTTTCGGCGGTGTCGAACAGGTTGATGCCGCGCTCCAATGCGCAGTGAACGGTGCGGATGGACTCGGTATCGTCGTTTTCTCCCCAGATCTTCGCGCCGGAAAATGCCCATGTGCCCAGCGCCAGACCGGAAATCTGGATGTCTGCGCGGTCAAGTGTGTAGAAATCCATCAGAATCCCCCTTTGAATTTGAAATTTTATCAGAATATGAAAAAGGGAGACCGAAGTCTCCCTTTTTTATTATTTGTAGAACTCCGGGGTCTCCGGCAGCTCGATGGGCAGCATATACGCGCCCGTGTTGCGTGCGGTGTTGCAGGCATCTGCGCCGACACAAGCCGCATAACCATCCCACGAGGACGGGCCAACCAGTTTGCCGGCTTCAACCGAAGCCGCCCATTCGGAGAACTCGGTGTCGTATGCCTGAATAAAGCGCTGCGTCCAGTCGTTGTAGATTTCATACCCTGCTTGGCAGTCGATGCGGGTATGTACGGTTGCCGGGTCGGGCAGCGAAACGACGCCCTTTTCCCCCACGACTTCGCACTGGATATCATAGCCATAGCCTGCATGCTGATTGATTTCTACATCAATGCGCACACCGGTTTTGGTCTCCAGAATCATAACCTGTGGGTCGAGCAGGACTTCCGGGTCTTCGCCGCGGTTCTGCTTGCCGCAGATGACGCCGCCCTTACAATAGTCCTCGCCGAGCAGCCAGCGCAGCACGTCCAGTTCATGAACGCCTGAGTTTGCAATGGTCATATCCGAAGTATGCCCCGGGACATGGCTGAAATTGCGGTGGCATGCGTGAATGAGCAGCGGAGCGCCGATTTTGCCCTCGTCGATGACCTTTTTCATTGCGCGGTAGCCGGTATCATAGCGGCGCATAAAGCCAACCTGTACCAGACGGCGGCCGCATGCCATTTCTGCCTCAATGACCTTCATGCAGTCCTCGGCGGTCGGCGCAAGGGGCTTTTCACAGAATACATACTTGCCCGCCTTGATGCATTCGAGCACCAGCGGCGCGTGGAACGGGTCAGCGGTGCAGACAACGACTGCATCGACCTCGGGGTCATGGATGAGGTCTGCGCCGTCCTTGTAAAACTTTACGCCATACTGCTCTGCGACTTTTTTGCCGCCCTCTTCAAAAACATCAGAAACCGCGACAACCGTAGTCGAGGTAATGACATGGGTCAGGCGGCGGATATGGTCGCGGCCCATGCCGCCGCAGCCGATTACACCTACACGAAGCATACTGAGTTCTCCTTTCGGCCGGCGGACAGCCGGCGTCTTTTCTCTTAAATATCTCATAGACCATCTCACCGGTCAACTTCATCATAGCACAGGCATCAGATGATGTAAATACCTTTTTACTGAATTTTTATCGAGAAATTTTCGTGAAATACTTGAACGAGCACGTGTCGCTATGTTACAATATGGGCAAGAAGCAAGAGGGCGGCGCAGACCTCTGCCGTGCTGCGCCATTTGTAGAAAGTTCATCAAAATATCAGGAGAAATGAGGAACGAATTATGAAGCTTGGCATTAAGACCTGTACGCTGACCCTTCCCTATGAAGAAGCGCTGGATTTCTGTGTGCAGCAGGAAATCCCCCTCCTCGAAATTGCGACCGGCAACTGGTCGGCTGCCCCGCATATCGACCTTGACACTGTGGTGTCAGATAAGGGTGCGCGAGACAAGTGGTATCACGAGATTACGGCGCGCGGCCTGACCCTCGATTCCCTCAACTGCGCGGGCAACCCGCTCGCCTATGCGCACGATATGGACGTGACCGAAAAGACCTTCCGTCTGGCGGGTGAACTGGGCGTCAAGAAGATTGTCATGATGAGCGGTCTGCCCGCAGGCTGCAAGGGCGACAAAACGCCGGTCTGGATTACAACCTCGTGGCCGCCCGAGACGCAGGACGTGCTCAAATACCAGTGGGAAGAGGTTGCTATCCCGGAGTGGACCCGTCTGGTTGCGCTGGCAAAGGAGTGCGGTATTGAAAAAATCGCACTGGAAAACCATCCGAGCCAGCTGGTTTACAATGTAGAAACCTGCCTCAAGCTGCGCGAGGCAGTCGGTCCGATGATCGGCATGAACCTCGACCCGTCGCACATGTTCTGGCAGTCGGGTGACCCGATGGCAGCGGCGCGCGTATTGGGTGCTGCCGGTGCGCTGTATCATGTACATGGCAAGGATTCCCGTTTGGAGCGCTATATGGTGGAGCCGAACGGCGTACTCGATACCAAGACCATTGACGATTTTGCGCGTCGTTCGTGGAATTTTGTTGCTGTTGGTTCGGGGCACAGCGAGCAGTGGTGGAGCGAGTTCCTGTCGGTTGTCCGCATGGCGGGTTACGACGATGTGGTTTCACTCGAAATGGAGGACCTGACCATGTCCATGATAGACGGTCATCTCTATTCCCTCGATGTGCTCAAGCGCGCAATGGTACTCAATCATTAAACTACCTCTCTTCCATAACCAGAGCAGCGCCGGTCATCACCGGCGCTGCCCTGGTTTTTTTGAAATTTCAGAGAATTGTTCACCGAATTTTCAAAATCCCGCGGTATACTAACGGTAACAAGGAAGGGAGAGATACCCCATGGCAACGATTTTACTGGCAGATGATGAGGCGCGCATCCGGCGTCTGGTCATCGATTTTCTAAAGAGAGACGGTCATACGATTTTAGAGGCAGCAGACGGCAATGAAGCGCTGACCCTGCTCCGCACGCATCCGGAGATTGAACTGGCAATTCTTGATGTCATGATGCCGGGAGCGGACGGTTTTTCGGTGCTGCAAAGCATCCGTGTGGGCGAGCGTACCCGCCGTCTGCCGGTTATGATGCTGACGGCGCGCGCCGAGGAATTCGACCAACTGCACGGATTGCAGGGCGGCGCGGACGATTATGTGACCAAGCCGTTCTCCCCGCTTGTGCTGTGTGCACGGGTGAAAAATCTGCTGCTGCGCAGCGGCGCCCCGCAGGAAAGCGAGGATTCGGTATTCGGGGAACTGGATATCGACGAAATCCGGCATGAAGTTCGGGTTTCCGGCGTAGATATTGGTTTGACCCCCAAGGAATATGAACTCATGGTGTATTTTAAGAACAACCGCAGCATTGCGCTTTCCCGGGAAAAGATTCTCAACGCTGTGTGGGGATATGATTACTTTGGAGACCTGCGCACAGTGGATACTCACATCAAGAAGCTGCGCGCCAAACTTGGAGAGTACGGGTCCAAGATTGAAACCGTCCGCGGATATGGCTATCGGTTTGAAGTATAAGGCTTGTGCGCGGCTTTTCAATGTGATATGCTGAATACAGCATAGAGATGCTGCGAGAAAAAGATGAGGAGGGCAAAATTATGGCATTTGATATTTTATCCATTGCGGAGGTTTACAAGGCGGAAAACCTCAATTTTTCCACCGATGAGGAGCGCGGACTGATTCGGTTTTCGATGAACACCGAGGCATCGCCCGATGTGCGTTTTACCGCGCGTGTGGTCAACCCGCGCACCGCGCTGTTTACCACCATCCTGCCCATGAATATTCCGGAGAAGAACCGCGCTGCGGTCAGTGAATATCTGACCCGGGTCAACTATACGCTGCTGCTCGGCAATTTCCAGATGGATTTGTCGGATGGTGAGCTGAGCTATAAGTCAGTCGGCGTATTTGAAGAGGAAACCGGTCTGCTCGATTCGGTGGTCACCCGCCTGACCTATGTGGGCTTCAATATGTTCGATAAGTATATTCCGGGTGTATTTTCGATTATTTACGGCGGAAGAACGGCTGAGGAAGCATTCAAAGAGGTAGACAGCAAAGACGATTAAACCATTGTAGAAAAATAGAACGGGGACGGCATGCCGTCCCCTGTTTTTTGGAGGGAACGCTGTGCGCCATTCGATTAAATTTAAATTTTTCGCGGCGAGCTGTGCGATTGCGGTTGCATTTATCGGCATTTTTTCCGCGCTCAACCTGACGCTGTACGACAATTATTACCTTTGGCAGCGCGAAAAATCGCTCGACCGCATTTATGATACCGTATGCGATGCATATCAGGACGGGGGCGCCGCGTTTGCAGATGCCATCGCACGCGCCGAAGATACCGAGGGCGTGCGGCTGTCCATTGTTGCGCAGGACGGCACGGTCACCTATGATTCGGTGGTGCGGGAGCAGTTTATGGGAGCGGACGGCACATCGGAAAGCCTGTTTTACGGGCTTTCCATCGCGGAGGCGGCGCTGCGCAATGCAGATATGGAACGGGTGGAAAAGCAGGGTTCGGCGTTTGTCAACGTATCCTCGAAGCAGCGGGGCGAAGAGTTCCTGTGTCTGGTCGGCAGGCTCGAAAAAGATGGGGATTATATGGTCGCACGGATTCCCTTCACCTATTTGGAGCAGAATACCAACTTTAACATGGTATTTCTGCTGATTTCAGGGGGAATTACGCTGGTTTTCTGTACGATTCTTGCTTTTTTGATTTCGCGCCACTTTACCCGTCCCCTGATTGCCATGGGCGGGATGGCGAACGCTATGGCAGAGCTGGATTTTTCCAAGAAGTATGAGGGCACGGCAAAGGATGAAATCGGGCAGCTCGGTCAATCCATCAACCGCCTGTCTGAGCATCTGGAACAGGCGATTGATGACCTGCGGCAGTCCAACGACCAACTGGAGTGCGAAATTCGGGAAAAAGAAAAAATTGACGAAATGCGCCGAGAGTTTATCATCAATGTGTCGCACGAACTGAAGACGCCGATTGCGCTCATTCAGGGATATGCTGAGGGGCTGCGCGAGGGCATTGCGGAAACCCCGGAGGATCGGGAGTATTATTGCACGACCATCACCGACGAAGCGGCGCGCATGAATAAAATGGTCATGCAGCTGCTCAGCCTCTCCAAGCTCGAATTGGGGCGTGAGCAGCCGACGCTCACCGATTTGGAGCTGGATGAATTGCTCGCAGACGCGGTTTCCAAGACGGCGCTGCTCGCAAACGCAAAGGAATTGACCGTACAAAGAATGCCGAGCGGGCTGACAATTCGCAGCGATTTCGGCTTGCTCGAACAGGTTGTCGGCAATTATCTGACCAATGCCATCCGCTATACACCTGCGGGGGGACAGATCCGCCTGTCGGCAGAACGCGGCGCGAACGGCGTCACCATTCGGGTGATGAACGAAGGCGAGGGGGTGTCCGAAGCCGAACTGCCCCTGATTTGGGAAAAGTTTTACCGCACCGATAAGGCGCGTTCGCGCGAATCGGGCGGCACCGGCGTGGGGCTGAGCATTGTGAAGGCAACCGCCGAGCTGCTCGGGGGTGCCTGCGGCGCATGCAATGTGCCGGGCGGTATGGAATTCTGGTTTTTGGTGCGGGAAAAAGAACCGGAGGACTTAGAGAAAAACTTGCTGCAGTGAGAACTGTAAGGAAATTGTAGTTGCCTTTTGCTGAAAATTTCGGTATGATAAGCAGAGAAACTTTTTACTTTGCGAGGCAAGTTTTTGGATGAGGGAGGCAATTTTATGAGAAAATATATCCCGATGATGGCGTTGCTGACAGCATGCCTGTTCCTTTTCACGGCATGCGGGGAAAAGAAACCCAAGGCGCCGGTTTCTTCCGGGGAAGACTCTGTTTCGGTGCCGGTGCAGCAGCCGGATACCAGCGAAGAACCGCCGGAAAGCGCGGCGCTTTCCATGTCGGATGCGCGCCGCCTGCTCGGTGAGGATATTGACACCGAAGATTACATGATTCTCGACGGTGGCACCAAGGCAAAGGTGAATGACCGGGATTACTATGTCTTTATCGTGGCAGACCGTGCGGACAACAAGGTGGTCGGTCAGCTTGCGGTCGATCAGGAAACCGGTGAAAAGTTTAACTATGAGGGCGAGGGCAAGCTGGGAGCATACTCCGAGTTTTCTCTCTATGACCCTGAGGTCAATGCCGAATTTGACTGGGAAGGCGTCTATACCGACGGCGAGCGCACGGTCGAGCTGCTTCCGATGGATGACAACTCGTTTGAGTACATGCTCGGGGATGTGACCGGTGTGGCAAAGATCAATGTCGCAAAGGCAGAGGACGCGGAAAACGGCATTACGTTTTCGTGGGATGAGGGTGGAAACCTCGTGCTTGTCGGCGCGGTCGTGGGGACCTTTGCCCCGGCGGAATGATTTGCCGCGCACGGCATAAGATAGACAGAGCCGGAGCGTTCCGGCAGCAAGGAGATATTGACTATGTTGGAGATCCTCAAAGCCATATTTTTGGGCATTGTAGAGGGCATCACCGAATGGCTTCCGGTGTCGAGCACCGGTCACATGATTCTCGTCGATGAGTTTTTGCAGCTCAATGCGTCCGAAGCGTTTAAGGAGCTGTTCTTTGTCGTCATTCAGTTCGGTGCAATCCTCGCGGTGCTGACCGTGTACTGGAAACGGTTTGTCCCGCTCAAGCGCAGCCGCCATGGGCATCTGGTGGGCGACCCGCAGGTATTCCGCCTGTGGCTCAAAATCATCATTGCCTGCGTTCCGGCGGCAGTCGTAGGCATCCTGTTCGATGACCAGCTGAACGCACTGTTTTATAACTTCCAGACGGTTGGCATCGCGCTGATCGTATTCGGCATTGCGTTTATCGGCGTGGAAAACCGCAATGCCGGACAGCAGGCGCGCGTCATGCGCGTGCATGACATTACGTACAAAGATGCGTTCATTATCGGCATGTTCCAGCTGATCGCCGCAATTTTCCCGGGAACTTCGCGCTCGGGCGCGACCATTCTCGGCAGCATTGCCATCGGCGTAGGGCGCGCCGCTGCCGCCGAATTTACGTTTTTCCTTGCCGTACCGGTCATGTTCGGTGCTTCCCTGCTCAAGTTTGTGAAACTCGGATGGAGCTACACCGGGTTTGAATGGATGCTGCTGATTGTCGGTTCGGTGGTGGCGTATTTTGTGTCGCTGCTGTGCATCCGCTTCCTGATGGGCTATGTCAAGCGGCATGACTTCAAGGTGTTCGGCTGGTACCGCATCGTGCTCGGTGCGCTTGTGCTCGGCTACTGGGGTTATACGCTGATTGCGGGATAACCGAAAAATATGCATTTGACGCGGAAATGAAAACTTGCGTCCACCCCCCTTCTCTGTTATGATGAAAGAAACGAGAAGGGGGGATTTTTTATGAAATGTCCGCAGTGCGGTGTTCACTACGATGACAGTGAAAAAGAGTGCCCAATGTGCGGGGCGCGCCGGCCTGCATTTGGAATGGATGCATCCCGGCTTGCAAAGGCTGCCGGCAGTTTGGTACAGCTCGAGGAACCGGAGAAACGGAAAAAGCGTCAGCGCCGGAAAACGGACGAAGAAGCGCATCCGACCGCATTAAACGGGAAACCGTATAAGCCGAAGAAAAAGTGGGGATCGGTGAAAATCATCCTTCTGGTGATCATTTTGGTCAATTTCCTGCCGATGCTGTTCGGGCTTCTGTTTGAGATTGCCGAAGAAGTGATTTGGAAGGTTGAGGATACGGTTTCCGATTGGGGCGCGGACGAGTGGAACGAGCCGCTCCCGGATTCGCCGGAGCCGATGTACGATGATTGCCCTGCCGCCGGCGTCTGGCTCGGCGCTGCCGAACCGTTTCAGCTGACGCTGGGACAGGAACAGGCAGAGGAATATGGTGTGCCGCGGTATGAGGTCACCACAGAGGATGGGTATTCCGAGCGGGGGATGTATTGGTATCAGTACTATCCCGAGGAGGAGGACTTCCCCTACCCCGATCAGTATCCGGCGGAGCAGTACGACTGGTATATGATTTGCTTTGAGCCGCAGGAGATGAGCGGCGGCGAAGACAGTCCGGAGCTTGATGCGTATTTTACGCAGGGCGGGTACGTTGAACTGTTTCTCCCCAAGGACACCGAAATGCAGGCATATCTCTGGAATTTGGAGAGTGTGCCGTGGATGGAGGACGGACAGGAAATTTCGCTCATCCAGATTGCAGGCGGCTCGGACGCCGATACCCTGCTCGCCCCCGCGCAGACGGCATAAAAATAATTTGGAAGATTTTTTTGCACAAATATCAAAAATGTGGAACGACGGTGGCGGCAGATACGTGCTCGTACCCTATAAACCGGAAATTAGGTTTGAAATCCTATGGAAAAGTGATGAATTCAGGAAGATTCTACAGGATTGCGTTCCATCATGAATCCTGTTATAATTGGAGCACATTGAAGAATGGAGGAAGCTTGAATGGCACTTTCAAAGGCAGATATTCAGCGTGTCAAGCTGATGGGATTTCTGCATAACCGCGATACCGACTGTTTCAGCTGCCGCGTGATTACTGGGAACGGAACCCTGACTGCGGAGCAGCTTCAGGCGGTCGGCAGGATTGCGGAGCAATACGGCAGCGGGACCTGCATGTTTACCACCCGTATGACCGTTGAGTTTTCCGGCGTTCCGTATGAGAAGATCGATGATGTGGTTCGGGAGCTTTCTGCGGTGGGACTGACCACCGGCGGTACCGGTGCGCGCGTGCGTCCGGTTACGGCATGCAAGGGCACCACCTGCGTCTTTGGCTTTTATGATACGCAGGCACTGGGACAAAAGGTGCACGAGCGTTTTTATGAGGGCATGGGCAATGTGCGCCTGCCGCACAAGTTCAAGATTGCGGTCGGCGGCTGCCCGAACAACTGCATCAAACCCGACCTGAACGATTTCGGCATTGTGGGTCAGCATCCTCCGAAATTTAAGGAAGAGCTGTGCCGCGGCTGCAAGCTGTGCGAAAAGTTCTGCCGTATGGGCTGTATGAAGGTAGTGGACGGCAAAATGCAGCGAGATACCGCAGTTTGCAACAACTGCGGCTACTGTGCAGATAAGTGCCCGTTCCACGCGATTTATGCCGAAGAAGTGGCATATAAGCTGTATGTCGGCGGTCGTTGGGGACGCGTTACCCGCCACGGCACGCCCCTGCCCGGTCTGTACACCGAGGCTGAGGCGCTCGACATGATCGAAAAAGCCATGCTGCTGTTCCGCGATTGGGGTCAGAAGGGCGAGCGCTTTGCCGCGATGATTGACCGCGTCGGCGAGGACAAGGTGGTGGATGCCCTGCTCCATGGAGACCTGCTTGCACGTCGGGATGAAATTCTTGCAAAAGAAATCTGATATAAAGAACCTTTTCTGTTTTTTAGGAAAGGTTCTTTTTTGTCCCCTACTCCCCTGTTTCTTTCTGCAATCGGGTTGAAACGCAGAAGAAAATCCGATACAATAAAGATACTGTGATAAATGTTGCGCCGGATGGGGGAATTCCGGCGTGGGAAGGGGGACAATCTCCATGGCAGATAAACCGGAAAAGACCAAAAAGCATCTTCAGCCTCCGCATCCGTTTCTTGTAATTTTTGCGGTGATGCTGTGCGCGGTGATACTCACCCACTTGGTACCGCTCGGGCGGTTTGAAATGCGGGAAATCACCTACGTTGTGGACGGCGTGCAGCAAACCAGAATGGTGGTAGACCCCTCGACATTTCGCTATGTGATGGATGAAAAAAATGAACGGGTGGTCTATCCGGTTCCCTTTTTCGGAATATCCGAGCGCGGGGAGCACGGCGTGGCAGGCTTCCTGTTCGATGGTCTGAACAATGGCAGGCAGGCTGCCGGCGTGGCAGGTCTGGCAGCATACCTGCTGGTGATCGGCGGCTCGTTTGGCGTACTGCTGCGCACCGGCGTGGTGCATCAGGTGATTCTGCGCATTGTCCAGCGGCTCGGCGGCTCGGCAGCGTTTTTGCCGCCGGCGCTGTTTGTCCTGTTTTCCCTGTTCGGCGCCATGTTCGGATTCAGTGAGATGGCGGTTCCGCTTTCCATTTTGGTGATTCCCCTGCTGATTGCCTTTGATTTTGACGCGATTACCGGCGTTTTGGTCACATTTGGCGCAACACAGGTCGGAATTTCGTGCTCTTGGATGGCAACCGGTGCACTGACCGGTGCGCAGACGATTGCAGGCGTGCCGGTTCTGTCGGGTGCGGCGCTGCGCATCGTTTTGTGGGTCGTTCTGACTGCGCTCGGCGCAGCTTATACGGCGTGGTATGCAATTCGGGTACACGACGACCCGCGCCGCTCGCTGTCCCATGCGGGGGATGCATTCAGCCGCGGCCGCTTTGAAAGCCTGCGTGCCCGGAGAGAGCCGTTTACGCTCGGCAGCCGTTTGGTTGCGTTGGTCGTCCTCCTTTCCCTTGGCTGGATGCTTTGGGGTATGCTGACGATGTCGTACACCATGTACGAGATTGCCGCCCTGTTTTTTGTGATGGCGCTTGCAGCCGGCTGCATCGGCGCAGCGTTTCATCTGGACGGCATGCATCTGCGTGATATTCCGCGCGCTTTTCAGTCGGGTGCGTCAGATTTGATCGGTGCGGTGCTTGTCATGGGCATGGCGCAGGGCATGGTGCTGCTGATGGGCGGCATCAGCCCGACGAGCGCATCGGTGCTCAATACCCTACTGCACTGGGCAGAACGCGCGTTTATCCGAATTCCCGGCGTGCTGGCAACCGGATTGGTCTATGTGTTCCAGTATGGCTTCAACCTCGTGGTGCCAAGCGATGTGGGTCAGGCTGCGCTGACCATTCCGATCATGGCGCCGCTGGCAGACAGCCTTGGCGTCAGCCGGCAGCTTGCTGTGCTGGCGTTTCAGCTCGGCGGCAGCCTGTCGCACCTGATTATGCCGACCTCGGGATGCCTGATCGGCGTGCTGAGCATTGCACGCGTCGAATGGGGCGATTGGCTGCGTTCGCAGTGGAAAGCGCTCGCGGCAGTGTTCGGGTTTGGTCTGGTCGCAATGACCATCGGTTTTTTCACCGGATATGCATAAGAAAAGCGGCGCAAATGCGCCGCTTTTTTTGTCGATAAAAAGGAAAATGTTACAAAGATATTATAAAGTTTACAAAACTGCAACAAAGATAACAAGAATGTTTCAGTTGAAGCGATTGCGTTGACAGTCCGCCGCCGCACTAAAATCTAGGCACAGGGAGAAACCGGCAATCCAGTGAGAAGAAAATGGCTTTGTAAGCATCGGAGAAAGGAGATTTCTTATGAAACGGCAAAAATGGTTTTTCCTGCTGTGCAGCGCGGTTTTACTGTGTCTGACCGGCTGCGCGCAGGAGCAGAGCAGCGCAGCTTCTTCCGTCAGCGCGAGCAGCGCGGCAGAGCAGACCGTCGTGCCGGAGCCGACCGAGATTACGGGCAAGATGGCGTTTCCAGAGGAAGACATTGCGGCGGTGGATGCGTGGCTCAAAGACTGGGTGCAGATTCAGGGAAAGCATGCCGAGGGCAGTACACTGAACGACAACATGACCATTCTGGAAAGCAAAATTGCGCATTATGGGCAGTCTGACGTCGAAGCGAATCTGTACTATCAGGTGCGGTGCGCGGAGGATGACAAGGTATATCCGGTATACGAATATGTGAACCTCGTCAAGGGCGAAAACGGCTGGGCGCCTGCGAAGCATGAACATGCGTGGATTCTGCATATCGGCGGTTATGATGGGGAGAATGGCGCGACACCCATCACGAATTATAAAGAGGAGTTCAGCGTCCAATTTTCCGAGCACCCGACATTTTTCAAAACCCCGTTCACCGAGAAATAACAACAGCGGTATCAAAAGCCTGATTCCATAGGAATCGGGCTTTTTTGCTTGCCTGCACCAAAGGAGTTTGCTATAATAACAAAAGCGGCGTTTTGCCGCAAAGGGGGTAGTATTTGCTTATGAAAGAAAGAGAAAAATTCGCCTCGCGGCTCGGGTTTATCCTGATTTCAGCCGGGTGCGCGATTGGTCTTGGCAACGTGTGGCGCTTTCCGTACATCACGGGACAGTACGGTGGTGCAGCGTTTGTACTTGTTTATCTGCTGTTTTTGCTGATTTTGGGTCTGCCGATCATGGTTATGGAGTTTGCGGTCGGCCGTGCCAGCCAGAAGTCGGCGGCGCGCTCGTTCCACGAACTGGAACCCAAAGGCTCCAAGTGGCACTGGTACAGTTATGGCGCGATGATTGGCAACTATATGCTGATGGCGTTTTACACCACGGTCGGCGGCTGGATGCTCGCCTACTTTACCAAGATGGCAGGCGGCGAGTTCGAGGGTTTGAACCCTGAACAGGTCGGCGGCGTTTTCAATGATATGCTGTCCAATCCCGGCTACCTGGCTTTCTGGATGGTTGTCACGGTATTGCTCAGTTTTGGTGTTTGTTCGCGCGGCTTGCAGGGCGGCGTAGAAAAGGTAAACAAGGTCATGATGATTGCGCTGCTTGCGATCATGATTGTACTGGTGTTCCGTTCCGTAACGCTCGAAGGTGCATCGGAGGGTCTTTCCTTCTATCTGAAACCCGATTTTTCCAAGCTCTATGAGGCGCCCGGCGGTCTTGGCGAGAGCATCTTTGCCGCAATGGGTCAGGCGTTCTTTACCCTGTCGCTCGGCATCGGTGCGCTGGCGATTTTCGGCTCTTACATCGGCCGCGACCGCAGCTTGACCGGCGAGGCGATCAGCATCACGGTGCTCGATACCTTTGTAGCGCTCATGTCCGGTCTGATTATTTTCCCGGCTGCTGCGGCATTCCATGTCGATGCAGGTCAGGGACCGGCGCTTATTTTCGTCACTCTGCCGAATATTTTCAATCAGATGCCCGGCGGCCGTCTGTGGGGCTCGCTGTTCTTCGTATTTATGTCCTTTGCGGCGTTCTCGACCATCATTGCGGTGTTCCAGAATATTGTGCAGTTCGGCATGGATTTGTGGGGCTGGAGCCGCAAAAAGACCATCCTGTTCAATCTGGTGCTCATTCTTGTGATCTCCGTTCCGTGTATCCTCGGCTTCAACCTGTGGGACGGCATCACGTTCCCGCACATCGGCAACATCCAGGATATGGAGGACTTCATCGTTTCCAACAACCTGCTGCCGCTTGGCTCGATGGTCTATCTGCTGTTCTGTACTTCCCGCTACGGCTGGGGTTGGGATAACTTCATCCGCGAAGCTGACGCGGGCAAGGGACTCAAATTCCCGTCTTGGCTGCGCGTATACGTGACCTATGTGCTGCCGCTGATCGTGCTGGTTATCTTCACGATGGGTTATGTGCAGAAATTCGGCGGCGTCAGCTATATCCTGCCGCTTGCGCTGATTGTATTTTATATCATCTGCCACGCAAAGCGGTTTGGCGCGAAAAAGTAAACCGACACTTTTTATGCCCTCTGTACAAAAACAGAGGGCATTTTTCTGTAAAAACACCCAAAAATTTTTAGGATTTTTTGCAGACAAATCAATACCAATGTGGTATACTTGCGGTAAATAAAGAACCTACGCAAACAGGTCATTTGAAAACGCGGAATCGAACGCGTTTTATACCAAAAGGAGGCATCCAACATGAAAGAGCGAATGAAAGGATTGATTCTAGGCGCGGCTTTGACGGCAGCGGCGTTTGGTTTGACCTTTACCGCGGCGGCAGACCGTACCATTCGGGGGGATGACGACGATATCGGTGTAAAGATCAACAAGGCTGTTTTTACCATCCGTGACACTAGCGGCATCAAGGTGCAGCCGTTTGTATACAAAGGCACAACCTATGTGCCCATGCGGGCGTTCTGCGAGGCGCTGGGACTGGAGGTCGATTACGACAAGGACACCAATACAGCGCTCATTACTTGGGATGATGCGGACGACACGTATATTTCCGAGGAATCCGCCAAGAAAACGGCGGCAAATCGGGCAGGCGCGGAGGTTTCCGACGTTAAGTGGTGCGTGCTCGAATGGGACGACGGCAGAGCGGTTTATGAAGTAGAGCTTGTCGATGGGAACAAAAAATACGAGTATAAAATCGATGCCGTCACCGGAAAAATTCTGGATGAAGACATTGACAGCCGCTATGACGATGACGGCAGAAATCCAACCGCCGAACTGATTTCAGTGGACACCGCGAAAAATGCTGCGCTCAAGGATGCGGGAATCAGCGCTGCGAATGCCCGTTGGATGAAGTGCGATCTGGACCGGGATGATCTGGTCTATGAGATTGAATTCAGAAGCGGCAATATGGAGTATGAATACGATATCGACGCAGTCACCGGTAAGATTCTTCAGAAAGAAACGGACGGCAAAGATGTTGACGACGACCGTTACGACGACGATGATGACCGCTACGACGACTGAAAAGAAAAAACCTTCCTCATTGAGGAAGGTTTTTTTGTTATCCGATGCCGCCCGGTGTGAGCACGCCAAGGATAAATACTGCGATGGTCAGTCCGCAGAATACAATTTTGGTCATGGGTTCGAGCCAGCGCCCAATGGGTTTCATGCGTCCCTTCTGCACCTGCTCTCGCACGAACTTTTCGCCGTACACCCAGTAGAACATGATGCCGGCAAGACCTGCGCCAAGCGGGCAGACATAGATGGAGACAAAGTTCATCCACCCCTCGACAATGCCCTGAATGCAGACCGAAATAACGGTGCCGATTGCCGCAATGACCAGAACGGCGCGCGGACGGGAAAGCCCGAACTTTTCCTGAATGGTTGCGGTGGGCGCTTCATAGAGGTTGATGAGCGAGGTCATGCCCGCGAGGAATACGCCGACAAAGAATACAATGACAATCAGGCGGCTGCCCGGCATGGACTGGAACAGCGCGGGCAGGAAAATGAACATCAATCCGGGACCGCCGCTGTTGAGCTGGCTGCCCGCGGTTGCCATGGCAGGGATGATGACAAGCGCTGCCAGCATGGCGGCAAGCGTGTCAAACAGCGCGACCTTCCATGCCGAGCCGATGATGTCCTCATCGTCGCGCAGGTAGGAGCCGTAAATCAGTGTGCCGTTGCCCGCGAGGGACAGCGAGAAGAACGCCTGACCGAGCGCGTATACCCAAGTCTCCTTCTGGCGGATGGCTTCCGGGTCGATGCGGAACATGTAGCGGTACCCCTCGGCTGCGCCTGGCTGGAAGAACATATACACCGCAAGCCCCAGAAACAGCAGGAAAAACAGCGGCATCATGATTTTATTGGCTTTTTCGATGCCCGAAGCAATGCCGAACGCCATGATGATAAAGGCGATGACAAGGCTCAGGATGACGTACAGGTTGTTGCCGAAGGGCGAGGCGGTGCTGCCGAACATCGCGGAAAATCCGTCGATATCGGTGGGCGCGAGCACCTCTCCTGTGAGCGAGGCAACCAGATAGCGCAGAATCCAGCCCATGACGACCGAATAGCCAATGGCAAGCGCAAGTGAGCCGAGCACCGGAATAAACCCGATGGCGGCGCCGATTTTCGGATTTTTACCGCGCGAGGCAACCGCCTGCGAGAAAGCGCCAATCGGACCCGAACGGGTGGCGCGTCCGAATGCCATCTCCCCGATGACGCCCGAAAAGCCGATGACAAAGACAAACAGGAAATATGCGAGCAGGAACGAGCCGCCGCCGAATTTGGAAACACGGGTTGGGAACATCCAGATGTTTCCCATTCCGACCGCAGAGCCGATGCAGGCAAGAATAAATCCCCACCGGCTGGCGAAAGAATCGCGCGAATGGTTCTTTTTCAAAGTGTACTACCCCTTTTTCCCGCGGAACCTTTCCGCGTACTCCTTCTATGGTATGCGAAAAGCGGCGGTTTGTCAATCGCTGTCTGCCTCCTTTCCGGCTTTTGTGATGGATATTCCGATGTGTATAAAAACAACAAAAAGACTGACATATTTTTTTTCAGAATAGAAAATAATCATACGAAAAAACTGTTCGCAAGAAAGTGATGTTTTGTAAAAGGTGAAAGTGCACATATAGAATAAAAAGCGGGATAAATGCGGAAAAACCGGAGAAAATCCTGATATAAAGTAAATAATATGAAAAAATTATTCGCAAGAAAACAATGAAATACTTCATGAAAGCAAAAGGAGAAATGAAAATTTGTTATCATTTTAACAAAATAACGCGTGCATTCTAAAGAACTTTACGATATACTATAGTCAAGAAAAAGATTGGGCGTCCGGTGGGACGCGGAAAGGATACGATCATGAACTTTTTTGAGAACTTGAAAGACGCAATGGCAAAGTGGAACAGCGTGGCTTCGAAGAAGAAGACCAACATGAGCCGCTACGATTATCGCTGACATCCAAACTATATAGAAAAAAAGAAGGAAGCCGACACTAGGCTTCCTTCTTTTTTATTCCTGCCGCAGCACCCATTCGATTGCCTTGGCTACGCCGTCATGGGCATTGTCATCGGTCACATGCCGGCACAGCGCCTTGACTTCGGCATTTGCGTTGCCCATTGCAATCGGCAAGGCTGCCGCGTGCAGCATTTCCAGATCGTTTTCACTGTCGCCGACTGCGGCGGTATGCGCAAGGTCGGTTCCATAGAGACGGCACAGCATGGAAAGTGCAACCGCCTTGTCCGCTGCCGGAGAAACCACCTCGACATTGTCGTCCGCAGAGCTCATCACGCGGATGCCCTCGATGCCGGACAGCACCTGCCGCACAGTTGTAATGTTCGCGCGGTCCAGACTGCGGGAAAAGATTTTATCTGCCATCACATGACCGTTTGCAATCCACTCTGCGACAGACGGCACAACTTTTTTGATGGAAAGATAGCCCTCGTTGGATTTATAACGCGCGAATGCCAGCTCATCATAAGGGGTGATGAGCAGATTTTCCGCCACATAAACCATGGTGGACAGACCGATGCGCTCGAGCGCCGCCGCCGCGCGTACCGAAGCCTCCCACGGCATGGACAGCCGCATGAAGCAGCGCTCCTCGCTGATCATGGACAGCGCCGCGCCGCCCGAGGTGACCATATAGTCGTCTGCGCCCATCGCGCGGGCAAACTCGGCTGCTTCTCCGCAGATGCGTCCGGTGGAAACCACCACGCGCACACCGCGCGCCTGCGCGTCGCGTACCGCTTCGGCGGTTGATGGCTCGACCAGGTTTTTGGGGTTCAGCGCCGTCCCGTCGAGGTCGAGCGCGATCAGATCGTATTTCATACCGTCCTCCCGCTTTCAAAATTTTCTTACCTAATAAGGATACGATAAAATGGGGAAATTAGCAAGGCTGCAAAAAAAACAGCGCTGCGGACGGCTGCGGCATATCTGGGAAAATACACAAAAAATTCACTTGAATTTTAGATATATTGATGATAAAATAAACATCGTTAATGATTAACTATGTTATATATTTGGGCGGAAAGGATGTGGAACATGACCAATATCCAGCAATTTTTTGAGCTGATGTGCCGGTTTCACCGGCTGCGTGTGCCCGAGCAGATCGGGCTTCTCCCCCGCGCGGAGCATATCATTCTGGAAATACTGGGAAACGAAAAGGGAGCGGAGATGAATGCCGCGCAGATGGCGCGCCATATGCATATTTCTGCACCGGCAGTTTCCCGCACCATGCGCCGTCTGCGTGAACGCGGCTATCTGATCGAAGAAACCGACCCGATGGACCGCCGCATCACCCGCGCGCGCATTACGGACAGCGGACGGGCGCGCCTTGCCGAGGACGTCCGCCGGTTGGACACCTTCATCGCGCGTGCGCTTGCACATTTGGAGCCGGGAGAAGCGGAGCAGTTTTTTGCACTGTTCGACCGCTTTTGCAGCGGGATTGAGTGCGAACTGGACGCGTGGAACGATTAAGAAGAATCCCATTGAAAGGAAAATTTATGCGCAGTATTCTTAGAAAAATGAAACCCCAGTGGAAAGCCGTGCTGCTGATTTTGCTGTGCCTGCTTGTGCAGGCGGTGTGCGACCTTGCGCTGCCTACCTATACCTCGTCTCTGATTGACGTGGGCATCCAGTCGAGCGGCGTGGAATATGCCGCGCCGGCGGCAATCCGCAGCGAAAGCTTTGCTGCCGTCGAGCAGTATATGACCGCCGGGGAAAAAGCCATTTGGCAGCAGAATTACACCGAAAACGGCGGTGTTTACACCCAAAAGGATCACGCTGACGCAAAAAAACTGGATGAAGCGCTCACCGCGCCCATCGCGCAGGCGGCAATGGCGGCGCACGGCACAGCGCCCTCCCGCGCCGAACTGGATGTCATGGGCGAGCAGAACACGCACGCGGCGGCGGTCGCGTTTGTCACGGCGGAATATCGGGCGCTTGGCATCGACCTTGCCGGCATACAGTGCAATTATCTGTGGCGCACGGGCGGGAAAATGCTGCTCATGAGCCTCGGCATGGTGCTTGCAGCCGTGCTGAGCGGACTGCTTGCCGCGCGGGTCGGCGCATCCATCGGCCGCGACCTGCGCGCCAAGGTGTTCGACAAGGTCGTGCACTTTTCGGGCGCAGAGTTTTCAAAATTTTCGACCGCATCCCTGATTACGCGCAGCACGGGCGATATTCAGCAGATTCAGCTCACTGTGACCATGCTGCTGCGTATGGTCGCTTACGCGCCCTTTCTTGCGGCGGGCGGCATCGTGATGGTTGTCCGCACGGGCGCGGATATGGAATGGATTATCCTGCTCGCGGTCGCGCTGCTGCTCGCGCTCGTCGCTGCGCTGATGGGGCTTGCCATGCCAAAATTCAAGAAAATGCAGTCGCTCATTGACCGCGTCAACCTGATTGCGCGCGAAATCCTGACCGGATTGCCGGTCATCCGTGCGTTTGGCAGAGAAAAGGTTGAGGAGGAACGCTTTGACGGCGCGAACCGCAACTTGATGCGCACCATGCTGTTTACCAACCGGTGCATGTCGTTTATGATGCCGTGCATGATGCTGCTGATGAACGGTATCTCGGTGCTGATTGTATGGGTGTCCTCGCACCGCATCGACGCCGGACTGCTCGGCGTCGGGGAAATGACTGCATTCATCAGCTATACCATGATGATTGTCATGAGCTTCCTCATGCTGTCCATGATGAGCGTCATGCTGCCGCGCGCGGTGGTATCGAGCGAACGCATCGACGAAGTGCTTGCCGCAGAGCCGTCCATCCACTCCCCCAGCCAGCCAAAAACGCCGGAGCAGCTGCGCGGCGCGGTGCGCTTTGAGCATGTCTCCTTCCACTACCCGGATGCCGAGGAAGAAGTGCTGACCGGGATTGACTTTGAAGCGCTGCCCGGCAAAACAACCGCCATCATCGGTTCGACCGGCTGCGGCAAATCCACGCTTGTGAACCTCATCCCCCGCTTTTACGATGTGACGGGCGGCCGCGTGACCATTGACGGCGTGGATGTGCGGGAGATGGACGTCCATGCCCTGCGCGGTATGATCGGGTTTGCACCGCAAAAGGGCGTGCTGTTCTCGGGTACCATTGCTTCCAATATCGCATACGGCGCGCCGGACGCTTCTGAGGAACAAATCCGCGAAGCGGCAGAGATTGCGCAGGCGTCTGAATTTATTGAGAGCAAGCCGACCAAATTTGAAAGCCCGATTGCGCAGGGCGGCTCCAATGTCTCGGGCGGGCAGAAGCAGCGCCTTTCGATTGCGCGCGCCATTGCCCGCGCACCGCGGATTTATATTTTTGACGATACGTTTTCCGCGCTTGATTTTAAGACTGACGCGGCGCTGCGCCGTGCGCTCGGTCCCAAGACGCAGGACAGCACGGTGCTGATTGTCGCGCAGCGCATTTCCACCATCCTGTACGCCGACCAGATTCTCGTGCTGGACGACGAGGGACGGCTTGCGGGCAAGGGTACGCACAAGGAGCTGCTCGCTTCCTGTGAAACCTATCGCCAGATTGCGCGCAGCCAGCTTTCCGAAGCAGAACTGAACCAGAAGGAGGGTGCATAATATGGCGGAACATCGCAGTCATCATCGGGGTCCGGGACGCGGCTTCGTGCCCGGGGAAAAGGCAAAAAACTTCCGCGGCACCATCAAAAAGCTGCTCGGTTATATCGGCTCATACCGCATCGCGGTCATTCTGGTCGCGCTGTTCGCGGTTGGCGGCACGGTGTTCAACATCATCGGCCCCAAGGTGCTCGGTACAGCGACCACTGCCCTTGCGGCGGGCATGACCGCAAAAATTGGCGGCACGGGAAGCATTGATTTTTCAAAGATTGCACACATCCTGATTTTTGCGCTCGGGCTGTATGTGTTGAGCGCCGCGCTCACCTTCCTGCAAAGTTGGCTGATGACCGGCATCACGCAGAAAATCTGCTTCCGCATGCGCCGCGAGATTGTGGAAAAGATTGACCGCATGCCGATGCGCTACTTTGAAACGCGCACCTATGGCGAAGTGCTCTCGCGCATTACAAACGATGTCGATACGCTGAGCGCCGGTCTGAACCAGAGTGTGACCCAGCTTATCACCTCAGTATCGACCATCCTCGGCGTGCTGGTCATGATGCTGTCGATTTCGCCGCTGATGACGCTCATCACCGTGGTGCTGCTGCCGCTTTCGGTGGGGCTGATCGGTCTGGTTGTACGTTTTTCGCAGAAATATTTCCGCAGCCAACAGGAATATCTCGGGGATATCAACGGACAGGTTGAGGAGATTTACAGCGGGCATACGATTGTGCAGGCATTTGGACAGGAGGCGGCAGTCTGTGAGGAGTTCCGCCGCGTCAACGACAAGCTGTACGAATCGGCATGGAAAAGCCAGTTTATGTCGGGTATGATGCACCCCATCATGGTGCTGGTCGGCAACCTCGGCTATGTGGGCGTTGCGATTTCAGGCGCCATGCTTGCCGCAGCCGGCCGCATCACCATCGGCAATATTCAGGCGTTCATCCAGTATGTGCGCAACTTCACGCAGCCGATTCAGCAGATTGCGCAGATTACCAACATGCTCCAGTCCATGGCGGCAGCCGCTGAGCGCGTATTTACCTTTATGGACGAAGAAGAGGAAGAGCAGTCCTCTGCGCAGGATTATCACCCGGGCAATATCCGCGGCGAGGTCGTATTCGACCATGTCCGCTTCGGCTACCGCCCTGAGCAGACGGTCATCAAGGATTTCTGTGCCCGCGTGCATCCGGGACAGAAAATCGCGATTGTCGGTCCGACCGGCGCGGGCAAGACCACCATGGTCAAGCTCCTTATGCGCTATTATGATGTGCAGGGCGGCGGCATCTATCTGGACGGGCATAACATCCGCGAGTTTGGCAGACGCGGCCTGCGCGACGCCTTCGGCATGGTTTTGCAGGATACTTGGCTGTTCCAGGGAACGATTATGGAAAACCTGCGCTACGGCCGCATGGACGCGACCGACGAGGAGGTCATCGCAGCCGCCAAGGCTGCGCGTGTACACCACTTCATCCAGACCCTGCCGGGCGGCTATCAGATGGAACTGAACGAAGAAGCATCCAACATCTCGCAGGGACAGAAGCAGCTGCTGACCATCGCGCGCGCCATCCTTGCCGACCGTCCGGTGCTGATTCTCGACGAAGCGACCTCATCGGTCGATACGCGCACCGAGTCCGAAATCCAGAAGGCAATGGATACGCTGGTCGCCGGGCGCACGAGCTTCATCATCGCGCACCGGCTCTCGACCATTAAAAATGCCGACCTCATCCTGTGCATGAAGGACGGCGACATCATCGAGCAGGGCAATCACGAAGAACTGATGGCGCAGGGCGGCTTCTATGCCGGACTGTATAACAGCCAGTTCGAGCAGGTGTCGTAAACTGCATATAGAAAAAGCCTTCCCGTTTGGGAAGGCTTTTTTATGCGCAGATTTACTTTTCCAGTTTTTCTGCCCAGTCGGCTTCCTTGAAGCCCACAAGGACGGTATCCCCGTCCACAAAGAGCGGGCGTTTCACAAGCATGCCGTCGGTGGCAAGCAGGGCAAACTGCTCGTCCTCGGACATGTCCGGCAGCTTTTTGGACAGCTCCATGGAGCGGTACAGCTGCCCCGAGGTGTTGAAGAAGCGCTTCAGCGGCAGACCGCTCGCCTTGTGCCATGCGCGCAGCTCGGCTTCGGTGGGGTTGTGCTCCTTGATGGGGCGCAGGTTATAGGAAACGCTGTGTTCGTCCAGCCATTTCTGCGCCTTTTTGCAGGTGGTGCATTTTTCATAACAGATGAAGATTGACATAAAAAACCTCCGAAATAGAGTAGAGAGTGGAGAGTGGAGAGTGAAGAAGCGGGGAATCTCCACTCTAGTGCCGCTATGCGGCACGCCACTCCTCACTCTCCACTCTTTTTTACTGGTTTTCTGCGGCGGTGGTCGTTTTGCCCGCAACCGGATTGGCAATCGCGTCCGCCACGGCAGCCTGATAGGTTTCATAATCGGCTGCCCACGCAGGGTCGTCCGGGTCGGTTGTGAGATGCGGATAGCGCGCGGTCAGCAGACCGGAAAAATAGTCGCTGAACCGGGTCGCACCCACGATGTCCATGTGGCGCTGATCGAAGAAATTCTCTTCCGCTGTGATGCCGATGGCGGCATAGTCCTCCTCGCTGTTGAAATCATCGAACGGCACGCCGTACTCGGCAGCAATTTCGGCAGCGGCGTTCATGATTTGCAGGTTTTCGGGAGAGAGGTTGCTGGGCGCTTTGGTCAGCCACAGGTCGATGCCCTCTGCCTGACACAGCTCGATAAACTCGCGCAGATACTGCTCGTTCTTCGCGCTGAGCGGCAGCGTATCCGAAGCGTCCACGCCGGTCAGGTCAAAGCGGTCGATGCGGTCGCCGCCGACCTTAGGCGGCAGGATGACAAAACCCTTATAGGGGTCGCGCGTCTCTCGGCGGCGGAATGAAAAATCCTCTGCTTTGAGCGCCGCCCAGCGGGAATGGTACTTGACGAAGTTGAACACCAGCGGGAAGCGCTCCCCTTTTTCGGCAGCCTGCTGCGCAAGCGCAACTTTATTTGCGCTCAGCGGGATGTCGTCCATAAAGGAATGGTTGACGCTGGCATCCATGTAGTTCTTATCCTCATACAGCATGTTGCACTCGAGGATGACCAGTTCGGGTTTCTGCGTTTTGAGCGCCTCTTTCAGATACGTGACGCTTGCCCACATGGGCTGCATCTGGGTGGCAAACACATAGCTTTTGATGCCGGTCTGCTTCCAGATTTCAAGCGGCGAAAACGATGCATAGGCATGCGACGAACCAAAATACATCACCGAAAATTCGTCCTCCGGTTCGTTATAAAAGCCGGAGATTTTCGGGGTCATGTTCCACGGGGTTTCGAGTGATTTCCGCGCGAAGATTTCCTGAATCGGGAAAAACGTAAGCGCGAAGATCAGGCAGAAAACGACCGCCTGCAAAACGAATTTTTTGTTTTTGCTCATGGGGCGGCCTCCTTAGAACTGAAAATAGATGAACGCCGAAGCGTCAAACCCGGGACCGTATGCGCCGAAAATCAGAATCACATACAGGAACACAAAGTACAGAATCCAGCGCGGCACAAGCGGCAGGCGGGTAATCATCGGACGGATGGGATGCTTTTCCTTGACGATGTCTGCAACCGCGAGAATCAGGATGCAGATGACGGCAAGCCAGAACCCGGCGGCGTCCAGACCGAGGGTATAAAGCCCGAGCGAGCCGTCCGCACCGGTGAGGAACAGCGATTCCAAGGAAAAGCAGGTCACAGCGCGGTGAATCATTGCCACGCCGGTCAAAAACGACGGTGCGCGGAAGAACAGCCATGCAAGGTCGATCAGACAGAACGTGCACACAATGCGCACCGCCGACCAGATTCGGCTTTCGCGGTTGATGTGCAGCGCGGAGATGAGCCCCTGCCGCGCGGGTTTCAAGATATCCCCCACAACCTGATACAGACCGTTCAGACCGCCCCATGCCACGTAGCTCCACTGTGCGCCGTGCCACAGACCGGAAACCGTAAACGTGACCAGATTGTTGAAATACTTGCGTCCTTTGCCCTTGCGGTTGCCGCCGAGCGGGATGTACAGATAATCGCGGAACCACGACGACAGCGAAATGTGCCAGCGATGCCAGAACTCGCCGCACGATTTGGACAGATACGGCTGGTTGAAGTTCTTCATCAGCGAGAAACCGAGCACCTCGGCGGTGCCGATGGCGATGTCCGAATAGCCGCCGAAATCGCAGTAAATCTGTACGGCAAACAGCACGGTCGCCAGCACGATGGAAACGCCTGCGACCTCATTCCAGTGCCCGTAGACCTGATTGACGAGCGCTGCAATGCGGTCCGCAATCACGACCTTTTGGAAAAATCCCCAGAGCATCAGGAGCAAACCGTTACGCACGCGGTCAGGGTCAAAATAATGCGGCTGATTGACCTGAATCAGCAGGTTTTTGGAGCGCTCAATCGGTCCCGCAACAAGCTGCGGGAAAAAAGATACAAACAGCGCGTACTTGAACAGGTTGCGCTCGGCGTAAATTTCGCCGCGGTACACATCCATGGTGTAGCTGAGCGCCTGAAAGGTGTAGAACGAGATGCCGACCGGCAGCAGCACATCAAAGGTGGGCATTTCGATGGAAACGCCAAGCAAACCACCGAGGGCGATGATGTTGCCGGAGAAAAATCCCCAGTACTTGAAGAAGAACAGGATGGCGAGATTCAGAAGAAAACTGAGCGCCACCCAAAGTTTTTTCCGGCGGGTTCGTTTTTTCTCGTCGGCTTCGCGGTTTTCGCGGTCGATCAGCAGACCGCTCAGGAAGGTGATGACCGTTGAAGTTGCGATGAGCACTGCATACCGCGGGTTCCAGCACATATAGAAATAGTAGCTGGTGACGAGCAGCCAGACCCACCGCACGCGCTGCGGGAATGCAAAATACAGCAGCGTCACCAGTGGGAAAAAGATCAGAAATTGCAGAGAATTGAAGATCATATGTTGTCCTCGGTCGGGGTGGATGGAAGTACTCTCCGTCTGCGGAGGGAATGGGGAAGGTTGTTAGTCTGCCCCGCTCATTGTATCAAAAGCGGCAAAATAATGCAACCAAAGTATAAAATCCTGCCGGGTTTAGCAGGATTTTAACGGCGGGTTCAGTTTTCTGTCTGTGCCTCGAACAGTTCAGGCGCGGTTTCGGGGGTATCTTTCGCCGTGTTGCGGGTCAGCAGCACAAGCAGAGCGAACATCCATACGCCCGATGCGAGGAAGCAGACATAGCGCAGCAGGGTTTCCGGAGAAAACGTGACCGCCGCCGCGCCCGATGCGAGCGAAATGCCCGCGCCGCCGACACAGGCGATGCACAGGATCACGGCAAGACCTGCGGAGAATGCAAAGCGGGCGGGGTTCGCGGTAGAGTACAGGAAGCCTGCGAGCGTATAAAAAGCATAGGTCAGCAGGATGGCAGCGAGCAGTTCAAAGGCGTACAGCCCGACAAACGGGGATGCGCCATTGTCCTTGAACGTGATGATGAGGTCAAAGCACGACCAGAACATGGGAAAGATGGTAAGCATCGCGTTCGATGCGCTGATGGACTTGCGGCTGAGCGCGGACGCAAGTCCGATCAAGCAGCCGCCAGTCAGGATGGCGAGAATCCAGAGCAAAATCATGGGCAGGGTTGCGAGGGGGGAAACCGGCGCGGTCAGCATCATTTCTGGATCGGATGCAGGGGCGCCGCCCGCAACGGTCTGATACAGACCCAGTGCGCCGGCAGCCATCATGACGAGTCCCGCAATGACAGAAATCATCTTAAACAGCGTGCCGCTGCCCGCAAAAGCAGCCTCGAACTGGATGCCGCGGTTCTTGCGGTAGGTGTGTGCAATCAGGAGCAGCGCGACCGCCATGACAGCGCTCAGCGCAATCAGTCCGGTTTCCGCAGGATTTCCGGGAACCGGCAGGCCGGTGCCGGCTTCGTAGCCGGATATGAGATTCAAACCGCGCAGCACCGCACAAATAAGCGCCGCCGCGCCGACGAGTACCGGAGTAAGGACTTTGAGTTTCATGGGGTTTCTCCTCCCTGATCGATGGAATTTACAAAAATCTGCGTTTTGCACAGACAAGATGTGCAGATACTATTAGTATAGCAAAATTCTGCTCCAAAACACAGTGGCAACTCCGCCAAAGCACGACGCGGCGCGCGGGGTGAAATTGTCGGAGTTGCCGCCGGAGGTCCCCTCTCCCCTGCCCTGCCCATTGTAAAATCAGAAAAAAGAGCGGCTTTCCCTTGTATCAAACCGCATTGTTTGTTAAACTATATATTGATTAGAAATCCCGCCCAGCGCGGCAAAAGTTTATTTGAGATTAGGAGTGTATCATACATGGCAAATCCAGTAGTTACCATTGAAATGGAAAATGGCGACATCATCAAGGCGGAACTGTACCCCGAAATTGCCCCGAATACGGTCAATAACTTCATTTCCCTCGTGAAGAAGGGCTTTTACGACGGTTTGATTTTCCACCGCGTTATCCCGGGCTTCATGATTCAGGGCGGCGACCCGGAAGGCACCGGCGTAGGCGGCCCCGGCTATGAGATTCGCGGCGAGTTTACGGCGAACGGCTTCCAGAACGACCTCAACCATACCCGCGGCGTGCTGAGCATGGCGCGCACCGCGATTCCGGATTCGGCAGGCTCTCAGTTCTTCATCATGACCGAGGATTCCCCGCATCTGGACGGCGAGTATGCGTCCTTCGGTATGGTGCTCGAGGGCATGGAGGCTGTGGATACCATCGTCAACACCAAGCGCGACTGGCACGACCGTCCGCGCGAGAAGCAGGCGATGAAGAAGGTCACCGTCGAGACGTTCGGCGTCGAGTACCCGGAACCGGAAACCATCTGATAAGAGTGAAGAGTGAGGAGTGGCGTGCCGCAATGCGGCACTAGAGTGGAGAGAAATGTCTCTTCACTCTCAACTCTGCACGCTTCAATCTGCAAAAGAGGCGCATTTCAAATGATGCATTACACCAATCGAGATCAATTTATCGTGTCCGCGCCCGGCTGCATGTATACCGACCCGGACAGTCTGGAATCCATTATGGCGGGCAATGAGCGCGGCGCGAACGGCTGCACCCTCCCGCTCGATATGACCCGGGACGGGATTGCGGTCCTGTGCTCCCATGGCGGTTTCCGTGATACGGAAGGTACCTTTCATGCAGCCGGTGAGGCAGAATATATCGAGCTGCGCCGGTTTTTCCCCAAGATTGTCGCTGTGGGTCAGGCAATCGAACTTGCGAAATCCTGCGCGGCAAAAATTTGTATTGACCTGAAAAATCCGGCGGTCTGTCCGCAGGTCAAGATCGCGCTGAGCCATGCCGACTATCTGGACAACGCTTATTTCGGCGGGCTGGATTTGCCGGCTGCGGCTGCTGCGGCGCGGAAAAATCCGGCGCTGCATATGATGGGCGATCTGCCCGGTACGCCTGCCGATGTGACCGCGCTGATTCGTGCGACGCAGGAAGCCGGACTGTTCGGTCTGCGCGCCGCCCCCGCGGTACTGACGGCAGAGCTATGCGAGGAAGCGCTGCGCTGCGGCCTGTTCCTTGCATCGACCGAGACTACGGACACAGAGGAGCTTACGCGCATGCTGGCGTTCGGCGTCAACTTTATCGAGACCGAACGGCCTGACTTGGCGCAGTCCCTGCTGCCATCCATGCCGGACGAGGAGTAACAAAAGCCGCGACGGAATGCTGTCGCGGCTTTTTATGCGAGCAGCGAAATGGAGAGTGAGGAGTTAGGAGGTAGGAGTGAGAAGGGGCAGAACGCCGCGAAGCGGCGATTCAATCATCGCGCCCTGCGCGATTCCGAAACTCCTCCCTTCTCCCTCCTCCCTCCTCCCTTCTCCCTCCTCCCTTCGCTCTCCACACTTTAAGAAAGGATTCCGATACCATTGGCTGATATCACCGTACAAAACCTGACAAAATATTATGGCGACCGTCTGATCTTGTCCGATCTGACCTTTGACATCCAGCCGGGTGAAAAGGTGGCGATTCTGGGACCGAACGGCGCAGGCAAAACCACGCTGCTGCATATCCTTGCCGGACGGCTGGAGTATGACGGCGGTCATGTATCCATCGGTGACCGCAAAACGGTCGGCATGATCGACCAGATGCCCAATTTCCCGGACGAGGTCACGGTTGAAGATGTGCTGCGCTCGGCGTTCCGCGCGGCAGATGCTGTGCGCAGCGATATGGAAATTCTCGAAGCAGAAATGGCGGCGCAGCCTGAAAATGAAACACTGCTGCGCCGCTATGGAACGCTTCAGCAAAAGCTGGACGCCCTCGGCGGCTATAACCGCGATTTTGAGGTGGACAAGGTCTGCAACGGTCTGGACATCCCCCCTGCCCGCCGCGAACAGCCGTTTAATCAGCTTTCGGGCGGCGAAAAAACGCGCGTGAACCTCGCGCGCATCATTTTGGAGCAGACCGACATCCTGCTGCTCGACGAGCCGACCAACCACCTTGACATGGATGCGGTGCGCTGGTTGGGCGACTACCTTGAGGGCTACACGGGCACGGTTGTCACAGTCTCGCATGACCGTTATTTCCTCGACCAGTGCTGCGACCGGATTATTGAGGTGCACGATCACACGGTTGAGTTTTATGCAGGCTCGTATTCGTATTATGCGGTCGAGCGTGAGCGCCGCTATGAGCAGCAGCTGCGTGAGCACGAAAACCGGATGGCGGAAAAAAAGCGGCTTGAGGGCGTGGCGCGCATCATGCACGAGCACGGTACCGAGCACCTTGCCAAGCGCGCGGCGTCCATCGAAAAGCGGATTGCACGCATGAAGGTCACCGACCGCCCGCGCCGTGATAAGCAGATGAGCGTGTCTTTTGGCGACCCGAATTATGAAACCGAGGATGTACTCAAGGTTCGCGGAATTACAAAAAGTTATGATGGTCGAAAAATATTACAGGATGTAACATTCAATGTGCGCAATGGAGAGCGTGTCGCCATTTTGGGCGACAACGGCGCGGGAAAAACTACGCTGCTGAAGATTTTGCTCGGCGAGGAAACCGCGGACGACGGCACGATAAAAAAGGGCGTGGGGCTGCGCCCGGCGTATCTGCCGCAGCTCGTCCATTTTGCAAATGAAAACCGCAACCTCATCGACACGCTCATTTACGATAAAAATGTGACCATGCAGACCGCGCGCAACCGTTTGGGCGCGTTCAAATTTTCGGGCGAGGATCAGCTCAAGACGGTTTCCACCCTGTCGGGCGGCGAGAAAAGCCGCCTGCGCCTGTGTGAGCTGATGTATGACCCGCTGAACATGCTCATCCTCGACGAGCCGACCAACCATCTGGACCTTATGAGCCGCGAATGGATTGAGGAAGCCGTGGAAGCGTTCACGGGCACGCTGCTGTTCGTCTCGCATGACCGGTATTTCGTGGAGCGGTTTGCAACCCGGATTCTCTATCTCGAAAATGGAGAATATATTGACTATACGGGCAGTTATGAGCAGTTTTTGACGTATCGGGAGCGGTTAAAGGCGGAAAAGGCTTGTGCTGCACCCTCATCCCCTGCTGAGAAAAAGCAGGCGCCGAAGGCGGAAAAACCCAAGCCGAAGGGCGGCACAAAGAACATTACGAAGCGCATCGGCGTGCTGGAACGTGAAATCAGCCAGCTCGAAGCGCAGCTTGCCGATTTGGACAGCCACATCAACCACAACGCCGCCGACCCGGAGAAGCTGATGGGTCTGCTCGCGGAAAAGGAGGAAGCGGACACCGAACTGCTCGAAAAAATGGAAGAATGGGAGCGCTTGAGCGAGGAGTTGGAAGGCTGATGAACAAGCTCGAAGTGAAAGTCTGGGCGGTGCTTGCGTGCATTTTTGGCGTGCTTGGCAGCGCATGCCTGACATGGGCGCCGATTCGGTTCGGCACGGTGTTTCTCGGTGCGCTTGCAGTCGGCTGCGCGGGCGAAGCGATCATGGTGGCTTACGCGGAACGCAGCGCAGTCTGCCGACGGGTAGCTGTGCTCGGACAGGTGCTTTTTGGACTATTTCTTGCCTCTTTTGTGGGGATTCAAGGGTTAATTTTGTCCGGAGAGCGCACAGATGACGCGGTATATGATGCGGATTATGTGCTCGTGTTGGGTGCGCATATTTATCCTGACCGCCCCTCGGCAGCGCTGCAAAGCCGGCTGGATGTGGCGGCGGCGCTGCTTGAGCAAAATCCGGACGCCAAGTTGGTGCTTTGCGGCGGGCAGGGACCGGACGAGGTCATGCCCGAAGCGCACATGATGGAGCGCTATCTGCTGAAGCAAGGCGTGCCTGCGCACGCGCTGCTGATTGAGGACAAGTCCAGCAACACCATTCAGAATATTGCAAACGCAAAGGCGGAATTTGACCTTGCAGGGCGTAGAACTGCGGTGATTACGAATGAATTTCACCTTGCGCGTGCCCGGCGGCTCATGGAGCAGGCAGGGTTGGAAAACGCGGGCATGCCCGCCCCCACGCCCTATCTTTCCCTGCGGCTTGTGAGCCATCTGCGGGAATACTGTTCTACGCTTGGACTGATTTTGACCGGGCGATATTTTTAAAGAAATCATTCAAAATGTTAACTATGGAGGACAAGGCATGCAAATTGCAGACCTGCACATCCATTCCAAATATTCACGCGCAACAAGCCGGGACTGCGACGCGCCCCATCTGGATCTGTGGGCGCGCCGCAAGGGAATTTCCATCGTCGGCACAGGAGATTTTACCCATCCGGCATGGAGGGAGGAGCTGAAAACAGCCCTCTCCCCTGCTGAGGATGGGTTTTATACGCTGCATGAGGATAGTCGCCTGCCGGATGCGCCTGTGGGCGATGCGCCCCGTTTTGTCATTTCCGGGGAAATCAGTTCCATTTACAAGAAGGACGGCAGAGTGCGCAAGGTGCATAACCTGATTTTGCTGCCCGGTCTGGAGGAAGCTGAAATCCTGTCGAAACGTTTGGAGGCAATCGGGAACCTCCATTCGGATGGGCGTCCGATTCTCGGACTGGACAGCCGCGATCTGCTCGAAATCACGCTGGATGTCTGCCCGCGTGCAGTTTTCATTCCTGCACACATCTGGACACCGCATTTTTCGCTGTTCGGCGCGTTTTCCGGCTTTGACACGCTCGAGGATTGCTTCGGGGATCTGTCCGGAGAGATTCATGCACTGGAAACCGGACTGTCCTCCGACCCGGATATGAACGCGCGGGTGTCGGCGCTCGACCGGTATACGCTCATGTCCAATTCGGATGCGCACTCCCCCGGAAAACTCGGTCGGGAAGCCAATTTGCTCGACATTGATTGGAGTTATGATGCGCTCGCAGACGCACTCCAAGGGCGTAATTCGGCGGGTTTTCGCGGTACAGTTGAATTTTTTCCCGAGGAAGGCAAGTACCATCTGGACGGACACCGCAGCTGCGGCGTGTGCCTGACTCCGGCGGAAACGATACGGTATGGCGGACGCTGTCCGGTCTGTGGCGGGAAAATTACAATCGGTGTGGAACACCGCATCGAAGCGCTTGCCGACCGCCCGGTGGGAGCAAAACGCGAAATGCCCTTTGAGAGCCTCGCCCCCCTGCCCGAGGTGATCGCAGCATCAACTGGGATGAGCGCTGCGGGAAAGCGTGTGCAGGAGCAGTATGCACGCATGCTGCGCGAATTGGGACCGGAGTTTTATATTTTGCGCGAAGCGCCGCTTGCCGATGTGGGGCAGATCGCGGGTGCATGGGTGCAGGAAGGTCTGCGCCGTCTGCGTGCGGGTGAAGTGGTGCGAAAACCCGGATTTGATGGGCAATACGGCGTGATTGAGCTGCTTTCGCAGGCGGAAATCGGGGCAATGAGCGGACAGGTGAGCCTGTTTGGAACACCCGAGCCGCCTCGTGCGCAAAGTATGCACGAGGACGCGGAACAGCTGACACTCGAACCGGCAGAAAAAGTGCAGAAAACACATATTTCTGCCGCGGAAAATCACTTGAATGCGGAACAACGCGCCGCAGTATGCACCACAGCGCGGGTGACAGCAGTTACAGCCGGTCCGGGCACCGGAAAAACGCAGACGCTTACAGAGCGTATTGCATATATGATTGGAACGCTCGGCATCCCTGCGTCACAGATTGTGGCAGTGACCTTCACCCGTCAGGCAGCGGAGGGGCTGCGGCAGCGGCTTGCACAGACGCTGGGCGGGATGCGTGCAATTCGCGGTCTTACTGTGGGAACGTTCCACGCGATTGCATGGGAAAAACGGCAGGCACGCGGGCAAAAAGGCACGCTTCTTGCACCGGATGAGGCGCTTGCGTTGGCGGAACAGAGCGTGCGCGAAATCGGTTGGGATGGCACGCCGGCGAAATTTTTACAGGCAGTTTCCGCGCTGAAAAACGGTGTGGAGGAAGAACGCGCCGGGTTGCTGCATGAGCATGCTGCGGTCCATGACTGGAAACTGCGCGTGAATGGTGCGGTGGATTATGACGATCTGCTGCTCGATGAATTGGCGTTTTGCAGTGAAGAAAAGCGACGAAAAAAGCCGACTCATGTGCTCGTTGACGAGTTTCAGGACGTAAATAATACCCAGTATCAGCTTGCGCGCGCGTGGAGCAGGCACGGGACACTGTTTGCCATCGGCGACCCGGATCAGGCGATTTACGGGTTTCGCGGCGCGTCGGACGATTGCTTTGCGCGTCTTGCATCCGAAGAACCTGCGCTGTATTCGGTGCGGTTAACCCAAAACTACCGCGCAGCGCCGGAAATTTTAGCGTGCACACAGCCGGTTATAGCGTGCAATCTGGGCGGTGCGCGTCCCCTCTCCCCTGCCCGTGCAGCAGGCGGCGTGGTGCGGCTTGTTCGCGCCGATGGACCGGGCGATGAAGCAAGTTTTGTAGCGCGTGATATTGCACATATGGTCGGAGGCGTGGACATGCTTGCCGCCGGTCGGCGGGATGCGCGTCTGACAATGCGCAGTTTTGGGGAAATTGCGGTGCTGTGCCGCACACGCAGGCAGCTTGACCGGTTGGAGCGAACCTTGGCGCGTGCCGGAATCCCCTGTCAGGTTGCCGGACGCGGCGACTATTTGACTGCGGCATGCGTGCATGGCGTGCTCAGCTTCCTGCGTTTTTTGAGAAATCCACAGGATACCGCTGCTCTGCGTACCGCATTGCGTGCGGTGTGGACGTGCCCGGAAGACCGGGTGCAGGGCTTTGCCGCGCAATATGAGGACGTTTCTGCCGATGCACCCGTGCAGGAATTGCTTTCGCGCGGCACGCCATATGCGGAGGACGGCAGGCTGCGGCTCGTTTTGCGGGAGATTGAGACTCTCTTCCCCGCCCTGAAAAAGGCAAAACCAGTTAAACTGCTCACCGATTGGGCGGAACGGCATGGGTTATCCGATGATGCGGATTTTACTCAGTTTATTCAGCTTGGCGCGTTTTATAAGGACATTTTCGCGCTTTTAGATGGGGTTTTGTTGGGTTCTGAGGGGGATTTGCTCCGCAGAAGCAAGCAGAAATATGATGCTGGTGCAGTCACCCTTTCCACGATGCATGGGGCAAAGGGTTTGGAATTTGGCGCGGTCTATCTGTGCGGTCTTACGCGGGGCTGCGTGCCGCTTGAGAGTTCTGCACAGCCTGTGGATATCTCTGAGGAACGCCGCCTGTTCTATGTGGGCATGACGCGTGCAAAAGATGAACTGGTACTCGTATCGCAGGAGCAGCCGTCGCCTTTTTTGGATGAAATTCCGGCGGGAACTTACGAAGAAGAGTACGCGTCCGGACGGAGCGGCTTGGAGGGCGTGCAGCTGAGCCTGTTTTGAACATGAAATCGGTGATTGACAAACCGGCAGAAAAAAGGTACGCTGATAACACAGTTTCAGAATGTGAGGGAAAAATCATGATTACAGTTGGCATGAAAGGTACGCATGAGTTGACAGTGACGGAAGAGCTGCTTGCAAATAAGGTAGGCAGCGGCTTGGTATCCGTTTTTGCAACTCCGATGATGATTGCAGGAATTGAAGGAACGGCGGCAGCTTCGGTTGCATCCGAACTGGAAGCGGGCAAAACGACGGTAGGAACCCTGATGAATGTTACCCATGTGGCGGCAACCCCGGCGGGAATGAAGGTACGCTTTGAAACCGAGCTGACCGAGATTGCCCCAAATGGAAAAATGCTGACATTCAAGGTCGCGGCCTACGACGAAAAGGGACTGATTGGGGAAGGCACACATCAGCGCGCAATCGTCGATCAGGCGCGTTTTGAAGCCAAGGCACAGGCAAAACTGGGATAAAAGCACACAAAAAATCCGCCCATTGAGCTGAGCATGCTCAGAGGGCGGATTTTTCATATGCAGGTTAAAACAGGGCTTTGATCTGATCCAGATGGTCGATTGTCATTTGGTATCCGTGC
Source organism: Clostridiaceae bacterium (assembly GCA_018383195.1). Taxonomy (GTDB): domain Bacteria; phylum Bacillota; class Clostridia; order Oscillospirales; family Butyricicoccaceae; genus Butyricicoccus_B. The sequence goes on along the minus strand of JAGZOP010000010.1, from coordinate 11,229 downwards.
TCATAATTTCGCCTGAGCATGCTCACATCTTTTTCAAAAGAGTTCAGCGGATAATCCGGACGCAGCAAAACGGTATCTTCCGGCTGTTTTTTCACGAGTTGTTCGCAGAAACATACCGTATCGTTATACCGTTTTGCACGGCTGAGCATGGTTTCGGACAGCTCAGGATATTTGCGGTGTAGCGCATGGGCTGCAGCGCGTGTGCTGCCGGTGGTGGTTTTGCGATACCCCTCCGGTCGGGTCAGAACAATCAGATTTTTCTCGCTGCCGTCATGCAGCGCCTTGACAATCGGGATGGAATCTGCCAGACCGCCGTCATAATAGGGTACGCCGCCCATCTCGATCGCAGGGAAATAAAAGGGAATTGCGCAGGTTGCGCGCAGCATGGTGCATGGAAGGTCGAGCTGCATACCGTCAAGATATTCTGCCTTTCCGGTTTGTGCATTGGTTACGCCGACAAGAATGCGCCCTTTGTAGGCATTGAAAGCATCCCAGTCAAATGGCAGCAATTTGTTCGGAATTTCGTCAAATACGAAGTCTAAGCCGAACATAGAACGGCATTTTGGGTAATTACGAAGAGAAAGATAACGCTTGTCGTTGCGGTATTTGGTGAACACTTCAAGATTTCGTCCGCGCTGGCGGGACAAATAAGAATACGCGTAGGTGATGCCTGCCGACACGCCGATGACGTAATCGAACATCAAATCATGGTCGAGCAGGGCGTCGAGTACACCGCAGGAATAAACTGGGCGGAATGTGCCGCCCTCTAAAATCAGTCCGGGCATGTTTCATTTACCTTTCCGTGAGGGGTTGGGGTGAGTACAAAATCAATCTGACCGCTTGCGCGGTTTGCGGCCACAAGGCGCACACAAACCGGTGTGCCAATCGTATAGCGCACACCGGCGCGATTGGTAAGCGCCATTTTCTGGTCGTCGTATTCAAAATATCCGGGCAGCGATTCGATGCGGACCAGACCTTCCGCGCCGTTCGGGAGGGAGACGAAAAGACCGAACGCCTGCACGCCGGACACTTCGCCGTCAAAATCCTGCCCGAGGAACTGCTCCATATACGCCGCGATGAACAGCTTGTCGATGTCGCGCTCTGCGGTGTCCGCAGCCAATTCACAGGTTGTGGACTGGCTTGCGGCGTTTTCACAAAATTCGTAATCCGCGCGCGTAAACGCATCGCCGGAAAGTGCTTTTTGCAGCATGCGATGGGTTGCAAGATCGGGATAACGGCGGATTGGAGACGTAAAATGCAGGTAATATTTCGCCTGCAAGCCGTAATGCCCCAGGTTTTCTTCGGCATAGCGTGCGCGGGCAAGCGAACGCAGCAACAGGGTAGGCAGGGCACGCTGGCGCGGATCGTCCGCAGCCTTGTCGAGCACAAATTGTAATTGCTTGGTATCCTGCGGCTTGCTGGGATCAATGCGGTATCCGAACGGGCGTGCAAATTGCGCGAATACCCGCAGCTTTTCCGGGTCCGGGTTCTCATGCACGCGGAATATCGCCGGGTTTCCGTGTTTGTCCATGTATTCCGCGACCGCCTCATTTGCCTGAAGCATGAATTCTTCGATCATTTTTTCGGCACGTCCGCGCGTGCGGTAGCCGAGTGCCACCGGTTCTCCCCGTTCGTCCACTGTGATTTCGGCTTCCGGAATATCGAGGTCGAGCGCGCCGCGCTCCATGCGGCGTTTACGCAGTACATCGGCCAAGTCCGCCATTTTTTTGACGGTTTCTGCTAGAAAGTCGTATTTTTCAGTCAGTTCTGCATCGCCGTCCAAAATTTTGTTGACGTTGTTGTAGGTCATGCGCGCGCTGGAACGGATGACCGATTTGGAAAACTCAGATTTGTGCCGGCGGCCGTCCGCACCGATTTCCAGGAAAGCCGAAAAGGTCAGCCGGTCTTCGCCGGGGACAAGGGAACACAATCCGTCCGACAGAGCGAAGGGGAGCATGGGCACGACGTGACCGGGGTAGTAGACCGAAGTGCCGCGGCGGTAGGCATCGTCATCCAGCGGGCTGCCGGGGGTAACGTAGTGCGACACATCCGCAATGTGCACGCCGAGCAGCACGCGACCGTTTTCGAGCGGCGTGAGGGAAACCGCGTCATCGAAATCCTTGGCGCTGTCACCGTCAATGGTAAAAATCAATTCGTCCCGCAGATCGCTCCGTCCGGCAAGCGCGTCCGGTGGGATGCGGTCGCCAAGGCTTTGCGCCTGTGCAGCGGTTTCCGGAGAAAATGCCTCATAGATGCCGTTTTCATGCAAAATCGCGGCAATGGATGCTTGCATCGTGCCGTTTTCCCCGAAAATCTGGGTAACAGCCGCCTGCGGTAAAACCTTGCCTTCTCCGTAGTACATCATGCGCACCGCGACGCGGTCACCCGGCTGCGCGCCGTTTAAGTGCGCCTTTGGCAGGATGATTTCCGGGAATTTTTTGCTTGCAGGCTCGAGTACACATGTTTTGCCGCGACGGCGCACTGCACCGACAATTTCTTCTCGGCTGCGTTCAAGAATGCGGACTACTTCACCCTCACGGCGGGGGGTACCGTCTCGGCGGCGTCCGCCTTCGCGGATTTGAATGAGCACATGGTCACCCTGCCATGCGCCGCCGCCTGCATGCGGGGGGATGAAAATATCGCCGCGGTCATCTTTTTCATCGGGTGCGACAAAGCCGAAGCCGCGCTCGGTTGCCAGATATGTGCCTGCAATGCAGCTGAAATGGGCAGCCTGCGCCAGACGGTTTTTCTTATTTTTCACGATTTGACCGCTCTGGGTCAAGCGCTGCACACAGGTTTTGAGTTCCTGTTTGCCGATGCCGGGCAGCAGACGGCGCAGCTCTTCGATGCGCATGGGGCGCGCGAGCAGTTCAAAAATTTCACGGTCAAGCTGTTGCATGAGAATCCTCCTTTCAAAGAGGGACATGGGGGACTAAATCTGACTTTATTATACGCCGTTTGCGGAGCATTTAAAAGAGGGAGACATTTTGCTTTTTCGGCACAAATCAAGAAAAAGAAAAAAATCTGAAAAAACCTGTTGACAAACCACGCATTATCCGGTATATTAATAGAGCACTTTGCAAATGGCTCGGTAGCTCAGTCGGTTAGAGCGCCGGCCTGTCACGCCGGAGGTCGAGGGTTCAAGTCCCTTCCGAGTCGCCATTTGCCTCTGTAGCTCAGTCGGTAGAGCAGGGGACTGAAAATCCCCGTGTCGGTGGTTCGATTCCGCCCGGAGGCACCAATTATATCTTGGTCTTTCGACTGGAATCGAAAGGCGGCTCTTGACAAAATGCCAGCGGCATTTTGTAACCGCTGTGGCTTTTCCTCAGAAAAGCGATTCTGCCCGGAGGCACCATATGCGGATGTAGCTCATCTGGTAGAGCGCCACCTTGCCAAGGTGGAGGTAGCGAGTTCGAGCCTCGTCATCCGCTCCAGAGAAAACTTCTATCGAAAGATAGAAGTTTTTTGTTTTTCGGATGACGAGGCTCGAAAGTCCGGCACGGCGTAGCCGGGCAAAAAATATGCCGGGGGCATGTTTTTTAGGACGTGTGATTAGGGCGACCGTCCTCGGTCGACCGGAGCCTGCGTGCGGCGGGGTTCGATGCCACGCCGTGCGCCTTACCGCAGCCGTTCAGAAACAGGTCAGTGAGCTGTTTTCGGCGGCGGCTGTGCACCGCTTACGGTGCAAATTCAAAACGCCGCACTTCAAGCATCGGTTTTAACCGGTGCTTTTTCTATTTGTACGCCCTTTCCTTCGGCTTGACCGCAGCACGCAGGTCTGTTATTCTGAAACCAGAATCCATTTCGCTGAAAGGAGGGGAGCACCCATGCGTATCCTGATCGGGCGCGCGGAAAGCGGCAAAACACAGACAATTTTGTCCGAGATTGCAGCGAAAGCCGAAGCTGGGGAGGGGCGTCAGCTTTTGCTGGTTCCCGAACTGTTTTCACATGCCTATGAGCGCCGTTTGGCACAAGCTACCCACAACCATGGAGGACGCACCGCTGAGGTGCTGACTTTTTCACGCCTGACCGGGCGCGTGTTTGCCGAAACTGGGGGACTTGCCGACGTTGCACTCACCCCTGCCGGACGTTTGCTCACTTTGACCGAAGCCGCGCGCCGCGTGGATGCGGGACTGACTGTGTACCGCGGGGTCGCGGACAAACCCGAACTGATTCGCGAGATGCTAAGCATCCTGGATGAGTGCAAGACCTGCTGCGTGCTGCCAGAGGACACGTTTCGCGCAGCGGCAGAGCTGCGCGAGGAGGATGCCGCGCTTGCGGATAAGCTGAGCGACCTGTCGCAGCTCTACACCATGTATAACAGCCTGTGTGAAACGACGCTGCCCGACCCGCGCGAAGCGCTGACCCGGATGGCGGAAGCGCTGCCATCCTGTACGTTTTTGGACGGCACAGAGATTTATCTGGATGGTTTCAGCTCGTTCACCCCGCAGGAAGTTGCGGTAATCGATGCGTTTCTCAAAAAAGGGCTGCGCCTGACTGCGGCGGTCACGCTTGACCCGCACCAGACGGACATCTTTATCTCGGGGTCGCGGACGGTCAGCCTGCTGCGCCGCATGGCGGCGCGGCATGGCACAAAGGCGGAGACCATCGACCTCGGCGCGTGCCGGATGGATAAGCCGCACGACCTTGCAGTGCTTGAACGAGAGGGTCTGCTTCCGTGTACCGAGAGCGTGCCCTCGGACGGCGAAAGCGTGCGCATTTTCTATGCAGCAAGCCCGTTTGAGGAATGTGAACATGCGGCAGCCTATATCCGCCGCAAGGTCGCGGAGACCGGCGCGCGTTGGCGCGATTTTGCGGTTATTTCCCGGGACGGGGACAGCTATGCCGCGGCGCTTCAAATGGCAATGGCGCGGTACGATGTGCCGATTTTTCAGAGCGCCAAGAGCGATTTGCTGACCCGCCCGCCGATGCGCCTTGTAACCGGCGCGCTTGCGGTTGTGACCGGCGGCTGGCGGTATGAGGATGTGTTCGGCTGCCTCAAGACCGGACTGTGTGCGTTGGAGCCGGATGAGATTGACCGTCTGGAAAACTATGCGCTTACTTGGCGCGTTCGAGGGAAAGCGGCGTGGAACGCCGATTTTACCGGTCATCCGGATGGATATGGGCAGCAGTTTGATGAAAAATCCACCGAGGCACTGGCTGCGCTCAATGGGCTGCGCAGCCGCGCGGCTGCACCCTTTGATGCGCTTGCAGATGGTCTTGCCGCTGCAAAAACCGCGCGGGACAGTGTGCAGGCGCTCTATGATTTCCTGCTTGCGGTGGATACGCCCGGACGTATGGCGGCGCGTGCGGCAGGATATGAAGAAGCCGGGGAATTGCAGCTTGCCGATGAATACCGCCAAATGTGGGATATTCTCGTGGGCGCGATGGAAGAGATGGCTTGGGTCAGCGGGGACAGCCCGATGGACGCCGCGCAGTTCGCGTCCCTGTTCGCGCTCGTGCTCGGCGAGTATGATATTGGCTCGATTCCGGTGTCGCTTGACCGTGTGACCTGCGGCGCGATTGACCGCGTGTGCGGCGGCGGGCATTTTCAGCATGTCATTTTGCTCGGCGTGAACGACGGTGTGCTGCCCAAAGCACCCCAAAGCGCGGGCGTCCTGAGTGACGGCGACCGTCTTGCGCTGGACGGGCTGGGGATCCGCCTGTCCGTGACCGGCGCGGAGCGCATGCTGATGGAGCAGGAAGTTATCTATAAAGCGCTTGCCTGTGCGCATGAAAGCCTGCTGCTTTGCTGCCATCTGGCGGGGGCAGACGGCAAAGAATGCCGCCCATCCTATCTGCTCGGCGCGTTCCGGGGCAAGCTTGCCGGACTGCCCGTGGACGTGGGCGCGGAAATCATCGGACGCGACCGGCTGTGCGCCGACCGCCCGGCGGTCGAACTGGCATGCGCGGCGCTTTCGGGTGTACATTCGCCTGCGGCGCGTGCGGCGCTCGGATATTTTGCGGACGACGAGCGGGTGCGCCGCGCCCGGCATGCAAAAACCGGACGAGGACCGCTTGCCAGTAGGGAAACGGTGGAGGCGCTCTATGGAAAAACGCCCGGGCTGACCGCTTCGCGCGTCGATCTGTTCTATTCCTGCCGGTTCGCGTTCTTCATGCGGCACGGTCTGCGCGCAAAGCCGCGCAAACGAGCCGACTTCGCCGCGCCCGAAACCGGAACTTTTATCCATTATGTGCTCGAAAACACGCTTGAGGAATTGGGAACGCTCGAGGGCGGCGCGCGCGCGGCGTCCGAGGAGCAGGCGCGCCGCGTCATGAAAAAGTGGGTCAAGACCTATGTTGAGACTTTCCTCGGCGATTTGACCCGCCAGACGGCGCGCTTCCGCTATCTCTTCCGCAGGCTTACCAAAATGATGGGCGATATTTTGGATAATGTGCTGGATGAACTGCGCAATTCCGACTTCGCGCCCATTGATTATGAGCTGAAGTTTGGGTTTGACGGCGATCTGCCGCCGGTTCGCTGCGGACAAGGGGAGGATGCGGTGCTGCTGACGGGCACTGCGGACCGTGTGGACGGCTACATCCAGAACGGCAGGCTGTACGTGCGCGTCATGGACTATAAGAGCGGCAAAAAGTCGTTTTCGCTTTCGGACGTGTGGAACGGGCTGAATTTGCAGCTCATCCTCTACCTGTTCGCCATCGGGGAGCAGGGTTTGGAGCGTTACCGCGAGAAGCTTGCCGCCGAATTGAACGCAATCGAGCCTGCGGGCGTGCTGTACATCCCGGCGCGGGACGAGGCGCTCGATTTGGAAGCGGACGAGCCGGACGCGGATAAGCTGCGCACGCTGCGCGACAAGGCGCTGCGCCGCAGCGGTCTGGTGAGCGATGACCTCAGCCTGCTCGAAGCCATGGAGCACGGGCTGGAGGGAGACGGGCGTTTTCTTCCGGTCAAACTCAAGGCGGCAAAACCGACCAAAAAGAATCCGGACCCCACGCCCGAACTTGCCGCTGCATCGGCGGTGGCAGATTTGGAGCGGTTTGGACGGCTCGCGCGATTCGCGCAGGGCAAGCTGATTGAAATGGGGCGCGAACTGAAAAAGGGCAGTATGGACGCCGCGCCCTGCCGCCATGGGCAGGCGCTGCACTGCGACTGGTGCGAGTTCCGCGCCGCGTGCCGATTTGACGAAACCATGGGCGACCGGGTGCGCAGCCTTGTGCACCTGAAAGACGACGAATTTTGGGAAGCCATTGAAAAGGGGGGAGACAGCCATGCCAAATTGGACTGATGAACAGCTTGCCGCCATCTGCGAGCGGGACGGCAGCCTGCTGGTTTCCGCGGCGGCAGGCTCGGGCAAGACGGCGGTGCTCGTTGAGCGTGTGCTGCGCCGCCTGACCGACCCGAAAGACCCGATTGATATCGACCGCTTTCTGCTGGTCACCTATACGAACGCCGCCGCCGCCGAAATGCGCGGAAAGATTGCGGACGCGATTACGGCGCGCCTCGGTGAGCACCCCGACGATGCGCGTCTGCGCCGTCAGCTGCTTCTGGTGCACCGCGCACAGATTACAACCGTGCACTCGTTTTGCCTGAACCTCGTGCGCGAGCAGTTTGCGGCGCTTGGGCTGATTCCGGACTTCCGGATTGCCGATGAGGGCGAACTGGTGGATATCATGGAGGAAGCCATGGAAGCTGTGCTCGAAGCCGGATATGAGGGGGGGGACGAGGGGTTTCTCTCGCTCAGCGACCTGCTTTCGGCAGGGCGCGATGATAAGCGGCTGAGCCAAGTGGTTTTGGAGGTGTTCGGCAAGATTCAGAGCCATGCCGACCCAGATGCATTCCTCTCCGAGGTTGCGGCGATGTTTGCGGCAGAGGGCAGCGAAAAACACCGTGCTGTCTTATTAGAAGAAGCCAAAAATGCCGCAGAATACGGGCTTGCCTGCCTGAAACTCGCGCTCGGAGAACTGGAAACCGACGGCGACCTCGGCGCGGCGTATACACCGGCGTTTGCAAGCGACGAATCTCATGCCCGCGCCCTGCTCACTGCCATTGGGCAGGGGTGGGACGCTGCGGTCGCGGCGGCGAAGGAACTGAAGCACGACCGGCTCGGCACGGTGCGCGGCTACGAAGATAAAGAATTTCAGGAGTATATCAAGGGGCTGCGTAAGGGATGGCGCGACGCTGCGGACCGTATCCAGACCCGCCTGCTCGCGGTGGACGGCGAAGCCGAGGCGCGTGACCGCGCACTCGTCGCACCTGCGATGCTGGCGCTCGTTTCGACCGTGCGCGCGTTCGGCAAGGCGTTTGCGGAGGAAAAGCTGCGGCGCGGCGTGGTCGATTTCGGAGATTTGGAGCATTTTGCGGTCAGGCTGCTTTTGCGTGACGGGCAGCCGACCGCACTTGCCAAAACGGTCGCCAACGGCTTTGACGAAATCATGGTGGACGAATACCAAGACACCAACGCCGTACAGGAGGCGATTTTCACAGCGGTCAGCCGCGAGGGGAAAAACCTGTTTTTCGTCGGAGATGTCAAGCAGAGCATCTACGGGTTCCGCCTGGCAAATCCCTATATTTTCCTATCAAAATACCGGGCGTGGCCGGATGCGGCGGACGCAATACCCGGAGCATCCCGCCGCCTGAATCTGACGCGCAACTTCCGTTCGCGCGCGCAGGTGCTGGATGCCACCAACTATATCTTCCGGCAGGTGATGTGCGAGGCGGTCGGTGATCTCGATTATACCGACCGGGAGGCGCTCTATGTGGGTGCGGCGTATCCGGAGCCGGATGACCCGCGTTACCGCACCGAGGTGCTGCTGCTTGATACCGAGGAAGCCGAGGAGGATAAGACCGTTCTCGAAGCAGAACTGGCTGCGGGGCGCATCCGGCAGCTGCTCGATGAGGGCTTCCCTGTCTATGACCGCGGGCAGGAGACTCCGCGCCCGGCTGCGCCCTCGGACATTGTCATTTTGCTGCGCTCGATCAGCCGCAAAGCGGCAATTTACCGGCAGGCGCTCGAAAAAGTGGGGCTAACCGCCGAAACGGATGAGTCCTCCGGACTGCTTACGACAAGTGAGGTTGCGGCGGTGGTCTCGCTCCTGCATGTCATTGACAATCCGCGGCAGGATGTGGAGCTGATTGGCGCGCTGCGCTCGCCGCTTTTGGGATTTTCCGAACAGGAACTGGCGGAAATCCGCCTGCTCGACAAAAAAGCCGAATTTTATGATGCAGTGTGCCTTGCGGCACAGGCGGGGAACGAAAAAGCCGCGCTGTTTTTGCAGCAGCTTGCGGGATTCCGGCGTATGGCGGCAGATTTGCCGGTATGCACCCTGATTGAACGGCTGTATGATGTGACCGGTGCACTTGGGATTTACGGTGCGCTGCCGAATGGCAGCCAACGGCAAGCCAATCTGTTGGCGTTTTTCGAGCGGGCACGCGCCTTTGAGGAAAGCGGCAGCAGGGGATTGTTCCGGTTCACGACCCTGCTGCGCGGTATGGCGGAGCGCGGGGAGGACTGGCAGACCGTGCACGCCCGTTCGAGCGGCGGCGCGGTGCGTATCATGTCGATTCATAAATCCAAGGGACTAGAGTTCCCGATTGTCATTCTGGCGGACTGCGCCAAGACGTTCAACGAACAGGACTTGCGTGCGCCGGTACTGGTGCATCCGGAATTGGGGCTTGGTCCCAAATGTCGCGACCTCAGCCGCGGCGTGCAGTATCCGACCGTGCAGCGGCAGGCGGTTGCAGTGCGTGCACGGCGTGAGGCGGTCAGTGAGGAACTGCGTGTACTTTATGTTGCGCTCACCCGCGCCAAAGAAAAACTGATTATCACCGCATCGGGGGCGCGTTTGGCTTCGGAATTGCAGAAATGGTCGATTCTTGCACAGATGGACCGGCTGCCTGCCTATGCATTGGCATCGGTGCGCAGTACATTGCCATGGATGCTGATTCCGCTGCTGCGTCATCCGGCAGCGGGCTGCCTGCGGGAACTGGCGGGCTGCACGCTTGCCCCCGATTTTGATGCACCTGATGTCTTTGATATTCGCGTGCTGACGCCGCAGACGCTGCACGCACCGGAGGATATGGCAGTGCTGAAGTTTGAGGAAGAAGATCTGCCGCCGGTACATCCGGTATTATGCTATGACCGGCCATATTTGCAGGATATTCCGGCGAAACTGACAGCGACAGGGGTGAAACGCGGCTATAAAGCCGCCGAAGCTGCGGAGGAAACGCCCATGCCGCGTCCGGAAGTGCAACTCCGCCAACCGATGTTTGACCGGCAGATGCATGGACTGACCCCGGCGGAACGCGGAACAGCGCATCATCTGTTCATGCAGTTCTGCGATTTTACGGTGTGCGCGCAGCCGGGCGGCGTGCAGGCTGAACTGAACCGCATGCGGGAAAAGCGTATTTTGGCGCCCGAGCAGGCGGATGCGATTGAGATCAACCGCATTGAGAAATTTTTCGCGTCCCGATTGTTCCGGGAGGATTTTGCAGCAGCAAAGGTACGGCGCGAATTTAAGTTTTCGGTCGTCGTACCCGCAGGGGATTATTATCCGGTTGCGGAGTCCGCAGAGGGGGAAACGGTGCTGCTGCAAGGCGTCATCGACTGCCTGCTTGAAACTGACGCGGGATTCTTTGTGCTTGACTTTAAGACCGACCGTGTCCGTGCGCAGGACGCATCGGCACGTGCAGAGAAATATCGTGCGCAGCTAAATGCCTATGCACGTGCAGTGGAGGAGATTTTTGCACGTCCAGTGACGGGAAAGGCGGTGTTCTTTCTCGGGCTGGGAGAAGAAGTGCGTCTTTGAATCGGAAAGCCCCGGAAAACCGGGGCTTTTTCACATGGTTACAACCAGATTGAATCGGGAAAAGAAAATAAAAGATTTGTGAAAAAAGTTGTTGACATTTGGTTTTGGATATTGTATACTAATCAAGCTGTCTCGTGAGGGACGGCGGTCACGAAAGAAAATCTTCTCACAAATGAAAAAAGTTGTTGACAAGAGGTTCTTCCTGTGATATACTAAATAAGCTGTTCAAAAGAATGGCGAACCTGCTCAAAAAGTTTTGAAAGAGCTTCAAAAACTGAATTTGAAGTTGAAAAACTTCGAAAAAAGTTAAAAAAGTTCTTGACAAGCGAAACTGAGTATGGTAAAATAAAAAAGCTTTCATACGAAAGCGAAATTGCACCTTGCAAATTAAACAACGAAATGCTTACTTTAAATAGTATGTGACGAACCTGAAAATTCTCGTGAGTTTATACTCTTGATGAA
>JAGZOP010000158.1 GCA_018383195.1 Clostridiaceae bacterium | reverse complement strand
CCTTTCCAATGATGATTTTGACGGTGAGATGGACGATGCCTCCTATCATATCGAGAGCATTGAGGAGAAGGGGCTGCCCATTGACCCCATCAATGCCTACAACCATATGGCCATCTACTTGCGTTGGTGCATGGAGCATGATTTGATGGGCGAGGACTTCCTGAAAGAATACGGCGAAGTGGCCAAACAGGTCAAAGCCGACCCTGCCAGTGTGGACCTGCGGGCATTCATCCAGAATGAGTTGGACGGCTGCTTGTTCTCTGTGCTATTCGATCAGCAAGGCCGTGCTTTTGCAGGCTATTACTATGGAGAGGGCGACAGCCCCTACTATCCTGCCGATGTTGATGACAACGCCCTCCGCTTCTTCGGCCCGGAGCGGTATTACTCTGAGGAGTTTCAGGACGAAGCCTACCTGTTCATCCCCTTTGACGAGGACTACTATCAGGCTATGGCAGAGATGATCGAGGAACGCTTCACCAACTGGCAGGGACAGGACTTCGACGAGGACACGCTGGAACCATCCGAACTGGCTGAGGCGTTGATGGAGTATCTGGACTGTGAATGCATCTATTTCCCCTCTATGAAGGACGATGATCCCATCATGTCGGCATACAGCTATGCCAAACGGAAAAGTGTCAAAGAAGGCTTTGTGCCGGTGCTCATCAAGGCGGATGACGAAACGCTGCTGGAGTGCCTGGTGATGAACGCCGACCCGAAGAATGATGCGGACTTTTACGAATTTGACCTCAAAACTGTAACGGAGTACCGGAAGAAGATACTCTCCACCTCCGTTAAAGACGGAAAGGCGGTTTTGGAGGAATTGATCGGCCAGCGCAAGGAAGAAGCCGAGGATGACGATATGGACTGGGATGAGGAAATCCTCGGCGAGATGGAGGGCGGCGATGACAATGACCGCTTCTCCAGCTACTGGGATTCCGACACCGACATGACCTATCCTCTCATTCTGGCGAAAATTCCGGTCAAGAACCCATGGGAGATCTTTGCCTACCTGCCCTTCGGAAACTGGAACGACTGCCCCGACACACCGGAGCTAATGGCAGCGGCCAAATACTGGTTCGAGCAGTACGGCGCGGTACCTACCGCCATGAGCCACGACGAACTGGAGTTCCTGCTTCCGACCCCTGTCTCCAAGGAGAAGGCCATGGATGCGGCGGTGGAACTGTATGGCTTCTGCCCCGATGTCATCGACCAAGGGTCAGAGGATGCCACTGTGGGTGCTTTGGCTGATGTGCTGCGGCAGTCCACTGTCTGGTACCTCTGGTGGGATTGAGTAGGAGGGTGTGTCTATGAACGAATACCTGAAGCAATATATCGAACTCCAAAAGCAGTTTCGAGAGACAAAAGGAGATCCAGACAATGTCCACGCCCTCTATACCTTCAAGGAGAAACTGGAGCAGTCAGAAGACAACCAGGCCAAGGAGGTGCTGGTAGATGTGTATGATCTGCTGGACTTCAAGAAGGATGCCTACGAACTGCTCTGCCAAATCGGAAATCGTTCTGATAAAAAGACGCTCAAGCGGCTGGGCACGCTGAAGGACTATGCAGAAAGATGGGGCAATCATTATGCCCTTCCCAAGCCCAAAACGCCGGAGGAAAAGCAGAAAGAGAAGGAACGGCAGGCCCAGCTGGGTCTGCCCACCTTCCGGTAT
>JAGZOP010000157.1 GCA_018383195.1 Clostridiaceae bacterium | reverse complement strand
GGCCTGTATTGCTTACATTCAGCAGTTGGTGTCGGAGGGGGAATTTGAACTGATGCAAGAGGAATCCACCTGCCCACTGGAGAAGGTAAAGACTGAGGATGGCTGGGCGGATGAGATCATGGCCCACATGATCCGGTGCAAGCACTGCGGCCAGATCTTCACCTGTGTGGTCAACACCTGGCGAGGCAGTGGACACTTCAAAAAAGGCAAAGGATGACACAGAAAAGGCGGTGAAATGATGAATCAGACAGAAGAAATCAAGCTGCTGGAACAGATTGAGAAGTGGAATGATGCGGACGAGTTCTCCCGATGTATTGAGGCCATCGAAGCTATCCCGGAACAGGAGCGGGGCTATCTGTTGACCATCAAGCTGAGTCGGGCTTACAGCAATCTGGCGGTTCTGGGAGATCATGGAGAGCATGGGACCGATGGTGAAGTGGACGGGGATCTCATCCGACACGCCATTGAGCTGCTGGAGTCCGTCCGCACCCAGGGTGAGAACGACCCTTACTGGAATGCCCGGATGGGCTACTCCTACCTGATGGCATACCGCTCCGCAGCCACCGCCTATGAATACGCAAAATGCTGGCTGGCCCTGGCCCCGGATGACCCGGATGCCCAAAAGCTGGTGCGGGACTGTGAGAAATATCTGGAGGAGGAAAGCGCTCTGGAGCGGGATTTGAAAGAGCGGGAGGAGATCATCCGAAAGGAAACTCCTGATGATGCAAAGGGGGTTATCTGTAAATGAACAGCGAACAGATCACAGCATTTTTGCAAGAGCATTGGTACATTGCCTCGGTGCTCATCGGGGCCGTGATTTTAATTGGGGCGATCCGCAACTGGAACTGGCTCTGCGACCCCACTGGTACGCGGGATGCCTATCGACACAGCAGAGGATACCGGCGGGTGCTTTTCTTCCTGCTGGGCGTCCTCCTGATCGTAGTGAGCATCTGGGGATTTGTGCTGAAGTTGAAATAGGAGGCGCAGAGCCATGACCCAAGAAGAACAGATCCGACTCTATCGGCTCATGGAAAAACTCAACTGGTTTTTCCACCAAGAGATGCACTACCTGGATAGAGATATTGCGGAACAGACCGCACGGGAGTGCTACCCGGAGATTCGGGAGTTTACATACGATATTTTGTGGAATGACCTGCCCAAAGAGGTGCAGGAACAACTCATGGATGAGGAGGAATGCTTATGAGTACGCTGATTTGCTCTTTTGATGGCCTGCACGACAACAGAGTCCTCCGCTACTGCGCTGACTTTGAAGCCCACACCCTATACATGGATACCCAGACCGGGGCCGGAGAGAACGTATCTGTTCGCTTCACCGGCCTGCTGGCCCACTGGTTTGAGAATGTGATCCAGGACAACATCCTCTTCGGTATGGACGAGATCACTGTGGACGGTTTTTTCCAGCAGTACAAGAGCCTGCTGGACAGAACCATCCCTTATGGCTTTCCCGACTGTTGCAGCATCGAGGAACTGCGGGAGCGCATGGAACGGGAGCACATCCGGGTATTTGTCATCGACTCTTCCTTTGGACTGTGCGGATTTGTACTGGCTCAGGAGGTGGAACTACAATGTCGATCACTGCTTATAAGGTAGAAGCTGTCGGGCATGACCGGACAGGCAAGGACTTCGGCTATGTGAATATCATGTACCGCTATGGCAACAAGCAATCC
>JAGZOP010000055.1 GCA_018383195.1 Clostridiaceae bacterium | reverse complement strand
GCTGCCGTGGATGGCGGCGTTGCCGTCCAGCAGCAGATAGCGCAGCTTGGGCATGGCAGAAAAAATGGGAAAACAGGCGTCGGTGAGGGCGGCGTTTTCTACACCAAAGTTGACCATGCTTTTATGTCCGGCAAAGGCTGCAAGCAGTTCATCCGATACCGGGTAGTCCTTCACATGGAACCCCACCAGGGTGTAGCCAGCCAGTCGCTCTATTAGATTCATGGTCAGCTCCGGTACCTCAAACTGTTTTTCTCCATCCAGGGTCAGGACACCGCTTTCCCATGATGCTGTCCGCGCCCGTTTTGGCCATTCCATCGCTTGCCTCCTTACGCCTGCTCCTTGTAGCAGGCTTCGATGTCGATGAACCGCACATACACGGCGCAAATTTCGCCCTTTGCGCCATAGCCGAAGTAGACGGGATAGTAGCCATCACCCCAGCCGGAGGAGAAGACAGGCAGGTTGCAGTCCGTGCCCGGTATCGTCCAGTTGAGCCAGTCGCCGTGGCTCTCCTGATACTTGGGATGGGCTTTGGCGTTTTCCTCCATCAAGTCGCAGAACAGGTCGTTGTAGGGGTCGATGTCCGGGTCCTCCTCCAGCCGCTTGGCCCAGTACCTCTTAAAGGCTGCCTGGGTTTGGATGTCCGCAATGCACCCCATCCCGGCGTCTACGCCAAAGCCAAAATAATCGTCCTCGCCCAGTTCCTCCTCCAGATCCTCTTTGCCTGTCATGCCCAACTCATAGCGGACAGGCTTCTCCTGGCTGACCTCCACCTTGACACAGGCGTAGCGGTCGCCGTATTGTTCACTGGGTACCACGCAGATTTTTACTGGGTAAGTCCCGGCGGGGATTGTCTGTATAAAGGGCGGCGTGTCCTCCAGCTCCACCAGCGGATCGCAGGCGAAGATCTGCCCGGTGGGGAAATGGACGGGGCCGATGTCCAGCACATCCACCGCCATGTTCCCAATCAATTTCTCTGTAAAATGGGCCTCCAGGTCAGCTTTGCAGGCCAGTTTGTCCTTGGTGGATTCGTATTTGTTCAGCCATTCGGTCGTAGGCATATCAGCTTCCTCCTGTTGATTCAGTTCCTTTATGTACCCGCTCTTTGAGCCGTCCCAGTAGCAGTTCACACACCGGCCATTCTGAAAATGATGGGGACAATTCGGATAGCCATAGAGAATATGGGCACATTCCGGGCACAGTCCCATCATCTGTGAAGAGCCTTTGAAAAACAGGCTGCCGCACTCATCACAAACGGCCAGTTCTTTTTTTGCCACGGGTATCACCAGTCCCTTTCCCGGATGGCCTCCTCGGTGTCAATGGGGATATTGAACCACTCCAGAATGTAGGCCACGGTAACGCCGATGCAATCACGGGCCACCGTTTCGATCTCGCTGTCGTTCTCGTCAAACTCCTCCTGAAGATCATTGATGCCGCAGACTGCCTCATCCAGCGTTTCCTGTATCACTTCGGTGTCGGTTTCGCCGCTTTCCAGCAAGTTGATGACCTTCTGGAGCTCGTCCTTTACCCTGTCTACCAGAAAAGCAGGATAGTAATCATCCTGATACATCTCGTCCAACAGCTTATAATCCGGGTCAAATGCTTTCATCGTGATTGCTCCTTTCTCATTCAAACATCAAACCGTATGATTTGGTCAGGCTTCCGTCGTCCTCATGGAAAATACACTGATACAGGGGCTGGCGCTGTGTTGCTTTGCGGAACCTCTCCAGAACAGGAGCCAGCGCCTCACCGGTAGGGATACCGAGCACATCAGACACCCGCCGCAAGCTGCCCCTATCCATATCTTCCAAGTTACAGTTACGCTGCCTCTGCCCATATTCCTCCAGTGTTTTGGAATCCACATACTGCTTTGTATCACAGCAGTCATGCCAGCAGATACAGCTCACAAGCAGGGAAAAGAGATCGTCCATGCTCTCAGCCAGACGGCCTGTCTCACCTTCGCTGCTGTAATAGCCGATGGAGCCATCCTCCAACAAATGGTATTCTCCGCCGGAGCCATCTCTGGCAAATGCCATGCCGGGCAGTGTGAAGGTTGCTCGACCGTCCGCCTCATCCCTCGGGGACAACTCATCCAGCAGGAAGAAGTCAAAAAGCGAATCAAATTCCTCTGCCAAATTAGGATTTTCACGCAGTATTTTCAAATAATCCATAGCTATTTCCTCCAGTTTTGCTTGCGATTGATTTCTCATTGCTTCCCATCCAGCGCCTCCACGGTTTTCATGGCAGCGGAATTAAATTTACACTGCCGCAAATCGTGCTCAATCAGGGCGAACACATCGGGAAAGCATTCAATCTCATCCTGATACTCATATTTCGCATACAGTTTCCCGTACTCGGAGATCCAAACCTCTGCCGGGTAGTAGTAGCCGATATGACCGATAGGCTGACACCGCTCACCGGCGGCCTGTTCGATCTCCGCCAGCTCACAGCCGGACATGTCCCGAAAATAGGCGTCCTCCAAATGGTCTTTGATCCCGTTAACCAGGTAAGGAAACAAAGCAAATTCAAAGTCAGCCGCCCAGTTCATCTTTTTCTGCTCCAGGTACCACTCACAGCACAGACCGAAATACTTGCGGTAAAACCGCTGGACGGTCTTCATCATCGGGACGCCATGATCGGCGTAATACTGCTCCGCAATGGAGATGTCAACTTTTCGCCCTTCGTACCACCCGGCGTACTCCATCAGCTGCTTGACCTTGCTTTTGAGGTCGCCGGAGATTAGGGTGCGTTCTTTGATCATTCGAACCATCTCCTGTCTACTACAGATCAAAGTTCATTTGGATAGCCGATCTTATCCAGTCCTGCCTTGATTTCCTCCCACTCGCTGCGCCTGGGGTTCAGCGCGGCGACCAGTTCCTTTGTCACCGGCGCCCCGTCCGCAAGCCGGCGCACAGCTTCCAAAGGCAGGTCAGCGGGAAACCACTTCCCGTACTCCACATAGGTCTGTGCCTCGCCGTCGATTCTGGAGAGCAGGTCCCTGGACGCATCCTCACCGTCCATCGGATTGCAGCGCCAGGCGATGCCATCTTCCGTCCAGACGCAGAAGGTGCTTTTCATCTTCTTGACCTCATGGCTGGTCATGAGCTTTTGCAAAGCGGTCGGCATCCCGTCGGTCAGGTCTTCGATTCAGGGGAGTTTTTCTCCTAGTCGTAGAGTTCGGAGTCCACACCGTTGATGACGCAGCCTTCGGGCGCAAACAGGACAATCATGCTTTGGCCGCTGCCATCGGTGGCAAAAAATGCTTCCCTGCCTTCGGCAGACGCATTGCTCTGGGATACTGGTTCCTTTGCACAGCGTCGTTTCCCCCCCGACAGTCTTTATACCATTGCAGGCGGATCTGCTGGATCAAAAGCGTGGGCAAGTGTTCCGCCCTTTTTTTTCATCAGCTCTCATGGGTAATGCAGAAAATCTCCTTGTTCAAGTCAAAGTAAACCACCATCAGCTCGTCGGTGATTTCCGGGTTGAAAGACAGGTCCAGAATAAAGGCTTGCTGGCCGGTTTCGCCATCCACCAAGCTGCCAAAACGCTTGAGCCGCAAAAAGTCCACCATCTCGATAAAGGACAGCTTGGCCGGATCGGTTCCCGGAAAAAGATCAGCCGCGATATCAGAGCCTACATCGTCCCGGTGGAACTGCATGAAAAAGGTCACGAGGTCGTGGTAGGGGGCGCCTTGGTCCGACAGCGCCGCTTTGATGGCGGCCTTGGCCTTTTCCGCCAATGTCTCCGCCTCATCCAGCATTTCGCCCACCGCGTCCATGGCAGAAGGATTGTCGGTCAGTTCCTCATCTACATCAAAGAGAAAGGGCAGTCCCGTGTCCTCGGAAAAGGTAAAGATTTCCTCGCTGGGCGTGTATTCAAAATCAATGCGTTTACTGTTCAGTTTCATCAAGCTATCCTCCTTATCCTGCAAGGTTAGCATAGGTAATGCCCTTCTTCAAAGAGCCGCTAACCTCTACCGCATGGCCCCAGAACATATCGTCATCGTTATAATAGGCGGTAAAACGGCCGCCGGGAGAAACGGAAACCTCGGTGAGCAGGATGCGCTGGGCAAACTCCTCCTCCGTGATGGGGGCTGTTTCCGGGTCACGGGCGCTTTCCTCATCCTGGGAAAGCCAGTTGTTGGCAAGCCCAGTCAGGTTTTTGGCCGCAAAGTCCCGCATGGCCTTGTCCCAGGTTTCCTGATCTGTAACCAGCCTCTTGGCGGCGTTGCGGGCGCGAGTCCATGAGGGCTTGCTCTCAGCATTGACCTCCAGAGAAAGGCGTACATCCTTTCCGCACCACTGGATCTCACCCTCAAAGGCATCATAGTCCTTATCCAGCGTCAGCTCACCCAGCACTTCGTCCTGGATCACCACCGGCTTGTGGTACTCGTCCAGAATGGCCTGAAGCTCCGGGCAGTCCTCATGAGCTCTGACCACTTCGGAGATGCACCAGGGCCGCGCCACCAGATTTTGCGCCCGTTCTTCCTTCATCCGGCGGATCTTCAGGCGGCAGATCTGCTCCTTGCCAAAGCGTCCCCAGCCCTTTTCGCCGTCCCGCTCCTCGTTGGTGACCGGCCACTCCAGCCGCTCCTCTTTGGGGCTGGCCTTGCCGGTGTCACAGAACACCATGCCCAGCGTTACAACGGTCATTCCCCAAAAGTCTCCCTTGTTGTGATATCCTCCCCCGATACAGCGCTTGATCAGAGCGACCACTTCCTGCTCCTTAGGCTCGTACATCCCATAGAATTCCTCAAACATGGGCGCAACCTCCTTTACAGTCCTTCCAAAACCGCCGCAATCTTGGGGAGAAACTCCGGAGAAACTTCCTGTTCCAGTGCGCCTCGGTAGGCCAGCACCGCCTGCCAGGAGTAGTAATAGAAGCTGTAGAACAAGTCCGCGGGGAAGACCTCGTCCTCCTCGTAGCGCATCTCATCTTCTTCCTCGTCGTATTCCTCTGACCACAGGTATTCTTCTTTCAGCAGATCAGAGAAGCAGGGAAGGGGAGAGGCGTGTTCCATCTCATCTCCATCGTGGAAGCACTGGAGGATGCAGGCAAAGAAGTCCAGCAGCTTCCCGGCAAGGAAGCGAGCCACGGGGTTCTGGCCGCTCTCCATGAGGGCCTTCTCCAGAATCCGGCTCAGGAACACCGTGCCGAAGGGGGTGGCGTGCCACAGGGTGCCCTGGTGCTCCAGGTTGGTGGTGAACACGTAGAGGGACTTTTTGACTGACGCCAAATCACGCATCTGTTCCAGGACTGTCAGGTGAGCGGGAAAATCCGTCCCCCGGCCATAGGCGGTGGTGAGCCGATGCCACGGGACATCAGCGACCTTGAGCTGGCGGATGTAGGTTTTGTTTTCTTCTGTCATGTCGTTGCCCTCCTTATCCCGCTGTCTGACTGCGGTACATCTTCTCCAGCGTGGTGTACCACCGTTTCAGCATGGTTTCCAGACTGGTTTTCCCGCTGCGATCTGTAAAAACAAGAAACTTTTGCAGCAGTCTGGGGAACAGATATTTGCCCGCTTTTGTCAGGTCCTGATTGAGATAGACCATCCGAAGGATACGGCCTTGCTGGTCCAAAGGGTTCTTTTTCAGCAGTTCCTTGTCAAAGCAGAACCGAAGGAACACCACATTCTCATCATAGAAGTCCTCCACCACAGCCGCGCCAATGCTGGTGTATGTGATGTCGTACACCAAACGGCTCCAGTCAAATTTCTCGGCATAGAGCAGTTTCAGCGCCTTCTCCCAGTGTTCCTCCGGGATCACCAGCATCCTGTGCTGGGCGGTGCCGGAGTAGCCGCGGTAGACGGGTTCCGGCTGCCCCAGCAGTTCGCTCACACTGTCGGCATAGACGAAGCACAGTTCCTCATCGAACAGGCCGCCGATAAAGTTGCCGTTGCAGTACAGCATATAGTTCTTGAACTTGGCGGGAGAAAAAGAGAGGTTGTATTCCTGCGAGTCCAGGATTTTATATACCTTGTTCAGAAAGTCTATTGATATCATGGCATTGCTCCTTATCCTTCAAACCCACCCTCGATCATAGGACTTACTTCCTCTGCTGCTTTACTTGATAGGGAACGGTTCGGCCCAGCACCCGGCCCTTGCCAACGGAATTGGCCCCCTCATAAATCAAGAATTCCGCATTGTGTTCCAGCGGGCCGTAGTCCACAGTATCCGGGTAGAGGGGCTGGGCATTCCCCAATGCCGGTTCATCAAATACACACTCGGTTCCATCCAGGAAGCATACACCCAGATACTCAGCGGTTCCCACGACTACAAAATGGGGGCTATACTTTCCGCTGACCAGGCTGGGGGGAGCCTTTCGTTTGCCGCTCCAAAAGATGACCTCCACATGGAGCACCGCCCGGTTTTCATCTGTCCCGATCATGCCAGTCCCTCCATTCCTGCTTACTCTCCGAATCGCTCGGCAGCATCCTGATAGACGGTGATGCTCTTTGCCACTTTCTTTTTCTGGCTGCGAATGTGGAAGTAGCCCCGCAGAACGCGCTTCGGTTCCGGGTTTTCCACCTTGCGGGGCAGTTGTCCCAAAGCCATCATTGGCTTACTCCTTTTTAATCTATCCCACAATGGTGGTTGCCTTGACGGTCAGATTTTCGAAATCCATAGCGATCAGCTTCTCGGCGGCCTGTGGGGTACACATGAACCAGGTGCTCACGCCCCAGGCGTCCATCCTTGTGACGGTGAAGAAGTCAGTTTGGGCAGAAGTAGGTTCTCTTGCGTCAATATAGTAGTCGGAGTAGAGATACACCAGATCCACCTCCTGCTCCGGAAGCCACCTGGCCCGGCGCGCCCGGAGCTTGCCGTTTTTCAGTGTCTTCTCTCTGGGATTCTCGAACCACTTCAGCTCCTTGATCTTCAGGCCGGTGAAGGTATCCATCAGCCGCTGGGCGATCTCCCGGTGGGTAAACACCCCGCAGTTCCAGGGGCCCATCAGCCAGGTCATGATAAAGTCACCCACCTTGCTGCCGGGAGCAGGGGGCCCATAGACGCTCTCGTCCGCCCACATGACTTCCATCTTTTCGCATTGATCAGGCTGGGGACAGGACCGCTTGTTGCCGTAGCGGTACATGATATTCACATAGCCGTAGTCCTTGCCGGTCCGGTCATGCCCGACGGATTCTATTTTATAAGCGGTTATGGACATTGCAACTCCACCTCCTGGGCCAGTGCAAAGTCATTAGGGTTTATCCTAATCAAGTTGATCCTGCACCTCTTTGGGCAGGTCATTCCACAAAATATCATATGTAAACTCCCGGATCTCCGGATAACACTCCCGCGCGGTCTGTTCCGCAATATCCCGGTCGAGATAGTGCATCTCCTGGTGGAAAAACCAGTTGAGCTTTTCCATGAGCCGGTAGAGACGGATCTGTTCTTCCTGGGTCATGGCCTTGCTCCTCCTAGTTCAATTTCAGCACAAATCCCCAAATGCTCACCACTATCAGGAGGACACCCAGCAGGAAGAAAACCACACGCCGGTATCCTCTGCTGTGGCGATGGGCATCCCGCGTACCAGTGGGGTCGCAGAGCCAGTTCCAGTTGCGGATCGCTCCAATCAAAATCACGGCCCCGATGATCACTGAGGCAATATACCAATGCTCCTGCAAAAATTCTGTGATCTGCTCGCTGTTCATTTACAGATAACCCCCTTTACATCATCGGGAGTTTCCCGCCGGATAATCTCCTCCCGCTCTTTTAAATCCTGCTCCAGAGCTTTTTCTTCCTCCAGATATTCCTCGCAGTCCCGTACCAGCTTTTGGGCGTCCAGGTCTTCCGGGGACAGGGCAAGCCATCGTTTTGCGTATTCATAGGCGGTAGCTGCGGAGCGGTATGCCATAAGGCAGGAATAGCTCATCCGGGAGTTCCAGTAAGGGTCGTTCTCTCCCTGGGGGCGGACGGACTCCAGCAGTTCAATGGCGTGCCAGAGAAGATCCCCGTCCACTTCACCATCCGTCCCATGCTCGCTATGATCCCCCAGCACCGCTAGATTGCTGTAGGCTCGGCTCAGCTTGACGGTCAGCAGATAGCCTCGCTCCTGCTCTGGGATAGCTTCGATGGCCCGGATGCACCGGGAATACTCGTCCTTGCTATTCCACTGTTCAAGCTGCTCCAACAGCTTTCTTTCTTCTCTCTGTTCCATCGTTTCACCGCCTTTTTTGTATCATCCCTGCATATCCGCACCAATGGGCCCCTTTTTCAGTATTCCATCCACAGTGACCACATGGCCCCAGAACATATCGTCGTCCTCATACCAGGCGGTAAAACGCCCGCCGGGAGATACTGTAAACTCGGTGAGCAGGATGCGCCGGGCGAACTCCTCCTCGGTGATGGGGTCCTTCTCCGGGGCCCGGTCGGTCTGGTCATTGTCTGCCAGCCATTCGTTGGCCTGAGCAGTGAGCGTCTGAGCAGCCATCGCCCGCAGGGACTTGTCCCAGACTTCCTGATCTGCCAGCAGTTTCTTCATTACATTGGTGACGCGGGTCCAGGATGCTTTCTTTTCGATCTCCACATCCAACGAGATCCGGACTTCTTTCCCCATCCACTGGCAGGTTCCATCGAATGTGCTCATCTCGCGATCCAGCGTGAGCGTCCCCAGCACTTCATCTTCCAAAAGGATGGGCTTTGTGTACTCCGCCCAGAGCTTCTCCAGTGCCGGACAGGATACACCTTCCTCCAGTACCTCCGTGACATACCACTGGGGTTCGCTGAGTGCAACGCCTTTCCAGCCGCGGGTCTTGATCCGATAGATGTTGCCCTTGGCAAACCGCTTGGAATAGTCACCGGATTCCCTTCCCTTGTCCGTCAGCGGCCAGCTCAGGCAGCATCGGCCGGAGAGCACCTGTCCGGTCTGGACATCCGCCATGGCGAGGGCATGGGTATGCGCCGTCCAGAAAGTATCCAGAAAGGTCTTGTCCGCGCTGGTGCCGCTTTGGATCAGCACCAGCTTTTCCTCATCTTCCGGGGCGTACAGGGCAATAAAGTCCTTGACTTTTCTCTTTTTCATGGTGTTCTCCTCACGCAAATACCTGCCGGTATTTCTCTCTCAATTCTTCTGGGGCCGCTTTGATGACCTTGCTGCCACCGTTTTCGGAGGACGGACCCCAGATGGCCCAGAGTAGGCTCTGCCAAGCGATGGCCCGGAATTTCGGGTCCTTATTTTCTTCTGACAGGAGATAAGCGGAAAAGCGGCACTTGACTGCCAGTAGAGCATCCAGGCTTTCCGCATTGGCAATCAGACTGCGGAATTCCTTGGCAGGCTTCATCCACTGCATAGACAATGCGCCCCGAACCAATACCCCCAGTGTCCATGGTTGAAAACCAAACTTCCGGATAAAGGCATGAAGGAATTTCTCTTGCAGGGAGGAGTGCTCGTCGTCGCAGAGATCCAGATACTCCGTCACGAGCGGTGCCCACTGTTCTCCTTCCAGTCCCAGAGCAAACACGGCGAAGGTTCCGGGCATGGCGCAGGATTCATCGGAGAGGTTGTTGTACCATTCATACTCCCGCATGGCCAGCCGTGCATACCGCTCAATATCGGCGTGTAATCTGGGGTATTGGACAGCACAGGCAAAGAACTGATTAACGCCCTTTTTAGGAAGTCCAGGAATGGGCAGATAGTTTTTCTCTGAGCCACGGAACTCCACCGAGTAACTGCGGGGGAATTCCTCCTGCTCCAGCACCGCGCACAGATAGTCCAAGACTTCCGCATAGCACTCCTCTGTGCAGTCCCTGGCGGTGATGCGGACGGTGGCAAACGCATCATTGGCCGAGGCGGTCAGGTACTTTGTTTTCCGCTTTTGGATGTTAGGCGGCAATTTGCCGCTGCCATTGGCTTTCAGTTCTTTTACCATGTCGGGACGGAGCTGGGAAACCAGGCCGAGGATGTGTTCGGTTTTGAGAGACTCAAAACTCTGCCCATACACGGTGTGGCAGACTGCCACATAGCAGGCAAAGCGCAGCAGCCCTTCGTCCACATCCTCCAGGCGCAATTCCGGACACACCGTGCAGGGCGGAAAGACGGTAAACCCATCTTCCTGCTCTCCCACAAGGAAGAACCGCTCCTGCACCTGCTTTTCTATGTACTTCTCCAACTCATAGCGGATCTCCTCCCAGCAAACCAGCCGCCGCATGGCATCGCAGAGGGAAACCGCATCCTCGCAGGGAAATCCCTTCAGCGGCAGTCGGGAAAGATACCGCTCCAGCAGCTGATCAGGGAGAAAGGGCGTTCCGTTGTGGTTTCGCACCACGGTCGGGTAATCGGAGTGATTTTCACGAGCAGTGCCGTTCAGAACATCCTGGATGCAGAGATCCGCCTCCGCCAGCACCTCTGGAGAAGTATCCGGCTTGTGGATCAGGTAGTAGCGGCCCTTCACGCCGTCACGCTTTGGCAAACTCATCGTATGCGCTCCTCTCAGGTTTGCTGATGCTGCATGGATAGGATTTGGCAATCCGGACAGAACTCCACATAGAGCGTTCCCTCCGCACAGTCATACACCGTATCCCACTGGATCTGGGCCAGATACTTCATGGGCTTTCCGCAGTGGGGGCAGATGGTATATTCCGCGTCCTGCACCCAGTTGGCAAAGCCGCCAATGGTGTTCACATCGTCGCAGGCGGCGCCGTAAAACAGGGGCACAGGTGTTTTGGCCAGCACAAAAGAATTTTCGGTGAGTGCCTTATAGTCCTCTGGCCGGACATAGCATTTTATCCTCTCCGCCCCGTCAAAGAGCTCCGAGGGAAAGACCTCCACGCCGCCGTCCAGGGTAAAGCGGTTGAAGGCGGGGCCTTTCAGGAAGCCCACGCAGTTGGGACAGCAGGTGGCTGTCAGAATACCGTCCAGCCCCAAGAACTTCAGCCGCTCATCCCGCCCATCCAGCACCAGCAGATCCACCATATGCCCGCCACAGTGGGGACAGGTGTCCTCCCGTGCCCGCCCGATGCGAACGGGAGACGCTTCGCCGGTCGCCCCCTTGACCATAGGATAGCAGGTATTGAAGTTGAGCTGCGTCCGATGGCCATCCTTATCAAAGGTCCAGCCGCCACACTGGGCATAGCTGGACGGATCCACATAGAGACTCTTGCGCCAGGGCCGGGGGTTCCGCTCCAGTTCCAGCAGAGTCTCCATTGCCTTGTCATCTCCCTGGAAGGCAAGGCAGGACATCAGTTCGGCAGCATTTTGGGAGCTATCCGGTTCCAGTAAAGCGGTGATCAGCGCATCCCGTACATCATCCGGTGCTCCGTAATAGAGTTCGCAGGGATAGAATCCCTCTACAGCCAGTGCTGCCCGTTGGATCTCCGGGGTAATGGCATCCCGGTAGCCTAAAAGCTGCCAGAAGTCGGTAAACTCCGGGTCTTCCATATCCGCCAGCCGCTGGATATTCTGAATCAGATTTTTCTGCTTCTCTGCGATTTGTTCCGGCATCCATCCCAGCGCGGTTTTTCGGCTTTTCTCGCACTCGCATTTCCAGCACAGTCCCTCGTAACCCAAGGGTGTCCCACAGCCGAGGCAGGTGTATTTCAGGCTCATATTCTCGGACTCCTTTTCGAAGATAGAAAAGCGCCCTGCGATAACCTGTCACTTAGACAGGTTATCGCAAGGCGCAAAAAGGCCGCAAGAAAGAAACCACATCCACCCCCAGATGTGGTTTCCGCCACACACAAAATCCATTTTTATATAGAAATAAAGTTATCTTTAACTGATTCGTGTGCATCTCCCAAAAACTTCCGCCTACATCACGCATGATCCCATGCGTACAGTGTAAGTTGCTTGTGATACTTTTATATATGGTTAGTTGCTTCTTTCAAACCATAAGGTCGGATGGTTCTTTTCCATCATACCTAATTACATGGAAATTATCAACTAAAACTTGAATTGATAAAATCCCAGAAACTGTTCTCTGTTAGGAAAACACATAGATGATGACTGACAACGGGCGTACCAATTTTTAGCACGCAATATACAAAGAATAAGCACTATAAAGCATATTCAAAAAAGCCCTTGAGACATACTATCAAGAGATGAGTAAAAAAGTGGGCTACAAACAAGCTCCAATTCTCCAAGAATTCAATTATTGCAAGAGAAATCAAAGCCTTTATGCCTATTTTTGAGTGTTTTTCGTGCTTTTGTTTTTTTAAAGAATTCTCGTCGCTGCTTATGATGGTCAATTTTTGTAAAAATGTATATATTTTGGTTTATCACAGAAAAATTTTTGATTGATTGCCACTGTGTTCGCTACCCCAAATGATAACTTTTTTGATAACAGTTCGCCGTGCCCCTGGATAGTTCTCTCTTTCTGGGATATGTTGTGTTGCTGCAAAGGAGGTACATCATCATGGCAAAACGCAGGCCATCCGGCGACGGCATGGTACGAAAAAAGGAAGACGGCAGCTGGGAGGGCCGGGTGGTCATCGGCTACGATGAAAAGAACCTTCCCAAGACCAAGAATGTCTTGGCCAAGACAAAGAGCGAATGCGTAGAGAAGCTGAAGCAGTTGCAGGAGCAGTACGCTCCACCCAAGTCAGACAAGATTAAGCTCGAAATGCCCTTCGGAGAGTGGATGGACTTCTGGTATCAGAACTACTGTAAGCCGAAGCTTCGACCCACCACCCGTTCGGGCTATGAGGGCAGGATCTATCGGCACATTATCTCGGAACTGGGAAACATCCCTCTGGATCAGCTGACACAGAATGACCTGCAGCAGTTCTACGCCCGACTGAAAAAGAGCGGACGGCTCCTCCACGCGGAACACTACGGCAAGGGGCTGTCCGACCGCATGGTGCGGGCCTGCCACATGAACTGCCGGTCCGCTTTGGAGAAGGCAGTGCAGGAGGGGCTGATCCGCATGAACCCCGCCGTCGGATGCAAGCTGCCGCCCAAGAAAGCACGGGAGATGCAGGTGCTGACCCGTGAGGAGATCCAGCGGTTTCTGATCCACGCAAAGGCGGAGGGGTACTTCGAGCTGTTCCTGCTGGAACTGACCACCGGCCTGCGGCGGGGAGAACTGCTGGCCCTGCAATGGGATGACCTGAATCTGGAGACCGGAGAACTACAAGTCACCAAGCAGGTCTACCGGACAAAGGAGGATGGGCTCCTGATTTCCAAGCCCAAAACGAAATCCTCCATCCGCACGGTCAGCCTGCCTCCGACGCTTCTGAACATTCTGAAAGAGTACAAGGAGAGCGTAAACTCCCGGTGGATGTTCCCCGCGCCGGTGAAGGAGGACTCGCCTCTGGACCCGGCCTACATCAGAACGCGGCTACACCTCATCCTGGAACACGCCCAGTGTAAGCAAATTCGTTTCCATGATTTACGGCATACCTTTGCCACCATCGCTCTTGGAAACGGGATGGATGTGAAGACCCTCTCTGCCATGCTGGGCCATGTTTCGGCGGCCACCACGCTGGACATCTACACCCACATCACAAATCCCATGCGGTCTGAGGCAGCGGCCAAAATCGACCAGAAAATAGGGAAAGCGGCTCCGCAGGAATTACCTGCGGAGCCGCAAGAGAAGCGGACGATGACCACATTCCAGCCCTATGCAGGAAGGAAACGGAAGCCCGGCACCGGCTGTATCACCCAGATCAGCGAAAACTGCTGGGAGGGACGCTACTCCCCAATGTGGCCGGACGGCAAAAAGCACTCCCGTAATGTGTACGCTAAAACACGGGAGGAGTGTGAGGCGCTCCTGCCTGGGCTAATCGAACAGATGAAGGCGGAGATCAAGGCCATCAAGGAGAGCAGAAACCTGGATGCTATTCCGGACGGGATCAGTGAGAAGAAGAAAGCCATCGCCGCCTATATGCGGGAGCATCCGGAGGTTACCAGCAAGAGCGCCATCGCCAAGGCGGTGGGGACAGACAGGAACACGGTACGGAAATATTATGACGAGATTCGTAGTGAGTTGGGGCTGAAATAAACTCAGAAATTGCGGCGCATAAACAAAGATACCCCCTCTGGAGTTCGCTCCAGAGGGGGTTTGGTCGGAATGTAATGATAGGACTTGGAAAAATCCAGTCATATCAATGATTTGGAAGCAGCAGGCAAAAGGTTTTTATCCTATCAAATGCGATAGTCAGAAAGATCATCCGGCTTTTCGGCAAATGATTTTGTCTGATCGACTTCTTTTCCAAATTGCACCTTAATGCGCTCGTTCACATGTGCATCAAGGATTTTTACTACTTTCACATCTTCTTCTCTGACAGGAATTGTAGCAATATCATTCTTTTCACCGCACTGAGGAAAATTAACCAACCAATATCCGTTGATGTTTTCTGGTTCAGTGATCCACCCTTGCATGCCTTTATGAACACC
>JAGZOP010000054.1 GCA_018383195.1 Clostridiaceae bacterium | reverse complement strand
CCTTAATAACCTGTACCCCTTATGGAATTAACACACAGAGATTGGTTGTAACAGGGGAACGAGTTCCCTATGAAAAAGTGGAATATGACAGTATTGAGAAGAAGTTGCCTTCTTTTCGGGAAATTTTCTTTTTGCTGTTGCCGTTTCTTTTTATTGTAGCCGGATCAATTTCTTTTTTTAGGAGGAAAAAGTATGAGAAAAAGAATAAGAAGTAAAATTCTGCTATGTCTAACTGCAATCCTTTTATTTGTATTTAGTATGCAAGTGTACGCAAATAGCAGTAATGCTTTGGTAAACCACGAAGGAACAGAAGGTGAGAACTCCCTGATGTCTGGAAAAGAGCTGGAAAAGGTAGATGCAGAAGGAAAAGGCAGCATTAGTGTAGAACTGACAGAGGGAAGAAAAGGAACTTCACGAGAAAATGTGGAATTTTCCTGTACCAAAGTAGGAGAAATATCGAAAGGGGAATATGTTCTGAAAAATGAATTTTCTTCTTCCGGTATTGACTTAAATGCTATCGAGTCAGCGAAAGATATGGAAGAAGCTGCGGAGAAGCTGGCTGCTTTAGATTTTTCAACAGAAAAAGTATTATTAACAGATAAAGATGGAAAGCTCTGTTTTCAGGACTTACCGGTGGGCGTATATTTTTTAGAAGCTACGAATACAGCAAAATATGAAAAAGTAACCCCATTTCTGATTTCTATTCCAACCTTTGATGAAACAGAGGGCGAAATGAATTATGATATTAAGGTAATTCCGAAACATGAACCAGAACCGGGAAGGATTACAACGGACTCTCCCGGAAGACCGGGAGCTCCGCAAACCGGATTAGACAGCCCTATTTTGAAATATTTTGCCGGAGCATTGATTATTGTATTGCTTTTGGTAGCCCTTAATGTAGGAACGAAAAAAACAAAGAAAAAAGAATGAAAAAGCTGATAAATGTAATATTGACATGCTGCCTTTTCCTATTTGTGGTATTAGGACTAAAAGAGCTGTTGCTGTTTTTTAATGCAGAAGAAAATAGTGAAACCTTAAAGGAACAGGTTGTAAAAGTCCCAGCCGGTAATCAGGAAGAAGTGGATGCAGATGATCCATTTAATCGATACATTGACTTTGAAGCGTTAGAAAAGGTTAATGGTGAGATTAGCGGCTGGCTTTATATACCGGAAACAAAGGTAGATTATCCTGTACTGATAGGAGACACGGATCAGGAATATTTAAAAAAAGATTTTCGAGGAAAAGCAAGTGCTTTAGGCTCTATCTTTGCCTTTCAAAATGTGGAGCTAAATCAGGATTTCCATGTTTGCTTATACGGACATAATATGATTTCCGGACAAATGTTTGGCGGTCTGAAAAAATATAGGGATACGGAGTATGCGGCATCCCATCGAACAGCTTATTTCTATACAAAAGAGAGAACGAAGGAATTAGAGTTGATTTCGGTTTTTCAATGTGAAAATACAGATGAAATCTTTGAGCTGGAAGAAAAAACATGGGAACGCAGCAAGGCAGAAGAAATTATAAGCAATTTAGAAAAAAGAAGTTTCGTTGATTTGGAAACTTCAGATGAAGAAAAAGAACCGGCACAAATTTTTACGCTGGCAACGTGTCATGGCAGAGCCGGTGGGACACATAGACTGGTGTTAAATTTTGCTTTAAAGAAAGAAAAATTTGTATTGCAGTAAAGATACAAAGAAAGGAAAGCGGGAACAGATGCGTCCTGCAAAGAGAAATGCAGAAAAAATATTATATATACTGTGGTGAAAATAAGAAAGAAGACTATATAAAAAAATTAAGGAAGTATTTTATTTACACATCCTCTGCAATGCAGGATGCAACAGATATCCTATGTATTGGCACGGTGAGTAGAGAAGAAAGAAAAAAACTTATTCTTTCCGGGAAGCCTATTTATTATGTGAATAAAGATTTACACCCTCTTTTTATGAAGGAGATTTTTCAGAATTATTTATAAGACTAAGGAAGAAGAGAATGAAAAAACAACTGAAAAGGATACATTTGAAAAAAAGTGTGTTTTTAGAAGGATTTGTTGTAGTATATATAGTTCTTCTGATTGCATTTTTTACGTCAAAGGAATGGTTTCCGAAAGACGGAAAATTGATACAGGCTACGCCAATCGGAACAACAACAACTTTTGCAGACCGTGATTTTACATTAAAGCGCTGGGATTATGCGCCGAAGCAAAAGATGATGGAATTGGAGTTTCAAATTTTAAATCACAGTACGGATGGGATTGAAAATTTGTATTATGAAGCCGTAGATCGAAAGGAAGGGAAGCTGGAAGTAGAAAAAATCTATGAAGCAGATAATCTTACGATTATCCGGATTAACAATGTTCCGGAAAAATTCAAAGAAATTTCTTTTCGAATTAAACTTACACAGGATGCGGAAGAAATGTTAAAATATTTTACAAATAAACAAGCTGTAAATTATGTGGAAGAAATTAAGGACCATTCGGAACAGCAATATCTAATTAACAGGGAAGAAATGGATATTGCAGAATGTGAAGCAAAAATAGAAGAAAACAGAAATGCGATTGCAGAACAGGAAACAAAAATAAACAATGCGAACGAACGTATCAACTCTTTGCTAGGTGCTAAGAAGTATCAGACGGAAGAAGAACAGTTAAATACGGATATCTTGATACAGCAGCTAGAAGCGGATATTGTTGCATATCAGGAAGCGATTGCAGATTTCGATAGTGAGATTACAGAATATGAGGCAAAAATAGAAGAACATAATAAGAAAATAGAAGAATATAAGCAGGGAGAACAGGAGTAGGAATTATGCTACCAAGCCAGAAACAGATTGATTTTGTAGAGGATATGGCAAGATATCTGAATATTGAATTACCGAATATGACAGACCGCAGAGCGGTTGTCGCTTTTATCAACCAGCATAAATATGAATTTTATAAAAAAAGAGATAACGATATTCGTGATCGGATTATAGAGGAAATCGATATTCAGGACTTTGCACAGGAACTGGGATATCACGTAAGAAGAATAGGCAGATATTTTACGCTGGAAGAATATGACAGTGTTCGAATTGATCCACAAAAGAAACGTTTCTGGCGAAATTCCCATCCGGGTGCTGGTAGTGCAATCGGCGCCGGCGGGGATGTGATTGATTTTGCGGTGATGTTTGCCAATATGGATATGCACGAGGCTCTCACTTATTTTACAAATAGAGTACAAAGAAGCATAAAGCAAGGACCGGCAAGAGAAAAACAGACATGGAAGAAGCAGGAGACTGAGAATGTTAAGCTGCAGCTTCCAAAAAGAGTAGATAATATGAGACGTGTATTTGCTTATCTTACAAAAATTCGTATGCTTGATAAAGAAGTAGTTCAATTTTTTGTCGATGAACAGATGCTTTATCAGGATGTTTATGGAAATTGTGTCTTTGTAGGATATGACGACAGCAAAGCTCCGGTATATGGTTTTTTAAGAGGGACAAATACAGAAAGAAAATACATTGGAGACTGCATGGGAAGTAATTATGAATATGGATTTTATTTAAACTTTGATGCAGAAAACCTTATTATTGCAGAAAGCGTGATTGATGGTATGAGCATCATGAGTCTTTTAAAAAAGCAGGGAAGGGATTTTAAAGCATACGATTATCTCTTTTTGTGTGGTTCATGCAAATACGAAGCACTCATAAACCATTTATTAAGGAAACCGAAGAAGAAAGTCTATATAGCCGTAGATAATGACTATGCAGGGCATTTAAGTGTAGAAAAGATAAGAGAAGCCTTGCAGTGCCGAAAAATTGAAGCGGAAATTATAGAACGTCTCCCGGTAAAGGAAGAAACAGATTGGAACGAAGCCTATCAGGAGGCGCAGATGTATGGAACAATTCAAAATTTAAGATTTTAGCTAGAGGGAAATATGATTATATTTATTGGTTCAGCAGAAAAAGGTTATTTTGCGGAAGAAATCGCAGAAAAAAAAGGAAAAGAATTTGCCTATGTAAAATCAAACAGCCGGATAGAATTACAGAAGACCGAGATTTTGGAGCATCAGGGTGTAGAGTATATGATTTTTGATATTCAGCAATATTTGGACTCAGCTGAAGAAATTGCAAAACAAATTATTACAATTCGCAACTGTAATAATGCAACAGTGATTATTTACGCATCAGGATATATGTTAAAAAATAAAGTTTTGGTAGAGCTGTGCAAGGTTGGTATCAAGAATTTTATTATTGGCGTAACGCTATCCGAAATAAAGCAGCAATTAGAGTTGGCTTTGGCAGGGTATTATGAAGCAAATGGATTTGAAGAACTGGAAATTATTACATTACAGGAGCAGGAAGAAGAACGCAGGCGAGAAGCAAGTTATAAGCTTATCGGCGTGGCTGGCGCAATGAGCCGAATAGGGACTACGACACAAGCGTTGCAGACTGTAAAATATTTGCTCTATAAGGGATATAAAGCCTGTTACATTGAGATGAATGATACAGGATATGTAGAAAATGTTGCTGCCTTTTATGATTGCGAAAATGTAGATGAGGACATGGGCGAAGTGGTTTTTATGAATGTTCATCATTTTTATAGGCAAGATAAGATTTCTGAAATTTTAAAGCTGGGATATGATTTTTATGTTTACGACTATGGAGTTTGTGGCAGCCAAAATTTCAACCGCACGTCTTATCTGGAAAAAGATATACGGCTGGCTTGTGTCGGAGCAAAAGTTTCAGAGGTAGTCTATACAACTACGTTGATAGAAAATGAATTTTATACAGATATTTATTATTTGTTTATCCATGTACCAGAAGCAGACCGAAAAGGCTTAAAAGAGTCCATGAAAGATAAAGAAGAAAGGATATATTTCCCTTGTTATTCTCCGGAAGCGTATGAGTTTGCAATCGATAATCTTCCCATTTATGAAGATATTATACCTTTGGATAATAAGAGTAAGGATATTCCACAGAGAAAGAGTATACGAGATATGTTTAAGAGGAAAAAGAAGAATGGCAAAGCTTAAAAATGGAATTATGGATAATATCCTGAAGGAAAAAGAGGAACAACAGAAACAAGAAGATTTAAGGAAAAAATATCAGGTGGACAACAAAGAAATAATGATTGTCGAAAAAAATAACATGATAAAATTTTTTATACGGGTAATAGGTGGGGTAATCAGGATTGCGGCAACAATAATAATTCTATTGTTGGCCGCAATCGGTCTATTAACGCTCTTGTATCCGGAAATAAGGGTAGAGCTTGTTGCCGTGTTGCAGGATATTTATAACCAAATTAGAATGATGTTATAGAAAGGAAATAGGATAAAAATGGAAAAAATTTTAAAGGATAATATAATTGTTGGATATTACAGGGATAAGGCAATCGTAGAAACGGAATATGGAGAACTCTATTTTTTTGACTGTGAAAATGATTTAATTCCGGTGGGAAGTGTTACCGATGCAGAGTTAGAAACTTTAGACAAGCTGGATGCAGCTATGCAGCAAGAAATTTTAAAGCGCTTTCAGGAGGAATAATATTGGAAAAAAATTGGTCTCAAAAAGCAGAGGAAAATAGAGAATTTGCTAGAAAAAAGATGGAAGAATTTGCAAAGTCCTATCAGGAAAATCCGGAGACGATAGTAGAATATCTAAGATTTTCAAAAAATTTCTATCAGTATTCACAAGGGAATACTGCTCTTATTTATCAGCAAAATCCTCATGCAACCTTTGTTAAATCATTTGCTGGATGGAAAAAAGAAGGGGTATCTGTAAATCGTGGAGAAAAGGGTATTGCAATTTGGTACGCTGTACAATCTACTTTATTAAAACGAGAAGACGGTTCTGTGGTGTCCTTGCGGAATGCCACAAAAGAAGAAAAGGATTTGTATAAAAAAGGGGAGCTGGAAGGGGTAGTAAAACAAGGGTTTCAAATCGGTTATGTTTTTGATATTGCACAAACAAATTTTCCAAAAGAGCAGTACCCGAAATACTTTGATATGGGGCAAGCTTCAGAAGATGCAGATAAAATGATTGCAGCTTTGGAAAGCTATGCGGAAAATGAATTGCAGTGTAGTGTAAGAACAGAGGATTTATCTTCCATATCATTAAAAGGTTATTATTATAAGAATGGAATTGTATTAAATGAGAAACTGGAGGGGGTAGAAAAACTTTCTACATTATCCCATGAAATGGGACATGCCATAGAAAAACACGGTGTAGAGGGAAAGGAAAAGGGAGAAGGGCAACGGGAATATGAGGCAGATTGTATTTCCATTATGCTTCAGGATTATTTAGGCATAGAAATCACAGATGCCCGCAGAAGACACTTTAAACATGCCTACAATCAATTTGAAAAGGAAATGCAGGAAAAGTATCAAGAGCTGCCGTTAAAAGCTCAGAAAAGGGAAATAGAGAGGGAAATGAATGACTCCTTTGAACACATACATAGAGTTATGGGAAAACATTTAAACCAAATAGAAGAATATATGAAAAATCCGGATATCGTACAGCAAAGAAACGTACAAAATATTTCTGCCGAACACAAGATTATAGGAATAGAAAAAAATATGAGGGCTGGAAAAGGATTAGAAATCTAACACCATGGAAATATGTATACCCCCTTATTCCGCATGGAAAAGTTTATTCACAGTTCATGGAAAATAGATTTTCCACAAACTGTAAACATACTTTCCCACACTTCCATAAACAAGGGGTTATACACATTACCACAGTGTCGATGACTACGAATTTGCTAGTCTCATATTTTTTACCCCAATATGTTTTCTCTGTAAAATTCTCTATTTACACGATATCCCATATTTGTTATACTTCTTTTGGTGGAGAGCGGTGGCAAGCCCGCCCTCTCTGCTTAATCTTCTAAGTCCTGTTGAATTTCTTCAAGCATGGTATCCAGTTTCTTCTGTCTTTCTTTTTCGTCTTTGGCTTCTTTCAAATCTTCCAAATCTCTTTTAAATCTTCTAAGCCATCCTTTCCACTGTTTATCTGTCATACTTAAAACCTCCATTTCGTCGACCTCCTTTTTGGGTTAAGCCTTGCCTTTCTTAACTGTCTTTATTATACTATATAGTGCGCTATATGTCAAGGGCTTTAACGGCTATTTTAAGATTTTTCCTACTTTTTCTTGTATAGCATCCATATAGAATTTTCTCATGCTTGGATATCCTGCTTGCTTTGCTGCTTCTTCGTATTTAACATATTCTTCTTCTTTTACACGGAAACGAATTTCTTTTAGTGTCTTTAAATATTTTATAGTGCTTTCTTTTTGCTTTTGGTTGTATGCCATTTTCTTACCTTTCTTTTTATAATCTACATCGAAAACTAGGGATATTTTCGCATATCTTAAATTCGATTTCTCCTCTACTGTTTATCTTTGTAAGAATACATAAACTTGCAGGTAAATCGATTTCTGGTCCTTTGCTTACTGTGGTGGCATATAGCCCCTTGCTGGTAGCATACATTAAAGGGTAACCACGTCTTGTATTTCCCTTTAATATATCGTATACCATTTTAATTTGCAGTCCTTTTTCCTTATCTACCAAGTAAGGGGTTCTTCCTGTACTATATGGTTTTTTTATGTTAATGCTATATCCTATTGGTACTCCCTTATCTTCTTTATTAACACACTTTGTAGGTATAGAAATGGATTTCTCTAACCAGTTTTCTAAGCCTAATCTTCTGTATTCTTCTCTTGTATCGGGGAAGAATATTTTAATAAAACTTCCTTTATATTCTTTTCCAAGCTCATATATGTGTGCTTTTACCCATTCCCTATGCCAAGAAGTGTCTTTCAAAACATCAAAATACTTATCAATATCTTGTATTTTTAGTTTTTCTATGTTCCTGCACCAAAATGTATTATAATTATTGCTTTGTATCAGTTTGCTTGCTATTGGTTTATTTATGCTTACTAATTGGCTGTAATAATCCCAGCCTCTATATTTGCTGTTAAAACTTACTTTTTCCCAATTCTGTATTACTTTGTAACTACCATCCTCATTTACATATACATACGTTCCATCTAATGGTCTATGGCAAATCAGCGCTTTCTTTTCCAGATTTTGTACGCCAATAGATGTGATTAACTCTTCTATCATGTTTTTTCTCCCTATAATAACTCTATATTTTTAATTCTTATTACGGTATCTAATTCGTTTTCTTTTTTTCCCAAAATTTCAAACTCGTAATTTATCCAATCTGCATCGGTCACTTGATGGCTGTAACTTTCTTCTGGAATTTCTCCTATTCCATCCCAAACATCATTTATTTCGCAGATTTCGCCTATTTCTAAATCCGGTATATAACCCTTATATTCTTCCTGCATCATTTCCATTGCTTTTTTTACTACTTCATTCATACCTTTTAGTCTCCTTTTTTATCTTATATCTGTTACTTTTACCATGATGCTAAATAAATCTTCATCATTTTGTGTGATTTCAAAGTCGCAAAACTTTTCTTCTCCATCTTCATTACAAATTGTTATTGAGCCAGACTCGAGGAGTTTT
This sequence comes from Clostridiaceae bacterium, assembly GCA_018383195.1. GTDB lineage: Bacteria > Bacillota > Clostridia > Oscillospirales > Butyricicoccaceae > Butyricicoccus_B. The sequence continues at coordinate 5,874 of JAGZOP010000054.1, read as the reverse complement.
GTTGCATTTCCTCCTTCTGTTCTGATAATGTATGTTCCTTTGTTACAATTATATTTTATCACTAATTTCAGTGAATGTCAATAGGGCTATCACTAATTTTCGAGATATAATTTTCTCTATCGTTATCTGTTTCAATGTACTTTATGATGTCCCGTGGCTGCATTTCCAAGATTGCGCATAGTCGATTAAGATTATCTAAAGAAATAGAAGTGTCTTTATTTTTAAATTTTTTCATAGTTGATTGCCCGAAAATGCCAGTTTCACGGGCTTTCGTTGTGTTTACACCAATTTTCTCCAGTTCTGCTATTATATCGATTTTATATTCTAACATTTCCGTTACCTCCGCTATGCTTATATACAATATAGTAGCATCATGCGTGAAAAAGTCAATATGTATATTCACAAATAATAGTGAAAATCACATTGACATTCACTAAAATTAGTGATAAAATATAATTGTAACAAAGGAACATACATTATCAGAACGGAGGAATGAAAAATGCACAGAGAAAGTGTTACACAGGCTTTACTTGGAACGGCATTGTTATTTAATACTGTATTTGAAATGCCTAATAATATGAGTTTTACAGGACAAATATTTTCAGTAGGAATAATTTCATACATGATATTTTGCTGTATCGAAAAAGTCAGAAGATGGGAAATTTTAATGAAAAAGAAGTCCACCCGGCGGCAACCAAAAGTGGACTGAAAAAATATTATGATTTTAAATTATATAGGAAAAAGGCAAAGATGTAAAGAGATAAGAATAGATGATTTTCTTTTTTAGGAGAGGAGCGCAAAGTAAAGCGGATACCTTTTTAAGCATTTCAAAATCACCGATTTTTTTCGTATATGGCTGCATGGGGAAACGACCATGCCCGATAAGCAGAAGAAACACAAGGGTATACAGAGCTTCGCCCTTGTGTTTCTTCTGCTTACCGGGATTGTTTATCGTTATCCCATACAGCAAAATATACGAAAATTTAATACGGGTGATTTTAGAAATACTGCTTTTTAGGCTGATTTCTGAGAAACCACAAAATCAATTATTAGGAGGAATGTAAATGCCATATTTTTATGAAGCTGAATTAAGAAATAAAAGAACTGTTTTAGTTCGTGGTAAAAAAATAATTTATACAGATGCAATGACAGATTGCAAAAAAGTTTTTGAATTTTCTATAAAAGAATTACGCTTAGATAAAAAAGCGGAAGAATATGCGTTTATGCTTGCATACGATACTAAAAAATCACTCATCGGTATTTTTGAAATATCGCATGGAACGATAAATACTGCATTGTTATCGAATAGAGAAATTTTTATGAGAGCTCTGCTTATTGGAGCTGCAAATATTATCATAGTACATAACCATCCATCAGGAAGTATATTACCCAGTGGGCAGGATAGGGATGTTTGTAAAAGGATTATGAATGCAGCAAAATTGTTAGAAATTCCATTGGATGATTTTATTATCATAGGTAGTGGAGAATATTATTCCTTCCGGAAAGAAAATGAGCTTTTATAAGCCAAGAAAGGCTATTTATAAGGAAAGTATGGGTGGGTGCTATTTATAGCACCCAATTTTAAAATGGTGTGAAAACAATACATTCAATTTTCTTTTTTAGGAGAGGGGGCACAGAGAAGACCGATAGAGAAGCTTGTCACACCAATATTGCGAAATAAAAAAATAATCTAAAGGAGAAAGGATATGCAAAGTATAGTGTCTTATAAAGACAGAGGAATTGGCGGGAACAGCCATTATAGAGGAAACTGTTCACCGAGGTTAATTGAGGATTTAATTGATTTTTACAAAGTGAAAAATATTAGTGATTATATGTGTGGTTCAGGAACAACAAAAGACGTGGCAGACAGGAAAAATATAAAGGCGAATGTCTATGACTTAAATCAAGGATTTGACCTTTTAAATATGGATGTTCCGGAAAGAAATGAATTTATTTTTTGGCATCCGCCCTATCATAACATGATACAGTATGCGGATAATATGTATGCAGCATCAGAGATAGAGAAGAAATACGGTATCTGTGCAAATGAAGTAGATTTATCACAGTGTAGAAATTGGGAGGATTTTATTAAAAAATTAAATGCTTGCATGATAAAACAGTTTGCCTCTTTAGAAAAAGGGGGACACATGGCAGTTTTAATGGGAGACTTGAAGAAAAAGGGAAGGTTGTATAGTATGCTTTTAGAAATTGCGAAACCGGGTATCATTGAGAATATTGTCATAAAAGTACAGCATAATTGCACCAGTAATAAATATCAATATGTGAATGAAAATTTTATTCGTATACAGCATGAATATGTTTTACTGTTAAAGAAGGCAGAGGATTTGATTTATCCAGTGCAATATGCAGTCAACAGAATAGCAGATATCCGTAATCTGGAAAGTGTAACATGGAAAGATGTGATTGCGGATATTATAGAAAAAGCTGGTGGGAAAATAGAGCTGCATAGTATTTACCAGCAGGTTTACGGATATAAAAAAGCAGAAAAAAATCATCATGTAAAGGAGAAGGTCCGTCAAACTTTATATGCCTATCGGAAGATATTTTTCTTCGAAAATGGTTTATGGTATTTAAGTTAAAAAAGGTAGGTGCTATTTATAGCACCTACCTTTTTGTTCCCTTTCCTAAAAAGAAAAAATATGGTTGTTGTAGAAAAAATGTTGCTTACTTATCTCTATAATGAGTACCGCATTGCAAAATTTCAATACTATTTTCGTTAATTCTAAAAACAATTCTATTCTTCTCATCAATGCGGACGCTCCAATATCCAGCCAGATTTCCGCTTAAGGCTTCTGGTTTTCCTATGCAGTTATAGCCATTTCTATCAATATCTAATAAGGACGGTTTATTTTTTTAAATGTTTTTTTGTCCTTAGTCTGCCATTCTAAATATTCATTCCAAGCATTATCTTCCCAAAGCTTTTTCATTAGTCTACCTTAATCAAATCATGTTCTTTTAACATGCTCTTTCCAGAATGAATATCATTGAGACGTTTTTCTAATTCGTCCATATTTTCTTTGCTATAAAAGGGATCGGCGGTTAGTTCGAAGGGAATACGATTTTCCCTAACAACTGCTTTAAGAAAAATAGTAATTGCAGTAGACATATTCAGTCCTATGTCATTAAGTGTTCTTTCTGCGCTACGTTTTATATCATCATCCACACGAAAATTGATTTGTGCCATATTATTCACTCCTTTTCTATTTCTTATATATATATAATAGCAAAAAAACATAAAAAGCAAGCAAATTACTATATAATTGCTATACAATGTCACACCTTTATATGACAGCTTGATTTTAATACTTTTTTAACAAAAAGAACGAATGGTGTTGTCAGCGGTTCTGCAATTTGTCTGTTGCTTATAAGTTAGACACTTTTCTTTCAGCATAGGAAACGTGAGTTTTCATTCGTTCTGAAGGCATATCACAGCCTATGTTCTGCGTCAATGATTGCCCTACGGCGTATCGGTGTTTCTGTAGAAACACCTTGCTCATTGACGCAGAACATAACGCCTGTGATGAAAATGGCTCATAAGCAACAAACAAGTTGCTTAGCACCTTGACAACTACATATCGTGTTCTTCAGTTGTTGAAAAAAATGTATCACAAAATAGACCTGAAAAGGAGGTGGAAATGTGACAGTTGAAATAACATCTATTGATATCAAAGAAGGTATTGTAACGATTGCAGCGATTGATGTTTCAGAAGAAAATCTTCAAATGCTGGAACGAAACAGAGAAGATGTAGAAAAAGAAATAAGTTTTATTTTTGATACTCATGAAAAAATAGAATATCAATATCTTTATTCTTGGCTACATAGACAGAAAGCTACTCAAGGAGCTACTACATGGGGTGAAGCTTTAAATGCAGTAATTGGGATTATTACAACTATATCGCAAAAATATAGGAACTGGGATTAGCCTAGTTCCTGTATTGTATGGAAAAATTTAATAGCTAAAAAGCGGAAAGGATTTTAATTATGAGAGAAAAAATGATGATGAGAGTAGAAAAATTAAATGAACTTTTGAGAGAAGAAGAAAAAGATTTTACAGTGGAATATGTGCAACGTTGGAAAAGAAATGAGAAATTGGAAGGATATGCCATTTTGAGATCGGGCAGTAATACTTATCCTATAATTTATAATCATGAAAGTATTATTCAGATGTCAGATAAAGAATTGATTGAATATATGGAAAGTATCTTAGCGGGAGATCAGCCAGAAGCAGAGAAAGTTAGTAATGTGATGAGAAATATGGACTATATAAAAGAAAATCTCTATATGACTTTGATATCTTTAAATAGAAATGCTGAAGGACTAAAACAAGAAGATATTCTATTTATCCCTGTAGAGGATATGGCAATTACTTTTTATATTCGTATTGAGTTTGGAGAAAGTATTGGAAAAATAAGAGTGAAAAATGATCTGTTAAAAGCTCTCAACCTGACAAAAGAAGAAGTCTTTTTATACGCAAAAGAAAACTTAGAAAAGCATTATTATATTGCACCTATCGAAAATATTATAAAAGAATATATTGAAGATTTTCCGTTAGAGGAAGCAGATAAGAAAATCAAAATATTGGTTGTAACTACAAAAGATAATGATGAAGGCGCAGCGCTTATGGTTAGTGAAAAAGTAATGGATAAATTAGAAAAACAGTTTTCTTCTAAATTTCTTATACTACCCAGTTCTGTTCATGAATTTATTGCAGTTCCTTATAAATCAAAAGACGATATAAGATCATGCAAAAAAATGGTACAGGAAGTAAATAACACAGTGTTATCGCCAAATGAATATTTATCAGATAATGTATTTGTTTGGGAAAATGGAGAATTACATAAGGCTTGAATGAACAAGGTGCTATAAATAGCACCTTGCCAATTAAAGTGTGTATAGTGTATTAGAAATTATAGGGTGCTATTTATAGCACCTTATAATTTTTAACCTGAAAATTGTTTACTTGCCATTATTTTTAGACTCTATTTTAAAACGGAAACCTACAATTTTTCGGCTGCATTTTAGTGGTTCATAACTTATGTTATAGCCTAATTTTGCATTGATTTCTTTTAATGCCGCATCAATAACTCGTGCTCGAAACATACTCATTTTTGTATATTTGTCTTCAGTTCCGGTTGCTTTTCTGATTGTTTCCTCACTTAAAGTTATAATCGCTATTTTATCAGCATATACCTTTTGCCCTTTCATTGCTTCACGTATTAGTTCATAAATACGAATTGCATAAATCGTTTTGAGCAATATAATATCTTCTAATACATATTGTGTATAGTAACCTTTTAATTGTATTAAATAAGGCTGTAAATCTTCGTGGAGCTTTATTGTAATAATTCCGTTGTTATAACTGCAACTACTGCACCATTGGAATATTTTCCATTTATGTTTAGGGTTTCCATCACCAATCTCAACGACTTCTTGTAAAAGATGTCTGCAAATATCATATACGTCAGAATATAAATGTGTACTGGGGATGTCTAGTAATTTTGCCAATTCCATAATAGATATTTTGTATGTATAGAAATCATTGTCTTCCTTCACAATCTGCATAATTGTGAGGCGCAGCAATTTTATTTCATTCAAAGAGAGGCAGCTTTTACTCTTAATTAAATCGTTTGCCATAACAACCTGATTTTCTTTGTTTAAACACATATTTTTCATAATTGTTACCTCTAATAAAGATATAACTATTATACTATAAAAGGTAACAATGTCAAGGCGCTTGTTTCTTTCAGGTGTATTCACGGGAGTTTGACAGTTAAATATCGAAAAAAGTACTCACAGGTCGCATAAAACCTGCTTTTTTTATGTCAAATTTCTTGTTTTTATAGCTGTTATTTT
>JAGZOP010000053.1 GCA_018383195.1 Clostridiaceae bacterium | reverse complement strand
CCCCAACCGCTTCAAGTTTACCGGCCAGCAGCTTGATTCGGTTACGCAGCAGTATTACCTGCGAGCGCGGTTCTACAATCCGGTCATCGCCCGCTTTACACAGGAGGACACTTACCGTGGCGATGGGCTGAACCTCTATGCGTATTGCCAGAATAATCCAGTTTTCTATGTTGATCCGTCTGGCAACGTATCTCAGTGCTTAAAAAACGCATTCGATAAGTATCGGCAAGAAGGCAAAAATCTCAATGACGCCTATAAACTGGCTATAAGAGATTACGAGATTGCTCAACAGCAAGGAGTCTCAATCCCTGCACCGAAAAAGCCAAGCAATAATGCATTTAAAGAATACGTTGAAGCCGAGAAGAAAATCCAGCAAAAAATCCTATGGGATTCGTATTTGGATGATATAGAAATACAAACCGGGCGAAAAATACCCATGAATCAACGAGAGCTTGTCATATCGGAAGGAATTAATAATAACAATAACCACGTAAAGCTTCCCAAATCAGAATCCAGAATGCACCGCAAAAACTTTAACAAAGAAAAAGATAAGCTAATAAAAGAATGGGAAAATAATACAAATCAAACTTGGCCCTCTACCTCTACACCTACGAGCAGAAAATATGATGCACATGAAATTATACCAAATGTCTACAATTCACCTCTAAAATGGTGGAATCTTCATCCAGCTGCTTTCCCCAATGAACATCAATCTGGAATTCACAGAATAAAATCTCCACTATACAAAATCTATCCAAGATAAAGTACAGCAATGATAGGAGCTATTATGATAAACTATACTTTTTTTAAGCAGTATATTTCACCCGATAAAACACCCACTAAAATCCATCAATCAAAATACTACTTTTCCTCTCTTACTGCTAGCGAAGTTACTCAAGCTGAGCATGAATTAGGAATATGCTTTCCGCCTCAACTTAAAAAGTTCTATTTAGAGGTAGGTTATGGTTATATCGGACTTGATAACCCATATTTTAGGAATCAGATCATGCGCCCAAAAGAAATTGTAAAGCTCAGGCTTGGTCAAGACTTTTATGGTAATATGTCAACTGACGATTTAGAATATTACTCATCTAATGATGTCCTTCCATTTTTTGATCTTGGTGGCGAATCTGATTATCTTGTAATTAAATTAACTGGTGAAAACAAAGGAAGTATAATTTATTTTGGGGATATCATAGCTTCCGACTTTGATGATTTTATAATAAAAATGCAAAAAGAAACAGATTATTTTATTAATTAAACTTTTTCATTGTAATAATAATCATACCTGCTGCATCCATCTGATTGCCTGCCATACTGATTCCTCAGAACGTACTACCACTGTGGAAGCAACGAGATGGGGACAAGCATTATCAATATCGCCCTATTCCTGCAACGCTAGATCCAGTAAGCATCCAGTAAGTGAAATTGTCAGAATAGCCATCAAAAGGAGTGTCATGAGATGAGCGAGCAGAACCACCTTGAACTTGGGCGAGTCATTCTTGACTTTCCCATCCAAGCATATACCATCAAGTCCCTCCATGTCCATGAGGAGGCAAATGCTCACGGCTCTCTGTCACTCCTTTTTGTCGCCAGAGGGCCTGTCTCTGAGCAGGACTGTATCCGCTATGCGGACTCCCCCATCCGTATCTTGGATGACCAGGGTAATCCCATCTTCTGCGGCACCTGTTCCCTGATCAGCACGCATAACCTGAACCAGTACTGCGAAGTCCAAATCGAAGCGCATACTCACTCCCAGAAAATGGATGTGGCAGCCCACAGCAGGACTTTCCAGGACCCCGGTAAAATGCTGTCCCAGGTCCTGGAGCAGATGTTGGAACCATACGGCGCTCTTTTCCAGATCCAGGAAGATAAGGTCATCCCCGAGATGCTCTCCCAGCAGGCCGAGACAGACTGGGACTTTATCAAACGCATCTGCAATCAGTTTGGGTATCCCATTTTTGTCAACAGCAAAGTCCCTTACATCCAGCTTTCCATTGGCGCTGTCCCCTTTTCTTCCACAGAGCTTCCATCCTGCACAGATACCAGCTGGATCGAGAAGGATATATCCCAGTATTGGAAAGTAAAGAATCAGATCGCCCCCGAAGCTTCTGCCTATGAGTTCCTGCAAAAAGGCTTCACTCTGGACAACCTGACCGTAGGTGCCGGGCATATGTTTCTCGCCAACGGCCGCGAGATGTTCGTCACCAGAAACGATATCTACGCTTCCGGCGGGCTGCTCTACAACCGTATCCTGCTCACTTACAAGGACGGCGTATACGCGCAGCTTTCCAAGACCAGCAATTTCACAGAACCTCAGTCCCATATCCAGACCGAGGCTGTTCCCCCTGCTTTCAAACAGCCGACCAATCAGCCGACTGGGCCCAGTGCTCTTTTCGGCAAGGTCCTGGCTGTTTCCGGCACAGATGTCCAGGTCCTGTTTGACGTAGATGTGGGCGGGTCTGGGGCAGGCGTGCGCTGGATTCCTTACTGCAATTTCTTCAACAATGATTTCTACTGCATGCCGGACGTTGGGGATACCGTTTTCTGCTATTATGAAAACGAGGGTTCCGCCATATGCCTCGGCAGCAAACATATAAACAATACCCGCAACGACTTCTCCTATCCCTGGGAGAAGATGATGACGGCCAACAACCGCATGATCCGGTTCAAGAGCCGTTCCGTTGAGTTCAACGCCAACCGGAAAGAGTACGACGGCGAAGATGACCAGCCTGTCAAGATCGTCCTATCGGAGGACACCGGCATCGAGATCTCCTCCGAGAAGGATATCAACATCGTCTCTGACCATAACATCCTTATCCAGAGCAACGACCTGGATGCAGTCAAGGAAAACCCCATCGAATGGTTCGAGTCGAGCCGCAAAAAGAACATGCAGCAGTTCGACCAGGACCAGCAGAAAGGAGAAAACAAATACATATCCGATGGCGGCAGTTCCAGCTGCAATGCAGGCTGGGAGATGGTCAAGATCCTTGGCGGGAATCTCATCTCCGGTTTTGCAAACGATATCACTGAACCTTTTCAGCTTATCTCCACCCTCGGAGACATGTTTGGCTCTTCCAAAAAAGAGGACACCCCAGATAAGCCTCCCGTCTCCCCGGAAGAAATAGATACTTATAAGGTAGACCTCTTTGCTGTTGAAAGCTGTAAGAATTCATCATCCACGACCTGACGGGGGACTTCCCTGTCCAGCGCAGCTATGAATCCATCTACACCAACGCTGGCGGCCTGCTTGGCAGCCGCTGGTTCCTGAATATCGGCAGCTGGATCTACATAGACGGGCAGAATGCTTCCATCATGATGCCCGACATGCACCTGGAAAAGTTCACCTTCCACCCGGAACAGCAGCAGTGGGTCAACTGCCGGGGTGCAGACCTGTCTCTTTCTCTGGAGCAGCTTCGGGATGGATACAGTCTGACTGCAATCAAGGAGAAAAAAGTCTACCGCTATGATGTAACGACGGCGAAGGAATCCGCAGCGAATACGACTCCAACGACAATAAGATCAGGATCATCTACCCTGACCAGAGCATCGAGCGTATCTTCTACGACCCCATGGGCAATATCCTCAAGAAAGTCCAACCCATGGATTACGATGCCAAACGGGACGATGGCCCGGGCTATACCTACGAATACGATGAAGTAAACCGCCTGGTCCAGATCACCGCGCCGGACGGGACGGTAGAGAAACGGTATGTCTACGACCTCTGCGGCAACATCGTCAAGCTGATCGACGCTGCCGGTTATCTCACCGGCAAAACAGATGCGGAACGCATCGGCTCTCTGTATACTTACAACTATGCCGGCTGGCTGACCGAGGAACGCAAGCCATGCCAGTACGATGCAGACGGCCAGCCGCAGTACCAGCTGACCCAATACAAATACGATGCCGCCGGCAACTGCATCGAGGAGCGCCGGTATCTTCACTTCCAGACCGAGACCAGTATGTCCGGCCCTCTGCATGTGATCCGCTTTGAATACGACAAGCTCGACCGTCTGGTCAAAGTCAGCGACCAGACCGGAGCTGCTGTGGAGTATACCTACGACCTGCAGAACCGCCGGATCAAGGAACGGCGCAGACTGCGGCCCGGCGTCAACCAGCTGTTCCGCTGGAAGTACGACGCCGGCGGCCGGCTCATTGAGCAGGGCCACATGATGGAGCGTGCCGACGGCGGCACCGCCTGGGCGTCGGTCCTGTATGAGTACGACAAGACCGGCAACATCGTCCACATCCAGATGCCTGCGGGCGGCGAGGTCTTCCGTGAGTACGATGCCATTGACCGGCTGACTGCTGAGACCCATGTCGATAAAGCAGCGGGCATCCACAACCGGACGGAGTTCGCCTACGACAAGGCCGGGAACCTGGTAGAGATCACCGACAACCAGGGGCACAAGACGAAGATCGAGTACGACCTGCTGAACCACGAGATCCGCCGCACTGCACCGGACGGCGGCGTGACCCGCAGCTTCTACAACGGGAACGGCCTGCTTGCAAAACAGGTGCGGCCCAACCAGTACGACCCCAAAGCCGACAACGGCGAAGGATACCAGTATACCTACGACCACCAGGGCCGGATACTCACCGTGGTGGGACCTGACGGGCATGTACTCCAGACCAACACCTACGACGGCGACGGCCGCCTGCTGCAGCAGCTCGATGCCGTCCAGTCCGGCGCGTCCTTCACCTATGACCTTGCGGGCAACCGCGTCCATATCCAGACCACCGGCGGCGCGACCCAGCAGCTGGAATACGACGCCCGGGGCAACATTGTGGGCGTAGTGGACGGCAACCACAACCGTACCCGCTACCGTCTGGACGAGTGGGGCCGGATCGTCGGCATCCTGAAGTCGGATTCCTCTACAGAGCTTTATACCTACGACTTCGCCGGCAACATGACCAGCTCCACCGACGGTGAAGGTCACACCACTCAGTATGAGTACAATGTGGCCGGACAGGTCCGTGCCATTGTGGACCCCACCGGCGAGCAGGAGACCTACCTCTACGACGGCGAGGACCGCCTGATCTCCCGCACCGACCGCAACGGTGTGACGGTGGAGATGGGCTATAACCTTTACGGCGCTCCCCTGTTCCAAAAAGCAAAAGACGGTTCCCCGGGTAATTTTTACGAATACACACCGGAGGGCCTGTTGAAGTGCGCCATCTCGGACGGGATGCGCTACGCCTACGAGTACGACGAAATGGACCGTCTGGTCCGCAAGTCAGCCAGCGGCCGCACCCTGCTCTCCATGGCCTAAGACCAGAATGGCAATAAGGTCAAGCAAATTGACGTTACTGGTAAGGTGACAGAGTATTCCTACTCCATCCTTGACCTCCCCGAGAAAATTTGGGATGATGGGAACGAGCTGGCGGCCTACGAATACAACGCCGATGGCACCATCCGCCAGGAGCAGCACGGCCCCGTGCTCAAACAGTATCACTACGACCAGGACAAGAACCTGACCGGCCTTTTTGTCCAGTCGGGCAACGCGATTCTGGCCAACAACCGTTACCTCTACGATGGCAACGGCAACCATACCCACAAAAAACAGCTTGGAGGTGAGACACTCTACCACTATGACCCGCTGAACCAGCTGCAAAAGGTGCAGTACCCCGGTTATACCGAAGAACTGTTCTATGACAAAGCCGGCAACCGCACCAAACGCATTGCCCAGGGCGTGGAAGAGCTCTACCAGTACGACCCCCGCAACCGCTTGACGGCCTACACCAAAAACGGTGCCACTACCCTCTTCCGCTATGACCATGCAGGCAACCTGCTGTCGGACGATAAGGCCCGGTACAGCTACGATGCCTTCAACCGCGCCACCCAGGTGGAGACCTTTGACGGGAACATCCAGGTCAACCGCTACGATGCCGAGGGCCTGCGCCATGAGATGGAAGAAAACAGCAAACAGGTTTAATTAATTGTTTTTATATCTAACAGAAGTCATTCCGACCAGCAAGGAGGTATAAACTATGCCCGAAAAAATTCGTGATATGCTCGGCGCATCCAGTATGATCCTTTTGATGGTAGCCGTCATTATTCTGGGCCTTGGTATCAAAAACATGCTGACAGTGCGGCCTGCTTCGGCCTATGAAGACAAAGGTGTACATACCTTCACACCGGTAGAAATCTATCCTGTTCAGAAAAAGAACACTTCATCATACGGTCGCAGCCGTCGGATGAATCCCACTACCACCGTATATAAAGTGCGTTATGAGGCAACCGACGGTTCAGGTTATCGCTGTTCCCGCGAAGCTGGTTCCACCGAGACATCCGCCCAGCTGCTGGCCGCAGAAGGAGACATCGAGCGGCGCGTGCTGTACGTCCGCGATGAATCTGTTACCGTTACGATTGACCCCAGTGAGAGCGCTGAGAGTTATGTAGCTGGCCAGCGCAAACAGTATTTTCTCATGATTGCGATTCCCGGTTTGATTATTATCGCCTTTATCGCAGTCTTTATCATCAATAAAACTCGTCAAAACATATAATATTTATAGATAGAAATGGCACCTGACTTTTTACGGAAGCCAGGTGCCATTTTCGTTTATCTTCCCCTATTCTGGTTGTTCTGACTCTGGCTTTTCTCCTTTGTTCTTTCGGTTTCCTTCTGTTTGGTGTGAAGCTTCTCCACCGCCGACTGCTTGCCTTCTGCCTTGCCCAGCACCTCCGCCTGCTCGGGTCCTAGAACCCGACTAATCCAATAGCGGACCTCATTCAGCGGCTTCAGCTCCAACTGTACCTGTTCCAGCTGCCGGGCAAAGGCTGCGTGATCCGTTTGCAGCTTACTGTATTCAGCTTCCAGGGCATCCAGATTCACGTTCAGGTCAACGTGCTGCGCTTTCAAATAGCGATAGGCTTTGTTGTAGGCTTTTAGTTCCTCCTGGTGGTTCTCAGCAAAGGCAGCCTGCTTCTTTTTCCAGCCGATCTTCAGGTACTTGTCATGGACGGTTTTTTGCTCCTGGCAAACCGCAATGGCATTCTGAATCCCGGCAATATCCTTCATCCGCTTCTCAGCCTTTCGCATTCCGGTACGGGCCTGGCTGGCTTTTTGCTTCACGCTAGACAGGACGGCGTTCAGCTGCTCCAGGTTCGAGATCTTGTGGTGCTGGAGATAGACAATCGCCCTGGATACATCCTTCAAATCCTTAATATCGCCCTTCTGCTGGCCGGACCAGGACCAATCACTCCGTTCCGCTTTTCTCTGGTTCAGATAATCATTGAGAAGTACCCCAAGGTCTGTGGAAGCCGCCTCCTCTTTCAGTAGCTCTTTTTCCGCTTGAACCAGTTCTTCAATCCAATCCAGCAGGCCACGAATGGTTTTGCGGATGGCAGACAGCATCTGGTTGGCAGCCTTGATATCCCGATTCAGATTACCGATGTTGGTCTGAATACCGCGCCGCTCCATTTGAACTACCGCAGGCCCCATGTGAACGGTGGGAATCACATCCAAGCCCTGCCGCTCATAGGAGCGCAGGTCCAGCCGCTCTGGTCGGTCTGCTGCTTCCAGGTAACGGTTGACGGTATCGGCCCAGCCCTGCCGCCAGATCTCTGCATACTTCTGGTCGTTCCAGTCTACAGTATCCTCCTTGTGGCTTTTCCAGTTACCAGAAGGCAAACGGATTCGTTCACCGTTTTCATCCAGGTCATACACCTTTCGGCTCTTGGGGAGCCACTTGCCTTGTTCGTCCATGGCCCGCATGGTCAGCATTACATGGCAGTGAACATTGTGTCCGGGTGGATTCGGGTCATGGATGGCGAAGTCGGCGATCATCCCTTTGGAAACAAATTGCTTCTCGCAGTAGTCCCGGACCATCTGCGGGTACTGCTCTGGCGGGACTTCTTTGGGCAGGGCCAGCACAAAGCGCCGGGCCAGTTGGGCGTTCCATTGCTTCTCAGCCGCTTCCACCGAGTTCCAGAGAGTTTCCCGGTTGGCGTACTCCGGAGGGGCGTTGGAGGGCAGCATGATTTCGGTGTACAGGATGCCGCGCTTGCCGGAGTAGTTTTTAGTTTTCTGATCGTATTCCGAAAACAACTTCTCGCCGCTCTGGTAGGCGGCACCGGCGACAGCAGACTGGCCTTTGCTGCGCTGGGTGATGGTGATTTGAAAATGTGGACACGGAATAGGCATCACCTCCTAAACAAAAAGACCGCCCGTCAGAATTGCTCCTGACGAACGGTCTGGAATCGTATTCGGTTGTGCTCTCTGTCCAGGGATGCAGCGGGGTGCGCTTCGGCCCTGGGCGAGAGCTGCAAAAGGATAGCTGCGGAGCAGCGCAAGGAAAATGCAATTTTCCTTGGGATGGAACCGGGATAGCGAACGGAACGCCAGACCGGTTTCATCAAGCCGTCTGCAAGACCGCAATTGCACCGGAACGGTGTATAATTGCGCCCTATTACAATAGGGTTGGATCTCCTCGAGCCTCCTGCAAATCGTGAATCATTTTTGCCAGGGCCAGTACGACCTCCTGCTGACGGAACGAGAGTTTCAACAGCTCCATCACCTGGTCATCGGTCAGCTCCCCCGGGCAGATCAGGAAACTTTCCAGCATCCCGCCTCGGGTACAGAGACGATGCGTGCGAGCCTTGCGGGTTAACTCCGGTATCCGGTGCTCCAGCATTTTCTCCTGGTGCTGGTAGTACCGGAGCTTTTGTTTGGCCTTTTCCTTTTGGGCTTTCATGCGGTTCAGTTTTTCACTCATAGCTGTTTGCTCCTTTTGTTTAAATTGATTCTCCTCTAATTCGATCCTTCTTTTCGTCCAGTTTTTATAGACACGCCTTCCTCTTCATGATATAATTCTATTGTTTAATTTTTATTGCCATCTCTTACTGAATCGAACTTTTACACCACTTCTTTTGCTAGCAAGTCATTCTAGCTTATAGCATCAAAATTACATTTATGGAAGAGGGTGATCTCTGGTGCATCTCTGATTTATTTATGGATTTGACCTTTTTACAGATGATATTGGTGTAAATCATCTGCAAAATCATTAAAGTTTGATTTAAATGGAGATGCCAAAAATGAAAATTGACGTATGTAACCTGAGCAAATCTTATTCCACACGTACTAAAACAACCCATGCATTGGAACAGGTCACCTTTTCGGTAGACAATGGTGAGATCCTCTGCATCTTAGGGCATAATGGCGCAGGAAAAACCACACTGATCAAGTCAATCTGTGGGCTGTTAAAACCAGATTCCGGTGATGTGTTAATCGACGGGATTTCCTCTGTTAAAGATACCGCTTACGCTCACCGCAAGTGCGGCACCGTTCTAGAAGGATCGCGAAATATCTATTATTATTTGACGGCTTACGAAAACCTCCAATACTTCGGTATTCTGAATGGGCTAACTCAAAAACAAATTCAGACCGATGCCGAGCGGTATCTGCAATTATTTGATTTGAAAGCGTTTCGAAATGTTCCTGCCAGTGCCTTCTCCCGCGGAATGCAGCAAAAGTTGGCAATTACGGTGGCTTTGATGAAGCAGCCGGAAATTTTGCTGTTGGATGAGCCTACTCTTGGGCTGGATATTCTTTCTTCTGAATCAGTAATCCAGCTGCTGAAAGATCTGGCCCAGGAGCGGAAGCTTTCTATCCTGATTACAACCCACGACATCCACCTGATTGAACAGCTGAACTGCCGACTGATTTTTATGAATCACGGAAAAATCAGCTGTGACAGCTCCCTGTCCAAACTCAAGCAGGAATCCCGAAATGCGAGATACCGTGTGACCTGGCAGATGCAGACAGAACCGCTCCCGACTGATGCACAGACGCAACAACAGCAGAATGATATTGTAATCTTTGAAACCGAAGATATCTCCTGGCTGGCACATCATATTGCCTCCCCTCAACTGGTGCAGATTGAAAAATGCAATCAATCTGTGGCTGAAATTTATAAGGGGGTGATGGGCCATGTTTAATGGGCTTCGACTGCTGCGTGCCGAATGCCTCCGCGTTTTTGGAGACGTAAAGAATTACTGGTTTAACTATCTGCTGGGAAACCTTAATGTCTTTTTTATGTTTTTCGGCCTTTTCTTTACCTTTTCCAAAAACCAAGGTGCCTCTTTGGATAAACTCCTGTTTCTATTTGGATTGATGTACTGGTATTTCGGGACTCATGCGATCGATCTTGTCAGTCTTTTGATGGAAGAGGAGATCGAGCAGGGAACCCTGGAACAGCTGCTGATGACCCGTATCCCGCTGGCCGTTTCCTTTGGTTTCCGAATTGCAGCCCAGGTCCTGTTTGATCTATGCAAGGGGTTGCTGGTTTTTGTTTTATGTATGTGGTCTTTTGGAATCGATTTTGCGCTGGCTGCAAATGTTCGTTTCCTCCTTTCCATTGTGGTTTTCTTTTGGAGCTTGGCAGCCATGTATGGTGCCGGTTATATCGTTGCTGGATTTTCCCTTGTATATAAACAGGCATCTTCCCTGGCTTCCCTTTCTTCTTCGCTGATCCTGTTCTTTTCTGGAACTACCATTGAGATCAGTGCTTTTCCTTCTGCAATCCAGTTTCTGATTCAGTGTTTTCCATTTTATTGGAGCAATCAGGCGATTGGGCAGATCCTGCTGGGCCAAACAGATTCCCTGGCATTTTGTCTTTTCATGCTGGCATTGGAATTCTTTGTCTGGCTTTTCGGCGGCGTATGGATCTTTCATCGCTGCCTGAACCGGGTCTATCGCAGCGGAACCACCGCAAGCTATTGACAGGAGGAATGAGAAATGAATTTTGTTCGTTTGATTAGAGTGGAAGCCGAGCGCCTTCTGCGAGAAATTCGGTATTATAAGTTCGACCAGATGATCAGCTTTTTCGACCTTCTGCTCATCTGTTTGGGAATCTTTACCGGCATGGGCAGGGATTTATTCCCAGGTCAATCAATCTTTTATGCCTGGATTGGAATGATTCTTTGGCGCTACGCTTCGGTTGGACTCCAGACCTCTTGCAGCATTGTGGAAAAAGAAATCCGTCTTGGCACATTGGAACAGCTGATGCTTACCCGGTGTTCATTTGATCGCATCTTAATGGCGCGGGTATTTGTACGGTTGCTGGTAGAAACAGTAAAACTGGGTGCGGTTTCTCTTTTGATCGGCTGGATTTTTCAGATTCAGCCGGATAGGGATGTCTCCGCGTTTGTTTTACTCCTGTCTATCCTGCTCTTTCTGGTAGGGGTAGCTGGCATGGGCTGCATAATCGGCGGCGTAAGTCTGCTCTATAAAAAAGCAAACGCCCTGGTAAATGCGGTAAGTTATTTTACCCTTTTCTTTACAGGAGCCGTTGTGCCTTTGCAGGCTATCCCGCAGGTTTTCTCTTTTCCTGCCCGTGTATTGCCTTTTTACTGGTGCGTGGAATCCATCCGAAAAGCCGAATTCGGCCGGGAATTTTGGGCATTATCCAGCCTGTCCTGTTTCTGGTTCCTTTTTGGGCTTGGTTTGTTCCGGGCGACTATCCGCCGCATGCTTGAAAAAGGTAGTTCTGCACAGTACTAATCAAATAGAAACAGGACTTTACCAATTTGGAAAAGTCCTGCCAAAATTTCCTTTTATGGGGTGCGTCCTTTGGGGCGCACCCTTTTTCATTGAATCGGAACAACCGTTTCGCTGGGGTAAAAGTTCCCGTTATAAATCGCTTCCAGAATCATCGTCCTGCCCTCCTCACACATAAATCATCTCAGTCTGGATGATTTCCTCGGCCCTGCTGCGGATGGAGTTCATGGCCTGTACCCAGCGTATCGGATCAGTCTCTTTCAGTTCCTCAGTAATGCCCTGGGCCTGGGCCATCTGCTGGACAATCAGGCGGCACCGTTCGGCGGCCTGATTGTCCAGGTCAGCCAGGATGGTATACAGCTTCCCGGACAGAAGCAGTGATTGATAAAGGAGAGGGCGGTAAGTTTTCAGATATTCTCTATGTAATCGGCCCCAGCGGCCGATGGGGCGATTATCTTCCGGCAGCCTCAGTTCCGGCAGATAGCAGTCGCCAGACAGCGTGTAGTCGATGCCGTTTTCATGGATGTTCGGTTTGAGCTTCATGCTGATACCTCCTGTTCTTTTCTCCTGTGATAAAATTCCAGGGTGACTTTGTTGTGTTTTATTCTCTGGCAGTCCTCAGAGCAGAACTTCTGTTGGCTGTGGGTGGGCCAATAGAGCTTGCCGCAGACCGCGCAGGTGCGCTGACGGTAGAAATGGTCCCCACGCTCGGCTTCACGCCGCTTTTGTCTCTCGGCTTGTTTGACAGCCTTCCGGCAGTCTTTGGAGCAGAAAATTTGCCGATTGCTTTCTGGGACGTACTCTTTGCCGCAGTGGGGGCAGACTTTTTTCTTTACGATCTCGCCGCCGTTTTCGGCGATCTTCTGCGCCTTGCGTTTTTCCCGGTAGGCTTTGGAGCGTGCTTTCTCCTTTGCGATGCGCTCTGCCTGGGCGCGTTCTTCCTGCTCCTTCATCTGTGCAAGTTCTTCCTCGGTGTAGGCAATATTGATCTGTCCGGCGTAGTTGAAATAAATATCAACCTGCTGTGTTCTGGCATTGCCAACGCCCTCCGCCTCATGCACGATGATTTTATCAATCATCTCCCGGAACATGACGTCGCTCACCTCGTCACTCTCCTGATACTTGTGAACCAGTGCAATGAACTGGTCGATCTTGAGCTGCGTCTTACTTTCCTCAGAAATGTGCTCCTCCAATTCTGAGATTTTGACCTCGATTGCCGCCTGCTCATCGTCATACTGCTTCATGAGCTGCCGATACTGGCGTTCAGGGAGGATACCGGACACATAGTTCTCATACAGGCTGCGAACAAGGTCAGACAGTTCCCCGTATCGCTTTTGCAGCTGCTTTATGTCGGACTTTTTCTGCTGTGGCTTTGCCTCCTGCTGGGCATTCCAGCGCGATTGAATCTCCTCGGCAAATGCCTCTTCATCGGTCAGAACATGGCGGGTTATCCTCTTGATCGTGGCCGCAATTAGGGCTTCCACCTGTCCCGCGGAGATGCCGTGTGCTGTACAGGAATCTGTCATTCTGGAATAGCCGCCGCAGCGGAAGCTGTATTGCACAGAACCATCTGTTTTGCTGTAGTGGGTCTGCAAGGTCATTCTTCTGCCGCAGTCGGCACAGTAGAGATAACCGCTCAGCCGGTGGCTGTGTGAGCCCCACGCAGAAGCTCTCTGCACCCGCTTTCTCTGCTTCTGAACGCTGTCCCAAAGCTCCTGCGAGATGATTGGCTCATGAGTGTTGGGGAATACATAGTGCTCATCTGCCCCTGTTTCCTGCCGCTTATGGTTTTTGAAATCCTTAACGGTAGACTTGTGAAGAACCGTATGCCCGAGATACTCCTGTCGGCTGAGAATCGTCCTGACAGTCGATACCGACCAGATATATGGGTCTTCAAACTGCTGGCCATTGTACTGCTCCGGGTGATTCTCCTTCTCATAGGCGGAGGGAATCAGCACCTTTTCTTCCGAGAGGATTTCAGCAATCGCGCGGGGGCTTTTGCCCTCGTTCGCAAGCTGGAAGATGTGCCGGACCACCTCTGCGGCCTCCGGGTCAACAACAATCGACTGCTTATCGTCTTTGACCCGGTTGTAGCCATAGGGGATGCTGCCGGAGCAGCGTTTCCCATCTTTCATTCGAGCGTCAAAGATGGCTCGGATTTTGTTGCTGGTGTCCTTGGCATACCACTCGTTCATGATATTAAGGAACGGGGCAAAATCATTGCTGGAAGCATTTTGACTGTCGATTCCGTTGTTGATGGCGATGAACCGCACATTCTTCTGCGGGAACATCACTTCGGTGTAGAATCCAACTTGCAAATAGTTTCGTCCGAACCGGCTCATGTCCTTAACGATGATGGTGCCGATCTTCCCGGCCTCCACCTCGGCGATCAGAGACTGAAAGCCGGGCCGATTGAAATTCACACCGGAATATCCATCGTCCGTGAAGTGGATGATGTTTCCCAAACCGTTTCTGCGGGCATAGTCTTCAAGGTACTTCTTTTGATTGGTAATCGAGTTCGACTCACCTACAAGGTCATCATCTCTCGACAGTCTCTCATAGAGTGCTGTCATTTTTGCTTTTCCTGCTGTTCTCTGCATGGTTTACCCCCTCCTTTCTTTATGTAATCTGGTTGAGGCATGGACTGTTCTCTATTAATAGGAGAAAATCAGGGGTCAAACCGGAACCATTTCTCACAGAAAATCGTAAGTTTTTGAAGTTTTCGCCGAAAGTTTTTTGATCGTTGCTTATGCATTTAGGAGCGATGATTTCATCGTCCTATTGCATTGTACTCCTCCGGTGCCAGCTCCAGCGCCGTGACGGTTTCTCCGAAGCGGCTGGCCCAGCAGTCGAAGTGGGTCATGTTCAGCTCTTGCAGGCGGTCATACTGGAGA
>JAGZOP010000052.1 GCA_018383195.1 Clostridiaceae bacterium | reverse complement strand
GCGTGTGCTGAATCTCACGCAGCAGCTCATTATTAAATTGCAGCACGCGCGTGCGGTATGAATCCGCGTTGCGCTCGTCATCGATGCGGATGTGGCTGTCCAGCTGATCTGCTACCGTGTGAATCTCCCGCAGCACTTCGGCATTGATCGCCCGCCCGATGGCTTTGGCGATCGCGCTCCATGGGTTCACCTGAATCGGTGCAAGCTGAACGACGGTCAGCACTGCCGCAAGCGCCCCGCCGCCGCCGAGCAGCCATTCTGCAATGTTCATATCCATAGGTAAGGTGGGGCGGTTCCCCGCCCCTCTCCTTTCTCTTTTTTACAGTCCGAGCATATGGCGCTCAGCAACGCTCAGCAGCTCCGGCACGCCTGTGACCTCTGCTCTCCAGTGCTTGTACTGCGCACGTGCCAGAGCGTCATGCTTCAACCCGTGCGCGTTATCGTACTTGTCCAGACATACGTTGATGTCTCCGCCCATTGCCTTGACTGCCTCGTGATTCTGGATATAAATGTTGTTCGGGTAATTTGCCTTTTTCATGCTTTTTCTTCCTTTCTTTCAACCAAGCTGTCATACTCTGCCTGTGTCAGTTTCTTTGCTTTCAAAAGCTGATCCAGCCGCGCCTTATCCCAAAGCGCCGGATAATACTTCTTCGCCATTTCAAACACTGTCATAACTGCACCCCTGTCATTGCCGCAAGGAAATCAATATCTGCCCGAAGCCGTTCTGTTTCCGTCGGCTCAACCACCGGCTCTGGCTCAGGCGGACGCTCAGTCGGCACAATGTCAACCAGTCGCCCGTCCTCGATCACCAGCTCACAGTACGGACAATATTCAACTGCTTTCGCTTCCAACTCAGGCGGCACAGGAATCCAACCATCACCATTCCAGTTTTCCAGATAACGGCGGTGCGACTGTCTCTCATAAGCGTTATTGCTTGCGTTGATAATCATGCTCATGCTCTGTCACCTCCACGCGATGTAATTGTACACTCTTCCACTTTGATTCCAGTTGCCATTGCTGGACGAACCACTCATTTTCAGTGTAAAGCCATTCTCGCTTTGCACAACCTTTCCGGCATATCCAACAGCAACGTCGTTGAACATCATCAAAAAGGTCGTATAGCTATAATATCGATCATTTGGATCGCCATAGAGCATCACTGCCTTGGGCTTAAATCCCAAATTGATTTCCCTGTCAGCGATCACTTCGTTTCCCGTATAGGAACCTGTTATCATCCTATTGCCGTAGAAGCCTACCACATCCAACCATCCGTCCTGCGGACTGAACGCCGACACACCCTCGCTATTGATGCACTGTCCCTGAGTAATGCCCGGGCATTCACAATACCCGCCGAATCCAACCGGAATCTGCTGCCCGCCCGTGCCATTTGCAAGGGCAATAGCATCCTTTGCTGTGCATACCCAATTCGCAAAAACATTGTTATGAACCGTTAAATGCGTTATGACGGCCTGTGGCTTTAGTCCCGAAGACTGATACGCTCCATAACCATACCAGATGTCAGTGTTATTGATCGGGATAACCGAGAGCGTCCCCCACGATCCGCCAGAAATAATCGTGGGCCACCCAGCATTTCCATTGACCAGCTTCAGCTTGGACGGTGCGGCATTATCGTCTTGATAAATTCTCAATCCGCTGTTCGTCACCGTCACAATTTTCTCTCCAAAGAGGAAAATATCATCACTGTATAAATGCGAATTTAATGATTCCCCCGCAATTTCAGTTGGCAATGAAGTTGTATCAATCTCAACTCTTTCAGATGCGATAGAAATTGTGTTTCCGGAAACAGTGAGCACTTTACCTACATACTTCTTCTCAGCAGTTAAATAGCACATAGCATATATGGTATTTCCCTTTGAAGTTGCACGTAATTGAATCGCATCTGCGAACACACTTTTTGCCACTGTGCCAAAGCTCATTGTATTATTGCTGTTATTGAAATTTCCAACAATCGCAGACGGTTTATTGGAATTCCCCTTATCGCACGCAACAATGCAGACTTTGTTCTCTGCAAGCAACATAACATTAATAAAGGCAATGCTATTGTTAGAAAACACTCTAAAATCCGTATCTCGCACCTTGCTGATTGTATCTCCGGTAACTTGCAAAATTGCATACTGTCCGTAATTTAATGCAGCATACACCATCAAGATTTTATTAGAGCTATTCAGTTTAATGCACTTCATGCCATAACTAGAATTTGCGAAACTAGTTACAGGCGTTCCGAGCTGCACAATTTTATCATTTTTAATTTCAAGCAGTTTTACAACAATTTTATCTGATTCCTCTACTGCGGTGATAAAACGTGATTCAGAGATTGGGATAATGTCGATTGCACTTGCGTAATTGTCTTGTGCATCCGAACTTCCGATCATAATCGTGCTACTTTCTACAACCGATTTAGAAAGATTATCAACAAGAACTGCCCGTGCATACTGATACGTACTATGCGCTCGGTAATCGTATGGGCAATAGCCATACACGCTGTATTGCTCAGAGATTTTTGCCAGTTTGACTACCATGGCGGGAATTCCGCTGATGCCCGGCTGATAAATAAACTGGTTCTTATTCGCCCGCTTAATTACGTTGGACAGCACCTCTCCGCCTTCAACATCAACCACATCACCGGCTTTAATGCTTTGCCCTGCGCGAACGGTCAATTTGCGAATATTATTGACCGGCAGACCTTGCAAAGGTGCTGCTCCCACCTGCGCCGCCGTCACCCCATGCGGATTGTTCTTGTCTTTCTTGTGCGCGTCCACCACTGTATCATCGGTTTTCGCATTCCATGCCTGACGTTCTCCGGCGGTCACATGCTTCACGCCGTCCCCGACATGCGCAGTCAGCTTCTTGTCTACTGCATCAGCGCTGCCCGCCGCGTCATAATCCATCTCCGGCAGCTGCTCCTGCGGCACCTTGCCGTCACTTCCCAGACCCGCAACGCCGTCCGGCTTGCCCTTGTCCTCTGCCGAAACCGCACCCAGATCCGCCGCCGTCAGCGTGCCGTCCTGCACTGCTTTTTTGACCTCCGCAGGCAGCTCGGTCGTGTCCGGCTTTTTTCCCAGCGCCGCCTCGACCTTGTCCATGTTTTCGTTGAGCACGGCAACGTCGGCAAATTCGCCCTCGTTAGGCTTGCCGAGCTTATATTTTGCGGTATATTCCATTTAGATCTGTCCCCCTTTCACTTCTGCCCATGTGTGCACTTTGAGCTGTCCCCACGTGTACTGCTTGACTTCTTTCCACGTGCGGTATCTGATGACATACTCGGTCGGGATATGTGCCGGACGCACCGCGTCCACTGCCTGCTTGAGCGTGTCCAGATCATCCGGCACACCGTAAATATTGACGAACGTGAAAACCAGCTTGCCGTCTGTGTAGGAAACCTTGACCTCGCCGCGCAGCCAGCTGTCTGCAATGCGTTGCAGCATCGTGATTGTCACCGCGCCGCCCGACCGCCAGCGCGCCGCCACCGCCGAGCGCCTGTCCTCTATGGACTGTTCCGGACTCGGTATGATTGCGCACAGCCGCTCTTCAATCGCAAGCTGCTTTTCGCTCATGCGGCTGAGCAGCAGCTCCCCGCCGAGCACCGCCGCCTCGTCCAGCACATGCCCTTGCAGTGCGCCCTGGCATGCCTCAAAGACCACCTGCACCCATTTGTCCCTGCGGTATTCCGCAGGCATGGTGCGCATCATGTCATACTGCATACTGGACGTTCACCTCCCCGAGCACTGCCGCCTGCCGCTCCCCAACCGGCACATTTGCCGTACCGCCGCCGAGCCGCAGGTTTTCAAGGTCTTTGACCCCCGCCGTGCCGAGAATGGTCTCTGCCATCTTCGCATAGCTCACATAATCCTGCCGGAACGCAATGCCTGCCAGATATGCCGCAAGGCTGTCCTTTACCGCCTGCGTCACTGCGCTCTGCTCCGACCCAGGCAACGTGTGAATGGTCACGCTGACCGCCACCGTCAGCGCCGCAGCCGCCGAAACATAGCACTTCGCGCCGATCGGCGCTGCACCCATGCCGTCGCCGCGGCTGCCGGGGTCGATGTAGTCCTGTACCTGTTTGACAACTTCGCTGCTTGCAGGCTTGCCGTCTGCGCCGAGCACGACCACATCGACCGTCCCTGCGCCGTGTCCGAGGGGGAACACCTTGACCTCGCCCACACCTGCAACCTCGTGCGCCCATTCGCTGTAATGCCATGCGTTGCCGCTCGTCGCGGGGTGCTGCAACTGATTCAAAAACCGCTCCATGAGGCTCTTGTCGCTCTCTGCGTCATATCCGCCGGTCATCGGTTCGGGGTTGGTCACCGCCGAAATTCCCGCAATCTGCACCGGCATCGCCGTCACCGTGCTCGCCGCCACGTTTCCCGCAGCGCCCGCAGTCACGCAGCTGACAAGCACCTCTGCCGTGCCCTTGACCTGTACGCTCTCGCCCGCGCGGAACTGTATCCCGCCTGCGGTCTCAAACAGGTCTCCGGCGCTCACCGTGCCGTTTCCGGTCACCTTTACCTTGCCTGTCGCAAACGTCGCCTGCACGCGGCTCTGTCCGGTGCGGTAATAAATAAACTGCTCCAGCTCCTGCCCCGAGAGATTCGCAGGGTCGAGCTTTTCCCGTGCGGCGGCAATCTCACGCTCTGCCGCATCCAGTCCAAGCGACATCGCACGTGTCATTGTCCAGGTTGGGAACCCGGCTGTTTTCTGATAGCTGTCCGGAATCTCCCGCAGCAGCTCACCCTGAATGCTGTCAACCGACATGCTCTGTCACCTCCATGCTCTCGCCGCTTCGCAGCGTCACCGTAAACGAAACCACAAGCGCACGCCCCTGCCGCGCAAAGCGGAACCTGTCCGCGCTGCGGATAGCAGGGCACAGCGCAAGCGTTTCCCGGATTTCGCGCATCAGCTCGCTGCGCTGGAACCCGGTCGGCAGGCTGCGGCTTCCGACCAGTCCATCGCGGTCAATCCCGGCGGACAGCCCATCAAACACCGCATTTGCGTGGAGCTTCACGCGCAGCATCATTCCGATCCACTCGCGCACGGCTTCCCTGCCGCGCACTTCCTGCGGCGTGCCGTCCACCATCACAAAACCGCCTTTTTCGTGGTCATATCGAAACCCCGCACCGATCTCCTCAGCGGGGATGGCGGTGTCCAAATGGAACACCGCGCTCTGGTCGATCTCCGGAAACAAACTCATCGGCTCACCACCTTATCGAGCAGCATCACGCCGTTTGTATGAAGCAGACACAGCACCTCGTCGCCTTTTTGATATGTCCGCTCAGCCGCTGCTGCGGTCATGCGCAGAAGCGGCTCTGCCGCCATCAGTTCGCCGCCGAGCAGCGACACCGTGAGCGGCGCCGTCTGTGCCACACTGCCAACGACGCCGCGTAGCCCGTCTTTTTTCTCGCCCGCCCGAATCCTGCGGGCAACTTCGGTTACGTTTCCCATATTCTCTCCTAAAATTTCGGTGTGCAGAATCCGGTCAGCTTGGCATCGCTATACGAATAACTCACGCGGCGCACCTTGTTTGAGCTGTTGCCCTCAATGGTCTTAAAGCCGTTCTCGTCCGCCTTTTCGACAATGCCGATGTGGCTTGCGCCTGCGCTCTTTTGAATCATGAGATCGCCCAGCTGCGGCACATATCCGGCGCTTTTCGCCCGGAACAGTCCGCGCTGGCGGAACCATTCCTGAAATTCTCCGACCGCCGCAAAGCTGCGCGGCATGGTTTCCTCATCGATGTCCGCCTGCGCCGCGCACCAGCTCACAAAGATTGCACACCACGGCGAGCCATCTGCGCCGAACCATGCGCCGTACTTGGTCTGGTTGCTGCCGATCGGCTGCTCGGTCGTGCCGATCTCGCCCTTTGCCACGGCGACAAAGGCGCTCCGGCTGCCGTTTCCGCCGCCTGCGGTCACCAGCGGCGCAGTCGAGCCGGTCACGGTGTCCGCTGTCGCCGTCGTGCGCTCGCTCTTCACCGGTGTTACGGTCAGCTGCATGAGGTGCGGATGTCCGTATAGGTGGGTCACGCTCACGCAGCGCAGCGCGCCGGATAGCCCAAACGCCGCCGAGCTGAACTGAATCACGCGCCCGCTTTTCACGCGGTCGTCTCCGTACATCGGGGAAATGGTAAACTCCCCGCCGAGCCGGTCGCTCTCTTCAAGCGCACTTTTGACAATCTGCGCCGGGCTGCCGGATAAATCGCCGGATACCGAAATGGTCTTTTGCACCCGCCCGTACAGCTGAATGCTCGCAGCGTTCTCCGCCCGCGCAAGCACATATGCGATGTCGTTGTCCTCCTTGACCAGTACCACCGCGTTTGCGAAGTCCTGCCCGAGGTCGCGCCCGCCGCTGATCTGCCCGAGCGCCCACGTGGGGTCAAACGGTGCGACATTGTCCGCCGGTCGGTGCTGCACGGTGATGACCTCGTCCGGCAAATCGCGCAGCCAGAACTTGCCGCCCTCCACGCGGTATAAAAACCGCCGTCCGGTCTCGGTCGTCACGCGCTCCAAGATGTCCTCCAGAATGCCCGCAAAGCTCTCTCCGACGTACACCGCCGTAATGCGCGTGCTCATCGCGGGAATGTTCCCGACCGGCACGCCTGCGCGCGCGCAAAGCTGCCGCAGCGCCACATCTGCCGCCGCCGCGCTGACCTGAAACACCAGTTCGCTCTTGCCAAGGTGCCAGCCGCTGTCGTGCGCGGTGTACTGAAATTCAAGCGAATCCGCTGTCACCATGCCGGAAAACACCTCCGCGCCGCCGTCCGCTGCATTGATGATGCGCAGCTTGTCGCCCACGCGCAGCCTGCGCTGCGGCACATAGCGGTCTAACGGGTTTTCCAGCAGCCGAAAGGTCAGCTCCACGCTCAGCGTGTTCATTTCGTCGCTCGTCTGCATGTCCCCGACCTGCTCGGTGATGTCCACCCATGCGCCGCCGCGCAGCAGCATCAGCCGGTGGTCGTCCGCTCCGGTCTTTCCCATATCCGCACCCCCTTTCTCAAATAAAAAAGCCCCGCCTTGACATAGGCAGAGCTTTCGCGTTATAATCTTAATACAAAGGGGCGCTGTCGGCAGGCGGCTCGACCCGAAAGATATTTGTTACAGAGTAACCGCTATCATTTGGTCGTGAGGGCGGTTACTTTGCATTTATGGTGAATATGTAAAGCAAAAATGCAATACACACGATGAAACGAAAAAGCTTCATACCCATATGCACCACCTCCTTTGCAGGAGTGTGGTCAAACCGCCCGCCGCTGGGAGCGACAGCGCCCAAATGATTATATCACAGCACGCTGCCCGATATCAAGTTTCTTTGCCGCCCTCCGGGGCGGCTTTGCTGTTTCAGCGGATAAATTCGTACTCACTCAGCGTGATGGAGTATTCGATATCCCCCGTGCGGAGGAGTTCCCAATCGAAGTCATCGACCGTCACCGCCATGTTGAGGATCTCGCGCGTCTCGTCCGCAACCACAATGCGCAGCGGCACCCGTGCCCCGCGCCATTTGCGGAAAAAGTCCACATAATCCATCGGGTCTGCGGCGGTCTGCGGATGCATCCAAGGCATCCGGCGCCGAAAGAACCGGCTCGACCACTGCACGGTGCGGGGCTGCATCGTGCCGATCATCCGCCGCCCGCGGCTCAGCCCGTCAAAGGTGTCGTTCGCCTGCGGCTCGGTGATCTGCAAGCCCGGCGGCGTAAACGGGAGCACGATCACTTCTTCCCGATTGTTCGCAGAAATCACGGTTTCAACCATCTTGCTTCCCCCTTACGCAATGTTGTCCAGCTTGTCGAGAATCTGACCGGCAACCTCTTCGCCCATCTCGCGCGCAAACTGCCGGTTGCCGATGACGTTGCCCTGCACGGTGACATATACGTTCACGCTGCGCCCGCCGGACACCGCCTTGCGGCTGAGGTCGTGCGGGATAATCTGCGTGCCGCTCGGCAGGTTCATAATTTCGCCGCCGCGCTCGTTTACGCGCGTCAATCCGCCCCGCCAGTAGCTCGTGCCGAGGGCATTATGCCCTGTGCCGCCGCCGTCGTATTCGGTCTTGACCTTCACCGTCTTGTTGGTGTCCATGCCGAGAAAATCCTTGACCTTGTTAATCAGATTCCCGACCGCATCTTTCACGCGGTTGAATGCGCTCTTCACCTTGTCGATTGCCGTCATAAAGCCGCCGACGAAGAAGTCCTTCAAGGCGATTGCCTTTTCCTTTGCGCTCTCAAATGCCTGTACAATGCCGTCTCGAATGCCCGCAAACGTGGTCTTGATGTTGTCCCAAAGCTGCTGCGCAAACGCCTTAACGGTGTCCCAGTTCTGCCAGAGCAGCACGCCAGCCGCAATCGCTGCCGCAATGCCCAGCACAATCGGATTCGCCGCCACAAAGCCCGCCGCCTTGCCAATAAAGCCAAACAGCGCACTTCCTGCGTTGTGAATCCCTCCGGTCAGCACATCCAGCGCCCTGGGTGCCAGTGTGCCGACTGTCTTTGCAAACGCTCCGGCGGTGCGGATGGTGCTAATCAGGTCGCCGGTCAGCTTAAAGACCTTGACCGCAACCAGTGCGCCGCCAAAGAACTTCAGCGCGGCAACAATCTTGTCCGAGTTCTCTTTGAACCACTGCATCGCCTGCGATGCAATATCCAGCGCCTTTGCAAGTCCCTCGTTCAGCTTGACCGCGAGCGCATCCAGCGTGCCGTCCTGCTGCCACTCGGTGAGTTTTTCTGAAAGCTGCTGCACCTTGCCCTTGAGCAGTTCAAGCGCCGAACCGGACTGGATGCTGCCGTCTTCCGTAATGCCGACCAGCTTTGCCAGTGCGCTTTTGGAAACGCCGGTCACCGTACTCCACAAGCCCCGAAATGTTCCGGCTTGCTTTTCCATGCCGCCTGCAAATCTGTCCTGCATCAGGGCAATCATTGCCTCGTTGAATTTCTCCTGATTGACAATCTGCCCCTTGTTGTTTTCGAGCTGCACGCCCGCAAACATCTGCGCACCCTTTTCCAGAATCTTCGCCTTGGTGATGCCGAACTCTTTGAGGCGTTCCAGTTCGCCCGCTTGAGCGTCAATGAGCGCCTCAACCGCCTGATCGAAGTCCTTGTTGGTTGCCGCCGCCATGTCGCCAGCCTTGCTGAGCCACTGCGTTGCGCTCATGCCCATCGCTTCAAACTTTGCCGCGCCCTCTACCAATGCGCCGCCCTCAAACGGGGTCTTGTTCGCAAGGTCAATGGCATATTTCATGATTTCTCCGGCTTTTTTGGTGTCCTTGGTCGCTGTCTCCAACTGGAGTCGGTAGCCCTCTAAATCCAGCGCCTCAGAAAAGCCGGTCTTTGCCGCCATGATGCCTGCCGCACCAACCGCCGCCGTGCCGATCTTGCCAAAGTTCTTTGCCGAATCAATCGCCGCACGCTTTACCTTGTTCTTAAAAGCAACCACTTGCCGTGTCGCTTTCATCATGCTGTCGTCAATCTTGATGCCGGCTTTTTTTGCGTTCTTTGCCGCCCCAAGCAGCCCGCCGGACATATTGTCCCGCAGCTGTAGGATTGTGTTAATGACCTTGTTTTTTGCCACAGCTCAGCACCTCCTTTCATGGCTCGCGCCCGAGCCGGTCGCGCAGCCTACGCCTAAAAACAAGCCACCGGCTTGTTTTCTAAACGGCTGCGGTTAATGACTTTATTCTTCGCCACGAGACCCCTCCTTCTCCGGCGGCGTAAGCGCCGATGCAACGCCATACTGCGTGCACCGCGCCATTTCTTCATACCAGCGCGCGCGCCCGACCCGCAGAGCCGCCCGATCGGCGGCATTCATGCGCCGGATTTGCTCGGGAGTAATCCCGCGCGGCGCATAAAATGCCGCCAAATCAAGGAGCGCGTCACGCTCAATCAGTTTTTTACGGTGTCCTCAGCCGCCGCAGGATTCAGCCCGATCCAGTCCGCGAGCTTGTTGCCGAGCGCGTTGATCTCCATCATGTCGAGCAGCTTTCCGACCGTGTCCATGGGGTCAACCACGCCGAGCGCCGCATGCAGCTCCGGCTCTTGCAGCGCCGGGCAGCAGTCGTAAATCATCGTCGTCGCAAGGCTGAGCACACCGGCTGCGCCGCTGCTCTCCACCATGCTTTCAAAATACTCAAGCATCTTGCCCTGTGAGGGCTTTACAAACTCCATCGCCGTCTCGCCGATGGTGAATGTCTTAGTCTCTGCGCGGCTTTTTTCTTTCTGCTCAGCCCGCGCCGCGAGCGCTTCCAACAGTTTCTGATCCATTCCGATCTCCTTAAACGGTCTCCAGCACCTCAAAGTTGCCGAACTTGAACGGCACTTCCTCTTCGGTCATTGCCTTCTTCTCGAACTTTGAGAGCATAAACTCGGTCACAACCACATCGCTGTACGCCACGCGCTCGACCTTGTTCGTGCCCTTCTGCTTCTGCGCCGTCACGATGGTAATAGAAGGCATCTCGCCTGTGCGGTATGCCTCTGCCAGCATCGCAAGCACCTCACTGTCGACCTTGAGCCAGACAAGCGTGCCCTCGCCGGAGTAGCCGTTGTACACCTGATAGGTCGCATTGTCGCCGCACACATTGATTTCTTCAAAGTCGCCGGAAACCTTGGCTTCCACGCTCTGAAGCGTAGACAGCTTTTTTCCGTTGAACCATGCCGTGCCGCCGCTGCCATGCATGACGCGGTTCGGATTAAATTCAGCCATATCGCATCCTCCTTAAAACAGATTGATGGGGAAAATAAGGTCGGTCATCGAGCCGACAATCTTGACCTCTCCCGCAAGGAACACCGTGCGCTTGAACGGGGTCGCGCGTACCTTGTCATCGTCCCAGCCGCTCGCCTCCGCCTTGCCGGATGCAACCCAGGCGGCGCGCTGCGCTTCTACGTCGATGCGTGCGGCGTTCTGGTAGTCCGGGTCGAGAATATCCTCCTGCGCAAGCTGATGGAAATACGAAGCGTTCAGCGCTGCAATAAACAGCATCTGATTGTCTCTCGTGTTGCGGTATTTGCCGAGATAGGTCTTGCGGAAGGTCGAAATAATGTCGTCGCGCATCATGTCCATGGCTTCCACAGTCTCAATAAACTGCATGTCCTCGGTCTTGGTCTTGCCGTCCGTCGTTGTCAAAGAGTTCACGCCCTGCCCGATGCGCACTGCACCGTCCTCATCGTTAAACAGAATGAACTTGCCCGCGCCGACGGCTGCGTCGTTGTCTGCCACTTCTTCCACCTGCACGAGATTCGAGCAGTGATAGTTCGTGCAGCCGCGCTCGACGTTGCAGCCTGCCAGAATCGCCACCAAACTCGGCAGATAGTTCACGCCGGTCTGCTTGCCGCGCTCGTCTGCAAACGTCACGTTGGCGTTTACAAAGTTCACAACATGCATATCGTCCGGCAGCGGCGTCACGTTATGCACAATGCACTTGTAGCTCTTTGCCTTTGCCGCCTGCGCCTTGACCCATGCGGCAAGCCCAGTGCCGTCTGCGGTGCTCTGCCCTGCAACCGCAAGCCATCCGGTCTTGACCGTGCGGCTGATTTCTGCGAGCGTATCGGTCAGGTTGCCCGCCTTATCCAGACGGAACACATGCGCCTGATACGGCGCAAATGCCAGCATGTCGCAAATCGCGTTATAGTTATCCGCCGCATACAGCGCCTTGTCTGCCTGCGCCGCCGAAAGGTCTGCATACTGCTTGTGGGTAAAGGTCTTATTGGTATCGTCGCGCACAATGAGGATTGCAACCCCGCGTGCGCTGCGTGTAATCAGGCTGGTCGCCTGCTGCAAAAACGTAACCTCGGTTTTCGGCATCGTAATTGCCATGCTCTCAGCTCCTCTCCGTTTCGTTATAATTCAGTTCTTCCATCGGCTCGCCTTCCTCGGCTGCCGATTCGATCCATGTAATGCTGCACTGACACACGAGCACATCTTCGCTGCTGTCGCAAGTCATCTCCTCGTCCAGCGGAATCCATACCCCGCCTACTTCGAAGCCCTCTCCAAGCAGATCAAGAAGCCCGTCCGCAACCGCGTCGCAGGCATCGCGTGGCGCATCCGCGTTTTTGGGATAATACCAGATATCAATATCCGCTTCCCGCTCCCGCGCTCCATCGCATGCCGCGCCGCCCGATACCGGCAGTACATCAATCCGGAACGATGGACGGACAACCGGCTTGCGGCTGTCCGTTTTTATCACCGGCACATCTGCCCATCGTCCGCGCACCAGTACGGTCAGCGCCGCTCGAATTTCGTATATGGTCATGTTTACACCTCAGTCATCGAAATCACGCAACATTCGATCAACAAACATACCGCAATCCATTTCGAACTCTTGCTCAAAATTCTTTGCAGCCTGATCAAAAACATTTCGTCCGCCTTTCTTTTTACCACGTTTTCCGCTTCGTGATTTCGGTGTCCATCCATTTTCAACCAGATGTGCAATGCGATCTGAGCTATACACCCTCACGTGCGCTTGACCGTCCTTTTGGTAGACAACCTTTCCGCGTTTGATAGATTTATGGTACTGCCCCGCCTCACGCTTATATTGTGGTCGTTCTACCGCAGTCTTTTTGACACGTTTTCGTGCCTCTCTGGCTGTGCGGCGTTTGAGTTTATCACCCTCCTGCCGCATAAACTTTTTTGTTTCGCCGTGCATTTTATAGTGAATTTTGTGCAAACTTTGGTACAAATAAGAAAACTCTCTTGTATCAATGACAGGCACCTTACACCACCTCCCCCTGCACCATTCGGCAGAAGATTTCAAGCCAGCCGCGCCGGTTGTACACGGGATACCAATACAGAACATCAAGCCGCTGTCCGCGCACCACAAAATACATCTCGCGGCAGATTTCCGGCAGCGAGCCTGCGCGGATGGTCACCTTGTGGGTCACCTCCGCGCGCTCCGCTTCCCCGGGCAGTTCTGCTGTGCGTCCGCTCACCGGCATGACATGCGCCCAGATCGTCCGCAACCGGCTGTACGTATAGTCGGTCTCGCCGCCCGGGTCGGTCACCGCCCCAGCTTTCCAAACTGCAAGCCGCTCTCGCAGCTCACCCGCCTGAATATGTCCGCTCATGCATTACCACCCATACTTGAATTTCAACTGATTGAACACCCTGCGGATTCCAAACTCCGCAGGGGATGTGATTGTACCAATCGTTTCGACGTCGCGCTGGTCATACCACTTGAGGACAATTCCGTAAACGCATAACGCATATCGCGGATCTTCTTTCGCCTCGTCTCCGATTCCTGCATCCTTCAAGTACGCAATTGCAGACTCAATCAGCGTGCTGATTAAAACGTCATCATCGTTATAATCAATATTGCAGTACCGCTTGACCGCGTCCAGTGAAATCTCTGCCATCACGCCAGCGTGATTTTGCCTGCCTGCACAGCCTTCGCGTCAAAGGTCTTGGCTGCCAGACGGGTGATTGCACGCACCTCGGTCGAGTTGGTTGCCCACGCGTTGCCGCCGATGTTGGTGGAGGCAATCTCCATCGGCTGACGGCGGAACAGGGTGCCAAAGCTCTTAAAGTCGCCCACATACAGCGGCGCGGTGGTCTTGTTCGGCAGTACCGCATCGGATACCACGTGCACCGCTCTGCCGCCGACCATGTACTGGGTGCGGTCTGCGGGGTTCACCTGAAGCAGCGGGCGACCGTTGCCGTCCTCCAGCGTGTCGAGGAAGTTGAAGCCGCTCTGGTTGGTGAGGAACGATGCGCCTGCGCCGAAAATCGGGTCGAGCTTGGTGTTGACAAGGGTCTTGATTGCCTTCAGCGCGCCATCCGCCGCAATCGGTGCAGCGCTGCCGTCCAGCGCGGTCAGCAGGGCAAGCAGCAGGGCGTTTTCGGTCAGCACCGCCTTCTTGCCCAGCCAGCGCGACAGATACGCAAGTAGGTTCTGGTCGGTGTCTGCCAGCAGGTCGTTCGATACCGGCACGATCAGCGCATAGTCCTCCACAGTGAACTCAACCTTGGTGAACGCCGGCTTGTCATCCTTGCTGATTGCCGCCATCTCCGCCACCTTGGTAAAGCCCTTGGTGGGCGCGGTGTCCATTACGCGGCTGCCGGTATTACTGGTCACGTTCTCAATGGAAAACAGCTCAGAGAGCGGATTCAGCGCACGCATCTGCTCGCGGATCATGGTCTGAATGTCAGCCGGTACAATCAGACCGCCATCTGCCGGGGTGCCCTCGGTCATGCCGCCCTCATTGCGCACGGCGCGGTGCACGATGTCGCGGTTTTCCACCAGACGCTGACGGTCATTGGACGCGCCCGCGCGGATGCACTCGCAGAACGCATGGAGACACTCGTTCGAGTTTGCCGGTGCGCCCGGTGTGCCGGTTTCAGGCATGCCGCCGTTATTTTCCGGCACCGGCTCGCCCTCCTCGGCTGCCATGATCGCACGTACACGCGCAATCTCCTCATCGACCGGTGCAAGCTCTGCCTGCGCCGCATCAAATGCC
>JAGZOP010000156.1 GCA_018383195.1 Clostridiaceae bacterium | reverse complement strand
TCCACCGAGGAGTGCTATGCCGAGATCTTGGACTACCTGTGTGCGGTGCTGGAGCAGGAGGAATTCCCCCGCAGTTACTCGGTGGAATTCAGAGGAAAGGAGAAAATCTATCTGCCCATTCCCGGCTTGCCCAAGAAGGGCATCAATCAGCTCTTTGCCTGCGCTGTGCAGCATCCCAATCTGCACCCAGCTATGGAGCGATACGCTCGTCTGGCTATGCGGGAGTTTGAGTGGTACCAAAATCTCGCCGATGAGTTCTGCGCCATGCCCGGCTCTTTCGCTGTGTTCGCTCTGGGGTTGGAGGGAGAAACGTGGGCACCGCTGGTGACGGAGTATCTGGATCTCTGCGACGACGAGCACTCCTCCCTGCAAGGGAAATTCCTTCATGTCTTGATCCGGAAGTTTGGGTTTCAGCCATGGACGCTGGGGGTATTGGTACGGGGCGCATTGTCCATGCAGTGGCTGAAGCCTGCCAAGGAATTCCGCAGCCTGATCGCCAACGCGGAAAGCCTGGATGCGCTGCTGGCAGTCAAGCGCCGTTTTTCCGCTTATCTCCTGCCGGAAGAAAACGAAGACCCGAAATTCCGGGCCATCGCATGGCAGAGCCTGCTCTGGGCCATCTGGGGCTCGGCCTCCGAAAACGGCGGCAGCAAGGTCATCAAGACGGCGCCGAAGGAACTGAAAGAGAAATACCAGCAAGTATTTGCGTAAGGAGAACGCCATGAAAAAGAGAACGGTTAAGGACTTTATTGCTCTGTACGCCCCGGAAGATGAGGAAAAGCTGGTACTGATTCAGGACGGTATCAGCGCGGATAAAACTTTTCTGGATACCTTTTGGGCGGCGCATACCCATGCCCTCGCCATGGCGGATGTCCAGACCGGAGAGGTGATCTCCGGCCGATGCTACCTGAGCTGGCCGCTGACGGATAAGGAGCGGGATGCCGGTGACTATTCCAAGCGGTTCGCCAAGGGCCAGATCTACCGGATCAAAGCCCGCGGCTGGAAAGGTGATGCCCTCAGTGAACCCCAGTGGTATGTCACGGAAGTGCTGGAGGAAGGTGTCCCCTGTCCAGCATTAGAGGAGATCTGGACGGAATATACAAAGCCCATTCTTCTGGAGGACGAAGTGTTGGGGACCCTCACGCTGGATCGTGAAATGAGTATGTTCAACGGAACCTGCCGGTGGATGGGAAAAGAAGTCCAAATCTCGTTGGATGTAGAGATTGAAAAGAAAGCATCCTGGACCCGTGTCACCAATGTGATGAAGAAACTGCTGGCAGATCAGGAAGTCTGGGACAAGTCCCTGCGAGCGATGGCTGCCCAGAAGCTCACTGCTCAGGCCAACGAATGGCTGGCCGACAATGACCAGACTGACCGAGATCCGGAGAAAGACCCCATCACCGAGGATGAGTTCGCCCGGCGCATCCGGTTCACCGAGTTTTTTGTCTCTCCCGGCGGCCGGTTTACCGCCTGGTATGAGGACGACGATATGTTCTGGGGCCATGTGGTCACTGTGGATGGGACACTGAAAAAAGGTCCTGTTGACGCTGATATACAGGGCTGACTACAACCGATTACAAAAGGAGGCGTCCACTATGTGCGAGCAATGCCGAAACATTCAAACATGGAGAAAATTTGACGCCCCAAAGGACTATCTGGCCTGTATTGCTTACATTCAGCAGTTGGTGTCGGAGGGGGAATTTGAA
>JAGZOP010000051.1 GCA_018383195.1 Clostridiaceae bacterium | reverse complement strand
GCCATAACCAGTGCGAGAACCTTTTTCAGATGCGCACTTTGCGAACCATTTTCGTGTCTATGCAAGCGAAATCCTTGCATTTCTACAAATCTCCGCACTTTTTATCCGATTCCATTTCCCGATTTCCCCGCCGCCGCTGCCCAACATAATAGCCGCAAAAATTCCAGTTGTCAAGGAAAAGTTCCCACGAAAAAAGCCTTCCCGATATCAGGAAGGCTTTTCTTTATGACTCGCTCTCTGCATGCAGCACGCTGACAGGCTGAGATACTTGCTCACGATGCTGCTCTTTTTTCAAGGACTTCCTCTGATCCGTCCCGTCATCCTGAATGTCAAACAGCTCATGCTCAGCCTGATGCAGCGCGCCAAAAAAGGCTGCATTCGCCTGTTCATCCGGATGGGTCAGCAAGCTCACAACAATCATTGTAACAGTCGAGCCGAGCATTCCAATCGCGCCATACCACGAACCGCCAAGATCCCACACAAAATATGTCATCAATACCAATACTGTGCCCACGATTGTGGAGAGAATCGCCGCTTCCTTGGTTACACGTTTCCAGTACAGTGCAAATACCAGAATCGGAAACAGCGGCATGACAATCGCAATCGCAAACATAATCAGCGTAAAGATCAAATCGGGCGGATTCAGCGCAAGCAATACGCCAATCGCACCGATCACAGCAATGGTTCCGCGCACAACGAACATGTTCTGCTTTTCTGTCAGATTCAATTTGAACGTTTTATGCAGAATATCTTCCGAAACAATGGAACTGGACACCAAAAGGAACGAGTCGGCTGTCGAAATCCCAACTGCGCTGGCGCCTACAAAAAATCCAATCATCAGGACCGGTGCCAAAGCAGGATAGGTCTTTTCAATAACATTCTGCACCATATAGGGAATAATCAGTTCGGTTTCCCCCGTGCTGAGACCGGGCAGAAGCGCGATTCCCACCAAACCGATGAGCATCACGCCGGTCCATACAATACTCTGCATAATCGGCGTAATGACCATTAACTTCCGCTGGGTATGCATATCCTTGCCGGAAAATCCCGAACGCACAAATACGTGCGGCAGCATAATGGTCCAACCAATCGCACACGAAAGCGGGTATCCCAACCGGGAGCTGTACGGAACCCACCCATCCGGTCCGGGATAGGAAAACCATTCGCGGGTATTTTCCCAGATAGAATCCACCGCACGCGGCAGCGAACCGCCAAATCCGGCAACCAGACAGGCAATGACAATCACCCACAGCAGGCTGATAAAGAGCAGTCCCTGCAGCGTATCGGTCAGCGCAACTGATTTCATGCCGCCCAGCATGACATACAGCACAATGACCGTACCGACAATCGCAATCACTGCCTGATAGTTCATCGCGCCGCCGGTTGCAATCGAAGCCGCCTGCCCAATCGAAATGAGGACGGACGCAATATACGGAAATGACGATACCAAAAATACCAATGCAAGCAGCACACGCAGCACCGGACTGCGGAACCGGTCGTCATAAAAGTCCGCCGGCGTGGTGTACCCATGTGCACGGTTCATCATCCAGACCTTATTCATAGTAAAATGCGCAATTACCGGAAACAGCGCGATATAACTCATTTCACTGAGCCAGTATGCAAGTCCGCCGCGATAGTAACCGCCCGGACCTGCAAAAAACACCCAGGTGCTCATCAGGGAGGCAAGGTACGTCATCACAAGAACCGGCCACGCAATCGAACCGCCTGCGGTCAAAAACCCCCGTGCGCTTTTTTTCTTTTCCCGATGGTTTTCCCACAATGCAATTCCCAGCAGAAAGGCAAGATATATGCCAAATGCAATCCAGATTGTGCTTGTTTTCAGCATATTCAGCCTTCCTTTCGGTTATCACGGATGCGGTAAATCCGGAACACCCGGCGCAGTCCGACATAAATACAAATCCACAACGGGATGAGCGTCAGCGCTGCATGAATGAGCGCCCCCCGCGCATCCCCGTAGCCGGGTACAAACGGCAAATTATACAGCGCAAAAAACAAAACCACAGCAAACAGCCAATGTTTTTCTGTTTTTGTAATTTTCATAATCCAAATTTCCTTTCTGCCCGTGACAGATTATACCGTTTCCCGTGCCTTGCCTGCCAGTATTTCGACCGCACAGCGCACAGCTTCGTCAATCGCAGCCAGATTTTCCGCGCTGCGCTCCATGCGCACAGGGTTCTCCAAAATTTCATGATAGCGCGCCATCACGGGGTCTTCCCCTTCGGTGCGTTCGGGCGAAAGTACGCCGCCGCGGCCAAACAGTGCCGGACGGGTTGCATCTGCATAGTGACGCAGGGTATGGTCCGTGATAATAAATCCGTCTGCAAGTTCCTCCGGGTCGCCCATGAGTTCTTCCCAGTCAAACATTTCATCGTCTACAACCAGTCCCTTGCGCATGCGCTGTGCGATGCCGAAAATCTCATTGTCAAGGATGAGCTGCAAAGGGCTGTTGGTACGTGCAGTGTCAAGCTGTCCCGCGCCGCCGAGGACATCGGCGTCCGACATCGCCATCATGTCGATGAGCTG
The DNA here is from genome assembly GCA_018383195.1 of Clostridiaceae bacterium. Taxonomy (GTDB): domain Bacteria; phylum Bacillota; class Clostridia; order Oscillospirales; family Butyricicoccaceae; genus Butyricicoccus_B. The sequence continues at coordinate 11,959 of JAGZOP010000051.1, read as the reverse complement.
CGTACGCTCAATGAGGTTCTGCGCATCCAGCGCCTTGCTGTCCGTGCCGGTGCCGTAAGAGTGCGCCATCATGCCGTATCCCTCATGAAAAAGCTGCATGCACATCAAGCGGCCGAGTGTAATTTCCGGACAGGACTGGAGCGTCTGCGTTGTTTTCATGTCCATGGAAAACGGCAGCGGGGTTGCAATCACCGGCAGGCCGGGGCACAGCAGTTCAAGCATCACAATCTGTGCCAACACTTCGGCGCAGCAGACCAGCATGGTCCCCTGTGCGGTGACAGGCGTGTTTGCGCCTGCGGTCGGCAGCGAGCAGGGCTGCACCGGAATGCCCGCTTCTGCACAGCGGTAAAGCACCTCGGCGTCCATGTACTTGAAGTGCAGCAGCGGCACACTGCAAGAGATAAAGCTGACAAACGGCTTTTCGCGCAGCTTGTCCGCGCCGCCGGCAGCCGCCTGTGCGACCTCAATCAGGCAGCGCACATTGCGCGCCTCATACGGCTGAATCCAGATATGCTTTTTGGAGATTTTCAGTGCTTTTTCCAAGGTCAGCACATCGACCGCTTCCGCCGGAACCTCGCTCTCTGAGGTGGACGGCAATGCGATATAATTCACATTTTCCATTGAATTGCACACTGTAAACCATTCTTCAACATCCCGCAGACGATAGACGTGCTCGTCCCCATTTGCCTCGCGGTACGCGGGTGCACCGGTATTGGTACGGGTATAGAACCCGCCTTCCGGATGCGGAAACCGCAGGTCATGCTCTCCCGACGGGGAATACAGCGTAAACTGCTTTGGCACCGCCGTCACAGCCTGCGCAATCACTTCGCGTGGGAAGCGCACCTGTTCCCCTTCTACAAGGCATCCCTTTTCCGCCAGTGCAGCGCACAGCACCGGATGATGAATCTGAACACCGCGTTCACTGAGCAAACGCTCTACCCGATCTTTCATCATCGCCAGTCCCTGCGCATCCATTACCTTCATTCTTACCATCTGTTTTGTCCTCCTGTATTCCATAAAAGTCAGATTGTATCCCCATCATCGTGCACAATCTGACCGCAAAACCCCGTATATTGTCGTTTAAGTTTATTATACGAGCATGCCGTTTCCATTTCAATCGGCTGTCTATGCAAAAAGAAACAGTTGTCTTGACAGTTGTATGTGCAATTTGCGTAAATCCTGTCATGACATATTTAAAAAGCAAAGAAAAAGACCGTATTTCGTTTGAAATACGGTCTTTCTAATGGGTGCAGGGACAGGACTTGAACCTGCGACCTCCGGGTTATGAGTTCAAACTATAGTGTAGATAACTGTCGCAAATTGTGTAATAACATTTTGAAATTCGGAATATTTACGGCTAAACATCAAGTAATGTGCCATCTCGTATAATGTCTTTTTGTAGCTTAGTTGAATTTTTGTTGAACTTAAATCGAGCGGGTTTCCCATGTCAGATAATCCGCATAGGTGTAGCTTGGCATAAGATTAGCTCTCATCACTATCACGCTTGATCTGTTCGTCTATGGCGCGGTTGATAAAACCGTTTAAGCTCTCACCGTGAGTTCCTGCGTGGACTTGTAATTCCAACTTGCGACCTTTGGGAAGAGTTAAATTTACCCGGTCATAGGATTTCGCAATATACTTATTGGTAGCTCTCTGTTGCGCCTTGCTTGTTGGCATGGATAGTTACACCTCCTCCATTATGACATAATTATAGCGCATATTACTATTTGCGTAAATATAAAAACCCGACAAATATACTTGCGTAAATATGTTATATATGCTAATTGATATGTTTGCGCAAATATAATAGAATATAGTCATAGCAAAGAGCATTATTAACAAAGACCAGTACATTGATTGGAGGAGATTTATTATGACACAACCTACTGCACAAGATATTCTGCGTCAATATGAGACACCGAATATGAAGCGGAATAACACACTTCGGCAGCAATGCCGAACCATGATCGATCAAATGTCACCCGAAGCATTGGCGTACTGTTGCGATTTTTTGGGCGTATTATTGGACGGATGGACACAACCCGAATCGGTTGACCGAACAAGATGTTGCCCGGTATCATCTGCTGTGCGATTCCAAGCATTGGGATGACCCTGATAAATTCTGCCTGATTGAAACCTTCGGCAATGCACTGCATGGCATAAAGCCTGCAAATCCATCAGGGGAGGGGGCAAATATGCAATGAGCCCGACATAGCTGCATCAGATACATCCCGTCAGGAATACAACCCCACTTCGGTGGGTCACACCCATTGAATTGATAAACGAAGCGACAAAAGGAGATATGACATGAAATACCCGATTGACCTGCAAACAGTCCTGAATGCAGCAGGAAGCGAACTAACAGATACCGCACAGAAGTTCATTGAACTTTATGTGAACGGTGTAAATCAAGCGTATCAGGCAGGATTGGAGGCAGGCAAGGCATGCAACGAGTAACACCAGAGGAAGCAGAACGTTTATTACACATGGCGGTATCAACAGAATTGGCTTTCCATGCTGATGAAATTTTCGATTATGCATACAGAATGTATCTGACAGTACCACACAAACGTGTGTCGGCTACCATGTGCGCAGCCGCTGCATGTTACAATGCCGGACGCATTGACGGAATACGAGCCAAACGAGAAACAAGGAAGAGACGTGCTAAATAAGCACGCCTCTTTTTTTGTTGGACATTTTTAATGATTTCTGGAGATTTGCACAGCCTTTTTTATATGCGCGTTTTTGTGCGTTTTCGGCAGATCACAACGTTTTTTATATGTGACTTTTCGCGACTAAACACAAGTTTAATCAACTCAATTTTGAGCCGATCTCTTATCTCTTTCCGCGCAGCATGTCGTTAAACAACTGATTCCCCGCTCTGGTATCCTTGCGTTTTTCTGAAAGCTGGTTGGCATAGCGTTCGATTGCACTGCCCAGTTCACTTGCGGGGATTCGCCCGGCTGCCAGATCGCGGCGGGCAAGCTCTACCGACTGTGCGTCGATCTCGCGCCGGTCAAGGTCATCTAATTGCACAGAAGCGCGAATTTCTTTGTATGCCGTAGCCTGTGCCGTGCGCTGCTCCTGTTCCTGCCGCTCCCGATATTCTGATGCCAGCTTTCGCCGCGCAGCCTGATAATCCGGGTTTTCCCGTCTCATTTTCTCCGTGACCAGTGCGTCCAAGTATGCATCTTCCGTAGCATAGCGCGCACGGTTTACCACATCAAAAACAGACGGCTGGTCAAGTCCCATTTTTTCAGCAATCTTTGCCCGTGTACTTTCAGTAGTTTCAATTCTCATATCCATTTCTGCCATTTTTCAAATTCCTTTCTGTGTTTCACAAATGATTTTTTGATGCGCTTTTTTTAGTGCGCATTTTTTCGCATTTCTTCGCAAATCAACCCGATGGGGGTTCGACACCCTTTGATGATTCACTAACAGAAGAGAAGCCGCGTTTCGCCGCAACTTGTGGCGATGCCATGTAAAATCAGTTAACCTTGCCCTTGTTGGGAATAGGGACTAACCCCAAGTTTCCCCAACAAACCTTACCGGTAACCTTATCCCTTTTTAGGGACTCCGAAACATTAGGTTATAGCATCCCTTTGCGTTCCAACTTCATTAGCGTTCGCTCCTGAACGCTACCAGCATATTTCCACGCCGTAAGCCCTGTGCCATGATATGCGCTTTCGGTTAGAACTTGATAGGGTCTTAGCTTGCGGACGTTCTGGGGCGCTCTCAGCTTGCGCATACCCTTGTTTTCGAGTGAGCGCACATACTCCGCATTGCAGCCTAATTTCTTACCGACCTCAGCTAAAGTTAGGTTGTCATAGAACCGGTATCTAATTGCTTTCGCCTGCTGTGGTTCCAGTGTGGACAAGCAGCGCTCCAACTCATTTCGCAGCTGTTCCGTATAGATCGCTTCATCAATATCCTCATCCGGCGGGGTGGGTATCAGATCACCGCGCGTACTCTCTCCATCGGGCATTACTTCGTCTAGGCTGCTTGATTGTGTTAGAGGCTCATTCAGGGCGCGCTTTGACCGAAAGCCAATCAAATCGAAATACACCGTTTTCACTGAGTATTTTAGGAACGATGCGAACAATACACTCCGTTCCGGGTCATAGTGCTCCACAGCAAGCGCGATTGCAAGGAAAAAGCATTGCTCTACATCTTCCCATGTAACGCCTGCTGAGGTCATTCTATCGCGTGTTTTGATTACTAGGTTATGAAACAGAGTGTGCAGCAGTCCTTGATTCTGTTCCCACAGCAGCGCCAGTGCGTCCTGATCTCCCGCCTTTGCACGCCTTGCAAGTTCTTCGTTGCTCATTTGATAAAACCTCCTGCCCGTGTTAAAATAAAAGTACGTGATAAGCAAGAGAAAAAAGAGGGTGGTAGGTCAGCAGATCTGCCGCCCTCTTTTTTTTATTAAATACCAGCCTTTCTAGCTTGTATGCGCCGTTTTGCGCATTCCGGACAAATCGTATACACGTTATCCTCATGGATGTTCAGTTTTTTCCCTTTGTACTTCATATAGAACATGTTCAACTTTTCCTTTCTGATTCTGTAGGTTCTTTGCTGCTGACAATCGCGCAACCATGCGCCACATACCATGCGCACATTTCTTCTATGCAATTGCATAGTCCGGCACCTAAAACGTCACCACGGGCTACCATCAGCAGTGGACAAATTTTCGCCATCGTTCCACCTCCCCTCTGTGTATGCTCGATAGAAGTCCAGCCAATCAGACAGGGACATAACCACAAGCCACGGTTTGCGGTTTCTTCGGTGAAAAACTGCCGGAATCTCACCAGTTTTTGCAGCATCCCTTGTGGACTGCTCAAACGCCTTGTAAAGGGAGAACTTTTCAGCCCTTTTACACTCCACATGAACGAGCGGAAGCCCCTCTACATCAGCAGAGCCGCCATACAGGACGGTACCGCGCCGGGTATCAACGCCTAGTGCATCATGCAGGATTTCGGCTAACTCCCGTTCGCCCTGTGCGCCTTTACGCTGCGATGCTTTCCCCATCAAGCCACCTCATGGAGAAGATCAGCGAACAAGCGGGAGAAATCATCAAATAGTAATTGAGCGTCCTCTTGTGCGTTCTGGTCACCAGCGCAAGCCCGCTCGAACAGGTTCGCGCAGAAGTACCGCAGCATTGCAGCACGTTCTGCAACAGGGCAAGCGGGATAAGCTAGAATCTGCGGCTTGATTGCTTTTGCATCCTCACAGCCAATCATACCCGCGCTGTACTGCCGGTACAGTTCACGCAGCATGATGAACGCTGGGCGCTGAGAACTCTCAGCATCAGCTGGAAACGATTCTTGATTGTAAGCACGTTTAATAAGTGCTTCTGGTAGTTTGGTCATTGCGCTCCTTTCTATGGTGGGGTGGCGTTTCACCACCCCCTTGCAACTTAGTAAAACTTAGTTTTTTTTGAGGTTACGAATTTCATGCGGTTACGCTTTACCGTCAGGAAGATATTTTGGAACTTTGGAACCCGGAACCATAACTTATATAAAATATAAAAGTTACAAAAGCTTAATCTGACCGATAAATCACGTATTTTGTGTGTGGTTACGAAGTTACGATTTAAATACACACACCAAGCGTTTCTTGTTTCGTAACCGTATCCGCCACCTGCAAGATAAAGCCGTTGTAGCTTCTACCGTCGATTTTTATTTTCTTAGTGATAAGAGCATAACCCAGATTTTCTAGTGTGGGCTTTACGCTGTCAAGCGCTCGTTTTGGCTGCTTACCACCCCAGACAAGGGCACCGTACTTTTCCTCAAAAGTTTCATAAGAAAATCTGACAGGCTCAAACGGGTTTGCTTCTGCTCTAAGAGCCTCAACAAGTCGTTCGTTTATCGGCTCAGCTTCGACTTTTAACCGCATTGAATCTTGCACGAAATCAAGATCACGCTTATCTGAATAACCAACGAACTTTGGAAAACCATTATCGATGCGAAATAGCACTGTTTTTTGTCGTTCCGCGTAATTATTTTTTTCATTCGCGATGTAACGTTCGTCCCGTTCTCCGGTGAAACCAGCCATAAGAACCGAGCGCGAAATATCCCACAAGTCGGAACTGTCAGAAATACGATCACGACCGCTTGCGCCCTTGCGTTTATTTGTATGACAAACTACAAGAAACGTACAGCCGGTTTCCTCACCTAGTGCAGCTAACGGCGCTAAACAATCGCGCATTGCATTGCGGCTACCCATATTGATATCTGCGGGCACATATCCTTGCACTGGGTCTAAAATGCACAATGCGGGCTTGAGTTTTTTAATAATTCCGGATAGAGCAGGAGAACCAAATTTCAAGTTTCTTAGTTCGCCGTTCACATCAAGTGACGGATCGGGGGCGAAAATGTTATCAAGGTTTGCACCCAGCTTACGCAGCTTCTTACGCAGCTTCTTAGAAATAGAATCTTCGGTAGTAAGAAATAGCACGCGCCCTGGCTTACGCTGTGTGCTCTCACGATCTAAGATACAGGTTGTTCCGCTACTGATAGCTGCGGCAATCTCACAATCAACTGTGGTCTTGCCAACGCCGCCATCAGATGCGATTAACGCAATCTGTCCAGCAGGCAACCAGCCATCAATCAACCATGCAGCTTCCTGTTCGTCAAAATCCGCCACAGGTCGAAAAATATCGTATATTTGTTTAGCACCGTTTGCAGGATGTTTCGAGTTATACGCCGCGTTGTCCTGTTCTGCCGTTCTGGTGCATCCTCGAATAGCTGTCTCAACAGTGCGTTGCAAGTAATCTTCGCGCACTGCGGATTTCTTCGCGTGTTTTTCATCCTTGCTTAGAAAGTGTGGGGAACGCTTGAAAGCGCTAACCATTGCTAATGGATCAGTGTTCAACCAGTACGCTAGCTTGTTTAACAGTGCCTGATCGTCTGAACTCTCGTCCCCGTGAGGGCGTGAGCCGTCCCACAACTGCCGAAACTTATTATCACGCTCTAGCCCGATTTCAAGGTAACCTGTGGGTATGTATGTATCAGAAGGGGGCTTTGCAAACTCACGTTGAATAAGGGAGACTGCCGCACGGGCTTCTGTAAGTTCGGTGTACCCGTCAAATACGTTTCCTGTAACAGTAAAATACCGTCCTTCTGAATACATTTCAATTTCAGGCTGCTTATATTTCGGTTCTCCTGCCTTAGTTCGGCGAACCTCACCAGTTCTTAAATCAACATCTAACCGCTTAATTTGATTCGGTTCCAACTTTGCCTTGTGCCATGAAAAATCAACTGTACCCTTTACGATCACATGAAAACCGTATCCAGAGGGTGACAACTCTGTGTAAGAGTTCAATTTTTCGATGATATCAAGCGCTATTGGGTCAACCCAACCCGTTTCAGGCTCCCGGACGGTATCAAGGTCAATCCCAATCAGCTTGTTTTCAGGCAAAAACTCAAACCCGATCCCGTCCCAACCGTTCGCGGTTGCAGCATTCTCAAAGCTTGTCCATGTCTCAGGTTGTCCAGCTTTCGCCCGTTCACCTGAAAGGGGGTTGTAAGGACATTTTGCGCGATGCACAACCCACTGTGGGAGAGCCCTTAACGTGCTAGGAATATTTTTATAGGTCACACTTTCACACCCCTCTAGCGCTCTCAATTGCTCGTGCTGTTTTCAAAATTTCCTCAGCCCGATGTTTCATCGAGCGAACGCAAGCCATCTTTTCATGATCACTAGCGGGCAGAAAATACCCTGTCCGATTATCTGCACAAATAGGTATCCCGTTGCGCCGCTCCTGCTCAATTCTAAGACGAACAGAGCGATCATCCATCTGTAAAACCATCGTTAGGTAACGAAGTGAAACTGCATTCTCCCTTCCGCAATGCAGAATGTCAGATACTTTAAATTGACGGTCACTTGATGCCGTGGTAAACTGAGAAGCAGGAAGAGACGCTTTGCGAGACGTCGTTTCCATCATTACCCGTTCCGGTGTGTCAGCACCGGGGCGGGTTTTCTTAGTTTCAACCATTTTCTTGCACCCCCTCGCGGCTCTGCCTGTCAAGTAGTTCTGATAAAGCCTCAACATTGATCAGAAAGCGATTGCCAGAGTAGATACCCGGGCAGCGTCCTTCTGCCACCAGAAGACGTAAATAGTGTTCGGTCATGATTCCAGTGGCTGCAGTTTGCCGAATGGTTTTAAATGTCAGCATTTAAATTTCTCCTTTCGTTAAAAATCATTGACCTTCGTCTGAGAACATGATACCCTAGTATCAAGAATAAATATATATCTTTATATTATTTACTTTTTATAGATTGGAGAAAATTATGAATAAGATATTATTCTCAAATCGCTTGGCGGATTTAAGAAAAATGCGGGGATTCAAAACGCAATATGCGTTGGCAAAGACATATAACGAAAAATTCCCTGCAAAACATCGTAATGACGCAGCGGGAAACGAAGGCAATTTAGGTGGAATTTTTGGAACAATTAAAAACTATGAGAATCCGAATAAAGAAATCAGTCCCAAGCTGAGTATTGTCTATAATTTATGTGATATTTTAGAATGTGATATTGATTATTTATTGGGTAAGATTGATGTACCACGTCATGAGACAGCAGATATAATGTCTGTCACAGGATTGACAGACGATGCGGTTTATTTTTTGAATACGCTGAAAGATTGCAATGACCCAATATGGCGGGACGGGCTTAAAGCGGTCAATACGCTGCTATCCGAAAGTCATTTTGATCGGTGTGCCGACTTTTGGGGACGTCTATCACTTTTTCTGTTCAGTAGCAATACTCCATATAGGGTACAATTTGGGGAGCGATTTCAAGACTTATCAGCAGAAGAAGTTCTGGCAATTCTTTTACGAGAGAACGAAGGGGTCTTAAGAAAAATAAGACAGGAGGGACTAAATAATGGCTAACATCCAAGAGCGCCGCAATAAAGACGGTAAGTTGATTTCCTATTCCATCCGCGTTCATCGCGGTCGAGATGCGAATGGGAAGCAGCTCAAACCGTGGACAGCTACTTTTGAGGTGTCTCCTACATGGACGGAAAAAAGCGCACGAAAAAAAGCCGAGGCTTTCGCCGCGACCTTTGAAAAAGAGTGTAAAGAGGGAATAACAACGGATAGCCGTCAAAAATTCGCTTCATATTGTGATTATGTAATCAACCTGAAAGAGCAGAGGGGCATAAAGCACTCTACTATTGTGCGATATAAAGAGCTTACAAAGCGAATTTACCCGCGTATCGGGCATATCAAACTGAAAGAACTGCGAGCAGACCATTTGAACGATTTGTACACCTTTTTAGCTCAAGATGGGCAGAACGCCAAGACAGGTGGCAAACTGTCCGCAAAAACGATTTTAGAGCATCACCGCCTGATTTCTACGGTATTAGAACAAGCAGTCAAAGAAGGTGTTGTGCCGTTCAATGTTGCCGGTCGTGCATCTTTGCCGAAAGCAGAACACAAAGAGGTCAACTATTTTCAACCAGAACAGGTTGCGGCAATCCGTGACGCGCTCGAACGCGAGCCGATAAAGTGGAAAACGCTGGTGCATCTTTTGTTGATTACCGGTGCAAGACGCGGGGAAGTACTAGGACTGAAATGGGACAAGGTAGACTTTGAGGGCGAGCGAATTTATATTTGCAACAGCGTGCTTTACTCATCGGATGTTGGCATTTATGAAAGTACCCCTAAAACAGAGCGCTCGCGCCGCTATGTCACGTTACCTACGGAAACTATGTGCCTGCTACGTCAATACCGGGTATGGCAGAGGGAGGAGCGCTTGCGGTTGGGGGAATACTATCAGAATCAAGGTTTTGTATTTTCGCAGGACAATGGCAAGCCTATGCACCCAGACAGTGTAACAGATTGGCTCAAGAAGTTTAGCAAACGGCATGATCTACCGCATATTAACCCACACGCATTTCGGCATACAATGGCTTCTATGCTGTACTTTAATGGCATGGACAGTGTCAGTATATCAAAGCGGTTGGGGCACGCACAGGTTAGCACTACCGCCAACATTTACGCACATGTCATGGAGGAAGCAGACAAAAAGAGCGCGGATATTTTAGCGGATGTATTCCTCAAAAAAGCATGAATTTTGAAGTTGAGTTGAACTATAGTTGAATTACTGAACGTGCAGTAAATTATAAACGTCCGAAAAAACGCAGAAAAAGACCGTATTTCGTTTGAAATACGGTCTTTCTAATGGGTGCAGGGACAGGACTTGAACCTGCGACCTCCGGGTTATGAGCCCGACGAGCTACCAGCTGCTCTACCCTGCGATATGCAATTCACTTTTGATCTCTCAAAGAGTGCTTAATTATAATATCACAGAACCGGACGTCCGTCAAGAGAATTTTCAAAAAATTTTGAATTTTTCTTGGAGGCGTGCAACTACATCTGTAATCCTGATAGTATGATGCATCCAAGCGTGACAACATCACGGAAGTTCCGTGAGAAATTGGGTATGCTATAAAAAAACAAAACGAAAGGGGTCGTGTAAAATGGCTATGATGCATATCAATTCTGAACAGTTCAACCTCCGGGTAAAGGGTGATGCGCCCGCTTTGGTCGAGTTCATGGCGCCGTGGTGCGTTTACTGCCGCCGCATTGCTCCCGCCCTGCAAAAAGTTGCAGAGCAGTATAGCGACCGCCTGTTCATCGGTCAGGTGGACATTGATGAGGAACCTGCATTGGCACAGCAGGAGCAGATCGAAGTCGTACCAACATTTGTACTCTATCGCGACGGTCAGGCGCTTGGTTCGATGACCGCTCCAAATTCCAAAGCAGAGATCGAAGCATTTTTGGAAGAACACTTGGGCAAGTGAGGTGACAGGGATGAAACATATATATGATATGATTGTCATTGGCGGCGGCCCCGGCGGATATACGGCTGCGTTGTATGCAGTACGTGCCGGATTGGATACGCTGGTACTGGAAAAGCTTTCGGCGGGCGGACAGATGGCGCTGACTTCTCAGATTGACAACTATCCCGGATTTGAAGATGGCATAGACGGATTTACACTGGGGGAAAAGATGCAGCAAGGCGCTGAGCGGTTCGGTGCAAAAACCGAGCTGGCAGATGTGACATCATTGGAACTGTCTGCTAAAATTAAAACCGTAGAAACGAGCGAAGGCACTTTTTATGGACGCACCGTGGCTTTTGCTACCGGAGCAAGTCCGCGGGACCTTGGAATTTCCGGAGAAAAAGAGCTGATCGGCAGAGGTATAAATTACTGTGCGGCATGCGACGGGATGTTCTATAAGGGAAAGACCGTAGTTGTCGTAGGCGGCGGGAATACCGCGGCGGCAGATGCGCTGATGCTGTCCCGCATTGCGCAAAAAGTGATTGTAGTACATCGGCGGGACACGCTGCGCGCGACGAAAATCTATCACGAGCCGCTGATGAAAGCAGCAAATGTAGAATTTCGTTGGAACAGCACCGTATCAGAACTGCTCAGCGATGGAAAACTGACCGGTGTAAGGCTGCGTGATGTGCAGACCGGAGAGAAAAGTACGCTTGCATGCGATGGCGTGTTTGTCAGCGTAGGACGAAAGCCTGCAACCGATCTGGTCAAGGGACAGCTCGATCTGGATTCGGCAGGATATATTGTCGCGGACGAGTCGACGCGCACCAATTTTCCCGGCGTATATGCAGTGGGAGATGTCCGCACCAAGGCACTGCGGCAGGTTGTCACCGCCGTGGCGGACGGCGCTTCTGCTGCGCACTTTGCGGAAGAATATCTGGCAGAAGCGTCTGGCACATGAGGAAATACGAAATTACTTGGGCATTGATTTGCTCCTGATAGGGGCGTCAATGCCCACTGTATTGCGCAAAAGGGGAAAGGATTCCATATTCGATGCGGGAACTTTTCCTTGACAGCTGGAAATTTTGCGGCTATTATGTTGGGCAGCAAAGGCGTGGAAATCGGGAAATAGAGCGCGCGGAAAAGTGCGGATATTTGGAGAAATA
>JAGZOP010000009.1 GCA_018383195.1 Clostridiaceae bacterium | reverse complement strand
GCAGATGTGGCGGAATGGCAGACGCGCTAGCTTCAGGTGCTAGTGTTCGCAAGGACGTGAGGGTTCAAGTCCCTCCATCTGCACCAAAATCTCGATCTTTGATCGAGATTTTTTGTTTTTCAGGGACTTGAACCGGAGGTCTTTTCGCGCAAAGATCAGATCGGTTCTTTTTTCTCGGATATGGTGATATATCTGCGGCAGGTCAAATCTCACGACCTGCCGCATTTCTCCGCTGTTTACGCCTCTGCTTCATATTCATATGTTCCGGATTTTCCGCCAGTCTTATGCAGCAGTAAAATTTGATCGATCCGCATCCCACGGTCTACTGCCTTACACATATCATATATCGTGAGCGCTGCCACAGAAGCTGCCGTCAAAGCTTCCATTTCAATCCCCGTCTTATGGGTGCAGCGCAGTGTGCTTACAATTCGCACCTCAGTTTCTGAGATTGCACGAATTGCAATCTCCACTCCATCGATCGGCAGCGGATGGCACATTGGAATCAAATCACTTGTGCGTTTTGCAGCCATAATACCTGCAATCCGCGCACAGGCGAATACATCTCCCTTCGGCATTGTTCCTTCCACAATCATTTTCAGCGTTTCCGGTTTCATTGTAAGCACCGCCTGTGCCTGCGCACTGCGCTGCGTCACTTCTTTTTTTCCGACATCAACCATATGCGCTGCACCGTTTTCATCTAAATGTGTCAATGACATCTATCATTCCCTCATTTCAATATATCCATTCATGCTATCCTATATTCTTTATATAGATAGCATTCTCTTTTCCATCTGTCAAGCAATCCGCTCCATAATGCAAAAAGCCTCCGCCGCAGTTTTTCTGCAAGCCGGAGGCTTTTTCTTTGTAATTACAGGTTCTCTTTGAGGAATGCCTCGAGAGCCACAGCAGCAGCTTCTTCGTCTGCGCCATCAAACGTCAGCGTAATCGTCTCGCCGCATTTAATGCCCAATCCCATCAGTGCAAACATCTTGCGCGGGTCGATGGTCTTATCCCCCTTGGTCAGTGCCGGAGTTGCGGTAAACTCCTTCAGCTTCTTCACAAGCAGACCTGCCGGACGCGCGTGAACTCCCTGTGCATCCTGAATTGTATAGATTACTTCTTTCATAACTTCTTCTCCTTTGCAGCATGTTGAAAGTAGGACTATATTCATTATACCCCAAACTCGTATCGTCTAGCAAGAGTTCATCTTTCAGTTCTGCATACTTTTATGCGGCTTTCTGCGGCGCATATTTCCCTTTTCCGGAGCATACCTTTTCACAAAAGGAAAGGTGGAGAATACGATGAAAAAGCTGCTCAGCACGGTGCTTTGCACCCTGCTCCTGACGTCCCATGCAGCCGCGCTGCCTGCTATGGGCAATTTAACAGCAAAATCGGCGGCGCTTTACGATGCCAGCGGTCAAATGCTCTACGAACTCAACGCGGAAGAACCGCTTCAGCCGGCATCGGTTACCAAGATCATGACCCTGCTTCTGACCATGGAAGCACTTGACCGCGGTGAAGTCACATTGGATACCATGATTACCGGCACTGCGCATGCCTCTTCCATGGGCGGCACGCAAATCTGGCTGAAAGAGGGCGAACAGCTCCCGCTCGATGAAATGCTGAAAGCCATTGCCGTAGGTTCCGCGAACGACTGCGCCGTTGCCGTCGCCGAACACCTCTGCGGTACCGAAGAAGCTTTTGTCGAACGCATGAATGCACGCGCAAAAGAGCTCGGCTGCACAGCGACAACCTTTGTCAACGCAAACGGTCTGGATGCAGACGGGCAAAAAACGCTGACCTCGGCGCGCGACCTCGCCCTGATCTCCGTCGAACTGCTGAAGCATCCCAAAATTCTCGACTATACCACCATTTGGATGGATACCATCCGAAACGGAGAGTTTTCCCTCGCGAATACCAATAAAATGCTCCGCAGCTATAAAGGGCTGATCGGTTTAAAAACCGGCTATATCTCGCAGGCTGGTTTCTGTATTTCTGCTGCCGCAACGCGCAATGACATGACGCTGATTGCAACCGTCATGGCAGCGCCCACCAAAGAAGACCGTATGGCGGATGCGACCGCACTTTTAAACTATGGCTTTGCAAATTTCGCTCCCTTTTCCCCTGATCTTTCAGGTACGCTGACCCCGCTGCCCGTGCAAATGGGAAAATCAGAAACAGTTTCCGTCCTCTCCAAGGAGGCGCCGCCCATTGTTGTACCAAAAGAAAAAATAGAATCCATCGAGACGGTTCTCCACCTGCCTGCAAGCGTGGAAGCGCCGGTCGCGGTTGGTCAAAAGCTCGGCACCGCCGAAGTGCGTGACGACAAAACCATTCTGTTCACCCTGCCTTTAACCGCCGGGGAAACAGTAGAACGCCTGCATTTCGGCGATTTATTCCGCTCCTTTCTGCGGGCTGCGCTGATGAAAAAGGAATAGCTTGTTTTGCTATGGATTGGGCGTATTCAAAGCTCCCTTCAAAAAACACATCAAATGTTCATAAGAAATCTCACGTTTGTGATTGTTTTTTTGTTCGTTCTATGGTAACATAAGTATAACCTCAAAGGTTGGGAGGAAATTATTATGGTAAAACTTATTGTTGGCGGCACTGGCACCGGTAAAACCAAGACCATCATCGAGCTGGTAAATGCCGCTGTAAAAGAAGAAAAGGGCAGCGTAGTATGTTTGGCAAAGGGCGACAAGCTCAAGTTCGACATCTCTCACGATGCGCGTCTGGTGAATATCAGTGACTATATGGTAGAGGGTTACAAGGGTCTGCTCGGTTTCGTATCCGGTATCCATGCCGGCAACTACGATATTACCAAGATCTACATCGACAGCCTCTACAAGCTGATCGACTCCAAGGACCCGGCTGTTGCCGAGGCATTCCTCAAGGAAATCGACGCGTTCTCGAATAAGCACAGCGTAGACTTCACTGTTGCGCTCAGCGAAGATGAGACCGCGATTACTGAGTCGATGAAAAAGTACCTGTAATCATTTTGGAATATACATCCAAGCAAATCTTTCCGAGCGCAATCCACAAGATTGCGCTCGCTTTTTTATACATTCTGACAACTCCTTGTAACATGATACAAATTTTTTTGGAAAATCACGATAAAAAGTGTTTTGCATTCTGATTCTTTTATGTATAATAGGAGGTAGCGTATGCGGATCGGATGGAGGTGTCCTGCATGGGAAAGAAACCTGTGATTTGGAAATATCTGATCTGGGTCACCGCACTGTCCGCCTCGCTCGTCGGTCCAATCGCCCTGTGCGTATTGGGCGCGATGTTTTTGCAGGAGCGCTTCTCGCTGGGCGGCTGGGTGATGCCTCTGGCAATCCTGCTCGGTCTGATAGCGGCCGGAGCCAACCTGCTCAAATTCTTCCGTTTTATGCAGACGGAATCCGACAAACGCGGTCATAAACAGGAGGATCATCATGGACGCATTTGAGATTGTCCGCGAAGAGACGCGGCGCATGGCGCGCGGATGTATCCCACTCATGTGTTTCGCGTATGCCGCATTCGCTCTCGCCGGATATTACCATCCGGGTACCCTGCTGAGCCTGATTCTCGGCACAGCGTTTACGCTGTTCAACTTTAACCTGATGGCGCGCACGGCGGTACGGGCTGCCCTTCTGGGCGATCCTGTGCGGGCGCAGCGCATGCAGACAAGCCGCTATATCGTGCGCTATGCACTGACCGGCTTGCTGCTGATCGGGGCGATTAAATTTCCCCCGCTCAATGCGGTCGCAGTAGCGATCCCGCTGTTCTTTCCCAAGATCATACTCATCGCATCCGGCATATTTCACAGGAAAGGAGGTTAATTGAATGGCTGAAGTAAACGGACCAAAAATATACACCTACCTTTTTGGCAACCAGAACCTGCCCATCACAGAAACGATGGTCAACTACTGGATTGTCATGGCGTTCATTCTGTTTCTCTGCATTTTCCTGACAAGCAGGATGGAAAAAGTCCCAAAAGGTAAGCAGGCCATCGCCGAAAAAATCGTGCTGATGATCGACAACCTGGTAGATCAGAACATGGGGCCGGACTCCCGCATCTATTCGCCGTATATCGCGACGCTGATGATGTCCTCGGTCTTTGGTTCCCTGTGCTCGCTCTTTACCTTGCGTTCGGTTACAGCCGACCTGAACACGACCCTTGGCTGGGCGCTCATCACGTTTGCGATGATTACCTACACCAAGATCAAGTATGGTGGTCTGGGCGGTTATCTCAAGAGCTTTACCGAGCCGATCTTTGTCATGGTTCCCTTGAACATCCTGAGTGAGATCGCAACTCCGGTATCTATGAGTTTCCGTCATTTCGGCAACATTGCCGGCGGCTTTGTCATCACGACATTGATGCTCGGCGCACTGGGCGGCTTGTCGTCGCTGCTGCACCTGCCAATCCCGCTGCTTCAGATCGGTATCCCGGGCATTACCAGCCTGTATTTCGATCTGTTCTCGGGCTGTATCCAGGCGTTCATCTTCAGTATGTTGACGATGGCGTATGTTGGTTCGGCAAAGGAATAACGAAACCCAAAAAAGAAACCAAATTTAGGAGGAAAATTTTATGGATCCCAAAGCATTCGTAGCAGGTATGTCCGCTCTCGGCGCTGGTCTGGCGATGATCGCAGGTATCGGCCCTGGTATTGGTGAGGGCTACACCGCAGGTCAGGCATGTGCTGCAATCGGCCGTCAGCCGGAAGCACAGTCCGACGTTACCCGTACCATGATTCTCGGTATCGCAATGGCCGAGTCCACCGGTATTTACGCACTCGTAGTCGCTCTGATTCTGCTGTTTGCCAACCCGTTCGTAAAGCTGTTCTAAGGGAACGCACCCGCGAACACTTCCACCCAAGGAAGGAGGTAAACAAGTGTTTCAGAACTTTGTAAGTATTGGTGGTTGGAATATCGTGGTGACGATCTGCAATACGCTCATCACGTTTCTGATCGTCAAGAAATTCCTGTTTAAGCCTGTGCGCAAGATGCTGGCAGCGCGTGCGGAAGAGGTTCAGGCCATGTATGATCAGGCAGAATCCGACCGCGCAGAGGCGGCAGCGATGAAAAAGGACTACACCGAATCCATCGCAAACGCCAAGGCGGAGGCAACGCAGATTACGCAAACCGCCACTCGCCGCGCAACGGTTCGCTCGGAGGAAATCCTTGCAGAAGCAAGCCGTCAGGCAACCGACATGAAGAGAAAAGCCGAGCAGTCCATTGAGCAGGAACGCAAAAAGGCTATGAATGAAATCAAGGATGAAATCGCCGGTCTGTCGGTGATGATCGCCTCCAAGATCGTCGAAAAGGACATCAGCGAGGAAGATCACAAGCGCATGATCGAAGATTTCATCGATAAGGTAGGGTGAGAGCATGGCGTCTATTGTCAGTGAACGCTACGCGCTCAGTCTCTACGAGGTAGCAAAGGAAGCAGGCAAAGCGCCTGAACTCCTGGACGAGCTGCTTGCCGTGGCACAGGTTTTCGGAGAAAATCCGGATCTGATGAAGGTTATGCAGGCGCCCGCCATCCAGCTGCCTGAGAAAAAAGAACTGCTGCAAACAGTATTCGGCGGTCGCATCGATGGCTTTCTGCTGAATTTCCTGATGCTCATCACGGAAAAGCGCAGAATCGGTCTGCTCTACGAAATGGCAGAATCCTATAAGCAGCAGTATTACTTCGAAGAGGGTATCTGCGAAGTGACGGCGGTCACTGCATCGCCCATGGACGCAGACCTGATCGAAAAGCTCAAAGAGAAAATGTGCTCTGTGACCGGCAAGAAAGTCGTGCTCCAGACCCGTGTCGATCCCTCTATTCTCGGCGGCATTGTCGTCAAGGTAGACAACAAGCAGATCGATACCTCGGTTAAGACCCGATTGGAAGAGCTGGCACAGAAGCTGACCCAAACTATTGCGTAAGGAAGTAGGTGACTTCATGGAATTACGCCCTGATGAAATCAGCACAATAATCAAACAGCAGATCACAAACTACCAGAGCCAGATCAAGCTGACCAATGTCGGCACAGTCGTTACCGTCGGCGACGGTATCGCGCACATCCACGGCTTGGAGGAGTGTATGTCGGGTGAGCTGCTTGAGTTCCCCGGCGGCGTATATGGCATGGCTCAGAACCTTGAAGAGGATCTGGTCGGTGCCGTTATCCTGGGTTCTGACCAGAATATCCGCGAAGGCGATACGGTCAAGAGAACCAAACGTATTGTAGAAGTTCCGGTCGGCGATGCAATGCTCGGCCGCGTCGTAGACGCGCTCGGCAATCCCATCGACGGCAAGGGTCCCATTCATACCAGCGAAGCACGCCCGATCGAAATGCCGGCACCCGGTATCATCGAACGTGCACACGTAAACAAACCGCTTCAGACCGGTATCAAGGCGATTGACTCGATGATTCCGATTGGCCGCGGTCAGCGTGAGCTGATCATCGGCGACCGCCAGACCGGTAAGACCCAGATCGCGCTCGATACCATTATCAACCAGAAGGGTACCGGCGTTATCTGTATCTATGTTGCAATCGGTCAGAAGCGCTCGACTGTTGCACAGGTTGCCGAGACGCTGGCAGAAAACGGCGCGCTGGACTATACCTGCGTTGTCGCTGCAACCGCATCCGAGTCTGCACCGCTGCAGTATATCGCGCCGTATTCGGGCTGCTCCATCGGCGAGTTCTTCATGCACAAGGGCCGTGATGTCCTCATCATTTATGATGATCTATCCAAGCACGCGGTGGCTTACCGTGCACTTTCCCTGCTGCTTCACCGTCCGCCAGGACGTGAGGCATACCCCGGCGACGTCTTTTATCTGCATTCCCGTCTGCTCGAGCGCGCTGCAAACCTTGCAGGCGACGGTTCGCTGACCGCATTGCCGATCATCGAGACTCAGGCAGGCGACGTTTCGGCATATATCCCGACCAACGTCATCTCCATCACCGACGGTCAGATCTTCCTTGAAACCGAGCTGTTCAACTCCGGTATCCGTCCGGCAGTAAACCCCGGTATCTCGGTATCCCGCGTCGGTGGTGATGCGCAGATTAAGGCGATGAAGAAGGTTGCCGGCACGCTCAAGCTGGCGTACTCGCAGTATCGCGAGCTGCAAGCATTCGCGCAGTTCGGCTCCGACCTCGACGCAGACACCAAGGCGCGTCTGGATCAGGGCGCACGCATCGTAGAAGTGCTCAAGCAGCCGCAGAACAGCCCGATTCCGGTTGAAAAGCAGGTTATCATCATCTTTGCCGTGGTAAACAAGCACCTGATTGATGTTCCGGTCGGACTCGTCAGCGATTTCCAGAACGAACTGTTCGACTATCTGGACGCAAACCACCCGAATATTGCAGAGACCATCCGCGATACCAAGGTCATCGACAACGTAAAGGACGAATTGACGCAGGCAATCGTGGACTTTAAGGCCAAGTTCCTCTCTGAACACTAATTTCCGAACCATTATTTTCGGAAGAAGGGAGGATAATTATGGCTTCCGGCAATATGAAGGACATTAAGCGCCGCATGAAGAGCGTCCAGTCCACCATGCAGATCACCAAGGCCATGGAGCTGGTCGCATCCTCCAAGCTGCGCCATGCCAAGGAGCGCGTCATCAAGTCGCGTCCCTACTTTCAGACCATGTATGACACCATGGCGCGCATTGCTCTGGAAACGCGCGACGGCGATTCCATCTACACCAAGGTGCGCCCGGTGAAGAAGAGCCTGTTCATCATTATCGCGGGCGACCGCGGTCTGGCGGGCGGCTATAACTCCAATGTGCTCAAGCTTGCAGCCGCACAGATGGCGGACAAGACGCCGTGCGTCGTCACCATCGGCAAAAAAGCGCAGGAATACTATGCCAAGCGTGATTTTGAAGTGCTAGCTGACTATCCGGGCATTGCGGAGACCATGCAGATTCAGGATACGCACGACATTGTAGACGATATGCTCTACCGCTTCAAGAAAGGCGAAATTGACGAGGCGTATATCTGCTATACCGAATTTGTTTCCCCGATGACGCAGGAGGCGCGCTGTAAAAAGCTGCTGCCGCTGTCGTTCGCCGAGGAAAACGCCGAAATGGGCAAGCCCCAGGCGCTGACCGAGTATGACCCCTCTCCGGAGGCAGTATTCTCGGCAATTATTCCTGAATATCTCAACGGCGTGCTGTATGGCGCGGTCGTGGAAAGCTATGCTTCCGAGCAGTCTGCCCGCCGCATGGCGATGGAATCCGCTTCCGATAACGCCAGCGAGATGATCGAAAACCTCAACCTGTCTTATAACCGCGCCCGTCAGTCTGCAATCACGCAGGAGATCACCGAGATCGTCGCAGGCGCCGGTCAGGTTGGATCATAAACAGAGTTCAGATTTTAGCGTGAAGAGTGAAGATCTCTCCACTTTTCACGCTCCATTCTCCACTCTTTTCTAGTAAGGGAGTTTTGCCAATGAGTGAGCATAACATTGGTACCGTTGTCCAGATCATTGGACCGGTACTGGATATCAAGTTTGATGCAGATTCGCTTCCCAAGCTCCTGAATGCAATCACCATCAAGGCTGAGGACGGACACGTCGTAACCGTAGAGGTTGCGCAGCACATCGGTCAGGATACCGTGCGCTGCGTTGCGATGCAGTCCACCGACGGCTTGGTGCGCGGCATGCAGGCGGTGGACACCGGTTCCCCGATCACAGTTCCGGTTGGTCCGCAAAATCTGGGTCGAATCTTCAATCTGCTCGGCGAGCCGGTCGATAACAAACCGGCAGTTCCGACAGAAACCCGCTGGCCGATTCATCGTCCGGCCCCCTCTTATGAGGAGCAGCAGTCCACGACAGAGATTCTCGAAACTGGCATTAAGGTCGTCGACCTGATCGCGCCCTACGCAAAGGGCGGTAAAATCGGTCTGTTCGGCGGCGCAGGCGTCGGCAAGACGGTCATCATCATGGAGCTGATTAACAACATTGCAAAGCAGCACGGCGGTATTTCGGTTTTCACCGGTGTTGGTGAGCGTACCCGTGAGGGCAACGACCTGTACAACGAAATGCAGGAATCCGGCGTTATCGACAAGACCGTACTGGTGTACGGTCAGATGAACGAGCCGCCCGGAGCGCGTATGCGTGTCGGTCTGTCTGGTCTGACCATGGCGGAATACTTCCGCGATGAGGAAAATCAGGACGTTCTGCTGTTTATCGACAACATTTTCCGCTTTACCCAGGCGGGTTCCGAGGTATCGGCGCTGCTCGGCCGTATGCCGTCCGCAGTAGGCTACCAGCCGACGCTGGCAACCGAGATGGGCGCGCTGCAGGAGCGTATCACCTCGACCAAGAAGGGCTCGATCACGTCCGTACAGGCGGTATACGTGCCTGCGGATGACCTGACCGACCCGGCTCCGGCGACTACGTTCTCGCATCTGGACGCAAAGGTCGTTCTGTCGCGTGAAATTTCGTCGATGGGTATTTACCCTGCGGTTGACCCGTTGGATTCCTCTTCCCGTATCCTCGCGCCCGACGTTGTCGGCATCGAGCATTACGAGGTTGCCCGTGCGGTGCAGTCCATTCTGCAGCGTTATAAGGAACTTCAGGATATCATCGCGATTCTGGGTATGGATGAGCTTTCCGACGAGGACAAGCTGACCGTAGCGCGTGCGCGTAAGATTCAGAACTTCCTGTCGCAGCCGTTCCATGTCGCAGAACAGTTTACCGGTATGACCGGTAAGTATGTTCCGGTCAAGGAAACTATCCGCGGCTTTAAGGAAATCCTCGAAGGCAAGCACGACGACCTGCCCGAGTCTGCATTCCTGTTCGTCGGCACGATTGATGAGGCGGTGGAGAAGGCAAAGAAGGGGGCGTAATTTATGTCTACCTTTCATCTCAAGGTTCTCACTGCGGATCGCGTCTTTTTTGATGGCGAAGTCGACCGCTGCATTGTGCGTACAACGCAGGGCGATGTCGGCATCCTGCCGAACCATGTGAAGTATCTGGCGGCGCTCGGCATCGGCGGTCTGACCGTAATTGCAAACGGCACCTCGCGTGTTGCTGCGATTGCAGGCGGTTTCATTGATGTCTCCAAGGAGGGTACGGTCATTCTGGCACGAACCTGTGAATGGGCAGATGAAATCGATATTAACCGCGCCCGCGAAGCGGAAGAACGCGCAAAAGCGCTGCTTCATCACGAAGCCAGCGAGCATGAGCACGACAGAGCAAATGTCAAGCTCAAAAAAGCGCTCAACCGCATCCGCATTGCACAGAAGTGATACAAAAATCCCGGACATAAAATGTCCGGGATTTTTCTGTATGAAAAAGCCGCTCCTTTAGAGCGGCTTTTACTTTTATATAGGCACAATTAGCCTTCGTACTCGTCCTCGTTCTCCCAGTTGTGCCATACTGCCTGCACATCGTCGTTGTCCTCGAGGTTATCGAGCAGCTTGCGCATTTTTGCCATATCTTCCTCCGCAGTCAGAGAGATATAGTTCTGCGGAACCATCTCGACTTCTGCCGAAGCGAACTCCATGCCAGCCTGCTCAAGCGCCTCACGCACGGCACCAAAATCCTCAGGCGCGGTATAGATTTCAAAGGTTTCCTCATCTGCTTGGAAATCCTCTGCACCGGCATCCAGTGCCAGCATCATGGTCTCATCCTCGTCCAGTTCGCCCTTTTCGATGATGATTACGCCCTTCTGGTCAAACTGCCAACCTACACAGCCGGTCGCGCCCATGCCTGCGCCGTACTTATCGAGCAGATGGCGCACGTCAGAAGCGGTACGGTTGCGGTTGTCGGTCAAAGTCTCGACGATGACAGCAACACCGCCGACGCCATAGCCTTCATAGTTGATGGCTTCGTACTCCACCGTGCCATTTGCGCCCGAATACTTGTCCAGTGTGCGCTTGATATTATCATTCGGCATATTGTTTGCCTTTGCCTTTGCAATGACATCGCGCAGACGGGAGTTGTTATCCGGGTTCGCCGATCCGCCTTCTTTGATTGCGATTGCCATTTCACGACCGATTTTGGTAAAAATCTTCGCCTTTTTCGCATCATTTGCGCCCTTGCGCTTGGCAATGTTATGCCACTTGGAATGTCCGCTCATCTTAATTCGCTCCTTGTATCTCAGAAAAATTATATTCTAGCTATAATTCTATCAAAAAATCCTCTAAAGCGCAAGAGGAAGTCTGAAATCTGATAAAAAACGCAAGAATCCCAACCTTCCTGCCCCATCTTTCCGAAGCAAAAGGGCACTTCTTCCGATAGATCTGGAATTGACAGGATGCCCCGCTTCTGTTATACTATATTTGTACGCCGCCATGGCGGAACTGGTAGACGCAAGGGACTTAAAATCCCTCGGTAGCGATACCGTGCCGGTTCGATTCCGGCTGGCGGCACCAACTCGCTGTAAGCATGATCTCGCTTGCAGCGAGTTTTTTATTGCAAAAAACGCCGGGGAAATTTCCTCGGCGTTTTTATATTTACGCTGCTGCATCAAAAATCGTATGGCAGTCTGTAATGCATTGCTGCAATTTCTCATTCAGCGCCGCATCCTCTGTGCCTGCGTCCAGCATTTCCTGCGCATCCATCAGCTGATATCTGACATCCGCTCCTCTTTCGCGGTCCAGCATCAGCATAGGGGCATAATCATAGCCGGAAACCTCGGTTTCACCGGTTTCCATATTCTTTGTCAATGTTAAATTCAACACTGCCGTAGTGTCGGTATATCGGTCGTTCTGAGCAGAAATAAAATTGCCGAGCGAAAAGCACACAAAGCCCTGCTTCTCTTCCCCATTTTCATCCGTCACCGTGCGCAGTTCCATTGGCTGCGGCACATGCGAATGACCGCCCAGGATGAGGTCTGCACCGTTTGCGAACAGCAAAGACGCAATCTCTTCCTGATAGGCGTTCTGTGTCGTCTGGTACTCCACCCCCCAATGAATCATGACCGCAATCAGATCGGTTTCGAGCGCACGCGCCGCCGAAAGATCGGTTTTAAGCTTTTCCGTATCCGGATTTGAACAGTTTTCCATATAATCCGTATTGAACCGATTGACCGAGAAATCCCGCTCCTGTGCAACCGGAATGCCGTTCGTTCCATAGGTATATCCTAGAAATGCGACCGAAATACCGCCCACATCGGCGACTACAATGCCATTCTGCGCCTCATATTCCTCCTGCGTGCGGTAAGTGCCCACATGCTGGATTCCGCGCGCGTCCAGCACATCGAGCGTGCGGCAAAGCCCGTCGTAGCCGCGGTCCATACAGTGGTTATTTGCCGTCAGCATCAGGTCAAATCCCATATCTTTCAGGTTATCTGCCAGTTCATCCGGCGTATTAAATGCCGGATATCCGGAATAATCCGGTCCGCCGGCAAAGGTGGTTTCCAGATTGGCAACAGCAAAATCTGCCTGTTCTGTCCACTCCTTTGCACCGGACAGCATCACCGAATAATCATAGCTGCTGCCGTTCCATGCATCATTTGTCTGCGGCATATGGCTCATCGTGTCCCCACATACTGCCAGCGTTGCAACCAGCGGTTCCTGCGGCGCAGGTTCCGATGTACTTGCTGCGGGGCTCCATTCCGTGCTTTGCGCAGATGAGATTCCGTCCTGCCCTGCTGTACATCCATTCATGAGGATTCCAACCAGAAGCAGCAGCACACAAAGCTTGTACTTTCGCATAATCGACGTTTCTCCCTTCTTTTCGAAGTGTTACAGACATGATAGCACCTGTTTCATCCTTTTGCAAGGCTTCAAAGAAAAAGGACGGCAAAACCCTGCCGTCCCTTTTCCTTCCTGTTTATCGCTGCAAATACTTCTTCAGATATTTGCCGGTGTAGGATGCCTCACATTGCGCAACCACTTCCGGGGTGCCGCAGCAGACCACCTCGCCGCCGCCGTCCCCGCCCTCAGGTCCAAGGTCAATCAGATAATCGGCAGTCTTGATGACATCGAGATTATGCTCGATGACCACAACGGTATTCCCTTTTTCGACCAGTTGTTGGAGGACATCCACCAGTTTATGCACATCCGCAACATGCAGTCCGGTGGTTGGCTCGTCCAAAATATAGATGGTCTTGCCGGTCGAACGCTTGGAAAGCTCGGTCGCCAGCTTGACGCGCTGTGCCTCGCCGCCCGACAAAGTCGTGGAGGACTGCCCTAGCTTGACATATCCCAGTCCGACCTCCTGCATGGTTTGCAGCCTGCGCGCCAATTTGGGCACATTCTCAAAGAACACAACCGCTTCGTCGATGGTCATATCGAGCACTTCGTAAATATTCTTGCCCTTGTAGCGCACTTCGAGCGTTTCCTTGTTATAGCGCTTGCCCTTGCACACGTCGCACGGGACATAAATATCCGGGAGGAAGTGCATTTCGATCTTCAAAAGTCCATCGCCGGTGCATGCCTCGCATCGTCCGCCCTTGACATTGAAACTGAACCTGCCCGGACCATAACCGCGTGCTTTCGCATCTGCGGTCTGTGCAAACAGCTCTCGGATGTCCCCGAACAGACCGGTATAGGTCGCGGGATTGGAACGCGGGGTGCGCCCGATCGGCGACTGGTCAATGCCGACCACCTTATCCAGATTTTCTAGTCCCAACATCTCTTTATGCGCGCCCGGACGGGTGCGCGCACCGTTCAGTTCGGCGGCAAGGCGTTTATACAGAATCTCATTGACAAACGACGATTTTCCAGAACCCGATACGCCGGTCACACAGGTCAATGTGCCGAGCGGAATGGTGAAATCGGTATTTTTCAGGTTGTTGACCGCAGCGCCCTTGACGATGAGCTTTTTGCCGGTGCCCTTGCGCCGGATTTCCGGCACCGGAATGCGCCTGCGTCCGGACAGATACGCGCCCGTAACCGACTGCTCGCTTTTGAGCAGCTCGTCCACCGAGCCTTGGAACACGATCTCGCCGCCATGCACGCCCGCGCCCGGACCGATATCCACAATATGGTCTGCCGCGTACATGGTGTCCTCGTCATGCTCGACCACAATGAGCGTGTTGCCGAGGTCGCGCAGCCGCCGCAGCGTGGCAAGCAGCTTGTCGTTATCGCGCTGATGCAAGCCGATAGACGGCTCGTCAAGGATATACAATACCCCCATGAGCGACGAACCAATCTGGGTCGCCAGACGGATGCGCTGCGCCTCGCCGCCCGACAGCGTGCCGGACGCACGCGAAAGCGTCAAATATTCCAGTCCCACCGAGCGCAGAAAGCCCAGCCGGTCGAGAATCTCCTTGATGACGCGGTCGCCAATCTTATGCTGCATTTCAGTCAGTTCCAAGTTTTCCATGAACTCGATGGCTTTGCCGACCGACTTTTCGCTGTACTCCATGATGTTCAGTCCGCCAACCGTGACCGCCAACACCTCTTTTTTGAGGCGGCGACCCTGGCAGTCCGGACAGGGCACCTCGCTCATGCACTCCTCGATTTCACCGCGCGCATAGTCGCTCGATGTCTCGCGGTAGCGGCGCTCAAGGTTATTCACTACGCCCTCAAACGGCTGCTCCATCTTGCCGCCTGAAAATCGGCTGACCGAAAGCGTCAGCTTTTCGCCGCCCGTGCCGTACAGCAGCGCATGCAGCGCTTCCTCGGAAAAATCCTTAATCGGGGTTTCCACCGTGAATCCATACTTTTTGCCGAGCGCATCATAGTACATGCGTGAAATTGACCCCGGTTCTGCGTTGCCCCAGCCGCTCGCCTGAATCGCGCCTTCTTTAATGGATAGGCTGCGGTTCGGGATGACGCGGTCGGGGTCGATCTTCATCTGGATGCCCAGCCCGGTGCAGGTCGGGCACGCGCCGTAGGGATTGTTGAATGAGAACATGCGCGGGGTTAGCTCCTCGATGGAGATGCCGCAGTCCTCGCAGGCATAGTTCTGCGAAAAGCTGAGCGTTTCGCCGCCAATCACGTCCGCCTGCACCAGTCCGCCGGTCAGCGCGGACGCCGTTTCCACCGAATCGGTCAGCCGTGCGCGGATATCCGGTTTGATGGCAATGCGGTCCACCACGATTTCGATGGAGTGCTTTTTATTCTTTTCCAGCTTGATCTCTTCGGACAGGTCATAAATATTTCCGTCCACGCGCACGCGGACATATCCCGCCTTGCGTGCATCCTGAAATACTTTTACATGCTCGCCCTTGCGCCCGCGCACAACAGGCGCCAATATTTGCAGTTTGGTACGCTCCGGCAGCTCCATGAGCTGGTCGATGATCTGGTCGATGGTCTGCTGGTGGATCTCTTTGCCGCACTTCGGACAATGCGGCACGCCGATGCGCGCCCATAAAAGACGCAGATAGTCGTAAATTTCGGTGACCGTACCCACGGTCGAGCGAGGATTTTTCGAGGTTGTTTTCTGGTCGATCGAGATCGCCGGCGACAATCCCTCAATATAGTCCACATCCGGCTTTTCCATCTGCCCGAGGAACTGACGGGCATAGGACGAGAGCGACTCGACGTAGCGCCGCTGTCCTTCGGCGTAAATGGTGTCAAACGCGAGCGACGATTTGCCCGAACCCGACAGACCGGTGAACACGACCAGCTTGTCCCGCGGGATTTTCAAATCAACGTTCTTCAAATTGTGCTCCCGCGCGCCTTTTATAAAAATTTGGTCTTGCATAGATTTCCTTTCTATTCTTCGCAGGATTCCACTCCCGTATCAATGCCATAAATTCTGGAGTGTTCTCCCCATGGATGATAGCCTTCCCCCAAATAAGAAAACCCCATTTTTTCACAGAAACCGACATGATTGGTGCTCAAATACAGGCGAGGGTATCCCATACATCCAGCTTCCCGGCGAATGTGCTCCACCAGCATCCTGCTGTATCCATCCGGCTAATCAAATCATTGGGCAGCAATGCAGCGCCGGCAAGGACGGCTTCTCCCTTGGAGAGCACATACCACTGCGGAAGCGCACCGGATGCTGTAAGGGCATGTGTAATACAGTCATCATACATCACACGGTTTTCTTCGGTTCCCCAATGCCTTTGAAAAAAACCGATTGCCCGTGCCGCCCACTCCGGATGCTCCCGAACCGACAGAATTTCCGGCATATCTTCATTTTCTTCCTAATATTTCATTCATCCAAACGGCTTCACACAAATATCTGAGGCTCTGCTCTGCGCACATATCCGAGTTCAAGTTCTTCTTTATGGTATAAGTATCCCGCATCATCAAAATATTTTGCGCCCTTCGGGCACTTTTTCTCACAGGCACAGCACTTAATGCAGATGCCGCTGACGATCTCCGGGTGAGCATGCTCAATCGACCCCATCGGACAAATGTCCGCACATACGCCGCATCCATCACACTTTTCAAGGTCGGTTTTGGGTTTCACTTTCAGAATATTTACCGGATTCCCTGCGCGGTCGCGCGGGGTATAATAAGGGCGCATCGGCGTGCAGCCCTCTACCAGCACCGGCGTGTGCCAACGCTTTTCTCTGAGCATGCTCAGAATCTTCTGTCCAAATTCGCGTGCCGTATCCAAATCCTGCGCGTCTGGACGTCCCGCGGCAAGCGTGCGGGAAAACGCATGCTCTCCCACAAACGCCGCGCCCGCAATGGTGTGAAACCCGTTTTTCTCCAGAATATCACGCAGTTCAATCAATCCGTCATCGAAATTCCGGTTGCCGTACAGCACAATCGGAACTGCCTTTGCGCCGCCGCCCTCCACGGTGCTGAGGTATTTGAGCAGCACGTTGGGCACGCGCCCGGCGTAAACCGGCGTGCCGAATACAACCAAATCGTCCGGCGTAAACCGCTTGCCATGTGCTCGCGCCGCAGGAAGCGTAAAATCATATGAGGTAAACCCTGTCGAGCCTTCGGCAATTTCATGCGCGACCGTAGTCACGATTTTTTCGGTCGTGCCAGTCGCGCTCCAGTACATCGCAGTAATTTTCACAACGCTTCTCCTCTCCCTGTGCGCTTATAATATCTTCTTTCAAATCTCTCCGCTGCCGTTTTTGTCGGTCGCGCAATCAATATCCGGCCAGCCGACACAATACGGACAAATCATCTCAGGAACTCCTTCTTTCGCTTGTCCTGCTTTGCAGTCTGCGCGTCCTCAAGTGCCTTGATTTTATCGCGAAGTTCTGCCGCGAGTTCAAATTCCAGCAGCTTGGCGGCTTCCTTCATCTGCCGGGTCAAGCGCGCAATCTCCGCCGCAGTCTCGGCGCTCGAGAGCTTTTTGCCCTTGCCGCGGCCGCCCGGCAATTTGCTCTCGCTAGAGATTTCAATGACGTCCTTGACGCTCTTTTTGATGGTTTTTGGCACGATGCCGTGCGCTTCGTTGAATGCTTCCTGCAATTTACGGCGCCGCTCAGTCTCTGAAATTGCGCGGTGCATCGATGGGGTAATCCGGTCCGCGTACATGATGACCGTGCCCTTTGCATTACGCGCCGCACGTCCAATCGTCTGAATCAGCGCGGTTTCTGAGCGCAGGAAACCCTCCTTATCCGCGTCCAGAATGGCAACTAGTGACACTTCCGGCAAATCCAGCCCCTCACGCAGCAGGTTAATGCCGACAAGCACGTCGTATACGCCGAGCCGCAGGTCACGAATCAGTTCCTGCCGCTCCATTGTTTTCACGTCATGGTGCATATACCGTACCTTGACGCCCACGCCCTCAAGATAGCTCGTCAAGTCCTCTGCCATTTTCTTGGTCAGCGTGGTGACAAGCACACGCTCGTCCTTTTGAGTGCGGGCATGGATTTCGCCCAGCAGGTCATCGATCTGCCCCTCAACTGGGCGCACCGAGATCAGCGGGTCGAGCAGCCCAGTCGGACGGATGACCTGTTCCACAATCTGTCCTGCACGCTCCCGCTCATAATCGGCAGGGGTCGCGGACACATACAGCGCCTGATTGATTTTGCTGTCAAACTCCTCAAAGTTCAACGGACGGTTGTCATACGCACTCGGCAGACGGAATCCGTTTTCAATCAGGCTTTCCTTGCGGGCATGGTCGCCGTGGTACATGGCGCGCACCTGCGGCAGGGTCACGTGGCTCTCATCCACGATCAGCAGAAAATCCTCGGGGAAATAGTCAAGCAGCGTACAGGGCGTGCTGCCCGGTGCACGTCCGGAAAGCACGCGGGAGTAGTTTTCAATGCCCGAGCAGAAGCCGATTTCCTGTAACATCTCGATATCATACCGTGTGCGCTGGGCGATGCGCTGCGCTTCGACCAGTTTGCCGTTTGCATGAAAATATGCCACCCGCTCGTCCAGTTCCCGTTCCAGCTCTTTGATTGCCGCATCCAGCTTGTCGCGGCTGGTCACGTAATGGCTCGCTGGGAAAATGGCAATATGCCCCAGTTCGGAAATCGCTCTGCCGTTCAGCGGGTCAATCCGGCTGATGCGGTCAATCTCGTCCCCAAAGAACTCGATGCGCACACAGTCGGTGTCCGAATATACCGGCCAGATCTCGACCGTATCACCGCGCACCCGAAACCGGTTGCGCTCAAACGCAATATCATTGCGCTCATACTGAATGTCAATCAGCTTGCGGATGAGGTCGTCGCGGCTCTTTTCCATGCCCGGACGCAGCGAAATGACCATGTCCTTGTAGTCAATTGGGTCACCGAGCGAGTAGATGCACGAAACCGACGCAACAATAATCACATCTTCCCGCTCGCTGAGCATGGCGGTCGCCGAATGGCGCAGGCGGTCGATTTCGTCGTTGATAGCGCTGTCCTTTTCGATATAGGTGTCCGTGGAGGCGATATATGCCTCGGGCTGATAGTAATCATAATAGGAAACAAAATACTCGACCGCGTTGTGCGGGAAAAACTCGCGCAGTTCAGTGCAAAGCTGCGCTGCAAGCGTCTTGTTATGTGCCAAAACGAGCGTGGGTTTTTGTACGCGCTCGATAATATTCGCCATGGTAAATGTCTTGCCAGAGCCGGTCACACCGAGCAGCACCTGCTCGTCCACGCCATTGAGAAACCCCTGCGACAGCTTTTCAACCGCCTCTGGCTGATCTCCAGCCATTTTGTACGGGCTGACAACTTCAAATGCAGGCATAGAACCCCTCCTTGTGAAAAACTCGCTTGCCGGATATTACTCCATATATTTCATCATGCCGCTGTCGCGCATTGAAATAAAATCATCCCCTGCAATGATAATATGGTCACGCACCCCAATGTTGAGTCCGGCAAGCGTCTCCCGAATCCGGCGCGTGGTCTGCATATCGTCATGACTGGGCAGCGCCAATCCTCCCGGATGATTATGCGCCAGAATTACACTTGCAGCCTGATACCGAATCGCGAGTTCCGCCAGTTTGCGGATATTGACATCGGTTGCGCGGGCAGTGCCGCGACTGAGTTCCTCCACGCCGAGCACCTTGCCCTTCATATCGGTCGCAAGCGCAACAAACCGCTCCTCATTCACGCCCACAAAATATGGCGACAGATATCTGCCGATCTTCTCTGTCGTGGTCATCGACGCGCCTTTCAAATCGTTTTCGGTCTTGTCAATGGCATAGCGCCGCATCATTTCGCGCAGCAGGACAATCAAAGTCGCTGCGTTCTCCCCAATCCCCTGCACCTGCTTCAGAGCGTCCGGGGATGCGTCAATCACGCCATGCAGGCTGCCGAAGGTATCGAGCAGCCGGTGTGCAATCGGATTGGTATCAACCCGCGGCACTGCAAAATACAGCAGCAGTTCCAATGCTTCATGATCGTTCAAGCCATCCAGCCCCTGCGCAGCGAACCGCGCTTTCATTCGGCTGCGGTGGTTGCGGTGAATTGATTCGCTCATACGTCCTCTCCGTTTAACCAAACATATGTTCTTTCCTATTTTATCATAGTTTTCAAGGCTGCGCAATCTGAATTTTGGCTGCCGCTTCTTTCAGGACGCGCGCGCAAACCGCCGTATCTGCAAGCTCTGGAAACGGCACCGTCGGCTGCGGCGCCCCATCATGCGCACGCAATTCCTTGCCCATCCAGAGGACATCGCGCCACTGTCCAAATTTGTACATGCTGTTCTGATAGGCGCCCGAAATAATGAATCCCATTGCTTTGTGGAACTTCATGCTGCGCTCATTGGGTGAGGTAATGCCGACGTAGATATTATAGTATCCCTGCATCCGCAGCAATTCAAACAGCGCCGAATACAGCGCACGCGCCACCCCTCTCCGATGGAATGCCGGCGCAACATAAATCGAGGTTTCAACCGACCATTGATAGGCCGCGCGGGTGCGGTGCGGTGCGGCGTACCCGTATCCTGCAACCCGACCGTCGATCACACACACAAGCCATGGCAAGCGTTCTGTATAGGCGCGGATACGTCCGCAGAATTCCTCCATGCTTGGCGCCTCATATTCGGATGATACCGTCGTTTCGATTACATAGGGAGCATAAATTTCAAGCATCGCCGCCGCATCCTCCAATAGCGCGGGGCGGATTACAATGCTGCTGCTCATGGCAACGTTCCTTTCTATCGCCGTTTTTCAGCGGTGTTCGTCTTTTTCAGCTTCATTGTACCACACCTGCCCTTTCTTGAAAAGTCTGCGGCAAGCGTAGCAAAACATCCGTAAACGGTTGACAACCGTCTACCTTTCTGTTATCTTAAAGGTAGACATCTGTAGACCAATTTTACTTTTTGAAAGGAGGGGTTATCCATGAAGCAAATCCGTTTGTCCGACAGTGAGTGGAAGCTCATGGAGTGTCTTTGGGATACTGCCCCGCGCACGATTACTCAGCTTGTGCACGCGCTTGCGCCGGAAACCGGTTGGGCGAAGGCAACCATCATCACCATGCTGTCCCGGTTGGAAGCCAAGGGCGCCGTGCACTGGGAAAGTGGTACCCGCGCAAAACAGTATTTCCCTTCGGTTACCCGTGAAGCGGTCAGCACTGCCGAAACACGCAGCTTTCTTAACCGGGTGTACCACGGCTCAGTCGGTCTGCTGATTGACGCAATGGCACATGAAAACGCACTCAGCGCAGACGATATTGACGCATTATATGATATCCTGCGCCAAGCCGAACAACGAAAGGAGGATTCCAAATGATTGCGCTCACCCAAACAATCTGGACCTCTTCCCTGCTGATTCTCACTGTAATCATCCTGCGCGCAGTACTTGGCACGCACATTCCGGCGCGGCTGCGCTATGCCTTGTGGCTGCTGCCCGCCTTACGCCTGTGCGTTCCTATTTCAATCCAACAAGCACTGCATTTGATGCCGCGAAGCCGGCTCAGCGTCATCGATCTTCCTCATGCGGCAGGGGTGCATGCGCCTGCACCGATACATCCACTATTGGAAAACCTGCAAACCGGTCATGTATTCACCTTTGATGATCCAACCCCTGTGCAGGCTGCCGCATCCATTGACTGGCAGCTTGTGCTGCTCCTGATCTGGATGACCGGCGCGTTGGCTGTTGCGGTCTGGTATGGTATCACAAACCACCATTTTTCCAAAGCATTGACGCAAAATCAGGAGTATTTTGGCATCTCTCCGGCAAAACTGCCTGTCTATACGGTGCAGGAACTGCGCTCCCCCTGTTTGCATCTGCGGCATGGCAAGCCATGCATTTATATTCCCAAAGCGTCTGCCGATAACCCGGTGCAGCTGCGCCACATTCTTGCCCACGAGGACATGCATTTCCGTCATTACGATCACCTTTGGGCGATGGTTCGCATCGGTCTGCTCACCCTTTACTGGTTCCACCCGCTTGTGTGGGTGATGGCGTTTCTCAGCAGGCGTGACTGTGAGCAGGCATGTGATGAAGCAGCCATCCATGCGCTTGGTGAAGAAGAACGACTGTCCTATGGGCGCACCCTTGTTGGTCTTATGGCGGCAGGCAGACCAAGCGACCTGCTCCGTCATGCAACGACGATGACCGACAGCAAAAGCGGTGTGCGTCAGCGCGTACAGCGCATCGCAAAGAAAACACAGACGCGCGCTGCGGCAGTTTTTCTTCTGATTGTGTCCGCAGGACTGATTGCCGTGTTTACCTTTACCGGTTCGACCACCCATCAGAAAGCGTGTGCCGCGCTTCGGCAAACGCCGCCGGTCAGCGGCTACTGTCTCGCCAATCCCCTCGATATGGAGACTCGCACCATGCTCAGCGAGGATACCATCCATCAGTTTGTAACACTCTTTCTCCAAATTCAAAATACCAAAGAAAATCCAGAAATGCGTGCCGAAAACACCTCAGAATGGCAGCTGGACTTCACACTTCCGGATGGTACAGATGGAAAACAGCAGCATCTTTCCATGGAAATGACCGGCACAGACTATATGCTGGTGCATTTTGAGCAAGGCGGACGGACCTCCTCTTACTTCGTCCACGAACCGGATGCGGTTCCTGCGCTCCGCGAATTGGTTGGGCTGTCCCCGGTACAGTCGGAGCCCAACGAACCGGATGCGTCCCGTCTGCGTACTCCTGACCCTAGCCGTTTGCTGTCTCAAGTGCTGCATTACGGACAACTCAGTTCCCAATTTCCCATCTATGTGCAGATCAGCGCTGACTCCACTCCCTTTGCCGTGCTCTTTGGCAGCACATGGGATTCCTTCGTCGAATCCTACGAAGATCAGATGCAATTTCTGGACGAAATCACGGTTCCCCCCTCGAAATCCCCTTCTCTGACCATTCGTTATTCGGATGAAAATTACCGCATGCATCTTTACGAAAAGGAATCTTTCTGCATGATCGAGCAGGACGATACATGGGGATGTTACTCCATTCCGGCAGATTTCCAAAACACACTGCTGAAGCTGGCGGAAACCGAAGGCACCCCGTATATCTCTTTTTCCGATGCCGAAATCCAAGCGGCAGAACAGGCCGCGCGGGACTACTTTGCAAACGAAGCGTCCACGCGCACGCTGACCGCGCTGTGGTACGATGACGGCTGGTGCCAGTTCATGCGCCATTCCTATCTGCAAAACGGACGCGGCGCTGTCCACGACGTATCTCCCGAAAACGTGCTCGTGCTGCTGTGCGACTTCACGGTGGAAGGGGACAGCCACACTTCGTGGAGCCTGATTTTCATTCGAGACAGCGAAGATGGTCCATGGCGGCTGGACGATCAGGGGTACTGAGGTTGACGAACTCCTTCTTTTCGCATATAATGTATAAGTTACCTATGTGAATTGATTGTATTGGAGTCGATATAGATGGTTTATAACAATATCCTTGACGCAATGGGACATACCCCCATCGTCCGGCTGAATCATATGGCGCCGGAAAACGCAGCAGAAATCCTTGTAAAGTTTGAAGGCTTAAATGTCGGCGGCTCGATCAAAACCCGCACGGCATACAACATGATCTGCGATGCCGAGGCGCGCGGCGTGCTTCAGCCGGATTCCATCATCGTGGAGCCGACCAGCGGCAATCAGGGCATCGGTCTTGCACTGATCGGTGCAGTCAAAGGGTATCATACCATCATTATCATGCCGGACTCGGTTTCTGAGGAACGCCGCAAACTGGTACGGCACTACGGTGCAGAGGTGATTGTCATTCACGACGCCGGCGACATTGGCGCGTGCATTCAGGAATGCCTCGATACCGCGCTGCGTATGGCAGCCGAAAACCCTAAGGTTTTCGTCCCGCAGCAGTTTGAAAACCCCGCCAATCCGATGGTGCACCGCCATCATACCGGCATCGAAATTCTGGCGCAGGTCGAAGGTCCCATCGACGGCTTCTGCTCCGGCATCGGCACAGGCGGCACCATCACCGGCATCGGCGAAGTGCTCAAAGCACAAAACCCGCATATGACCATCTGGGCAGTCGAGCCTGAGCATGCAGCAATCCTGTCCGGCGGCTCGATTGGCACGCATATCCAGATGGGCATTGGAGACGGCGTCATCCCTGCCATCCTGAACCGTAGCATTTATGACGATATTTACATTGTTACCGACGAAGAAGCGCTTCAAACCGCCAAGGATTTGGCACGCAAAGAAGGATTGATGTGCGGTATCTCCTCGGGAACCAACGTCGCAGCGGCAATCCAACTCGCCAAAAAGCTCGGCCCCGGCAAGCGTGTTGTGACCATTCTGCCCGACACCGCAGAGCGGTATTTCTCCACCCCGCTGTTTGAGGATTGATTTTCCCTGTTCTTTTGATTGCATACGCTTAAGCCATCCCTTTTCCAGGGATGGCTTTTTTGTGCTGTACAAGAAACCGCTTGCAGACTTTCGTTTTTTTGAACAAAAACACCATGGAAATTTTGTGCGTATCGGACTATACTGATACAGGCTATCGCGGAGTCGTACATGTACCGATTTCGCTTTTCTTATGCCTTGGGGGAAATATTATTTATGAACGATTTAACTGTGGGGAATCCATTTAAAA
This sequence comes from Clostridiaceae bacterium, assembly GCA_018383195.1. Taxonomy (GTDB): domain Bacteria; phylum Bacillota; class Clostridia; order Oscillospirales; family Butyricicoccaceae; genus Butyricicoccus_B. Next base: position 49,992 of record JAGZOP010000009.1, on the reverse strand, counting down.
TACTTATCCACTTCTCGCTGCCCATGCTCATCAGCATGATTTTCCAGCAGATGTACAACATCGCAGACTCGGTCATTGCCGGACAATTTATTTCCGTTGATGCACTCGCAGCGATTGGGGCAGCATATCCTGCCACCGTACTGTTTCTCGCGGTTGCAACCGGCGCTTCGGTGGGCTGTTCGGTGGTCGTCTCGCTGCGCTACGGACAAAAAGACATTGCCGGTGTCAAAAGTGCGGTTTATACTGCTTTTATCTCGCTGACCGTACTTGCACTCCTGCTGACCGGACTGGGATTTGTCATCATGAAACCTCTGCTGCGTATCATCGGCACGCCGACCATGATCTTTCATTCCTCCCTGCTCTATCTATATGTCTATCTTGCAGGTGTCCTGTTTGTTTTCCTGTACAACACCGCAAACGCGGTATTCAACGCCCTCGGCGACAGCCGCACCCCGCTGTATTTCCTGATTTTTTCTTCCGTACTCAATGTCGCGCTCGATCTGATTTTCGTGTTGTTTATCAAGTGCAGCGTGATGTCGCTCGCGTGGGCAACCTTTCTTGCGCAAGGTGTTTCCTCCATTCTGGCAACCATTACTCTGCTGCGCCGGGTACGCCGGTTGGAAAACGACGAGCCGGTGCGCTATTTTGACCGTGGGCTGCTGCCGTCCATGGCTTCGGTCGCAGTCCCCTCAATCTGTCAGCAATCTTTTGTTTCAATCGGAATTTTTCTCGTGCAGGGCATCATCAATGGGCTCGGTGCAGTTACGGTTGCGGCATTTGCAGCCGCGCTCAAAATCAGCACCTTTGCCTGTACACTCATCAACACGCTGCCCACTGCGCTGACCTCGTTCGCTTCACAAAACATCGGTGCAGGGCGCATTGACCGCGCGCAAGAAGGGCTGAAATGCTCAATCTGGATTGCCGAAGGATTGATTCTCATCATCAACCTGATCTTTTTCCTGTTTGGCGGTCAACTGATTGGGGCATTTGTAAACGGCGCCTATCAAGCCGAGGTGATTGAGCAGGGGACCCAATTTCTGCGCATCGTTGCGCCGTTCTATGCGCTCATCGGCATCAAAAACTCGTGCGACAGCGTCCTGCGAGGCGGCGGTGTCATGGGACAGTTCATGGCAACCACCTTTGCCGATCTTGCGCTCCGCGTACTATTTTCCTATTTCTTTGCAAAATCGCTCGGATTCTATTCGATCTGCTGGGCATACCCATTCGGCTGGATTTTTGGCACGCTGCTCAGCGTGGTTTATTACAAAATGGGCCGTTGGAAGCATATCCGCATTTGATCTGTGCTTCGTGCACAAAAAAACGTCCGGACACAGAATGTCCGGACGTTTTCTAGTTCAAAAGGGTTCTTCTTTTTTATAATCTTCTGTAACTGCACCAAGCAGCACCTGATAAATTTTTTCGGCATTCTCGTGGAAGTTACGTTCAAGCAGCACCGCCTGTGCACGGCTGACTACGTTCATCTGAATAGAAAATACATCCTGCATGGTCATGGTCACAAGCAGATCGTGCTCCGAAACAGGATCGACCCGCGTTGTAATTGCAGCGTCCCGCCGCAGCTTTTGCACGACACGCAATGCAGACTGCTGTGCAGCCTCCCGCACCGTATACGGCAAATTCTTCTCAAACAGCTCCATGGTTTCGCGGCCTTTGTCTGTGATGGCATACTTTCCCGGCTCCGATTCTTCCATGTGTCCGGTTTCCAGCATTTCATCAAAGGCTTCTTTCAGTTCAAAATAACCGAATCCCTCGTCGCACCAGGTGCACAGATCAATAATCGTCTCCAAATCCACCGGAAATGTCAGAAATCCAGTGGCGTACAACACCAGAAACTTAATTTCTTCTTTTGTGCGGATAAATCCGTGACGCGCCATATGCATTCCCTCCCGGACGAAATTGATTTGATCTTATTGTATCATAGTTTTTCCCGTTTCGCAAAGCCATACAAAAAATGCCGTTCCCCATCGAACGGCATTTTTCTTTACACCAACAGATAGATCAGCGTTGCAGTGAGTCCAATGCAAAACATCAGCAAACCAAATGACAGGCTTGCACCAATCAAGCGGCTGGTAATGGCAGTCTCCTCCTGCCATTCTGCAATCGAAAACACAAACGACCGATGCGCATGCCCTCTGCGCCGCGCAATGCGGTCGAGCAGCGGTCCAAGGTGATCGGCAATCCAGTATCGCGTCATCGGCTGATGCGATGCACCCACGCTGCGCAAAACGGTCATCCGCAGCAGCGCAATCACGCCGTCGGTCAAAAAATCAAGGAAACGGCACACGCAGCCGAACACACTGGGCAACAGTCCGAGCATCACCGGGCGGTACACCCGCGCCTCAAGGTCCATCCACGCAGGCCATGCATTTTTGAGCGTTCCTTCGGGCATCAAACACTTCCAGATGATGAATGTATACAGCACAGCGCCAATCGCAATCGAAATTACAGCGCCTTTGAGGTTTTCAGGAGACAAATACTGTACTATATGCCCGGGTGCATGCAGACCGGACATCAGCATCTTCCCAATCGGGTCCATGGTCTGATGCGGTGTCAGTCCGAGCACAAGCAGCAGAAGCGCCGGCAGACCAATCGCAATCTGCGGCAGCACACCGATTTTGAGCGGTGCACTCTCCATCCGCGGTTTTGCGACAAACAGCAGATAAAACAGCTTGGTCATATAGGCGAGCGTCATGCCGCCCGACAGCAGGAACAGCCACTCCACAATATGCAGCGGCAAAAGCGTCACACCCTCCAGCTGCTCGGCATGCGCGATATATTCGATAATTCCCTCGTGCAGCAGTGTCTTGCTCACATACCCGCTGGTCAGCGGAATCCCCGCCACACTCAGTCCCCCGATGAGAAAGCTGAGTTTGAGCACGAGCGGGCTCTTCCGTCCCGCACCGCGCAGTTCATTCAGATCAAGTGTATGCCGGTTCATGGCAAATGCACCCGCCGCAAGGAACAGGGTTGTCTTAATCAGCGAATGGTTCAACATATGCAGCTGCGTTCCCGCCGCTGTCAGTCCGTGCTCCTCCCCTAGCAGGCTGAGCAGCGCGCAGCCGACCAGAATGAACCCAATCTGAGAAACCGACGAACACGCCAGTGTACGCTTGAGATCGACTGCAAACAGTGCCAGCAGTGCACCGAGCACCATGGTGATGGTTCCCAGTCCGAGCACCGCTTCTCCCCATCGCAAATCCGCAGGGAATATGCCCGCCGCAAGAATCAGAATTCCAAATACGCCGCATTTGGTCAGCACGCCTGACAGCAGCGCCGATGCGGGTGCAGGCGCGACCGGATGTGCCATCGGCAGCCAAAAATGCAGAGGAAACATCCCCGCTTTGGCACCGAAACCCACGAGTAGCAGTGCACCCGCGACATACAGTTCCGGCTCACCGACATGCGGCGCACACGCCGCTCTCAGTTCTGCAATGACAAGGGTTCCTGCGATGTGGTTCAGCAAAAACAGCCCCATGAGCATTACAAGACCGCCAATGACTGCCACCGCAAGATAGGTATCCGCTGCGTAACCGGCTTTTTTATCGTCCTCATGGGCAACCCAAACCCAGCTTGCCAGCGACATGATTTCAAAGAACACAAAGAGCGTAAACAAATCCGCCGCCAAGAATACGCCCATCACACCGCCAAGCGTCACAAACGTAAACAGGTGATAGCGGCTCCGATGCCCGCTGTGCGCCAGGTATGCAGGCGCCATCATGCACGAGCACAACCATGCAAATGCAGTCACAGCCGTCCACAGGCATCGAAACCCATCTGCCGTAAGGTGAAGTCCCATCCCACAAACTGCCGCAGACCATGCAGCGGGTTCTCCCCGCTGCGCCGCCATTCCAAGCAGCAATGCGCCCGCAAATTCTGCGAGTGATGCCAAACGCACAAAAGTATCCCGCAGACGCGCATGTTTTTCTCCCAATGCAGCCGCGCAAAGACCTGCAGCGAACGGCCATAAAATCAGTAATATCAGCATTGCCGTTCCCTCCTTACCAGTGTCCATAGGCGATTTGCTGCAAAAGCTGCACGACCGGTCCGCCGCACAGCCCGAGTACAATGACTCCTGCCGCAAACAACGCAAGCGGCAGTTTCATATACCAGTTCGGGTCGTGCACGCTCTGGAGCGCGTCCTCCCTGCACGGCGACCATGCACGCACCACAATGGTCAGCATATAAATCGCCGTCATCAGTGCCGAATAAAGCAGCACCAGCACGCCAAACCGCGCAAGCTGCTGATAAGACTCAATCGCAGCATACGCAATATTCCACTTGCTGAGGAAACCCGCAAGCGGTGGAATTCCCGGCAGTGCAATGGCTGAAACGGTGAAGCAGGTAAACACAAAGGGCATCTTGTGTCCAATCCCATCGAGCTGATAGATATATTCCCGTCCGGATTGATGCATAACCGCGCCCGCGCAGCAAAAAGCACCAATTTTAATGACCGCATGGCACAGCGTGTGGCACAGAGCCGCCGCCAGTCCGAAAGGGGTCATCAGCGTCGCAGCAAACAGCACATACGACAGGTTGCTGACCGTCGAATACGCCAGACGCCGTTTGAAATGCGTTTCTTTCAGCGCTCGCGTAGAAGCATACGCAATGGTTATCATCGCGCCTGCCATCACGACTTTTTGTGCCCAAGTGCCGAACAGGTACGATGCCCCGAACGAAAAATAGGTCAGCCGCAGCACGGCGAACGCACCTGACTTGACCACCGCAACCGCATGCAGCAGCGCCGTGACCGGTGTGGGCGCAACCGAAACCGCAGGCAGCCACCCATGGAACGGGAAAATCGCTGCCTTGACTGCAAACCCGAAAAACGTCATCACATAAATGAGAAGCATCATCTGGCGGTCGCCCGTGTGCCCGGCAAGCAGCACACCGCCCGGTCGGAAATCGAGCGTCATGCCGTAGACGATCAGAAACACCATGCCGATGAATGCAAACGCCGCGCCGCCAAGCGAATAATACAGGTATTTACGTCCTGCACGCGCGGATTCGCGCGACATCTCATGCATGACGAGCGGCACGGTCACGAGCGTCAGCAGTTCATAGAACATATACAGCGTCAGCATATTGCCCGCGAGCGCGATGCCTGCGGTCACGCCGAAGGTCATCGTGTAAAACGCCAGAAACCCGTTCTGCCGGTCGGCGCGCCGCATATACTCGAACGCATACAGCGACGCAAGCGGCCAAAGGGTGGCAATCAGTCCCGCAAAAACAGAGCCCATCCCGTCCAACCGCAGGGTGAGATTCAAATCGCCCGTAAAGTGCAGGAGCAGCAGTCCCTCGTCCGGGCGGTTCAGGATGAGCGCCCAGAGCAGCCCGCTCGTCAAAAGCGTGACCGCCATCGTATAAACCTCGCGCAGCACACGCCTTTCGCGGAATACCGGCGAAAACAGCAGCGCCCCGCCGACCATTGCCGTCAGGACGGGAACAATGAGAAATGATTGATGCACAGCGCTCCCCTCCCCTCAAAACAGTGTGTCAATGATGCCGGCAAGGCAGCGATTGACCGGCGTATGGAAAATGCCGAGCAATACCGCAAGCCCTGCCAGTACTGCAACGGTCAGTGCCATCGGTACGGGCGCCTCCCGGCAGGTCAAACCGCTTTCATATCCCTCGCCCGGGAAGAACCCACGACTGACCACCGGAAACAGGTATCCGGCGGTCAAAAGCGCGCTGACAAGCAGGATAACCGATCCCAGCCAGCCGAAAATCCCTACTCCGGCATCCAGTGCGCCGGTGGCAAGCAGCCACTTGCTCAAAAAGCCGCTCGCAGGCGGGATGCCGACGAGTGCAAGCGCACACAGCGCAAAGCTTCCGAGTGTAACCGGCATGTTTTTGCCCACGCCGCGCAGGTCTGCAACCCGCATGCGTCCGGTCTGGTAAATAAATGCGCCTGCCGCAAGGAACAATCCGCACTTGATCACCGCATGAAAGACGACATGGCTGAGTGCACCTGCCAGTCCAACCGGATGCAGCAGCCCAATGCCAAACAGCACATAGGACACCTGACTGACCGTCGAATACGCCAGACGTTTTTTCAAAACAGGCTCATAGTACGCCATCATAGAACCCATCAGCACCGTGACCAGAGTCAGCGTCAGATATCCGCCCTGCACCCATGTGCCGCGCACAAATTCCGGTCCCACAATATCATACAGTACACGTACCAATCCCAGCACGCCCGCCTTAGTGATAATTCCCGACAGCACCGCCGAAGCCGGCGTCGGCGCAACTGGATGCGCCGCAGGCAGCCAGCCGTGCAGCGGGAACATGCCCGCCTTTGCCGAAAAGCCCAGCATCAGAAGCGCGGCTGCAAACAGCAGCCACCGCTGCTCCCCCGGCAGCAAATTATCCGGCAGCACACCGCCCGGTGTAAAATTCAAATTGTCACAGGTATAGAACAGGAAAAATACGCCGAACAGCGCCAGAAACGCACCTGCAACCGAGTAAAACAAATATTTCAGCCCTGCCATAATGGCTTCATGCGTCTTAGAATGGATGACGAGCAAAAACGAGGTCAGGGTGACCAGTTCATAGAATACATAGAACGTAACCAAGTTGCCCGCGTGGTCGAGCGCCATGAGCACCGCGAGCACAAGCAGGTACACGCTGAAAAAGCGACGTTCCCCGCCCTCGTGCTCCATATACCGCAGTGCAAACACACCCGCCCCCAACCAGATGCATACGGTCAGCACGGAAAACAGCTTGGAGATGCCGTCTACCTGAAAGTAGATGGGCATTTTAGGTGCAAGCTCCCATAGGAGCAGCGGCTCTGCCCCACAGACTGCCTGCCGGATTGTGAGTGCCGCTGTGCCAAGCAGCGTGAGCAAAACGACCGCGCCGCGCATTCCCCTATGCTCTCCAATCGGGCGCACCGCAAAGAGCAATAAAAATGCTGCAAAGGGCAGTAAAACCGGTAAAATTATCATGTTTTCTCCCCCTTTATCCAAACTGCCCAAGACCGGTTGTCAGCGTATCGACAAGCGGCTGGGACAGCGTGCCAAGCGCAACGGTCAGCACGATGAAAAGCGTCAGCGCAATGCCATAGCCCGGATTCTCGCGGAATGTACGGTGCTGCGCCATATTCCCGCCCGGCGTATATATCGTAATCACTGTACGCAGGAAATAAACTGTATTGAGCAGGGTACTGACTGCAAGCACAATCAGCGCAGGCAGCATTTTCCCCGGGTCGCCAACCGCCGCGCGCGAAAAGAGCAGCTTGGAAATAAACCCTGCAAACAGCGGCAAACCGACCATAGACAGCGCTCCAACCGAAAATCCAATCCCCGCCACTGGATTGCGAAATCCCGCGCCGCGCAGATCGTGAAACCGTTTGGAACCATTCGACACATCGGACAGCCCAGTCGCAGAGGTAAACAGCAGCGCTTTGGCAACCGCGTGGCTGAGCACATGGAACAACGACGCAATGACGCCCGCGCGGGTCCCCAGTCCAAGCCCCATGTAGATATAGCCGATCTGTGCCACCGAAGAAAAGGCGGTCATGCGCCGGATATCATTCTCCCGCATGGCGGAAAGCGATCCCATAATCATCCCTGCCAGACCAAACACAAACAGGATATTGGAAATCTTTCCATACATGATAACCGATTCCCCAAAAACGCGGTAATAAATTTTAATCAGCAGAATGATGTATCCTTTGGAAACCAGTCCGGACAGAATTGCGCTCGAAGCGGCGGTGGAATAGCCGTATACTTCGGGCATCCATGAATGAAACGGGTATAATCCCGATTTGATAGCAAGACCGACAGTAATCAGCGCAATGGTAACAACCAAAGGCTCGCCGTATATTCCCGCCGTGCGCAGGCAGGTCACCGCATTCCGCGCAGGCTCCATGAGAAGATGACCTGTCAGACCATAGAGCATCGATAGGCCGATGAGGAACAGACCAGACCCCAGCAAACTCATCACCATATACCGCGCCGCGGCAACGTAGGTGCGTCCAATCTGCCGCACCATAATCAGTCCGCATGCGGAAATGGTATTAATTTCGACAAAAACATACGCCGTAAACAGGTCATTGGTGTAAATCAGGGCAAGCAGCGATGCCAGCATTAAATCGCACATGATAAAATACAGGCTTACGCGGCTTTTGTCCACCTCTGCGTCGATGTGCTGCTTGCCTCCGATGAGCGAAAGCAGCATCACAAGGCTAAAAAACAGCGCCAAGACGCCCTCGAGCGGTCCTCCGCGCAGCTCATTGCCCCACGGCGCCGGAAATTTTCCCATGCTGAAGGTAAAGCTGCCGGTTTGCAGCGTGTACAGCAGCACCCCGCCCGACAGAATGGTCACGACGCCGAGCAGCGCCATGGTGACGCGGCGCGCCCATTTTCCCGGGAGCACCGACGAAACAATACCGCTCATCATGGACAGCACAATCGAAAAAAACGGAAAGTTACAGGGAAGCGCCACTTACATCCACTCCTTTTTGACCTTCATCAGAATCTCGTCGAGATCGAGCGAATGATAGCGCCGATACAGGCACACGGTCAGCCCAAGCATAATTGCCGTGACGCTGACCGAAACCACGATGCCGGTCAGGACCAGACCGGACGGCACCGGGTTGATGTACGCCTCCATATCGGTTATCCCGTCCACGATGATGGGTGGCAGCCGTCCTTCGATATAGCCTTTGGCGGCAAGGAACAGATACACAGCCGTATCCATAATATTGAGTCCAATAATCTTTTTAATCAGGTTCTGATGCAGCAGAAGCATGGTAAACCCAATGCCGAACAGCACAACCGCAGCGGCTTCAATATGGTTGACCGCAAGATTGTGAAGCATAAAACTCCCCCCGTTTTCAAACTGAATCAAGCGCACTTTTCCCGCTTTTTTAGAGTTCCCCTCGCCGGAACAGTGCAAAAAATGAGTACATCGTGCATGCGACTTCTAAACCGACAAAAATGTTGATCGGCAGAATCATACCGCTGGAAATCAGATTCCCCGGCGTTCCGAGCGGGATGATATTCGCAAGCCCGTTCCCTCCGGTCAGAAAGTAATAACTCATTGTGATGCCGTACAGCACCAGAGAACCCACTTTAATCATCTTATAGACATGCTCATTGAAAAAGCGGCGGGTACGGTTCAGCCCGAGTGCATTACAGTACAGAATCAGCCCTGCGCCGATCATTGCGCCGCCCGAAAAGCCGCCGCCCGGTGACAGATGCCCATTGAGGATGATATATGCGCCGAACAGCATAATGAGCGGTCCTACAAACAGCGTGATCCGGTACAGGATTGGGTCGTCCTTTGGCTCAAAGCGTTCCTCGAGACGGGTATCCTCCGGATCTGTCTTGCCTTCCAGCAAAATCATCACGCAGCATGCCGCAATGAACAGTACACAGGTCTCTCCAAAGGTATCAAATGCACGATAGTTGAGGATCATGCCTGTCACCGCGTTGACCGCACCGGTTTCCTGCACACCCTTTTCCAGATACCGCTGCATGACCTCATTATGTGCCGGATTGTCTGCCGCACCAAAGGGCGGCAGATTGGCAACCGTCAGCAGCAGCACAACAATCATTGCAATGCACATGACAAACGATGCCACCCGATACAGCACGCGGAACGCACGCATCTCTTTATTGTGCGCCCAGTCATCCACCAAACGCTGCACCCGTGCATGATTGACTCCGTCGCTGATGTCACATACAGGCGGTTCTGCCGGCTTTCCGGGCTGCATTTCCAGTTTTCCCGCAAAAGGATCATATTCTCCGTGCAGCCAGCGCTGAAATTTATCCGCACGGCTGCCTGCATAATCACTTCTTTGCTTCATGTCCATCCTCCCCAACGCTCTGATCCTCGTCGATGGACTTCTCAATCGCATGAATCTTTTTGAGCGTCACAAAAAACAGCAGGCTGGTCACCCCCGCGCCGACTGCGGCTTCGGTAATCGCAAGGTCAGGGGATTCGAGCAGCACCCAGATAATCGACATCACCAGGCTGTACGACATAAAAATCACGATGGAGGTCAGCAGGTTCTTGGTGAATCCGACCGATACCGCGCACAGAATCAGGCAGATCAGCAGTAAATACTGAAAAAAATCAATCACGGCGGATCTCACACTCCTCTTCCAGATGCTCGTGGGTATCGACCTCCAGTTTGGAAACCAGATGCGAACACACCGGGCTGGCAAACCAGAAGAACACAATGATCATCAGCAGCTTTGCCGACGTCAATGTCAGCCCGTTTTTGATGATAAGCCCCAGCAGAATGAAAAGCATTCCAAGGGTATCCCCCATCGCAGCCGCATGCATCCGATTTAGTACAAAGTGAAAACGGAACACGCCAATGGTTGCCACAATCATAATAATCACGCCCGCCACAAGGCAAAGCGCCGCAGCAGTGAGTCTCAGTCCTTCGAGCATGGCTCCTTCTCCTCCTTCCGGCTGCGCTTGCGCGCACGATATACCCCCGTATATACCTTGGTCAACACCACGATTGCAAGAAAACTGATCATCGCGTAAATCAGGCAGACATCGAGCAAATAACTTTCGTCCAGCGCGTCCGACAAAATCGCAATGGTCGCAATGGTCATGGTGCCAATCATATTAACCGCCACAATGCGGTCGGTCACATAAGGACCGCGCACCGCCCGAATCAGGCAAAAAATAATCAGCACTGCGACAATCAGCATGCAGATCACCGAAAAATGATGATATAACTCCTGTGCAAAAGCATTCATTTGGTTTCCTCCATCCTGCGCAGCAGGGTCACGAAAATGGAATCCTCAATTCCTTCCGCGAGTGTCCGGTCCAGACAATGCACTGTATAGCGATCCCCCTCAAGCGAAACGGTAATCGTCCCCGGGGTCAGTGTAATCGAATTGGCAAGCAGTACGCGCGCCCAGTCGGTTTTCAGTGGGATGGTTACCGTAACCAGACAAGGCTCCACCTGCTCCCTTGCCGTTAAAATCATGTGCATGACATCGAGATTTGCCTTTACAATTTCAAATACCAATACCGCAGCATAATGCAGCATGCGCAGCGCGCGGCGGTACAGCATTCCTTCCCGCTTCGCACTATGCCCCAAAAATTTGCAGCAAAATGCGAAGAGCAGCGCAGACAGTAGCATTCCGGTCAAAACGATTTCCCCTGTTACGCGGCCGTTCAGAATGAGCCAGACTGCCATAAAAACCAGATACACGCAAGCACCCCCATTTCTTCTATTTGAACAATCAACACCTAGTTCATTCTACTCTTTTTTGTCGGATTTCACAAGTCTTTCTTTGCGGAGCTGTTCTCTTCCGAGAAAGGAATCTTGCTTTCCCGAATCCATTCCCCATGCAGTGCCAGCACTTTCATAAACAAACTTTTCAAATGGATTGCACATCCTGTCGGTTTTCCGTCGATTCATTCTGCGGCACTCTTGTGCCGGATGCTGAAAAACAAAAATGGTCTGCAAAAGCAGTTGACAAATCTGCCGCAATCTCGTATGATGAAGTCACTGAAAGCCATATGACTGACGGAAACGTGGAGATACACCACATGGAGTATGGCTTGGAACATGCCGACCGTCTGGGCAACTGCTTGGTGTCCAGTCGGCTTTTTTTGTCCTCTGGATGCATCCAGAGGATTTTTTTATGCGGAAAGGAGCGAACGTCTTGACCTGCGGATTGATGCATTCCTTTGAATCCATGGGGCTTGTGGACGGTCCCGGCATCCGCGCGGTGGTCTTTTTGCAGGGCTGCCGGCTGCGCTGCCGCTACTGCCACAACCCGGATACCTGGAACCGTTGCGGCGGCGAACCGATCACCCCCGAAGCGTTGGTCAAAAAGCTTCGCCGTTTTCAGCCTTACTTTGACCGGTCAGGCGGCGGCGTGACGTTTTCGGGCGGCGAGCCGCTTTTGCAGCCGGAATTTCTGGCAGAAGCGCTGCGGCTGTGCCGTGCGGCGGGCATCCACACCTGTATTGATACCGCAGGCGCTGGATTGGGCGACTACGCGGATATTCTCGCGCACACCGATCTGGTGCTCTATGATGTCAAGCACCATGACCCGGCAGCCTATCAGTCGCTCACCGGTCTGCCGATGGACGACACGCTCGCCTTTGTGGAAGCCGTGCGCACAAGCGGCACCCCGATGTGGGTGCGGCATGTGGTCGTACCCGGGCTGACCGACAGCCGCGCGCATCTTTCGGCACTTCGCCGCTACGTCGAAACGCTGCCGAATGTTCAGCGCGTCGAGCTGCTGCCCTATCATCTGCTCGGCAAAAACAAATTCGGCGCACTCGGGCTCCCCTATTCGCTGGAAGGCGTGCCTGCCATGGACAAAACTCTCTGCAAGCAGTTACAAACCGAATTTTTCCGTGATTTTGGAGGTTGATGCTCTATGATGCAATACAAACAGTGGGATGGCTTCCGCGCAGGCAACTGGCAGCGCGAAATTGACGTCCGGAATTTTATCCAGAAAAACTACACCTTATATGAGGGCGACGATTCCTTCCTCGCAGGCGCGACCGACCGCACCAAAGCCGTATGGGACAAGTGCGAAGCGCTGCTGCTCGAAGAACTGAAAAAAGGCATTCTCGATGTGGAAACCGACATTATTTCGGGCATCGACAATTTTGCCCCCGGATATATCGACCAGGAAAACGAGGTCATCGTGGGACTCCAGACCGATGCGCCCTTGAAGCGTATTGTAAACCTCTATGGCGGCATGCGTATGGCAAAGTCCTCGCTCGAGCAATACGGTTACACCCTGAACCCGGAGATTGACCGCCATTTTTCCGAATATCGCAAGACCCATAACGAAGGGGTATTCGACGCCTATCCGAAGCGCACCCGTCTGGCGCGCTCTGCCGGTCTGCTGACCGGTCTGCCGGATGCTTACGGCCGCGGCCGCATCATCGGCGATTACCGCCGCATCGCGCTCTACGGCATCGATCAGCTGATCGCCTTTAAGGAAGCCGACCTTGATGAGATTGACGGTCCCATGGATGAAGATCGCATCCGCCTGCGCGAGGAAGTTTCCATGCAGATCCGCGCGCTCGGCGAAATTAAAAACATGGCGGCGCGCTACGGCGTTGACCTCTCCCTTCCGGCGCAGAATGCGCAGGAGGCGGTGCAGTTTTTGTACATGGGTTACCTTGCAGGCATCAAAGAAAATAACGGCGCCGCGACCTCGCTCGGCAGAACCTCGACTTTCCTCGATATTTTCATCCAGCGCGACCTCGAGCGCGGCATCCTCGACGAGGAGGGCGCACAGGAGCTCATCGACCAGTTCATTATCAAGCTGCGTCTGGTGCGCCATCTGCGTACCCCGGAGTACAACGAACTGTTCGGCGGCGATCCGACATGGGTCACCGAGTCGATCGGCGGCGTTGGCATCAATGGCAAGCCGCTTGTTACCAAGAACTCGTTCCGCTACCTGCACACGCTCACCAATCTCGGCACTGCACCCGAACCCAACCTGACCGTGCTGTGGTCCGAGCATCTGCCCGAGGCATTCAAGTCCTACTGCGCAAAGATGTCGATTGCCACCGACTCCATCCAGTATGAGAATGACGATGTCATGCGCCCGATTTACGGCGACGATTACGCCATTGCCTGCTGCGTCTCTGCGATGCAGGTCGGCAAGCAGATGCAGTTCTTCGGCGCGCGCTGCAACATGGCAAAAAGCCTGCTTTACGCCATCAACGGCGGCGTAGATGAAAAGAAGGGCACTGTTGTCATTCCGGGCATTGAGCCGATTACGGACGAAGTTCTCGACTACGAGAAGGTACGTGCAAATTATGACAAGGTACTTGCCTACAACGCTGAGCTGTACACCGATACCCTGAATATTATCCACTTTATGCACGATAAATACGCTTACGAGGCAAGCCAGATGGCACTGCATGACACCCATGTCGAGCGTCTGACCGCCTACGGCATTGCGGGTCTGTCGGTTGCTGCCGATTCGCTGTCGGCAATCCGCTACGCGACCGTGCGCCCCATCCGCAATGAGCAGGGGCTTGCCGTGGACTTTGAGACCACCGGTGAATTCCCGAAATACGGCAACGACGACGACCGTGCAGACGACGAAGCGGTTTACATCGTCACTAAGTTCTCCAAGGAACTGAAAAAGCATCCGTTCTACCGCGGTGCAAAGCATACGCTTTCCGCGCTGACCATTACTTCGAACGTCATGTACGGCAAAAAAACCGGCACCACGCCGGACGGCCGTAAGGCAGGCGAGCCGCTCGCGCCGGGTGCAAACCCGATGCACTGCCGCGACCTCAACGGCGCGCTCGCGTCGCTCAACTCGGTCGCAAAGATTCCCTACCGCGACGTTTGTCAGGACGGCGTTTCCAACACCTTCTCCATCGTGCCGGACGCGCTCGGCAAAACCGAGCAGCAGCGTGAAATGAACCTCGTTGCTATTCTGGACGGCTACTTTGCACAGGGCGCACACCATCTGAATGTCAACGTCATGAACCGCGACACCCTGCTCGACGCCATGGAGCATCCGGAAAAGTATCCGACGCTGACCATCCGCGTCTCCGGCTATGCGGTCAACTTTAACCGCCTGACCCGAGAGCAGCAGGAGGAAGTCATCTCCCGCACGTTCCACGAATCGATGTAATTTTGCCCATATCCATATTCTTTCCTTATAAAAGCAAAACAAACAGCAGAGAGCCGGCGCTTTTGCGCCGGCTCTCTGCTGTCTTTTTCATTTATCGCGCACATTCGCCGCCGGTATCATGCAGCAGCTCCAAGCCATGCCCGATGGTGTCCATGAACACCGCCATGCTCTCGCGCACCGCCTTGGGGCTACCCGGAAGATTCACAATCAGCGTCCGTCCGCGCAGCACGCTCACACCGCGGCTGAGCATGGCGCGCGGCGTTATTTTCATACTTTCCGCGCGGATGGCTTCCGCAATCCCCGGCACATCGCGGTCTGCGACCGCACGGGTTGCCTCGGGCGTCACATCACGCAGCGCAAAGCCCGTGCCGCCGGTTGTCAGCACCAGATCGCAGCCTTCCTCGTCGCACAAGCGGCGCAGCGTGTCCTCGATGGTCTCCCGATCATCGGGCACGACCACGCGGCAGCCTTCAAAATACCCCGCGGGCAGCAGCTCGGCAATCAGCGGTCCGCTTTTGTCCTCACGCGCACCCACCGCCCCCTTGTCGCTCGCGGTCACAATGCCGACCTTGAAGCACAGCCGCATGTCCATACCGCTCTCGACCGTACCCCCGCGCAGCACGCGGGCGAACACGCCCTCGCGCGGCATGATGCAGTCGCCCACGCGCTGCCGAATTGCGCAGCCATGGTGACATTCCTTTCCGATCTGGGTGATTTCGAGCAGCGCGTTTCCGCACCGGAGCCGCGTGCCGACCGGCAGACTGCGGAAGTCGATGCCCTCGACCAGCAGGTTTTCCCCGAACGCACCGTCGGTCACGCCCGCACCGCGCGCATTGAATTCTTCCACTTTATCATAGCTCAGCAGGCTGACCTGCCGATGCCAATGTCCGGCGTGCGCATCGCCTTCGATTCCCCAGTCCGCTTTCAAAACCGCGCTGCCAACGTTTTTCTTTTCGGTGCCGCGCGCCTCGCTGACGCATACAGCAATGATCTTTCCCACTGCTCAGCGCCCCTTTCCAAACCCGCAGTTCGGGTAGGTGCACGTCGGGCAGTTCAGGCACAGACCGCCCTCGCCGAGCGCGGCAAGTTCGTCCGCTGTGACCGGGTCATCTGCCATCAGGCGCGGCAGCACCAGATCAAAAATCGTGCGTTTGGAGTACATCACGCATCCCGGCAAACCGCATACCGGAATCCGGTGCTCCCCATAATAGGCAAGCAGAAACATCGCGCCCGGCAGCACGGGCGCGCCGTAGGTGACAATTTCAGCGCCGGTATTCTTGATGGCAAGCGGCGTTTTGTCATCCGGGTCCACGCTCATACCACCCGTACATACGACAATCTCCGCGCCTGCTTCGATGAGCTGCAAAATTGCCGCGGTACCGCGCGCCGGGTTGTCTCCCACCATCACCTCTCCGATGACTTCCGCGCCGAACTCTGCCAGCTTTCCGCACACAACCGGCGTAAATTTGTCCTCGATCAGCCCCTTTTCGACCTCGGTGCCGGTGATTACGATACCCGCCTTTTTCTTGCGATAGGGCAGCAGCGCGGTCAGCGGCTCGCCGCCCGCAGCGCGTTCGGCTGCATCCAGCTTTGCACCGTCGATGATAAGCGGAATGATGCGTGTGCCGAGCAGTTTATCGCCCTGATGCACCGGCGTATTACCGTGACGGGCAGCCACCATCAGTTCCCCCAGACTGTTGACTCGGCGCAACGCATCCGTGCGCACCTTGAACAGTCCGTCGCAATCTGCAAACAGTTCGATCTTGCCCTCACGGGTCTCGCCGCGGGTCATGTGTTCATTTTCGCACAGAGCCGCCAGACGCTCTGCGCCCTCGTCCTCATGCAGGAAACCCTCTGGCTTTTCCCATACATAAAGATGCTCTTTTCCCATGGAAAGCAGGACGGGGATATCCTCCTCGGTCACGATATGCCCCTTGCGGAAGCGTGCGCCCTTGTACTCCCCGGGGATGATCTGCGTCAGGTCATGGCACAGCACATGCCCGGCCGCATGAATTGTTTTGACCACTTTCATTTTCCGGTCTCCTTCAGCACCAATTCGGTGCAATAAGCAAAATATTCGTCCAGATTGAATGCCTCCGGCTCAATCAGATACTGCATACTCGCGCCCTCCATCATGGAAACCATAACTGCGGCAAGCAGAGTCCGGCGCTCTGCAGGCACATGCGCGGCAAAACGCGCGAGCATATCCTCGATTTCGCGACGCCAGTTGCCGAACGCCGCGCGGATTTCGGCAGCCATCGCCTCGTCCACGCGGGACTGCGCCCAGAAATCAATCTCTGCATAATCATACTTGGGCTGCTCCAGAATGAAAAACTTTTTCTGTCCCCAAAACGCTTCGAGCTGCTCTTCCAGCGTGCCCTCCGCGCCGCCGAGCGCGCGGCGCAGCTCGATGCAGTACCGCAGCACCTTTTTCTGCACCGCAAGCAGCAGTTCATGCTTGGATTTATAGTAATAATGGATATTGGACTGGAACAGACCCGCGCGCTCTGCGACGAGCGCCATGCGCACCCCGCTCATCGTGCGCTCCTGCAGCACGTCAAACGCAGCGTCCAAAATTCTTTCTTCGGTGCTTTCCTCCTGCACCCCTTCGTATTTGCGCATTGTCTCACCTCGTTGACCTTGGATTTTGTAGTTCCATTATAGCAGATTTCTCGTTTTTTGTCATCTGCCCAAATCTTTTTGCATATCACTTTCTCCGCATCATGCGTATTTCATCTTTTCGCAACTTTGTTAAGAATATAACACTGTATTTTTGCACAAAAACGCTGAATTACGAATTTTCAGTGTTTTTTCTTCTTTTGTATGTTTTCTGGTATTCTCATGGTGCATTTTTGTGATCTTGCGCATAAAACTGTTTGTTTCTGTGACTTTCTAACCGCATTTTCCCGTTTGACTTTTATGTTTCAGTCTTTTACCATAAATAAATCAAGAGGTGATAGAGACATCCGGCATCACAAGCGCAAAACCTGCAAAATGTTTGACTGCCGGAATATCAAGACTGCGGACCGAACCCTGTCCGCACACGGAGGAATCAAACCATGAGCAGATTGTATATCGAAACGCCCAGCAAGGCGCAGACCGTCATCGAGGGTCTGTACCGGGACGTGGAACACCGCATTGCAGCCAGTCCCCCGGGGCTTTGCCCGGTTGACATGGCACTTTCTTTCCTGCGCCTGTGCCACGCACAGACCTGCGGCAAATGTGTCCCCTGCCGCATCGGTCTCGGTCAGTTGACCACGCTGCTCGAGCGCGTCCTCGACGACGAAGCCGACCTCGGCACGCTCGACCTGATTGAAAAGACCGCACGCGTGATCGCGGACTCCGCCGACTGCGCCATCGGCTTTGAGGCCGCAGCCATGGTGCTGCGCGGCGTGCAGGGCTTCCGCGAGGACTATGTCGAGCATATTGTCAACCATCGATGCATCACCGGACTGACCCAACCCGTCCCCTGTGTTTCCATGTGCCCCGCACATGTGGATATCCCGGGATATATTGCACTCGTTCACGAAAAGCGCTATGCGGATGCCGTCCGTCTCATCCGCAAGGACAACCCGTTCCCGTCCGCATGCGCATTCGTATGTGAGCATCCATGTGAAGCGCGCTGCCGCCGCAGCATGGTCGATAACGCAATCAACATCTGCGGACTCAAGCGCTATGCGGTTGAGCACGCCGGCGTTGTTCCTGCACCCAACTGCGCGGAACCGACCGGCAAGCGTGTTGCTGTCATCGGCGGCGGTCCCGGCGGTCTGTCTGCGGCATACTATCTCAGCCTAATGGGACATAAGGTTGTCGTTTACGATAAACTGAAAAAGCTTGGCGGCATGCTGCGCTACGGCATCCCGGACTACCGTCTGCCGCCCGAAATCCTCGACCGCGACATCGACTGTATCCTGTCTACGGGCGTGGAGGTGCATACCGGCGTTTCCATTGGCAAGGATGTGCAGTTTGAGCAGATTGAAACCGAGTTTGACGCAGTCTACATCTCAATCGGCGCGCATAACGACAAGAAAATCGGCATCCCCGGCGAGGACAGCGAGGGCGTCATGAGCGCGGTCGAGCTGCTGCGCGACATGGGCGATGGCCATCATCCGGACTTTACCGGCAAGCACGTGGTTGTCATCGGCGGCGGCAACGTGTCCATGGACGCGACCCGCACGGCAAAGCGCCTGGGCGCGGCTTCGGTCACGTGCATGTACCGCCGCCGCGTGGAGGACATGACTGCGCTGACCGAAGAAATCGAAGATGCCGCAGCGGAGGGCTGCGAAATCATGCCGCTTCAGGCGCCTGTTTCCATTCAGGCGGATGAAAACGGACATGTTTCCGCAATCGTCACCCGGCCGCAGATGATCGGTCCCATGGGAAAAGACGGACGCCCGCGTCCGCAGAACAACGGCGAACCCGATCTGGTCACGCCGTGCGATCTCGTCATTGTCGCCATCGGGCAGGGCATCGACTCCAGTGCGTTTGAAGAAGCAGGTGTTCCGACTTTGCGCGGCGCCATTTCTGCCCTGCCCGATTCATTCGTAAAGGGCAAGCCCAACGTCTTTGCAGGCGGTGACGCGGTCACCGGTCCTGCAACCGTCATCCGCGCAATTCAGGCGGGCAAGGTCGCAGCAGCCAATATCGATAACTTCCTCGGATTTTCGCACGAAATCAAGTTAGATGTAGACATCCCGCCCGCACGCCTGTCCACCACGCCGGCTTGCGGACGCGCCAATCCGGGCAGCCGTCCGGCGTGTGAACGCGCCTGTGATTTCGAGCTTGCGACGCTCGGCATGACCGAAAACGAAGCCATGCAGGAGTCATCCCGCTGTCTGCGGTGCGACCACTTCGGCTATGGCAACTTCAAAGGAGGGAGACAGGAAAAATGGTAAACGTAACGATTGACGGCAAGCAGGTGCGCGTAGCGAACGGCACGACCATCAAGCAAGCCGCCGAAAGCGCGGGTATCTCCATCCCCTCGCTGTGCTATCTGAAAGATCTCAATGAAATCGGCGCATGCCGCGTATGCTGCGTCGAGGTCGAGGGCGAACAGCGTATGGTGCCCTCATGCAACAACCCTGTGCAGGAGGGCATGGTCATCCACACCAACTCCCCCCGTGCACGGGAAACCCGCCGCACCAATGTGGAGCTCATCCTCTCCCAGCACGACTGCCACTGCGCAACCTGTGTGCGCTCGGGCAACTGCAAGCTGCAAACGCTCGCAAACGATCTCGGCATCCTCGTGAATCCCTATGAGGAGGATTTGCCGCGCGGCATCAAGAGCCAGTGGACCACCACCTTCCCGCTGTACCGCGACGCGAAAAAGTGCATCAAATGCATGCGCTGTGTACAGGTCTGCGACAAGGTGCAGAGCCTCGGCATCTGGGAACTGACCAGCTCGGGCAGCCGCTCGACCATTGACGTTTCCTTCAACCGCCGCATCAAGGATGCCGACTGTGCGCTGTGCGGTCAGTGTATCACCCACTGTCCAGTCGGTGCGCTGCGGGAACGCGACGACACCGGACGCGCGTTTGCCGCGCTTGCTGACCCCGATAAGATTACCGTTGTACAGATTGCACCGGCGGTTCGTACCGCATGGGGCGAAGCGTTCGGGCTTGCGCCCGAAGATGCGACCGTCGGCAAACTGGCGGCTGCGCTGCGCCGCATGGGGTTCGATTATGTCTTTGACACGACCTTCAGTGCCGACCTCACAATCATGGAAGAGGGCTCGGAATTCCTCGACCGGTTCCAGAAGGGGGAACTCGAAAAATATCCGATGTTCACCTCATGCTGTCCCGGCTGGGTACGCTTTTTGAAGTCGCAGTATCCCGAGCTGGTTCCTGCGCTTTCGACATCAAAATCCCCGCAGCAGATGTTCGGTGCAGTCACCAAAACATGGTTTGCACAAAAAATGGGGATTGACCCCAAAAAAATCTTCTGTATCTCGGTCATGCCCTGTCTGGCAAAGAAAGCCGAATGCGATCTTCCGACCATGCGGGATGCGTCTTACGGTCAGGATGTCGATCTGTCCCTCACCGTGCGCGAAATTACACGCATGCTGCGCGCAGAGCATATGAACCCTGCCGCACTGCCAGATGAACCCTGCGATTCTCCTCTCGGGGAAGGTTCGGGTGCGGGTGTGATCTTCGGCGCGACCGGCGGCGTGATGGAAGCCGCGCTGCGTTCGGCTTACTTCCTTGCAACCGGACACAATCCTTCTGTGGATGCATTCCACGATGTGCGCGAGGTCATGAACGATGATGTGCTCGGTCTGCACACGCTTGGACGCGGCTGGCGCGAAGCCACCTTTGACCTTAAGGGTACCCCGGTACGGGTTGCCGTGGCAAGCGGGCTTGGCAGCGCCCGCTCCCTGTGCGAGGCGATTCTCGCCGGAGAAGTGCACTATGATTTTGTCGAAATTATGGCTTGCCGGGGCGGCTGTGCCGGCGGCGGCGGACAGCCGATCCATGACGGAGAGGAGTGCGCGCTCACGCGCGGGCAGGTGCTCTACGGACTGGACCGCACCTCCAACCTGCGCTTCTCGCATGAAAATCCATCGATTGACGCGCTGTATCAGGAATATATGGGTGCGCCGCTTTCCGAACGTGCCGAGCATCTGCTCCATACTGACCACGAAGCATGGTTCATGCCCACACACCCGGACTATGGTCGTAGGTAATTTCTGTTTTCACAAGATCGGGAAATCCCTCTGGAAAAACCATCGTTTTTCTCGCTGTGAATTCCCGAAATAGCGCAAGATAGTCGTAGCGAATTCATGCAAAAGTTCCTATAATAATACTTGAAGGACAGATAAAACCCTTCATGGATTCGTTCTTTCTCTATCTCTTTATTTCTTGCGCAGAAGCCGCTCCAACCGGGGCGGCTTTTGTATTTCCGAAGTTTTCCCTGCACTGCCCTCTTTTTTCTCCGAAATGCACGAAAGATTTTTTGCCGGAATCATTGTAAAAATTCCGAAATTTCATTACAATAGACTGTATGAACGAATTTATAAAACGCAGGGGGAAGATTATGAAAAAAATCGGTTTTGACAACGAAAAATACCTTGCCATGCAGTCTGCGCACATCAAGGAGCGCATCAACCATTTTGGCGGCAAGCTTTATCTGGAATTTGGCGGCAAGCTGTTCGATGATTTTCATGCATCCCGCGTGCTGCCCGGCTTCGCACCCGACAGCAAGGTCCGCATGCTGGCGCAGATGAAGGACGATGCAGAGATTGTCATTGTCATTTCGGCAGGAGATATTGAAAAAAACAAAGTACGTGCCGACATCGGCATCACCTACGACATGGATGTGCTGCGCCTGATCGATGCGTTCCGCGGAATCGGTTTGTTCGTCGGCAGCGTGGTCATCACCCAATATGCCGGTCAAGCCGCGGCAGACGCCTTCAAAAAGCGCCTAATTGCGCTTGGCGTGCGCGTTTACACCCATTACCCGATCGCCGGATATCCGAGCAATGTGCCGCTGATTGTCTCTGATGAGGGCTATGGCCGCAACGAATACATCGAAACTTCCCGCCCGCTCGTCGTTATCACTGCGCCGGGGCCCGGCTCCGGGAAAATGGCAACCTGCCTGTCTCAGCTCTATCACGAATACAAGCGCGGCGTTTCGGCGGGATATGCCAAGTTTGAGACGTTCCCGATCTGGAACCTGCCGCTCAAACATCCGGTCAACCTCGCATACGAAGCCGCGACCGCTGACCTCAACGATGTGAACATGATCGACCCGTTCCATCTGGAAACCTACGGCGTCACGACGGTCAACTACAACCGCGATGTGGAAATTTTCCCGGTTGTCAATGCGATTTTTGAGAAAATCGCAGGAGAAAGCCCGTATCACTCTCCGACCGATATGGGTGTTAATATGGTCGGAAACTGTATTGTGGATGACGAGGTCTGCCGCGAAGCATCCGGTCAGGAAATCATCCGCCGCTACTATCAGGCGCTCTGCGAAGTGCGTATGGGGCGCTCGGATGACAGTGCAGTGCACAAAATTGAACTGCTGATGAATCAGGCAAAGGTATCCCCGGAGGACCGTCCGGTCATCGCAGCAGCCGAAGCTCGTGCAGAAGAAACCGGAAATCCTGCTGCGGCGATTGAACTGCCGGATGGCGTGATGGTAACCGGACGCACCTCCTCGCTGCTCGGGGCGTCTGCCGCTGCGCTCCTCAACGCCCTCAAGCAGCTTGCCGGTCTGCCAGATGAACTGCATCTGCTGCCCCCGCTGATTATTGAGCCGATTCAGCGGCTCAAAACCCATGGTCTTGGCAATCACAACCCGCGCCTGCACACCGACGAGGTGCTGATCGCGCTGTCGATCTCTGCGGCAACCAACCCTGCAGCAGAGCTTGCGCTCGCTCAGCTTTCCAAGCTGAAAGGCTGCGAGGTGCATTCTTCGGTCATCCTCGCGCAGGTGGACGACAATGTTTTCCGCAAGCTGGGCATGAACCTAACTTGTTCGCCCACCCACCAGACCAAAAAACTGTATCACAAATAAGCAAAAAGCTCCCCAAGCGGGGAGCTTTTCTATTTCTTATGATTCGGCGTTATCCGCTGCCTTGCATTTGCGTGTCATATAGACCGCAAAAACAGCGAGCAGCACTGCGCCCACGCCAAGACCAACCCAGCCGCTGCCGGTAATGCCCGCAGCGAGATAGCCGATAAAGCTGATTGCCGCAACTGTCAGCGCATACGGAATCTGGGTAGATACGTGGTCCAAATGCTTGCACTGCGCACCCGCAGACGCCAGAATGGTGGTGTCCGAAATCGGGGAAATATGGTCGCCGCAAACTGCGCCCGCCAGACAAGCCGCTACCGTAATGGTCAGCATGTTCAGAGAGGCTGCGTCCGGGAAAATCGAAAATGCAACCGGAATCAGGATGCCGAACGTACCCCAAGAGGTACCGGTCGCAAAGGCGATGCCAAGCGAAATGACAAAGAAAATCGCAGGCATAAACATGCCGATTGCTGCGTCCGCATGGATATAAGAAGCCACAAAGCCGCGCAGATTGAGATAGTCCTCCGAGCAGATGCCGGACAGCGTCCATGCGAAGGTCAGAATGAAGATTGCGGGCACCATTGCCTTGAAGCCCTCGGTAAACGCTTCACAGAACTGACCAAAGTTCAGAATGCCGCGCGGAACATACATGAGGAAAGTAAAAATCAGCGTTGCAAACGAACCAAGGACAAGCGCGTCCGCTGCGGTGCAGTTTGCAAAGGCATCAACGATGCTTGCGCCCTCAAAACCGCCGCCGTTATAGTACATTGCCAGAACGCAGGTCGCAATCAGGAACAAAATCGGAACAATCAGATCTTTTACCTGACCCGAACCAACAATGACCGTTGCCTCTTCTCCGGTAGAATCAATCTTGCCGCTCTTCTTGACATTCTCATTGTACTTACGCATTGCAAAGAAGTCGATGTTCGATGCCGAAACCCAAATCAGGAACGCCAATGTCAGCAGCGCATACAGATTAAACGGAATGGTCTGCAAGAACAGCGAAAAGCCGTTGATATGCGCGTCCTCCGGCAGCGACGAAGAAACCGCTGCTGCCCACGAAGAAATCGGTGCAATGATGCACACCGGCGCCGCAGTCGCGTCGATGATATACGCAAGCTTTGCACGTGTAATCTTCTGTCGGTCGGTAATCGGACGCATGACCGTACCAACGGTCAGGCAGTTGAAGTAGTCATCCACAAAGATCAGCGCACCAAGTGCCGAAGTTGCAAATGACGCACCGCGCCGGGACTTGATGTGGCGGGTCGCCCATTCGCCATAAGCGCGGGACGCGCCCGACTTTGTGATCAGCGAGACCAGAATGCCCAGCATGACTAGGAACAGAATAATATTGATGTTGCCTGAAACTTTTTCCCCCATAATTGCGAACGTGGTCTCGGTCGCGTGCAGCGGATTGAGTCCGGTAAACATCAGTGCGCCGACAAAGATGCCAACAAACAGTGAGGAATAGACCTCCTTCGTCAGCAGCGCGAGCGCAATCGCGATGACGGGCGGCAATACCGCCCAAAAGGTACCGCTCATAATGTTTTATCTCCTTTTCCCCCGTACCATACGGAATTGTTCATGCGGCACGACACCGCATTAAGATACGTTAACAATTTTACCGCAAATTCATCGCTTTATCAAGTGTTTCTGCGAAATTCCGACCGCACAAAAAGGAGATTTTCATAAAAAATCAGAGCACACCCAAATGGCTCAGCAAAATGCGCGTTCCCATCAGAATGAGCAGCGCGCCGCCTGCCAGTTCCGCACGGGACGCATATTTTTCTCCAAATATTGAGCCGATGCGCACACCGGCGGCAGACAGCACAAACGTAGTCACGCCAATCACCGCAACCGCACTCCAGATGTCCGTTCCCAGAAACGCGAATGTCACACCAACCGCAAGTGCGTCAATCGAGGTTGCCACCGCAAGCGGCAGCATGCGCATCGGCGCATAGGAGCTGTCCACATCTTCCGCTTCCCCGCTGCGGGATTCCCGAATCATATTGCCGCCGATAAGCGCAAGCAGCACAAATGCAATCCAGTGATCGACCGACTCAATATATCCTGCAAACTGCGTCCCCAAGAAGCAGCCGATGAGCGGCATGAGCATCTGGAACCCGCCAAACCACAATCCACAGATCAGCGAGCCCTTTGGCTCATATTTCGGTGTCGCCAGCCCTTTCCCGACTGATACCGCAAAGGCATCCATCGCCAAACCAATGCCAATGAAAAAGACTTCCCAAAAACCCATACTGCATCCTCCTCTATTGTATCATATTCTGTACACCAGCAGCCTACTGCCTTGTCGCAGCGTTCCAATAAAAAAAGACACACGTACAGCATTTCTGCTGCACATGAGTCTCGTTCATTCAGATTCGCCAGGCGTTGCAGCCGGTATGTTGACGAATCACGCTGTATGCGCGTACTACTCCCTCATGAGTTTTTTTATCATAATCCTCCTGCGCATAGTTAGTCAATCCCAACATCTTCGGCACAGATTTTTCTGTCCTTTTCGCCCTATTGCAGCGTTTCCGCAATTACCCGATATGCTTCGGTTAAACGCTCGAACGACCACGCAGCGTTTGCCGGACTGGTTGAAGGCAATTTCACTGCCGGGATTCCGGTCTGCGGCTGACATAGCTGTGTATAGAGCTTATGCGAAACCGCACCAGTGCAGAATACCGCGTGAATCTGTGTCTTTTTTATCAGCGATGCGATATCGTTGGGCACAGGATTGCGAATCGCAGCATCCGATGCACCGCGGATTTCGCAGGAAGCCAACGTATCCCACAGCGCAACGCCATGCCGAAGCGCCATCGCGCGTTTTTCCTCGATGGTTTCCGGAGCAGACTCTCCGAGCACTGCCGCCAGAACCCGCCAAAAGCGGTTCTGCGGATGCCCGTAGAAAAAATTGACCTCACGTGACTTGGGACTTGGGATCGACCCCAAAATCAATACGCGGGAGTGCGCGTCATACAACGGTCCAAATGGGTGATGCACCACGTTATACTCCATGTTCTCCTCCTTCGACCACCGCGCGGAACGTGCGGAATGCAGACGGCAGCGCATATTCGCCATGCAGCTGCGCAGGCGTTACCCAAGTCAATCCGTCCTGTACCGCCTCGAGCTCCACATAGTAACCGGTCATATGCCACTCAATATGTGTAAAAATATGCTTTGCAGGACGTAGGGAGAGCACTTCCCGCACCCGAAATCCCTGCGCGCACAGCGCTGCCCGGACTTCGTCCGGAGTCAGCTTTCCTTCATACGCCGGCAGTTCCCACAGTCCGGCGAGCAGCCCCTCTTCCGGGCGGCGGCGCAGCGCAGTCAGGTTTCCGCAGCGCAGCACAAGCACGGTGCGCATTTCCACCCGTCTTTTTTTCTTCGGGGTACGTACCGGCAGCGCCAGCGCCGTTCCCTCCGTATAAGACCGGCACAGATGCACCAGCGGACAGGCGCCGCACTTCGGCGCGCCGTTTGGCAGGCATACGGTCGCGCCCAATTCCATCAGCGCCTGATTGAAGTCCCCGCTGCGCCCTGCGGGCAAAATCTCCTGCACCTGCTTTGTGATATCTTTCCGAACCTTCCTGTCGTCAATCGAGCGGTGATCGTCGGTCAGCCGCGCAATCACGCGCAGCACATTGCCGTCCACCGCCGGAACCGGCAGACCGAACGCAATCGAGCCAACCGCACCCGCCGTGTAATCCCCTATCCCGGGCAGAGCGCGCAGCGCCGCATCATCCTTCGGAAACACGCCGCCATGCATTTCACAAATTACACGCGCAGCTTTTTGCAGATTGCGGGCGCGGCTGTAATACCCCAATCCTTCCCACAGCTTCATGAGCCGGTCTTCCTCGAGCGCCGCAAGCGCCTGTACCGTCGAGCACACCGCCAAAAAACGTTCATAGTATGGAATCACCGCTTCCACCCGGGTCTGCTGGAGCATGATCTCGCTCAGCCACACATGATACGCATCCCGGTCGCGCCGCCACGGAAGGCTGCGCTTGTTGTCCTCGAACCAGTCAAGCAGCGGTGCACAGATTTCATTTGTCATTAGACTTCGATGGTCTCCCCTGTGTAGTACATGGTAAACTGCCCGTTTGCGATCAGTCGATCCCCCTGATACACATCTACACCGTACACTGCGGTCGTTCTGCCAGATTTGAACTCACGTGTCTTGGCGAGCAGCCCTTCCCCCGCATGTCCGGGACGCAGATAGGTCATAGAACTGGACAGGGTCACACCCGCCCGACCGCGGGACGCCGCCGCCGTGCCTGCTGCCACGTCGCACAGCGTATAGATTGCGCCGCCGTGCACATTTCCCAGTGGGTTGAGAATGCTCTCGCTTGCAGGCATAAACACTTCGGCATAACCATCGGCAAGCGATAAAATTTTCAAGCCATGCATCTGATGATACACACCATGTTCATGACGGTCTTTCAGATGCTGTAATATATCTGCCATACCAGAATTCTCCTTTTATCTTTCAGCCCATGCGGGCTTTTACTCTGGAATCGCTTTCATTTTATCATGTTCTGTCCGATTTGGAAAGCATCCATCTACAATGCGCCTGTTCTCTTGTGCACAGGACAAGCGCCCACTGCATAGAATAAGCTGAGAAAGGTGGGAACCAAATGGTAATTCATGTAGTAAAGCCAGGGGACACGGTATACTCGATTGCCCGTGCGCACGACGTCCCCATGCAGCGGATTATTTCCGACAACGGTCTGCACGAACCTGCACGCCTGACGCCCGGACAGGCGCTTGTGATTCTTTTCCCGAAACGGGTATATTCCGTGCAGCAAGGCGATACCCTCGGCTCGATTGCCGCAAAAAACGGCATGACCGTCTATCAGCTCTGGCAGAACAACCCGCAGCTCGGAGGCAACGACCGTATTTTCCCCGGGCAGCAGCTTGTCCTCGAATATGAGGGTGCGAAAAAGGGGACGCTCGCAGTCAACGGCTATGCCTATCCCAATATTGACCTCTCCATCCTGCGCAAAACGCTCCCGTATCTGACCTATCTTTCGGTCTTTGCCTTCGGCGCACAGCCGGATGGCGGACTTTCCGTCATTGATGACCGCAATCTTCCCGAAGCCGCGCGGGAATTTGGGGCAATTCCGCTTATGGTGCTCACCACGCTCGCGCCGGACGGCACCTTTTCCGGAGAACGTGCAAGCCGTCTGCTGAATTGCCCGGCTGCCCAACAGCGTCTGATTCAAAATCTGATTGCATACATGACTGCACACGGATACGGCGGGGTCGATGTCGATTTCGAGTACATCCCGCCCGCAGACCGCGACCGTTACGCTGCATTTATTACCCTGCTGCGGCAAACGCTCAACCCGCTCGGTTTTACAGTCTTTGTCGCACTTGCGCCGAAAACCTCATCCGACCAACGCGGTTTGCTCTACGAAGCACATGACTATGCGCAGCTCGGTCAAGCAGCAAACAATGTGCTGATCATGAGCTACGAATGGGGGTATGCCCATTCTGCACCCATGGCGGTCGCTCCGCTCAACAAGGTGCGACAGGTGATGCAGTACGCGGTTTCCGCCATCCCGTCCACCCGCATTTTCATGGGCATCCCCAATTACGGCTATGACTGGACGCTGCCGCATGTACCCGGTCAGTCGGTCGCACAGAGCATTGGCAACGTGGCTGCGGTCGAGCAGGCTGTGAACCGCGGCGCATCCATTGCGTTCGATGAAACCGCGCAGTCACCGTTTTACAACTACTACCGCGACCGCGTCGAACACGAGGTCTGGTTTGAGGACGCGCGCAGCATTGAGTCCAAGCTTGCACTCGCACACGAATTCCATCTGCATGGCATCAGTGTTTGGAACATTATGCGGTATTTCCCGCAGCTCTGGATGGTTCTGAACGATCAATATGTCATCCAAAAACAGGATTGACAGTTAAAACGCTTTGAAATAAAGATATTACAATTAAAGGAAATCTTTTTCTCACTCTATCGTGCGAAAAACACAAAATTCTTTGTGACACGGACACATTTTATGTGAATCTATATACTCCTTTCGATTGCAATTTTCTACCGCTTGTGATAAAATAATAGCCATTCAAGTAATACTGCATTTCTGTATGGCAGCGCCGTATGGAGACGTATATCTGACGAAGGGAAGTTTTATAATGGCACTGAAAAATGAGTATCTGAAGCGCGTTTACGCCGGTCTTGAGCAGCGCAACGCACACGAGCCCGAGTTCCTGCAGGCAGTCCGCGAGGTTTTCGAGTCTCTGGAGCCGGTTGTAGACGCTCGTCCGGAAATCGAAGCGAACGGCATCATGGAGCGCATCGTGGAGCCGGAGCGCATCATCAACTTCCGTGTTTCGTGGGTCGATGACGCAGGCAAGGTGCAGGTCAACCGCGGCTGGCGTATCCAGTTCAACTCCGCAATCGGTCCCTACAAGGGCGGTCTGCGTCTGCATCCGTCTGTCAACCAGTCCATTATCAAGTTCCTCGGCTTTGAGCAGATCTTCAAAAACAGCCTGACCGGTCTCCCCATGGGCGGCGGCAAGGGCGGCTCGGACTTCGACCCGAAGGGCAAAAGCGATACTGAGATCATGCATTTCTGCCAGTCCTTCATGACCGAGCTTTCCAAGCATATCGGCGCGGATACCGACGTTCCGGCGGGTGACATCGGTACTGGTGCACGCGAAATCGGCTACATGTTCGGTCAGTACAAACGTCTGCGCAACGAATTTACCGGCGTGCTGACCGGCAAGAAGGTTGGCGCCGGCGGTTCCCTCGCACGCACCGAAGCAACCGGTTACGGCGCATGCTACTATATGAACGAAATGCTCAAGGACATGGGCACTTCCTTTGAGGGCAAGCGCGTCGTAATCTCCGGCTCCGGCAATGTTGCGACCTATGCCTGCCAGAAGGCGGCCCAGCTCGGCGGCAAGGTCATTGCTATGAGCGATTCCAACGGCTATGTTGTTGACGAAAACGGCATTGATTATCAGGTAATTCAGGAAATCAAAGAGGTCAAGCGCGCACGCATTAAGACCTATCTGGACTATGTGCCGTCTGCAAAGTATGTAGAAGGCTGCCGCGGCATCTGGAGCGTTCCGTGCGACATTGCGCTGCCCTGCGCAACCCAGAACGAACTGAACGGTGAAGAAGCAAAGGCTCTGATTGCAAACGGCATTCAGGCGATTGCAGAAGGCGCAAATATGCCCTGCACACCGGAGGCTGTCGAAGCATTCCAAGCAGCAGGCGTTGCATTTGGTCCGGCAAAGGCTGCCAACGCAGGCGGCGTAGCAACTTCCGGTCTGGAAATGAGCCAGAACAGCCAGCGCCTGTCGTGGACATTCGACGAGGTTGACGCAAAGCTGCATCAGATCATGGTGAATATCTACGCAGCATGCAAGGACGCAGCAGAGCGTTACGGTATGCCGGGCAATCTGGTTGCTGGTGCAAACATCGCCGGCTTTGAGAAGGTTTGCGATGCAATGATCTGGCAGGGTGTTGCATATTGATCTGCCAATTCCATTGAAAACGGCTATTTATCACGAAAACATATGATAAGTGAATCATCGCACATTTGATGATTTATCTATCGCCCTGCAAAATAAGGTCGCAGCTATTGCTGCGACCTTATTTCTTGAATATCCGAACATTGATATTTTAATGCACAGATGTGTTCCCATGTGTAAAGCGAAAGCTGCCCCTGTATCAAAGCAAAACTTATTTTTGCCCATCCGGCAGAATCCCGCCAAGGCTTTCATCAAACAGGACCGTGACCGGTGTTTGAATGCAGCTCTCGATCGGAGGAATTCCCCGCAGCAAATAGTCGTATAACGTATTTATAATGCTGCCAGCTTGTTGGGACAATAACAGGCTGATTGAAAATTCCACAATTCCTTTCTGAATCAGCGCCGCGACATCTGCGGTGCTATCATAACAAACCATCTTGACCGGACGCTTCCTTTGCAGCATTGCCTGCCCGATTTCGCCTGCATAACCCGCCAAATTGCAAAATCCCTTGAGCTCTGGAAACTGGTCCAATGTGCGGCAAGCCTGTGTGTATGCAATCACACTCTGATCCTGAGAAAACAGCTGTGCAACCACCTCGATTTCCGGGCAATGCTCCTGTAAATAGTCCAGAAATCCGTCCAACCGCTGACAATGGCTTGCAATTTCCGGAGATCCCGCCAATACCGCGGCTTTCCCATACCGCCCCATACATTTTGAGAGCAATGACGCCGCAATCCGCCCTCCTTGATAATTATCTTCACAGAAGGTGCAGACAGAAGATACGCCCGGGACTTCGGCATCCAAGAAAAAAATCGGGCATTCAAGCTGTTTCAGCCGGATTCGCAGACGTTCGCTGCGAACTCCGCGGATCAGCCATGCATCCGCTGGGTGCTGCAAAGCCGCAAGCTGGCTGTCAATATCAGTTGATTCACAAAAGTGATAGCGCAATGTCAAATCCGGAAGCAAATCGCATCGTGCATCCAATTCGGCTTTTAGTGCCGCAAAATACGTATCCGTCGTGCGCGGCATGATGACAGCAACTGTTTTGCTGGTTGGTTCGAGTGATCTATGAATGGGTTGATAGCCTGTTTGACGTATCACCTGCATCACATGTTCCCGAACCTCCGGACGAACGCCGGGGCGTTTATGAATGACTTTATCAACCGTTCCGCGGGAGACACCAGCCAGTTCTGCAATATAGTTGATTGTGACCTTCAAAATATACAACCTCCTGCGAATCATATATTGATAAAAAGACATGGCATCTAAGATTGGATGTCATGTCTTTTTATGATATGAACGGAATCAGTATTTCACTTCAACCGCTTTGCCGCAATGGAAAGAATCTGTGATTGCATAGGTCACCACCGTAGCTTTCGTGCCGTCATAAACAGTAAGTTCTGGCTTGCGCCCATTTCGAATGCAATCAATGAAATCGATCATTTCCAACAGATACGCCTCTGCAAAACGCTGCGGGAAGTTCTCTACAATTTCCTGACGCGCACCATACTTGTCATAAACCATTGCCCGGTCCTTGGCTGGAACGCCTGCAACTCGGATATGACCTTCAGTCGCAACAATTTCCGTCTCCGTGTGGTAACCATGCGGAGCTGTGCGGCCAACATGCAGAAAAGCTACCGTGCCGTTATCCAGCTTCAGCATCGCCACACCTGTCTCGGTGTCCCCGTTTTCGGTGAACTCAGGATGCTTAAACGTCGTGCCAGCAGCATACACTTCCGTGATTTCGCCGCCGAGGAACCAGCGCATCAAATCAATATCATGCGATGCAGCATCGATGAAAATTCCTCCGGAGGTCTTGGAGAACTGAATGCAGCTTTCAACCAAAGCTTCCGGATCGAGACCTGTTGCCTTTACAAGATACGGCTTTCCGATCTTGCCAGCATCAATCTCCGCTTTAGCGCGTGCATAAGAAGGATCGTATCGACGCATAAAACCAAGGAAAAACAATTTATCTGGATGCCGTTCTACAGCAGCTTCTGCACGTTTGCACTCTTCCAGTGAGCAGCCAAGCGGCTTATCGCAGAAAACATGCTTACCAGCATCCATTGCATATTCAATCATCCAGCAGTGTTCGGGGGAAGAAGATACAATTGCAACTGCCTCAATATCTGCCTCGTCAATCATTTTTCTGTAATCGTTCGTTACAAACTCAACACCGAGAAAATCCTTTGCCCAATCCAGTTCCGACTGTACCAGAGAGCATGCTGCTGTCAGCTTGCATCCCGGAATTTTAAACGCCAAATTCTCTGCATGTACAGCACCCAGACGTCCCAAACCAACAATACCGACCTTTATTTCTTTCATGATGGACACTCCTTTCGCCGCGTTCCAACCCGGCACATGTAGCTTTGAATGTGGATATATTATACGGCGAAAGAATATTGTCAGCCATTCGCGTGATATACAAGATTTAAAAAAAATATTTGTGAACAAAATGCACAATTCGCAAAATGAAAAAGGCGAAAAATGAAAAAAATACGACAAACTTTTCGCAAAAAATATGACAACCGAATCGTTCAGGCGCGCGTATGCCATCATATGTATCGATCATGCAGCACAGGCGCGTGCTTTTTTTCGTGCTTTTTCAATGCACAGGCATCCTCTGCGCAGGCGTGCCCGCCTACGATTCCCCTGCTTTCAGCGTCAGCACCACGATCTCCGGCATATTCAAAATGCGGATCGGCGCTTCCCTGCCGCCCAGTCCACGGCTGACAATCATATTTGTCTGACCCTCGCTGTATTTTCCGCCTGTATATTTAGGCAGCAGCCCCTGTCCTGGGGCAAACAGTCCCCCAATCCCCGGCAAGCGGATCTGCCCTCCATGGGCATGTCCTGCGCACACCAAATCAATCGGATACTTCGCGTAAACATGAAAAAACTCCGGTCGGTGCGCGATTAAAATGGTGAATTCATCCGGAAGCACCCCATGCATCACGCGCTCCATCATTTCATCTACCGAACGCATCATTTCCTTTTTCTTTGGGTGATCGGGTATTTCTGCCGGATCTTCCACCCCAATCAAATTGAGATACATGCCGCCGCGTTCAATACGCGTACCCGAAGTATGCAGCATCTGTACGCCCATCTTTTGAAGTGCAGCGCCAAATTTATCCTGTCCGGTCTTGCGAATACGGCGCAGTTCGTGGTTTCCATACACACCGCATACCGGTGCGATGGCACACAATCCGCGTGCCTGCGCAATACAGGTCGAAAGCTTTCCCGCCCGCGCATCCATCCAATCTCCCGCTATCAAAATTAAATCCGGTTTGGCTGCGCGCACACGCGAAAGCAGCTGTTCCTGCTTATCCCCAAAGCGGCGGCTGTGAATGTCTGCGAGCAGCACAATGCGGAACCCATCAAATGCAGACGGCAGGTCTTGGGATTGCAGCACATATTCTGTCGTTTTCACGCGGATATTTTGCCATAATGTAAATGCAGTAAACATCCCGGCTGCGCATGCAGCACAACCCATCAGCGGATGTTTCATTTTTTTCATATGCATGCCTTCCTTTCAAGGGTTTGATGCCATTGGCATTCTCTCAAATATTCTGCGAGTAAGTAAGGAAAAATATACTTTCCTGTACCGTCTGCACCAAATACGGAAGCAATACCGCAAGTGCAGCAGGCAGGACGCAGCGGCGTTCTGTGTAGTCATCCGGTGACAGCTGCGGCAGGACGCGCAGCACTGCCGCAGCGCACAGATAGCCCAGCACTGCACCGCAGGTGTTAAGCAACAGATCATCGGTTACAGTTGCCCGGTAATTAAAGAGCTGGCTTACCTCAATGAACAGGCTCACGCACGCGCCAAATGCCGCGGTACGCGGCAGACGACGAAACCCCGTCCAAACCATGGGCAGCATAAACCCGAGCGGCATGAACAGCGCAATATTCCCGCCAATATTGAGGAGCATACCGGATAAGCTGCCGCCGTTCACCAAATCCAGAATATCCGCAAACGGCACCAGGGTGACATTTGCTGTCGCCGCAAAATCCCGCACCACCAGAAAATTCGCCGGTGATGCACCCGTAATCTCCAGAATCACCCAACTTACCGCCATCATCAGTACGAAACCCACCAGTTTCCGTATCTTCATCACGCACCTCCACCTGCTTATCTGTATCACTCATGCTAATACAGTTAGTATAGTATCATATTGGAGGACTGTCAAGAAAAACCGCCTGATATCAGGCGGTTTTTTTATGCGCTGGCATCCGGTTCTTTGACTGCGAGATGGCTTTCAAGCCAACGTGAAACATCTCCAAACACATCCAGATGATTCAGTTCATTCAGAATTTCATGCCGCGCGTCCTTATAGAAGATCACATCGACATCTTTCTGTCCGGCAGCGTGATACATCCGCGCCACATTGCGTACACCGTCGCCATAGCCGCCAATCGGGTCTTTATCCCCGGAGATCAGCAAAAGCGGCAGTTCATGCGGCGTCCCGCGGAAGCAGCGCGCATTGTTCGCGCGATACACGAGCGTAAACAGATCGCGGAATCCGGTCGCCGTAAAAACAAAATTGCACTTGCTATCCGACTGATACAATTCCACAATGTGCTGATCGCGGGTCAGCCACGAGAATACAGACGGCGGGTCCGCAATTTTCCGGTTTAACTTGCCCATTGCAAGCCGGGAAAGCATTCCCGAACGATAGGTCATCCCATGGGAATGGGCGACTGTATCCGCCAGTTTGATACCGGTCTTTGCCAGAGGATTTGGTCCCACTGTCCCGCACAGGATGCTTCCGCTGAGCGTTTTTCCATACTGCGGCAGATATAGCCGCGCGAGCAGGGAGCCCATGGAATGCCCGAACAGGAAGTAAGGCATTCCGGGATACCGCCCCCGCATAATATCCGTCAGCTGCTTCATATCGTCAATTAGGTACTTCCACCCATTTTGCGCTGCAAAAAAGCCGAGTTCGGTTTCCCGGGAGACCGATGCGCCATGTCCAAGATGGTCGTTGCCGCAGACGATGAATCCAAGGCTGCATAAATATTTTGCAAAAACAGTATATCTGGAAAAATACTCGCACATCCCATGTGCAATCTGCACGATTCCACGCGCTTCCACCCCTTCGGGCGCCAGAATATAGTAAGTGATCGAAGACACGCCGTTGGCGCTTTTAAACATGTTTTGGGTGCATTTGATATCCATAAAATCAATCCTTACCGATGGATTTCCTGTCCATGTTCCTATCATACCACAAATCGCCGCAAACGTCCGCACCTGACGCACAAAATTAACAAACGGTTTAAAAATATATTTCTTAAATCATTCGCCTGTTTTTGGCTGATTTGCGTTGTTTTTATACAAGAATTCTTTCCTCTTTTTTCCCTCTGCTCTGCCGCCCGAAAGGGAGTTCTGGACAATTCGCGCAGGACATGCTACAATGGCGCTGTGAGGTGATTATGATGTATGAAAACAACCATTCTGCGCAGCCCATTTCCATTGGCCGTTACACGGCAAAAACCTTTGGCTGGATGTTTCTCGGTCTTGCGGTAACGTTCGCAGTCATGCTCGGAACCTACCTCAGCGGTCTGGTTACGCTGTTTCTTTCCCTGCCTGCAATGGCCATCCTCGCAATCCTAGAACTGGTCACTGTATTCAAGTTGTCTGCCAGTGTCGGCAAGCTTTCCACCGGCGCTTCGCGTGCAATGTTTTTTGTATACGCCGTACTCAACGGTCTGACATTCTCCACGCTGTTCCTGTATTTTGAAGTGCCGATTTTGATTCTTGCGTTCGGTGTCACCGCGGTTTATTTCGGCGTTATGGCTGCGGTTGGATACTTTACCTCGGTCGATCTCTCCCGCCTGCGTCCCCTGCTGATCGGTGGACTGATTCTGATGATTGTATTCAATCTGCTCGGGATGTTCTTTGGTTTCGGCGGTATGGAGCGCCTGTTCTGCTTCGCCGGCGTCGGATTGTTCCTCGCGTTCACCGCTTACGATGTGCAAAAGATCAAGGCAATGTACGCAGCATACAGCCACAGTCCTGAAATCCTTGCCAATGCCGCAATCCTCGCGGCGCTCGAGCTGTATCTGGACTTCGTCAACCTGTTCCTCTATATCCTGCGTCTGTTTGGCGACCGCGACTAAATCTGTATCTCCCATGCCCCCGGTGAAAGCCGGGGGTTTTTCTTTTTGAGATTGCCTTTTTGCGCGTAATCTTGTAGAATAAAAAAAAAGGGGGCAATCTCTTTGAACATCTGGCATGACATTTCTCCGGAACTCATCACGCCGCAGCAGTTTACTGCGGTCATCGAGATTCCAATGGGCAGCAAAAAGAAGTACGAAATGGACAAACGCACCGGTCTGCTGCGCCTTGACCGCATTCTGCACACTTCTGCACACTATCCGGCAAACTATGGTTTCATTCCCCGTACCTATGCCGATGACAGCGACCCGCTCGATGTTCTGGTTCTGTGCTCCGAATCGCTCGACCCGCTCGTAATGGTGGACTGTATCCCGATCGGCTGCATCCGCATGATTGATGAGGACAGCTACGATGAGAAAATCATCGCTATTGCCCGCGAGGATCCTACATGGAATTTTTATCATGACCTTTCCGATCTTCCACCCCATATCGCGCAGGAAATCCGGCATTTTTTTGAAATCTATAAGCAGCTGGAGCATAAGCACACCACGGTGCTGGATACGCTCTCGCGCGACGAAGCGATTCAGATTGTAAGCAGCTGCATGGATCGTTATCAAATTCACTTCTGCGGCAAGCGCCCCGGGCATCCGAGTGCGCGCGCGCAGGAGCTTTCCAAGCAGCTCACGCCATAAAAAAGTCCGTCCGGCTCACGAAATCATGAACCGGGCGGATTTTATTCGTCCGTCAATCCCAAAATATAGTCGGACGATACGCCGTAATACTGTGCCAACCGAATCAGATGACGGATTGGCAGTTCGTTCGCGCCGCGCTCATAGCGCGCATACATGGTCTGCGAGGTGCCAAGCGCCGCTGCAACCTCTGCCTGCGTCTTATCCGCATCCTCGCGCAGGTCACGGATTCGCTTTTGATAAATCTCCATACTTCTCCTCTGCTCTTAGTATAAGCAGAGCGTATCATAGTAAACATCTTTACTATTGACTTTAGTACATAAATTTACTAAAATAGAGATGGAGAAACTGCCGTGGTGATCCGAACCGGGGCAAAAAAGTCCGGCTCATATTTTTGAGCCGGACCTTTTTTTATCCGCTGTAACTGAATGTGACCGGCTGAACCGTCGGCGTCAGCTTGTCGCAGTAATATCCCTGCGACTGAAGCTGCTCGACCAATGCTGCAACCGCGTTCGCAGTTTCCTTTTTATCCGCCGCATCATGCAGCAGTACAATGGGGTGCTCTTCCTTTGCCACACCCGCCATGACCGTCTGAATCAGCTCCTCCGCGGTGTACGCCTTACCGGTCGCATCCTCACTGGATACGTTCCAGTCATAGTACACGAAGCCGCGGCGCACCATTTCCGCGATAATCTGCTGATAGGTCACACGGCTGTATGCGTTCACCGAGCCGCCCGGGAAACGGAATACGGTCGGGTATACGCCGCACGCCTGATAGACCGCATCATATGCCTGATG
Organism: Clostridiaceae bacterium; assembly: GCA_018383195.1. Lineage (GTDB taxonomy): Bacteria > Bacillota > Clostridia > Oscillospirales > Butyricicoccaceae > Butyricicoccus_B. Next base: position 11,748 of record JAGZOP010000009.1, on the reverse strand, counting down.
GAAATCCTCCAAAAACGCCTCGACCGATTCATAGGTCGCGCCGTAATCGTGTGAATAACCGTGAATGCCGATGGTATGCCCTTCTTCTACAATCCGCTTGACAACCGCTTCGCGTCCCGCAATATTCTTTCCAACTACAAAAAAGGTTGCCTTTTGACCTGTTTGCTTGAGCGCATCCAGAATGGCTTCGGTATTGGATGAGGGACCGTCATCGAATGTCAGATAGACCGCTTTTGCATCATTTTCCGCAAAAGTTCCCGCTTCTGCCTTCATCTCCGGATAGAGTTTTTGATAATCCAGCGCCAGTCCGCTGACCGCCTGCTCCAAAAGCGCCTGCGGCACGACCTTATTGACCTCATCCAGCCGGGTCTGCAAATCGCTGACCTGCTTTTCCAATTTTTCAATCTGTGCATCGGTTGTACTGAGCCGCTTTGTCTGGATGACTGCGGCAGCACAAGCTGCAATGACAAATAAAACTGCTGCAAATTTAAAAAACGCCTTCGGGTCTCTGCGCCGCCGATAACTGCTATAACCGCGGCGTCTATGATAACGTCCCAACCCTTACTCACTCCGTTTCGATATAGTCCTATCTCTTCTATTATACCCATTTTGTCGAAAGACGCAACCTCGAGTTGTGCAAAATACATGCCCGCCTAAAATGAAAAAACGCCCCGGATTCCTCCGAGACGCACAAACCCAATTGAATTGCCCAGCGGGACGACACCGAAGATAAACGATGACAACATGAAGATGTGGAGAAACGGTGGGGCGATCCTCCCCGGCGCGTCCCGTCGGCGTGGGATATGATAGACCGTCGGCGTACATGATGGCGGCAGTACCCCGACAGCGCAGCGCGGCAATCCGAACTTACTCACGCTGTGGTTCTACTTTATGATACAAAGCTGAAAAAAACCTTAAAAATCGGCGATACGGGTTCTGAATTTCCAATTTCAATCCAATTTTAGCAGAAAAGCCTGCTAAAAAGTAGCAGGCTTTTCCTGTTTCTGTGGTCATGCAGCAGGCTGCTGCGTGCCGCTCAGATAGGCACGGCACAGCTCTTCGGGGAACTGTCCCTCGGGATAATAGAGTGCAGCCGAATTTCCATCTAGGAAAGATACTATGATGGTGTAAGTGTGATACTCTCCGCCCTCTACCCGAAATGCAATATCGCAGGATTCCGCTACCGGCTCCAGCATTGCACCCGGAAGCAGTTTTTGCATCTCTGCCTTGTTGGTAATATTGACACTGAAAGATTCTCCACCGACTTGCTGGGTCATCACCTTATCGTATGCCGCTGCGCTGTACGCTTCCCCATCGTACCAGATGGTGATATGGCTCAGATCGTCCACGGTCAGCGCATGGGGCGCGACGCCCTCTGCGGCGAGCAGCGCCAGTGTCCGCGTAAAGGTCGGGTAGACCGGCACATATTCCGCACCTCCAGCATAGTTGCCGTCAAAATACCGGCTGTCAATATCCATCCGCAGTACCGGCACCGTCGCCTTCGCTACATCCGGAGTGAGCGTCAGGGTTTCTTCCCGCAAAGTTTCAAGAATCTTGCGCACCTTTTCGGCGTCCGTGATTTTCTTGCCGCTATCTTCCGAAGTTTCCGCATTGGTGCGCATTGCAAGACGCCAGCTAATTCCCTCCTCGTCCAAATTGATGTTGAACAACGGGTTCACCTTGGTCTGATACTCCTCAGTGAAACGGATGCTGTCAATCAACGCCCAAGTTTCGTCATTCTCCGGAATCTCATAGCTGCGCGACTGCGTCAAGCCGTTTTCCATGTAGAAATCTACATAAAAATAGGTCCAGATATTATTTTCCTCACCGCTATATGCTGCTCCGTCCGGCGGGGTACTTTCTATGCCGATTTCGGCTAATTTTCGGATTGCCTCGATGCTTTTTGGATCACTCACGCCGTTCTCTTTTTCATTCATGAAATACCATAGTCCAGACTGCTGCCCAATGTTGTCATTCCCAAATCCGGTCCGGAAGCATGCCGCTTCGACCTTTTCGGGATTGGGAAGCCAAGTATCATATCCCAGTACATCGTTTTTCGCACCCAGAATGATCATAACTGCCGCCACAGCCAATACGATCATGGTTTTCCAGTGTGCAAACGCTGCACGGAAGTCAAAGTGATAAATCATTTCAATCAGGATATGGCCGAGCGCCGTGCCCGCCAGCAGACCAAACCAAATCCAGAAGTTTCCGCCGAGCGCCTGAAAAATCAGACCGAATCCCAGCGCAATGACCAATACCATATAACATTTAAGAGGCAGTTTCAGACCTTCAAATGCAATGGCAGTCCCTGCCCGTTCACTTTTCCGGCAGCCAAACAGCACATAGCTGAGCGCTGCCAGCGCCAAGGTCACAAGCAGTACAATCAGCAGCATGGGGAACGCTTGCGCAGCCTTTTCATAGCTGACCATTCCCAAGAAATTAAAATCATCACTTCCGACTGCAAAGTATAAAAAGACCGGAGACATGTTGAGCAGAATCCAGTTGATCAGACCGCTTCCATTCCAATGGTCGAAGAACAGCTCGCCCAACCCGGACGCGATCAAAGCCGCTGCCGGCAGGGAAAACAGCATCCAGCCGTCGAGCAGCACCGCCAGAATGGTGTTGCCGGTCAGCACAGTTGCCAGTACCGATATGGTATAAATCAGCAGGAAAAACAGGCTGTTTGCTGCAATGGAGAATACCGCTTCTGCACCGCCAATGGCATTGTGTACGCCAAGCGCAGCGCCGATTGCAGCGGTAAGTGCATACATGAGCAAATAAGAGGGCAGCACCATAACGATACCCGCCATGTAATTGTTCAAAAACAGCTGTCCGCGCTTCATCGGGATGCTGTGGTAGAAATCCACCTTCTGCCGGGAATGCAGATAGGAGAAAAGCGCAATGCCGCACAGCACCGCCATGATGCAGATGCCGATTTTCACCATGGGATTTTCCGCGCTCAGAAGCATGTGCAGGTCACGAGCCGCGTATTTTATCACTTCTTCCCGGCTACAGTCCGCATTCTGCGCGCTCAGATTGTTTTGAATCATCATTGCCGCAGGCAGCGGCATGCAGAAAAAGAAGCCGACCAGCGACAGCGCCGTCGCCCAAATATTGCGGCGCATGGTTTCGCGCAGCATCTTAAAAGAGGAGCGATTTGACGTCATAGCCAACAACCTCCGTTTCACTGATAAAGATTTCCTCCAGCGTCAGCGGCAGCATTTCAAAAAAGATCGGCTGCGTGGACGCAATCCGGCTCTGCACCGCATCGCGTTCGCCGCGCACGGTGATGGTATGGAGCGAGCCGCGGCGCTCCCGACGCATGACTTCAAGTCCATCCAGCGCATGCTCTGGCATCTCGCCGCTCCAGATGACCTGCAATTTATGAATGCCGAGCTTCATGTCGTCCAGATCGCGGGAGAACAGGATGCCGCCGCGGTGCAGCAGCCCGACATGGTCGCAGATGTCCTCAAGCTCGCGCAGATTATGGCTCGCGATAACCGGGGTCATGCCGCGCTCGGTCACGTCTTCTGCAAACAGGCTCTTGACCGCTTGACGCACCACCGGGTCGAGACCGTCGAATGTCTCGTCGCAGAACAGGTAATCGGTGCCTGCGCACACGCCAAGAATGACAGAGACCTGCTTTTTCATGCCCTTGGAGAAGGTGCGGATTTTCCGATGTTCATCGAGGTCAAACGCCTTCATCAGGTGCTGGTAGCGACCATGGTCAAATTTAGGATACAGCAGGCTGTAATAGCGCTTCATCTCCTCCGGCGTAGAACTGGAGAAGAAATACTGTTCATCCGAAATGTAAAAGCACTTCTGCTTGAGTGCGGTATTTTCAAAAATATCCTGTCCGTCAATCGTCACGCTGCCCTTGTCAGGCTTCAAAATTCCGGCAAGCATCCGCAGAAATGTCGATTTGCCTGCGCCGTTCGAGCCGATCAGTCCGAATACCGAACCGTCATGAATCTCTGCGTTTACCTGATCGACCGCACACAATGTTCCGAAATATTTGGTCGCATCGGTAGAACGAATCATTTCTTTCCCTCCTTTCCAGTCAGCCATGCACGCATTGTGTCATCATCTGCGCCCAATTCCCGCGCAGTCTGTGCCAATGTGCCAATCTGCTGCGCAATCTCGCTCAAGCGGCGCTGACGCAATCCATCGCAATCGCTTGAGATAAAATTCCCCCGTCCTTTCACGGAATAAATCACCCCTCTGCTCTCCAGTTCGCTGTATGCGCGCTGAATGGTATTTGGATTGATCGACAGTTCCATTGCCAGCTGCCGCACACTGGGTAGTTGTTCGTCCGGCTGCATGACACCATGCATCGCCATATCCTCGATTCCATCTGCAACCTGCTCATAGATCGTGCGGGAATCTCTAAAATCGATGCGTAGCATTGCGCGCCTCCTTTCACGTATCACCTGTACTAGTATTTCTAGTACACTTAGGATACTTTATTTTCGGATATTTGTCAAGGGGAAAACCGCATTCTTTTTCAGATTGGTGCAGCATACTCCGCTGAAAAGCTTTTTTCCATCCGCATTCTATGCTATAATAAGTAAAATAACACCGCTCCGGAGGCATCTATGGTACATTTGAACAACGACTGGGACGAAATCCTCGCGCCCGAGTTTCAAAGCGATTATTACAAAAAAATCCGCTACTGGCTCAAAAAAGAGTATGCAGAGCAGACGATCTATCCGCCCATGGAGGATATCTTCAATGCCCTGCGCTATACGCCGTACCATGCGGTGAAAGCAGTCCTGCTCGGGCAGGACCCCTATCACGGTCCCGGGCAGGCGCATGGGCTGTGTTTTTCGGTCAAGGAGGGCATCGCGCCGCCGCCCTCGCTCAAAAATATCTTTCAGGAGCTGGAAAGCGACCTTGGCTTCCCTCCCCCGCAGAACGGCACGCTGACCAAGTGGGCGCAGCAGGGCGTCCTGATGCTCAACACGACGCTGACTGTCCGCCGCGGACAGGCAAACAGCCACAAAAATCTGGGGTGGACAACGTTCACCGATGCCATCATCCGCAAACTCAATGAACGCGAAACGCCGATTGTGTTCCTGCTCTGGGGCGGCAACGCCCGCTCGAAAAAGCCGCTCATCACCAACCCCAATCATTTGATTCTGGAAACCGTACATCCCTCTCCCCTGTCGGCTTACGGCGGGTTTTTCGGCTGCCGCCATTTTTCGCGCTGCAACGAATTTTTACAGGCGCACGGCGAAACGCCGATTGACTGGAATCTGAATACCCCATGACGCAAAAAACCTTCCCAAATCGGGAAGGTTTTTTTGCACTTAAAAATACAGAAATACAAAACCAATGACCGCCATACAGATGCACATCGGCATGGAATAGAACATGGATTTGAGCGGGTCCACTTTCCGCCCAAACAGCGAAGCGACAATACCGCATACCACAAAGGTGGTCAAATCTGCGGGGGGCAGCCCCTGTCCTGCGGATGCCAGATGCGCTCCCGCAACCGCCGCATGGGTTGCCGTCACGCCGGACGCCACAAGCGCCGGACCGAAGAACGAAAAAATCACATTTTGTGCCGTGGACTGCGAGCCGGTCAGCATGCCAAGCAAAATCAGCGCAGCTGCGCCGCCAATCTTGAGCACATTGCTGTCCAGACTCTGTGCAAATGCCGAAACCGCATCAATCGAGCCTGCCGCGTAAAAGCTGCCGAGCATAAATGCGCAGCAGATTTGCAGCACAACCGTCATTTTCACCTTGGAAAGGCTCTCTCTGAGAATAATGCCGGTATTCTGGTGCACCGCCGGGAACAAAAACGCAACCGCAATCGCGCACAGGATGGAAAGCACAATGCCATTGCTCAACCCATTCAGAATGGATACATTCGACAGCCAATCGTACAGATTCAGGATGCTGCCATCGGGCATGGTCAAAATATTGATGTTTTTCAGAATGGTGGGGCCGAGATCGACCGAAATATACGGGATTTTCACTGTGCGCAGCAATACAATCACAATCAGGAAAATCAGCGGAATCAGGCTTTTCCAGTTCTCCCGCAAAATTTCCCCCGCACGCTTGTCCATGAATTTGATTTCTACGCTCGGGTTTGCGCCCGGCACATTTTCCTTTTTGACAAGGAACATCGCGCAGTATACCGCCACCACCAAAAAAATGACCGAAACTGTGATATAGCTGATGTTGATGACCGGGTCCACCTCCGCGCCGGTCAGCGAGCACGCAAGCGCAACTGCCTGCGTCATCGGCGGCATGATCGAACCGACGCATGCGCCCATTACAATGATGGCGCTGATTTTCTCCGCCGACATATTCATCGAAACCAGAATCCCGATGGTCAGCATGCCGATAACCGTTGAAGCCGCGATTGCGTCACCGAGCAGCGAACCGGCAAGCGTCAGCGCAAACAGGATGCACACAATCAGCAGCCGGGGATGCCTGCCGAATTTCGCAGTCAGCGCCCCGATGATGGTATCAATCGTACCCATCCGCATGGAAATCTCGGCAAACAGGCTTCCTGCAATGGACAGCGCAATAATCCATGACAGGCGGTTCATACCATCAATCCATGCCGCAATCCACTCCGCGGGATTGAACAAACCGCCAAGGAGCAGCGTAAGCGCACCGGTCACAACCAACGCCACATTGATTTTTCCCCCGACGACCGGCAGCTTCTTGCACAGCACAATGAGGAGCAGTACGGCTACGGGGATGATGACTTTCAGCATTTCTCTACCTCCCTCTTTTCAAAAAACGCCCGCAAATATTGATTTGCAGGCGTCCTTGGGCTTCCCGCTCGGGAAAGCGTTCCTATCCATGTTAGTATAAAAGAATTTTCTTCAAAGCACAACCCCATGCGCGGATTTTTCCGTCGAAATGCAGCGTCATAAAAATCGGTTCGGGCTGAATGCATCGATGTTATAGGAACTTTCTCCGCGCACGATCTGCTCGGCAACCAGCTTTCCGGTAATCGGGGACAGCGCAATCCCATCACCCTCGTGCCCTGCTGCCATGAAAAATCCGCGCAGTCCCTTGACCGGTCCCAAAAGCGGCATACCGTCCGGCGTAAACGGACGAAATCCGGAGAAAAACCGAATAATGCTCACATTTTTCAGCACCGGGAAAAAACGGGCAGCACGCTGCATCATAAGTTCGATTGCTTCAAATGTATTCTGCTCCTCATATCCTGCAAATTCGCGGGTGCCGCCGATAATCATGCCGCCGCCCTCGGTCTGCTCAATCGAAAGCGATGCGCCCAATCGCAGCACGGTCTTGTCCGTGATGACCTCCGGACGGAATTTGACGACATTGTACCGTGCGCACTGGAAGGTGGATTTCATCAACCTGCCCACCGGCTCGGTGACGGCGAGCTGCCCCTTGCGCGGCTGGATGGGGAAATCAAATCCTGCAAGCTTTGCGACTTGTCCTGCCCACGCACCGCAGGCATTGACTACCACATCGGCACGATATTCTCCCCGGTTCGTCTGCACGCCTTTCACTGCGCCATTTTCCACGAGAAATCCGGTGACTTCTGTCTCGGTCTGAACACTTGCCCCCAAACACTTGGCTGCGCGCGCATATGCCATGGTAAGCTTGAGCGGATTGACCTTGCCGCCGGTCGGCGAATACAACGCGCCGTAAATATCCTTTGAAAGCTGCGGCTCAATACGGCGCGCCTCTTCCTTGGAGATCATCCGAATATCCACTCCGCTCTTACGCTGCTCTGCGACAATATCCGAAAGAATATCCCATTGCAGCTTGTCCTCAACCGGCTGCATGCCGCCCGCCTGAAAGCCATATTCAATATCCTCGTCCAGCTCACGGCCGAGCGTGCGGAACATGGCAATCGACTGGACGGCAAGGTCCATCTGCTTGCCCGGCTTCTTGGTATGGTAGCCGACTACGCCGTCGGTCGCACCTGCCGCGCCCGATGCAATGTCTTTACGCTCCAAAATCAGCACGCGCTGTCCCAACTTGCTGAGCTGCCATGCCAGTGAACAGCCGATGATGCCGCCGCCAACGATGATTACATCTGCATCACGCATCATTTTCTCCTCCGAACGCGCCGATTTTAACCGGACGCACCGGCATACGGCTCTTCTGCGGTTTGACCTCTGCCGGGTCCTGTCCGGTCTGCTGCGCAACCAGACGCTCGACCAGGCGCCCGCAGGTCTTGCCCTGACACAGTCCCATGCAGGCGCGTGTGCGGCGCTTGACGCCGTCTACTGTGGTCGCTCCATCCTGAATCGCGTCCAGAATCTCTTTTTCTGTGACTTCCTGACAGCGGCAAATCAAAACTTCTTCACGCATTTTCCGTTTCCCCCTTTTCGATTGTGCGCGGCAGCCGTTTCATACTGCGCACTGCGTCAATGTGCTCCTGCGGTACCGCCATACAGATCACCGCTGTTCCTGCATAAGCCGGAGGTTTTGCGACGCGCAGAATACGACCTTTACAAACTACCGCTCCGCTGCGGTCTACGGCATCCACCACATCTCCCTCTGCGGGAAGCGGCAGATATTCAAAAGGGAAATCAATGGTCGCTTCGGTTTCCGAATAGGATTTATCGAGAATTGTGATGGCAAGTCCCGGGCAATTTGCCACACATAAGCCACAGCCTGTACACTTCTCTACGTTCAGGTGCGGCAAATTGGTAATCTGCTCGCCCACAGTAATCGCGCCAAACTTACAAATGCCCTCGCAAGGGTTGCACGGGATTTCCTGCACACATTCAATGCATGCGACGCGACCGCGCTGCATCCGCGCTTTGCTGGGTACCCCGGGACAGTTTTTCAATTCTTCCGGCGACGGAACGCCGGTATATGCCACGCCCTCCATTCATCGAACCTCCTTTGCACGATATTCGTCCATATTTTTCAGTTGCTCTTCCTTGGCAGTGCGGCGGCGTTCGCCAAACATGCCCGAGCGCAGCGTATCAAGCCGTTCCTGAATCTCCATCTTTTTTTCTGCTGCCTGTGCAGCGGACAGGAGTCCAAGCGCCTCAGCTGCGGATACGCCCGCCATATTGCCCTCCTCCATAGCAGAGGAGGCCTCCTCCACACCGGTCACATCGCCCGCGACATACAGTCCCGGTACTGTGGTTTCCATATTATGATCGTGCAGCGGCACATGACCGCCGAACGCCGGAATATAGCAAAATTCGCAGCCTGCCATCCAGATCAGCTCGGTCATGGGATTCAGTCCCACCGCCAGACATACGGTATCGACCGCAAAGGTCTTTTTGCTACCCGGAACTGGCACAAATCCCGGACCGACCTCGACGATTTCAACCGCCTCCACCTGATCTTTGCCGCGCACACGCTTGATGGTGTGTGACGTATAGATCGGAACACCTGCACGACGAATTTTGCCCGCATGCACACCGTATCCGCCAATTTTGGGTGCACCTTCCACAACTGCAACAACCTCCGCGCCTGCCTGCATCAGCTGATAGGAAACGATCAGCCCGACATTGCCCGAACCGAGCATTAAAATACGCTGTCCCGGCAGCACGCGGTTGACATTGACCATGGTTTGCGCCGCACCCGCGCCCATAACGCCCGGCAGCGTACTGCCCGGAAACGCCATGTAATTTTCCTTGCCTCCGGTTGCGACAATTACCTTTTTCGCTTTTACAACATAATGCTGTCCGCCATGAATCACGCCAAGCGATTTATCCTTTTCCATGCCATAGACAAGCGAATTCAGCCAAACTTCTGCTCCGGTTTGCTCTACCTTTTCCAAAAGCGCACGACCAATCATATAACCGCGCGTTCCAGCCTGATGTGCCCGTGAACCGAAGAATTTATGAATCTGTTTGAAAAGCTGTCCGCCCGGCAGGCGGTTTTCGTCAATCACCAGAACCTTTGCGCCGGCGTGTGCCGCCTGATATGCAGCGCTCAGTCCTGCGGAGCCTGCACCAATTACGGCAACATCGGTTTCGATTTTTTTCATCCGTCTGCCTCCTCGCCGAAGGTTCCCAATCCTCTCTGCGTGCATACCCGCATGCCGTCGCGCACCGGGGTTACGCAGGTGCGTGTATTCGGCACTCCGTCTACAATCATCATACAGTCGGTACAGCGTCCGATTGCACAAAAAATCCCGCGCGGCTCATGGCGCTTCGCTGTGGTACGAAATGCCCGAATTCCGGCATTGATGAGCGCTGAGGCGATTGGCTCGCCCTCCAGTGCCTCAACCGGCTGATCGTTATAATAAATCGTCACCTTATGCGATGTATCGAGTGTGTCCAAAATCGGATGTTCGGTCACTCTCATGCTCCACCTCTCCTTTGTATCAAAGCAAGACGCACAAACGCCTATCTTATTTTTAGTCTCTCTCATTATAGCGTATTTTTCGGTAATCGAACAGTCTTTATGGTATACTATAAGAGAAGAAATCGAAAATACGCTTGTTTTCAAAGCGCCGCTCGAGGTGATCGTACATTGAAAAAATATCTGCCGCTTGCAGCAAATCTGATTTCACAGACACTGCTTGGATTTGCCTATCTATTTATTCGTATGGGCATGTCTGTACTGGAACAGGATGCCTTAAAATTCTCTGCTTTCCGCTATATCCTTGCATTTTTGATGCTATCCCTGGTACTGCTGCTGCCGGGACATCCCAAACTTCGTTATGGGAAACAGGGACTTGCCCTTTTACTGCTATGCAGTCTGTTCAATCCGCTGACCAGTCAGCTAGCCAAAACTGCGTCTACCACTTATGTTGCAACTTCTTTAATTTCTCTGTTTAATAGTATGATTCCCGTTGTTATGATCGGATTCTCTGCGCTTTTGAATCGGGAATATCCAACAAAAAAGCAAACAGGCTTTGTTCTTCTTACAGTCTTTGGTATGGCAATCGCAAGCATTGCAGAATGGAATGGCGATGCGCTCACCCTGCGCGGACTATTTTTTGTCCTGTCTTACGTAATTACGATTTCTCTCAGCCGTGTATTGGTGCGCCGCGCAACCGGCACGTTTTCCACGTATACGATCACATATTTCCAGACCATGATTGGGGCAATCGGTTTTACTGCACTTTCTCTTGGCGGGCATCTCCTGTCCGGCGCTCCCATTCCTGCTTATTTTGCCGCATTATCCTCGCCGGAACTTGCCATTGCGCTGTTATATACCAGTGCAGGCACATGTGTCCTCGCATTTCTTCTCATGAACTATGCTTCCGCGCATCTTCCATTTGCAGTCTATTCCGCCTCCTGCACCTGGAGCACCGTAGTTGGAATCTTGTCCGGCGTATTCCTGCTGCATGAATCATTTTCTTTCCCTCAAGCAGTCGGTACCATTGTCATTTTTGTTGGAATTCTTGGCATCAGCTTCTCTTATGACCGAGGCGATCACAGGTTTCAAAAATGAACGCAAAAAAGCGCCCGAAATGGGCGCTTTTTATGAGCAAACTTCAACAAAAAAGAAAAAAAACGGCAACCAAAGTTGCCGTTTTGATGTGCGCGTTGAGTTATCTTCCCGGGCCGTCTCCAGCCAAGTATTGTCACCGTTAATGAGCTTAACTACTGTGTTCGGAATGGGAACAGGTGTACCCTCATCACCATTAACACGCACTTACTTTTCTTTGAAAAGAAAAGCTAAGCAAAAGAAACTTTACTGTTTCTGGTGCTCAATATTCACTTGAAAGTTTGCACCTTCAAAACTGAACAGTAACTACTCACATTGCTAATCGAGATGCTTTTCCTAATTCGTTTAGGTTAAGCCCTCGGCCTATTAGTATCAGTC
>JAGZOP010000155.1 GCA_018383195.1 Clostridiaceae bacterium | reverse complement strand
ATAATTGTTGTCCTCCTCATTTTCTTTGAAATCATTGATGGCTGTGTTCATGGCCGGGCGCTTATCGCTCTCCGGCACAAGTACGGGTTTGCCGGGCGGTTTGTAGACAAGGCCGCCGAGCAGCTCTTCAAACTTCTTCCGGCCGAGGGCCTGGCTCATGGCCGTGATGCCCAGCAGTCTCTTCTCATATGGTTCATAACCGGCATCCTCGACCGCTTTGGCGACTGCGGCCTCATCGGTGTACTTCCGGTTGGAGCGGCCCTCGACCACTTTGAATCCTGTGAACTTCGTCCCGGACAGGGCTTTCTGCAGGGCGTAGTCCTTGATGTCCCCGGCCCAGGAGACCAGCTCGTCCGCTTTGGTAAGAATAGCGGCGACCTCATCATCTCCCAGGAGCGCGGGCATCTCGAAGTCATACCGTGCCAGTTCCAGGTTATATTCCGCCCGTTTGCGGCAGGTAGCTTTTGCCTTGCAGAACTGGCAGTGATTCCCGGCTTTAAACTCGCCCTTGCCCTCGTATGCCAGCTTTGCGGCAGGGGCAAGCACAGTCTCCGCCCAGGCCAGAAGTTCTTCCCGGCTCATGGTGTATGTGCTGACATTTTCCCGTCGTGGCTGGTAGATGGTAAGGCTGACCTGCGCAATATCGTAGATGCCATCGAACAGGTCGAGGGCGCCCAGCGCATAGCAGGAAAGCTGACTGTTCTTCTCCGCTGACACCAGGACGCCAAGCCCGTGCTTGTAGTCGATGATGTGGAGAAGCCCATCCGATACGATGACACAGTCCCCAGTGCCGAAGCTGCCCTCGATCCCCACATAGCGGGAATAGTCGAGCCGCTGTTCGACAAGCACCAGCGGATCGGTGCAGTGTTCCCTTGCCTTTGCCACTTCCTCCATTACGAAGACGCAGTACCCATCGGCGCAGTCCTCCATCTCCTGGGAGTAGTAGGTCAGGTTCTCCGTAGGGTCCTTCACCCTGCGGCCGAGGGCTTCTTCCACTTTATAAGCGCACAGCTCATGGCAGTCGGTTCCCTCCTGGGCGTATTCGCTGGGCCTGTCCGCATACTCCTCGCAGAGCCGGGCCGACGGCGGGCAGTTGATCCACCTGTGGCTTGCGGAAGCGGAAAGGAAAGAATGCTTACCCATCGGTTCCCGCCTCCGGCTTTCCGAGCGCGTCCGCTTGCTTTAGAAGCTCCTCATACCTGGAAGGATCAATGTCTGACAGCTTCCGCGCTCCGTACTTTGTGATGAGGGCTTTTACCTCTGCCGAGTACCCAGCCTGGGCGATCACCGTCATGCGATGGCGCACCTCTTCAAAGGCGGGTGTTTTCGGCTTTTCTTTGGGGTCTGCCTTTGGCGGCGTATCCTCCGCTGTCCCGGAAGAAAACATCCCTGCCAGCGTATTGGCGATTCCGATGATGGTCTCCCCGCAGGAGCGAAGCTCTTTAATCTGTAAGTCCAGGTCGCTCATTTTCCCCATCCGGCGTTCCTCCTTCCTCGTTGATGGCCTGCAGTTTTCTGGCGAGACGCTTCGCGATCACGCTGATGGCAATCAGCACATCGGCGAGTTCCTCGTCAAGCTGCCTGTCTCTGGTTGTCTCCGTGTTTTCCTGCATCCGCAGCACCTCCGTTTCTGAGCGGCTTTCCTGCCCCTCTGTCTCTGAAAGGACAGAACCGGGATTTTTCAGCGGAGAAAAATTTTGCCGTCCCTGTGCCTCTCACTTCTGAAAGGACAAGG
>JAGZOP010000050.1 GCA_018383195.1 Clostridiaceae bacterium | reverse complement strand
TGGAAGTGGAAGAACCAGGCGGCGACGGAGACAGCTCCGGCGGAACGGACGCTGTTCCTCAACGGCACCATCGCCGAGGAAAGCTGGTTTGACGATGACGTCACGCCCCAGCTTTTCAAGGAGGAACTGATAGCTGGGGACGGGGACATCACGGTCTGGATCAACAGCCCCGGCGGCGACTGCGTGGCGGCTGCCCAGATCTACAACATGCTGATGGATTATCCGCACAACGTAACTGTGAAGATCGATGGTATCGCAGCCAGCGCCGCCTCGGTTATTGCGATGGCCGGCACGAAGGTGCTGGTATCGCCGGTGTCCATGATGATGATCCACAATCCTATGACCGTGGCGATGGGTGATACTGCAGAGATGCAGAAAGCCATTGAGATGCTTGGCAGCGTGAAGGATTCCATCATCAACGCCTATGAAATCAAGACCGGGCTGTCCCGCGCCAAGCTCTCACATCTGATGGACGCAGAGACCTGGATGGACGCAAACAAGGCGGTGGAGCTTGGCTTTGCCGATGATGTCCTGGCACGGGCGGAGATCCCGGAGGACATGGAGCCGCCTGCGGTTTCCATGCTGTATTCCAAAGCCGCTGTGGTCAACTCCCTGATGGATAAGATCGCGGCAAAGTGTAAAACCAACCCTAAGAAAATTGAAGATTCCAAACCTAAGGGCCGCTCTGTAGACAGTCTTTACGAGCGGCTCAATCTTTTGAAACATTAAGGAGGATACCACTATGACGATTCTTGAACTGCGCGAGAAGCGCGCCAAAGCCTGGGAAGCTGCGAAAGCCTTTTTGGATTCCCACAGAAACGACAAAGGCGTCCTGTCCGCCGAGGATGACGCCGCCTACACCCGCATGGAGCAGGAGATCACCGACCTGGGCAAGGAGATCGCCCGCCTGGAACGCCAGGAGACGCTGGAGGCGGAACTGAACCGCCCTGTGAATAAGCCACTGACGGGTAAGCCCATGAGCGGCAAGGAGGACGCAAAGACCGGCCGCGCCACCGATGAGTACCGCCGGAACTTCTGGAACATGATGCGCTCCAAGGCTCCTATGCCCTCTGTGGTAAATGCCCTACAGATTGGTACGGACTCCGAGGGCGGCTATCTGGTGCCGGACGAATATGAGCGCACCCTGGTGGAAGCCCTGGAAGAAGAGAACGTGTTCCGCCAGCTTGCCAGGGTGATCCAGACTTCCAGCGGCGACCGGAAGATCCCGGTGGTGGCGACCAAGGGAACCGCTTCCTGGATTGATGAGGAAGGCGCTTACACCGAGAGCGATGATTCCTTCGGCCAGGTATCCATCGGGGCGTACAAGTTGGGGACGATGATCAAGGTTTCTGAGGAACTCTTGAACGACAGCGTCTTTGACCTGGAAAGCTACATCTCCCGTGAGTTTGCCCGCCGCATCGGCGCCAAGGAGGAGGAAGCCTTCTTTACCGGGGACGGCTCCGGAAAGCCCTTGGGCATCCTGGCTGCAAGCGGCGGCGCGGAGACCGGCATCACCGCTGCGTCCTCCACCGCCATTACCGCCGATGAACTGATTGACCTGTTCTACTCCCTGAAATCTCCCTACCGCCGCAACGCTGTGTGGGTGCTGAACGATTCCACCATCAAGGCCATCCGCAAGCTGAAGGACAGCAATGGGCAGTACCTGTGGCAGCCCTCCCTGACTGCCGGTACGCCGGACACCATCCTGGGCAGGCCTGTGCGTACTTCGGCCTATATGCCCGCCATCGCCGCCAGCGCGAAGACTATCGCTTTCGGTGACTTCAGCTACTACTGGATCGCGGACCGCCAGGGGCGCTCCTTCAAGCGTCTGAACGAGCTGTACGCGGCAAACGGTCAGGTGGGCTTCCTCGCTTCCCAGAGGGTGGACGGCAAGCTGATCCTGTCCGAGGCCATCAAGGTGCTGGCGCAGAAGGCGGCCGGCTGATTTTACGATACGGAATACAGCGGGGCATGATGGGCTGGCTGTCATGCCCCGCCCCTTTACGGGAGGTGAGGACGATGGTCAGCCTGGAAGAAATGAAGAATTACCTCCGTGTGGACCATGAGGATGACGATGCGCTGATCTCCCATCTGATTGCCGCGTCGGAGAAACAGTGTAAGGATATCCTGCGCACAGAGGAGGATGCGGAACTGGAGAACGCGGAAAACGGGAAGATCGCCGTGATGTACGCGGCGGCGTACCTGTATGAACACCGGGAGGAGGCGGACCATCACGCCCTGAACCTGACGCTCCGCGCCCTCCTGTTCGGCAGCCGGAAGGAGGGATTCTGATGGATATCTCCCTTTTGAACCAGAAAATCATGGTGCAGAAAAATTCCATCACGGTGGATGAGATCGGGAACCACTTAAACACCTGGGAGGACTTCTATTCCTGCCATGCCACCGTCAGCGGGGAGTCGCCAAGCGAAAGCACCGCTGCCGGGACGGTGGTGGACAACACCAAGGCGGACTTCACGGTCCGCTGGTGCAAAGCAGTGTCTGAGATCACGGCTGACGGATTCCGCATCGTATATGACGGGGAACTGTATAACATCCTCGGCATTGACCACATGAATTTCAAGAAGAAATCCGTGAAGTTCAAATGCCAGAAAGTGAGGCGGTGACATGGCGAGAAGTGTATCTGCCGGCTCCCTTGCGGATGCCATTATGGATTCCCTGCGGGAATACAGCAGTCTGGCTGCTGATGAGATGAAAGAAGCGGTGCGGGAGGCCGGGAATACCGTCCGGGATGAGATACGGGAAAAGGCCCCGAAGGACACGGGAATATACGCCAAAAGCTGGACGGTGAAAAAGCAGAGGGAAACCTCTTCCTCCCTGTCTCTTACCGTCCATTCCCGGAACCGCTACCAGCTCGCCCACCTTCTGGAGTTCGGCCATGCCAAGCGGGGCGGCGGACGTGTATCCGCCAAGCCCCATATCGCGGACGCAGAAGCGGCCGGTATCCGGCAGCTGGAAGAGGATATCCGGAAGGCACTGGAGGGATGAGATGGAACGATTACGATCACTGTTACAGGAAATGGGTATTCCTTTCGCCTATGACCACTTCGCGGAGGGGGAATCCCCGGACCCGCCCTTCCTCTGCTATCTCCTGCCGGACAGCAGCCATTTTCCAGCGGACGGCAGGGTGTATTTCAAGATAGAGGAAGTGCGGATCGAGCTTTACACCGACCGAAAGGACCCGGCGGCGGAAAGCAAGGTGGAAGCTGTGCTGGATCAGCACGGCATTTTTTATGCCCGTTCCGAGGTGTGGATTGAGAGCGAGAAGCTGTACGAGGTCCTGTATTCATTTGAAATGGAGGGAAACAACGATGCCCAAGAAGAATAAAGTCAAGTTCAATATCTGCAACGTCCACTACGCCCTGCTTACGGTCAGCGATGACGGCGAGGTTACGTTTGGCACGCCGGTGGCGATCCCCGGCGCGGTCTCCCTGTCCCTGGACCCCAACGGGGAGCCGTCCATCTTTTACGCGGACGGTTATGCCTACTACACCATCTCCAACAACCAGGGCTATGAGGGAGACCTGGAGGTGGCGATGGTGCCGGAGTCCTTCCGCACCGATGTGCTGAAGGAGACGCTGGACACCAACAACGTCCTTTTAGAGGACGCCACAGTGGAGACGGCGAAGTTCGCCCTGCTCTTTGAGTTTGATGGGGATGTAAAGAAGATCCGCCACGTCCTCTATAACTGCACGGCCACCCGCCCGTCCATCGAGTCCGCCACCAACGAGGATGAGATCGAGGTGCAGACGGAAACGCTTACCATCACGGCGGCGCCGCTGGAGGGCGGCTTTGTCAAGGCGAGGACTTCCGACACCACCACGGAGGAGGCCTACAACAACTGGTATCAGGAGGTTTATCTGCCGGTCACTACAGAGAGCGGCGGTACTTCCGGCAGTGAGCCGGAGCTGGAGGATGACCTGGGAGGTGGAATCTGATGAGCTTAAAACGGACCATTGAGATCGATGGCAGGCAGGTGCCTTTTAAGGCGTCCGCCGCCATCCCCCGCATCTACCGGATGAAGTTCCAGAGGGACATCTTCCGTGACCTGCGGGCGCTGGAAAAGACTGTGGATAAGGAAAAACCAGAGGAGTCCAGCCTCGACCTGTTCTCCCTGGAGATGTTCGAGAACATCGCCTATGTGATGGCGAAGCACGCCGACCCTTCCGTGCCGGATACGCCGGAGGAATGGCTGGACGGTTTTAACACCTTCTCCATCTACCAGATCCTGCCGCAGATCATCGACCTGTGGGGGCTGAACGTGAAGACCGATGTGGAATCTAAAAAAAACTTCGCCCGACTGAGCGGCAGATGACAACGCCGCTCTTCCTCCTGCGCTGTGTGCAGCTTGGCATCTCCATCCGCGACCTGGGGATGCTCACCATCGGCCTGGTCAACGATATGTACGCCGAGAGCAGCAATGACGGATGCACTTACGCAACACTGGCTACACAGGAGGATTTCGATAGATTTTAACGCCGCTTAAGGAGGGAGGTGTATCCAGTGGCAAACCGAATCAAGGGCATCACCGTGGAGATCGGCGGTGATACCACAGGGCTGGAAAATTCGCTGAAAAGCGTCAACAACAGCCTGAAAAAGACCCAGGGCCAGCTGAAGGATGTGGAGACGCTTCTCAAGCTGGACCCGTCCAACGTTACCCTCCTCGCCCAGAAGCAGGAGCTGTTAACAGACGCCATCGAGGAGACGGAACAGAAGCTGGAGGCTCTGGAAAGCGCCCAGGAAAGTGTAACGCGGGCGTTTGAGCGCGGCGACATCGGCCGGGATCAGTACCTCGCCTTCCAGCGGGAGGTGGAGGACACCAGAGGGACACTGAACCGCTACCGGACAGACCTCTCCAGGCTGCAAAGCGAGCAGGAGCGGCTCCGAACCAACACCGACCGCCTGACCAAGCTCTTTGACGCCACAGGGAAGACGGTGGACGATTACGCCGATGTGCTGGGGAGCCGCCTGGTAACCGCCATCAAAAACGGTACGGCAAACTCCGACCAGCTAAAAGCCGCCATCGAGAAGATCGGCAAGTCCGCCACGGGCGGCAGGGCGGATCTCCGCCAACTCACCGACGCCATTGACACGGTGGATGACGGGCAGGCCATCCGCAACCTGATCAATGAACTGAATGAAGCCGGGGACGCCGCCCGGAATGCGGCGGATGATGTGGGGCAGATCGCGGAAGCCACGAAAGGCGCTGCGGTCATGGAAGCGGCAGACCAGCTTTCCGTGGTCGGGGACAAGATCCAGCAGGTGGGCGGCGCGGCGGTGGAGGCATACTCCAAAGCGGAAAACGCCGTCACCAAGGTCAACGCCTATTTCGGGGAGACCGGGACGGCTGCGGAGACGTCCGCCCAGGTGGTCCGGGATGTGTACGCGGCGGGCGTTGGCGACAGCATGGAGTCTGTGGCGGACGCGGTCATCATGGTAAAGAAGAACCTGGGCGACCTCTCCGATACAGACCTGACCAACCTTACCCAGCAGGCGCTCACCCTGGACCAGCTTTACGGTATCGACATGAACGAGACCCTGCGCGGCGTCAACGCCCTGATGAAGCAGTACGGCATGACGGCGCAGGAGGCGATGGACTACATCGTCAAGGGGACGCAGAACGGGCTGGACAAGACCAACGAGCTGGGCGACAACCTCTCCGAATACTCCGGCAAGTTTGCCCAGGCGGGCTATTCCGCGTCTGAGTATTTCCAGCTCCTGGAGAACGGCCTTGCGGGCGGCGCGTATAACCTGGACAAGGTCAACGATGCCATCAACGAGGTGACCACCCGCCTTGCGGACGGGACGATCGCGGATTCCATCGGGCTGTACTCCGCCAAGACCCAGGAGCTTTTCCTGGCATGGCAGAACGGCAGCGCCACCCAGAAGCAGGTCATTGACTCCATCGTGGCGGATATCGCAAACTGCACCAGTGAGCAGGACGCCCTCAACATGGCGGCGCAGGCCTTCGGCACGATGGCTGAGGACGGGAACCTAAAATTCATCACCTCCCTGACCTCCGTGGGCAGCACCTACGACAGCGTCAAAGGCTCCGCCCAGGGAATGTTTGACGCCACGCTGACGCCCATGCAGCAGATGGAGGCCAACACACGCCAGCTCCAACAGTCCCTTGCGCCGCTGGGGGAAAAGATCATGGAACTGGCCAATACCATCCTGCCGCCCCTTGTGGCAGCGATCACAACAGTCAGTGAATGGTTTTCGAGCCTGCCGGGACCGGTACAGAATTTCATTATCATCCTCGGCGCGCTGATGGCAGCGTTCACGGCCCTCGCGCCGGTCATTGCCGCCCTTGCGGTGTCCTTCGGGGCGCTCAACATCTCGCTCCTTCCTATCATCGCGGTTATAGCGGCGGTAGCGGCTGCCATCGCGGGGATCATCGCCATTGTGCAGAATTGGGGCGCGATCACCGAGTGGTTCGGGAACCTGTGGCAGACGGTATCCCAGGCGTGCATGGCGATCTGGCAGGGGCTGGTTTCCTTTTTTACAGAGACGATCCCGGCAGCCTTCCAGTCCTTTTTGGATTTCTTCTCCCAGATCCCCCAGTGGTGGGGCAACCTGTGGCAGAATGTTGCTTCGTTCTTCACGAATATCTGGGCCAATATCCAGAACGCGGCTTCGTCCATATGGTCGGCCATTTCCAACCTGGTTTCGTCTGTGTGGAACGGCATCAAAAACACTGTCGTTTCCATTGCCACGGGCCTGAAAGACGCGGCGGTGAACGCCTTCCAAAACCTCGTCTCCGGCATCGGTTCGGCGCTTTCCGGGCTGTTTTCCGTGGTGTCAAACGGATTTTCGTCCGCCATTTCGTTCATCACGAGTCTGCCGGGGAAGGCGCTCCAGTGGGGCAAGGATTTTATAAACGGCCTGATCAACGGCATCAAGAGCATGATCGGCGCGGTGGTCGATACGGTATCGGGCATCGCTTCGAAGATCGCGTCCTTCCTCCACTTTTCCGCGCCGGACGAGGGGCCGCTGGCTGACTACGAAGCATGGATGCCGGACTTCATGCAGGGGCTGGCAAAAGGGATTGAAAGAAGCCGGGGGCTGGTAAGCAGTGAAATCAGCAAACTTACAAAAGAAATGGACCTGGAACATGCCATCCCAGGGATGGAGGCGAGCATCAGCGCCATGTCCGCAGGGAACAGCGGCAGCCCTGGCGGAACGGTAAACTTAAGCCAGCCCATCTACCTTGACGGCAAAGCGATCACCACGCTGGTCTCCCAGATCCAGTATTCCCAAGGGCAGGCGGCGATCCGCAACATTGGCATGGCGTAAGGAAGGAGGGATCCCATGTCTTATGTGCTTGACGGCGTGACCTATTACACTGTCCGGTTTTTAAATTACGATGAGGATGACCTCCTCGGCACAGTGGATGTGCCAGAAGGCGGGGACGCCACGCCATACGCCCCGGAGCCGGAGATATTCGAGGGCATGGTGTTCATCGGCTGGAGCAGCGACATCACGGACATCACCTATGACAAAACAGTCCGCCCCCGCTACCATAACCTGTACACGGTCACATTCATGAATTACGCAGGGACAGCGCCGCTCTCCGTCCAGACGGTGGAACAGACCCATGACGCAGTGCCGCCGGAACCTGAGGTGATATCCGGCATGACGTTTGTGGAGTGGGACGCTGATTATACAAACGTGCAGTCGGACCTGACTATCCATCCGGTTTATGAAGTCAGCGGTTTCACCGTGCGTTTTTTGAATTATGCCGGGGATGACCTGCTTTCCGAGCAGTATGTGGACAAGGGCGGCGATGCCGTCCCGCCCACACCGGAGAAAATTACCGGGATGATTTTCATTGGCTGGAGCGCACCGTTCCGGGAGATAGATTCAGACCGCACCATCCGGCCAAGGTACCGGGCGGTGCCGCCAAACCCTGCGCTGAACTTTTATGCGGCAAACGCGGACGGATCTTCTGGGGACCTGCTCAAGACCTACAAGGCGGTCAACGCCTGCAGCATCGTGCAGAAGCTGAGTGGGGAATGCACGGTGGACGTGCGGCTCCTTACCCGTCAGAGCGAAGGCTATGTGGATGTGAACAGCCGCCTTGAAGTAGAAGGGCTGGTGTTCAATATCACGCAGGTCAAAAAGAACATCTCCGGCGGCATGTGCTACACCCAGTTTACCGGGGAGCATGTGTCCTACATCCTTAACAATGAGGAATACAAGGTGGAAGCCTTTGACATGTCCGGGACGGCAAAAGACATCCTGGCCGCGCTCCTTTTGGGGACGCCCTTTAACGTTGGGACGGTGGATGTGGAAGGAACACTGACGCTGCGGATCAATAAGGAATGTACCAGACGTGCCGCCATCATGCAGCTCATCGCCCTGGCGGAAGGGGAAATCGAATACTATGGCTACACCATCGGCATCCGCTCCCATGTGGGCAGCACGGAGCCTGTGGATGTGATGAAAACCTCCTCTGTACAGGACATCAGCTATTCCTACAACGCATCGGACGGGACGGTCAACTATGACCTTTCCCTTTACCAGAAGGGCAGCCTGGAACTTGGGGATGAACTGTCCCTTTCCTTCAGGCCTCTGGCGATTTCGTCTGAAAGCCGCATTGTGGGCATGGAGTGGAACCCTTTTAACTACCGGGAAGTAAAGATCACGGTGGGCGCGTATCTCCCAACTATGAATGAATCGCTGTATGGATATGTAAACTCCGTGCAGGATATCACGGAGCCGGATGCGAAATACACGGTGGAGTTTGGGGAGATGATTGGGAACGGCACCTTTTACTTTACCCGTCCGTACCGTGACCGGCCGTATTTCCACATCCACACCAGCGATGGAAGTGAGGGAACCGTTACACTAAACCGCAAAGAAGGCAGCGAATTTGAAGAATATATCGGAGCAGACCTGTCCGGGGTCAATTCCGATACAACGACACTTTTGGTATTCTACTGCACCCTCCCTTCCGACTGATCAGGAGAAAGGTGATCGAATGCATGAAATTTTTAACAGTGAAAAATACCGCGAGGCAGCGCAGAAGGCTTATGAGTTCATCAAGAGGATGCTTGACCCCTCTGCCTGGGAGGTGCAGCCCTACTATGGGGAGTATTATCCGCAGGATTATGCGTACAAGCTCATGTGGGGCGGTGCGGAAAATATCCCGGACGATGCCGAGCGCATTGACCCTGTGTACACCCGTCCGGAGCAGTATTATTATCCGGGATACACAGGCGTTATAAAGGGCATATGCATGCTGCCTAACGGGGAAGATCCAAACCTTTATGCGGTGGCAGTTTACCATGTCAGCAGCGACTCAAGGAAACTGGAATGTTACTGCCCTCTGGTGGCTGCGACAGATGAAAACGGGAAACGATACTACACATGGTCAACCGGGCGTGTCCTGGAAGTATGGGAATATTACCTCCATGCCTTTGACCGGTCGGACCCGTACATGTCCGATGGGCAAGGCGGGTATATTCCCTGGGAACCGACAGAGACAGACCCCGATCCGGTAAGGTATTACAGGACGGAGTTTAGTACAACGAAAATTATTTACTGGTATTGGGAGGATATTGAAGTTGGCGGGGATTCCACCTACGCTTATGAGATTGAGTTTGTGCGGAAGGACTGGAACATCCCTGTCACGGATGCCGTAAGGGAAGAATATTTTTCTGATCCTGAACAGCGGACCGGGTATGTACGGGAGGACTACATCGGGCTTGGCGCAAGCGATTCATTCAATCCTCTGGAACTGATAAGCCGGGATTCGGTCAGGCAGGCCTTGAGCGGCTGGGTTGGCAAAGATGATATGCCGATGGAGACGCCTGACCTGCCGGAGTTTATTACAGATTATGACGCACAGATTATCTCGCAGAGCTTCCGGCTCCCGGAGTCCACGGACCGCCACCGGGGGATAATCGAATACGGGTATTCCCGCTTTGTTGATTATAAAATCAACCTGTATGCGTTGGTTCCCGATGATGCGGAATACCTCAATGCGGAAACCATCCTCTGGTCGGATGTACTCTGCCCGCTCCCGGAAGTGCCGCCTCCCATCCCTGCCGTGGCCTCCGAAATCACCGATGTCGTAATCATGCTGGGGGCAAGCGGAAGCAGGCGGAATTTCTGTTTCCTCTCCACTGTGGATACAGCGGACGCCAGTGTGCGTATCGCGGGATACAGCCGCTTCACAGCGGAGAATAAGGGATACCTTTCCGAGAAGTACAGCCATGTAACCTATAAAGCCGAGGTACAGATCCCGTCCGGGGAGCTGGAATATACGCTCCACGCCGGGGAAGCGGAAACGGGGCAGACAAAGCTGTGCGGCCGTCCTTCTGTAAGCGGCGCCTTCCGGTTTATTGCCGCAGGAGACCCCCAGCTTACCAACGACGAGTCTGCCGCAAACTGGCGGGACAGCCTGCAGAAGGCATTTGGTTTATACCCGGACGCGAACTTCATAGCGGTCCTCGGTGATAACGTGGACGCCCAGGTGGATATGGCGCTTGCGGAACAGCAGTTCAGCAATTTCCTGTCCCCTCCGGAGATGAAAACACATCCTCTCCTTGCCGTTATGGGAAACCATGACGATAACATGGGATTTGCCGGACATTTCTTCCTGCCCAATGAAAGCGGCTATGGCGTGGCGGGCGGCGCCGGGGATTACTGGGTGCGCCTTGACGATGTGCTGTTCCTGGTGCTTAACACCAATGTCAAGGACGGATCTATCCAGCAGCACATTGATTTTATCAATGAAACGGCGGCGTATTACCGTAATGCGTACGGCAGGCCGGTTTGGACGATTGCCCTGTTCCACCACTCCATCTTCCAGCCGACCAATACCGCCGAGGAGGAGCAGTATGTCCTTTTGCGGAATGCCCTGGCGCCGTGCTTTTCGCAAAACAGGGTCGATCTTGTCCTGATGGGGCATGTGCATTCCTATTGCAGGACCTATGTCATGGATTGTTCCGCTCTCGCAGTCGGGGATACGGTTACCGAAACTTGTGCAGTGGCGGGCAGCGGCGGCAGTGAGTTCACCAAGACGTCCAACGGGCAGACGCTTTATGTTACTTTGAATTCCGCTTCCGGGAGTAAATTTTATCCGCTCTCCGGGGAGCATTGGTATGCGGTGAAATCTGAGCAGCAGATGGTCCCGCATATCTCCTGCGTGGATGTGGATGAATCCCGCATCATCATTACCACGCACCGCACCAGCGATATGGGGATTGTAGATCAGTTCACACTGAAGAAATGAGGTGACAGCTATGGCGAGCGGTATCTGGTATTCCAACCAGTCCTATCCTGGCATCAAGATATGCAAAGCGGTTAAAATCCTTGAAAATGGCGAGGAAGAGATTGTGGGCATCTCTGATACCAATAACTCCTATCACCTTGGCAGGCTCCCGGCATCGTACCTCATCCCGCAGGACGATCCGCAGTATAACAGGGACGGCTCCAGCGCCCTTGGCGTTCACGGGTATATGCTGAATTCGAGGTGCTGGGTCTACGATGCAGGGCTTGCGCTCCTTGTCTTTACACACGCCGGGGATTATGACCTGTGCCGCGAGATGCAGGGCAGGCTACAGACTGAGCAGAACAGCGACGGCAGCTTTAATTTTTCCTATGACCTGTACATCGGGCAGCTGTTCCAGGGTTACGTGCGGACCGGAGCAATCGGGTGGCTTGTATGGGGGATGTGTTATTATGCGCTTGAGACAGGCGACCTGACCTATAAGCCGATGATAGAAAAGGCAGGCCAATGGCTTTTATCGCGGCAGGTCACGGAAAAAGGCGATCCGCGATATGGGCTTCTGACTGGCGGCCACGGCGCGTATGGGGATGATTACAGTTATCAGGATATCGAAATTGAATGGTGTTCTGTAGAGCATCAATGCTCTTCCCTCCAGGCGCTGGCGGGATGTTCCCTGGTCCTTGGAAATACAAGATATAAGGAAGCGGCGGAGCTTATCCGGGACCAGCTGTGCCTGAAATGCTACGACAGGGAAAACGGCAGATTCTACCAGGGCATCAATGGCGGCAGGCCGGACGTGGCGTGGGCGCTGGACTGCACCACCTGGGCGGGGATGCTCATCACCTCGGTGATCCACTCTGACTGTGCGCGTACCTGCCTTGCCACGGCAAAAGAGGTATATCTTGCGGAGGATAAGGCTATCGTCCAAAGCTCCGTAAAAGAATACTATAACCAGGCGTACTCCTCAGAATCAACATTCTCCGGTTTTAAACCGTACAGTGACAAGACGGAGGATTATGCCGGGGCGCCGGATCTGGTATGGACAGAAGGTACCCTCGGATATGCCGCCCTTGCCTTAATGCTTGGAGATGTTGAGGAAGCCGCGTTTTATGTGGACGAATGCATCCGGTTACAAAACTGTGACGGGTGTACGGGGGGATTGATTTATACGACTGCCACACACGGTGAACTGCCCTGGGAGTTCCATGTCTGGGAGAGCGTGGTGTCTTCGGCATGGCTTTATCTCATCATCCATTGCCCGGAGGTACTCTTCCCAAGAACGCTCCGGCAGGTTTATTACATGGCGAAAATCACCAATATACAGGATGAACGCCCGGGAGGACCAGAGGATTCTTCTTAAGCGCCCGGGCAGAGAGTAAAACACCCATAGGGAGAAAACGTTCCCTGTGGGTGCCTTGCTGCCCTCCATACGGAATGGATCTGCTTTAAGAAGGGGTTTGCAGTGCGCTCAGGATTAACTCCATACAGTCCGAAAATCCCAAACGGTACGCCAGGATCCCATAACGGCTTCCTAAAGCATTTTGCTCACTGGCGTGGCAGTCAATGAGCCTTTTCGCTTTTTCAGATAAGTCCAGTTGCTCCAGTTCTTCCGCATATTCCTTTGATGTCTGAAGAATGGACTGATACACCTCATCGGAGCAGGCAATCCGGTCCAGGACAGTGTCAATGCGAAGGTCGGTCAACTGGCATAATAAGCAGCTTTTATCCATGCTTCCACCTCCTCGTGGTGGATATTACCTCTGAAGCAGATGGATAGCAACGGGAATATTGCACGATTTTGTTTGCGGTTATTGAAACAAAGAAGAATGGGAAATGCGGATTCCCGGACGGACAGCGTCAGTTTTTTTTTAATTCCTTCACCCTTGCTCAGTGTTCCTGAAAGCTGGGCGGCAGTGGAGTTTAGTAAATACAGTTTCTGTTGTTAGCGGTACCCCATCCGGGAGCCGCTTTTTTCATACGCGAAAGCGGGAAAGGAAGGTATGACGACATGAAAGAATTCTGGAACCTGATTCAATTTGTTTTTACTGCAGTCGGCGGCTGGCTGGGCTACTTCCTGGGCGGCTGTGACGGGCTGCTCATCGCCCTGGTGGTATTCGTGGCGGTGGATTACCTCACGGGCGTGATGTGCGCCGTTTCGGATAAGAAGCTCTCCAGCGAGGTGGGCTTTAAGGGCATCTGCCGGAAGGTGCTGATCTTCCTTCTGGTGGGGATCGCCAACATCCTGGATATGCAGGTCATCGGCACAGGTTCGGTGCTGCGCACGGCAGTTATTTTCTTCTACCTCTCCAACGAGGGCGTGAGTCTTCTGGAGAATGCGGCGCACCTGGGACTTCCCGTGCCGGAGAAGATGAAGGAAATCCTGGCACAGCTCCATGACAGAGCGGAAAAGGAGGAAAATTAAATGGCTTATACGAACAGTTCACTGGTATCTTACACGAAACTCAGCCCCAACCACTCCGGGCAGCGGACACACAGCATCGACCGCATCACGCCCCACTGCGTGGTGGGACAATGCTCGGTGGAGACACTGGGCAATATCTTCCTGCCCACATCCAGACAGGCAAGCTGCAACTACGGCATCGGCGTGGACGGCCGTGTGGGAATGTATGTGGAGGAGAAAAACCGTTCCTGGTGTTCATCTTCCAATGCCAACGACCAGCGGGCGGTTACCATCGAATGCGCGTCCGACACAACGGAGCCGTATGCGTTTAAGGATGTGGTCTACCAGACGCTCATTAAGCTCTGTGTAGACATCTGCAAACGCAACGGTAAGAGCAAGCTCCTGTGGCTGGGCGACAAGGACAAAACCCTCGCCTATTCCCCGAAAGCGGATGAGATGGTGCTGACCGTCCATCGCTGGTTTGCCAACAAGTCCTGTCCGGGCAGTTGGATGTATGCCCGGATGGGTGATCTTGCCGCAAAGGTCACAGCACAGCTTGGCGGCGGGGCATCCGAGGGCACCGAGACTGAGTATCCTGAAAAGCTGACAGAGGGCTATTACCGTGTCCGCAAGGCATGGTCTGACAGTAAATCGCAGAAAGGCGCATACAAAATCCTCTCTAATGCCAAGAAGTGCGCTGATGCCAATCCGGGATATCGCGTGTTCGATAATAACGGTGTAAACATCTATACACCGAACACATCAACGCAGACGGTACCGGATGCGCCGTTTACCGTCAAGGTCAGTATCTCCGATTTGAATATCCGCAAGGGGCCGGGGACGGACTATGCCAAGACCGGGAAGTTTACCGGCAAGGGCGTGTTTACTATCGTGGAGGTCCAGTCCGGCCAAGGTTCCACTGCTGGCTGGGGACGGCTGAAGTCCGGCGCTGGCTGGATTTCTCTGGACTATGCAGTGAAAACCGAATAAGGAAACAAGAAAACCCGTGTGCAATCGGCTCTCTATGGTCGGCTGCGCACGGGTCTTTTTTTATCCGCTGAAATCCCCGGCTTCTGT
>JAGZOP010000049.1 GCA_018383195.1 Clostridiaceae bacterium | reverse complement strand
AGTTGAAACCGACCAGGATGCGGCATGAACGGGTTGGATGCATCGAGCAAAAAAGTGCGCGGACGAATTCGTTTTTTGAACCGTTTTTCATCATTTGAGTGAGGGAGGCACTGATGAACCGCCACGGTTCGCCCTGTGGCGGTGTGTGTCGCACAGTCATCCCAGATAGCGTATGTATGGAATGCCAAAGGTTATAAACGCCTTGAGAGCCAACTGGAGCGAAATGAAAAGAATGGTGACGGTTTAAAAAGAAATATTACATAGCAGACAGGAGCCGGGGATGTCGATGCAGACGTTCCCGGCTTTTTGTTTGCACTGCAAAATGGGGGTGATAATTCCTGATTCGATATTTTGATATGTTCGCCGGCATTGGTGGCTTTCGCGCCGGACTGACCCGCGCAGGTGGGTTTCAGTGTGTCGGACACTGCGAAATTGATAAATTCGCAGAGGCAAGCTACCGTGCCATTCACCATCCGGAAAGGGAGGAGTGCTATTTCCAAGATGCCCGAGCAATCAACCCAAACGACCTGCCGGAATTTGACCTTCTGTGTGGAGGATTCCCTTGTCAGGCATTTTCATATGCTGGCAAACGACAGGGATTTGCCGATGCAAGAGGTACTCTGTTCTTTGAAATTTCCAGATTGGCTAAGGTTAGACGACCGCCGTATCTGTTCCTTGAAAATGTTCCCGGTCTGTTATCGCATGACGAAGGCAGGACATTTGCAGCCATCCTCGCCGCGCTGGATGACATGGGGTATTATGTCGAATGGTCTGTGCTTAACAGCAAGGATTTTGGAGTCCCGCAATCCCGACGCAGGCTGTTCCTTATCTGCTATCTTGATCCCCGATGCGCCGGAAAAATACTTCCTGTCTTCGGTGCAAATCGAGAAACTCTTGTATCACTCATCAAAGGGCGGCAGGGCTCCCGCGTCTATGATACGCACGGGTTAGCTTGTACGCAGACTGCGGGTGCAGGTGGGATCGGAGGCAAAACCGGGTTGTATTTTATCGACTCAAACGATGAACAGGTTTCTCAACCTCATTCTGTGAAGATTAAAACTGCTGCAAAATGCGGCTATCAGCAAGCCAATATAGGGGATTCGGTCGATTTAAGTTATCCGGGAAGTACGACAAGATGCAAAAGGGTATGGCATGGGATTGTGCGTACACTGGACACCAGCTGTGCACAGGGAGTTGTCACGCGTACAGGGCGTATTCGCCGATTGATGCCCAGAGAGTGTCTTCGGCTGCAAGGCTTCGATGAGGATGCAATTGATCGGTTATTGTCAATCACATCGGATGCACAGGCGTATAAGCAGGCTGGAAACAGTGTGACTGTGCCGGTAATCGAAGCCATTGCACGACGTATCCGCGCAGTAGATGACGAATTGAGGGATTCAGCATGATCGGACTGAAGGACCAATGTTTCGGCGTAGAAGTTGAGTTGACCGGCATCACTCGCCAGGCGGCTGCGCAGGCACTGGCAGAATATTTTGAAACATCGGCACAGCATATCGGTGGGATATACGATGCTTGGGCAGTTACCGATCCGGAGGGGAAGACGTGGAAACTGATGAGCGACAGCAGTATTCGCACAGAAAGAAGGACTGAAAGCGGTTATCAGTCCATCGGATCTCCGTTCTATCAGGTTGAACTGGTCACGCCAAAGCTGACCTATGACGAATTGCCGAAGTTTCAGGAATGTGTGCGCTGTATGCGCAGGGCAGGCGGCAAGGTAAACAGCTCGTGCGGTTTGCATGTACATGTGGATGCGGCAAATCATAACCGGCAAAGCCTGAAAAACCTGATTGGAATCATGTATTCCAAGGAAGATATGCTGTTCAAGGCGTTGCAGGTCAATGAAACACGTGCGTCGCGCTGGTGCCAGAAGGTGCGTGAGCCGATGCTGCGTGAGGCGCGGAAGCTGTCCAGCGATGAAACGCATGATCTCACAAAGCTGGAAAGTATTTGGTATGAGGGCGTCAGTGGAAGCCATGAACACTACAACTGGACGCGGTATTACGCGCTGAATCTGCATTCGGTATTTTATCGAGGCACGGTGGAGTGGCGCTGCTTCAATTCCACGCTGCACGCCGGACGTGCGGCAGCGTATGTGAATTTGTGTCTGGCAATTTCAGCGCAGGCAATCGCACAGCGCAGCACCGTCATGCGCAAGACGCAGAGCGACAATGAGCTGTTCACCTTCCGCACATGGCTGGTGCGCCTTGGACTCAATGGAGCGGAGTTTAAAAATACGAGGAATCATCTGCTTGCGAATCTGGAGGGTGACCGGGCGTGGCGGTACGACAAGGACAGTTATGAAGTGAGCAAAAAGAAAAAAATACGAGAAATGGAGCGGTAAACATGAAAATTCAAACCGAAGAGGATATTTTATCAGGCAGTGCGGTTGAGATCATGGAGCAGTTTCGCATGCGGACATTTGATCCCGGAGAATTTGCGGATACGGAAACCTATCTCTGGTTTTTGCAGCATAACTTTGTGCGTATGACCGGGATGGATTGCCCGCTGCCTACGGGCAGCGTGGAGCAGCAGGCAAGCGCGATGCTGTACGCGCTTGCGAAAGTCGGTGCGCTGACCATTTTGGAGGACGGTGAATGAACGAAGAAAAGCTATATTTTGCATACGGTTCCAACATTAATTTGAATCAGATGGATATGCGATGTCCAAATGCGCGTGTGATAGGACCGGTCGTGCTCGAGGGCTATGAACTGCTGTTTCGCGGCAATCTGCGCGGCTGCGGCGTGGCGACAATTGCGCCCAAAGAGGGAGAAACCGTGCATGGTCTGTTGTGGAACATTACGCCAAGCTGTGAGCAGTCGCTCGACGGATATGAGGGGTTCCCGTATTTGTACAAAAAGGAGCAGGTGCTTGTGCAGGACAAAGACGGACAAAAAATTCCGGTCATGGCGTACGTAATGACAGACCTTTGGCATAGTCCCGCGCTGCCCTCCCCCGGCTACTATGCCGGGATTCAGAAGGGGTTTTGGCAGAACGGTTTGCCGCTGGAATCACTTCGGCAGGCGCTGAAAAAAGTGCAGCAGGAGGTGCGGGAACATCATCCGCGAAAAAGAGAACCGGAACGATGAGGAGAAAGTTATGAGCGAGAAACCGAAAATGGAATTGGTGGGACATGACGGCAATATCTTTGCGATTTTAGGCCGCGCATCCGTAATGCTGAAGCGGGCAGGACAGGCGCAGCAGGCAGATGAGATGTTTCATCGTGTGACTGCCTGTCACAGCTATGATGCTGCACTGCGGATCATCAGCGAATATGTACAGACCGAACTGTCCGACCTTCCAAAATCCCAAAAGAAAGAGGGACATGCCTATGAACGATAATCGTTGGGAAATCATGCATGGAGATGCGCTGAAGCTGCTGCCGGAGTTTGCACCCGGCACTTTTGATGCGGTCATCACCGATCCGCCTTATGCGTCCGGTGGACGCACACAGGCAGAAAAAAACAAGTCCACGGTTCGTAAATATTCGAGCATGGGAGACCATGCGCCGCCGCCGTTTGAGGGCGACGCCAAGGATCAGCGGTCATGGACACGATGGGCGGCTGCGTGGCTTAGCGATGCACGCCGCGTTTGCAAGCCGGGTGCGCCGGTATGCATGTTTATCGATTGGAGGCAGCTTCCGGCTGCGACCGATGCGCTGCAATGGGCAGGCTGGATCTGGCGCGGCACAGCAGTTTGGGACAAGGGCAACAGCCGTCCGCAAAAGGGACGATTTCGTCAGCAGGCTGAGTACATTGTGTGGGGTTCCAATGGGGATATGCCGATCAGCCGGCCGGTACCCTGCCTGCCCGGGGTGTTCAAGTATGGCAATCCGCAGCACCGCATTCATTTAACCGAAAAGCCGATTGAACTGATGCGGGA
Source organism: Clostridiaceae bacterium (assembly GCA_018383195.1). Taxonomy (GTDB): domain Bacteria; phylum Bacillota; class Clostridia; order Oscillospirales; family Butyricicoccaceae; genus Butyricicoccus_B. Next base: position 10,871 of record JAGZOP010000049.1, on the reverse strand, counting down.
TATTGTGAAGATCACTGAACCGGGCGGGCATATTTTAGACCCGTTTGCCGGATCGGGGACGACCGTACTTGCAGCGGTACTCGAGGGCTATTCCGCGACAGGAATCGAGCTGTCCGAAGGATATGCAGCACTCGCCAGAGGGCGGCTGAGACAGGCACTGAGCGAATGACAAGGATGTTTTCGCTTTTATCCAGTGTGTTGATGCTGTTGTATCATAAAATGACGGGTTCAAGTAGAAGATAGATATGAAGTCTATTCTGAAGTAAGATGCAAACGGGTAAAACAAGCAAAAGATGAAATAATATCAAATGCAAGAAAACGAAAGTATTGTTATATGCGACAAATTTGGTTTGTGTTTGGATATACTCGTCTAATAAAGAGACATTGAGAATATACCAAATGTTGCAGTTTTTTCTCACAAAATTTTTTATTTTTTCTTATGGAATATTTCTCTTTGAATTTTGAAATTATTTGATACACTATATGTATCAAATAATTCTAAAAGGTTATTTGATCTTCAGCTCCGGAAGTTTGAAGCAGTTCTGTCTGTATCCCAACCTGATATAGGAAAAGAAAGGAGTTCAATATTGTGAGAAAAAAGCATGTATTTTCTCTATTCATTGCAGTGGCTTTATGCTTGATTCCAGCCTATGCAACAGAATCTGTCGCACCTACCGAATCTGTAGCCCAAGCATCAGTGCTTCCCGATACCCAAAACGCTTACTCTGCTCTTATGGACAGCTTTGGTGCTTGCACAATTTCCGATTCTCCATATGTATATAACTACCCATCGTATTATGGAGGTTCTTACACAAAAGACAATGTTTTGTATGTTAATCTCACATCAAACGATGCATCTATTCAGCAGGAAGTGTTGGCTGTTTGTGATCCCTATTCAGATGTAATCAGATTCCGAATCGTCCCATATTCCATGACTGATCTGTTGACCTTATCCAGGGAAGTCTATGATGCGAGTCAACCGGATGTGATTTCAACGTATGTAGATGAAGAAAGAAACTGTGTCGTTGCAGAAGTAGATGAAACATCTGAAGTTACTGCCGTACAGCTACTTTCTAATCTCTCTGCTACTAAAAGAAAAATTGCGTATCATAGCGATATGATCGTAATTCAACAGTCCAGTGGAGATTTTATTTTTTGCGATGACCTTCCGTCTCAGGAAATATCGGTGACTGCAACTCAAACTTCGGATTCGTTGGATAAGGCAACGTATTATGCTTATGGTGGTTCTAAAATCAGTGATTCCTCACGGGATTTAGGTTCTCTCGGAGCATGTGGTACTTATAATACTACAGGTGTTAATGCATTTGTCACTGCTGGTCATTTATTCAATTCCACTGGAACTACCGTATATATTGGAACTCGTTCTCTTGGGACAGTGGTGAAACTTGATAAAGACCATGATTATGCTATCATTAAATCAAATGGCAATTATACTTTGACCAACCGTGCATATCTGGATAATACAGGAGTAACTTTCCGATTTCCTGGAGTTCTTGATCCAGAAACCGGCGCAACTATCCAAGTATATGGAGCTGGTACAGGTATGAGCAGGGGAGAAGTATCCCGCAAATATGTAAACACAGGGGGACTATATAACCTGATTCAAGTCAATTCATCTGCCTATGGCAAACGTCCAGGACACGGTGATAGTGGTGCGCCGGTTACTGTTGGCTTAAAAATGATTGGTACTGTGACTGGCATAACTTCAGCAACAGGATATACCTGGTACTTAGCACCATGTACCTCTTGGGATGGTTGTTTCTCCCTCAAACTTACGGATTAAATCTCAGAGCCATAGAAATTTATGCTGTGAACTGAACTGGCAAAACGAACAAATAGATAGACCCCCAATGTAGAAAATAAAAGTACTACATTGGGGGAATTTATTATGTCATGAAGGTGTCGGCATACACAGGATCTCTTGCTTCAAATCAAGTCTTTGACTAAAATCAAGGTTCTCATTGATGATTACAGTTTTTTTTATAATCATCAGAGTATTCGGAACAAAGCAGATGATGCTGGAATTGTGGTGTCAAAGATTCACCTGATTCGGGATCTTTTTTATTCCAAGGGGTGCAATTCACCCCTTCTTTATTTCAAAATAGCCTGCAGAGTAGGGTAAGGAGCCTCGCCGGTTTGCGGCGAGGCTTCGCAAGCATAGCGCAAAGATATCTTTTGCGCGCTCTTGGGGATACCCCAATCCCCGATGCCGCCTGCGGGCGGAAAGGAAAATGGTATGCAGCGGAAATATGAAATCTGTCTGCGGCTGTCGCAGGCGGAGAGGGAACGGCTGGAAACGAATGCGAGGGTATGTGGTCTGTCCAAAACAGAATATCTGCGCAGGCTGATTGCGGGAGCGGAAATTCGGGCGCGTCCATCATCGGAGATCAAGGCGCTGCGCACCGAGATTCATCAAATTGGAAATAATATCAACCAGATTGCGCGCAGTGTGAATGCGGGCATTGAAAAGCCTGCGGACGCGAAGCGTGGTCTGCTCCTGCTGGACAAGGTATACGAGCTGATGTACCAGCTTGCAAATCGGTAATGGCGGTCACGAAGATTCTCACCCGTAAGGGACGGCTGGATCGCGCGATTGCCTATGTGAAAAATGGAGATAAAACCGAGGAGCAGCTGCTGACGGCGACGCTGAACTGTGAGCCGGGGCGCGAGTGCCGCCAGATGATGGAGACTAAGCGGCGGCTCGGTAAGACGGATGGCGTGCAGTATTATCATATGATTCAATCGTTTCATCCGGGAGAGATCACGCCCGAATTGGCGATGGAGATTGCAAAGGCGTTTGCGTCGGAACACCTCGCAGGTTATGAAGCGGTGATCGGCGTGCATACAGACCGGCAGCATGTTCACGCGCATATTGTATTCAATTCTGTGCATGCAGATACCGGGAAAAAGTATCACAGCAATGCGCAGACCTATTACAAACAAATCCGGGCGATTTCAGACCGGTTGTGCCGGGAGCATGGCTTGTCGGTCGTCATGCAGGGAGAAAATGCACAGTCGCTTCGTTATATTGAATGGCTGCGGCAGAGCCGGGGACAGCCTACCTTTCGTGCGATGCTGGAAGCCGATTTGCGCCGCGCCATCGAGGATGCAAACGACCTCGGGCATTTCTTTCTGCTCATGGAGCACATGGGATATGAAATTCGGCACGGAAGCCGTTTGGGATTTCGCTTGCGCGGACAGGAGCGCTTTATGATTCCAGGGCGCAGGAATCCGCTGTTTACAGAGGACGGCATTCAGAATGCGATTCAAGGAAATCTGGAACAGATCGAAGCCGGGCAAAAAACAGTGTTTCCGTATCGAAAGACATATCGACCATACCAAAAGCACGGGAAATATACCGGGATTCTGGCTCTATATGTACACTATTTGTACGTGCTCGGCAAGATTTGCAAGCAGGAATATCCGCCGCGTATGACCGCACAGACGCGGCAGGCAGTCATGCAGTTTGAACGGTATAAGGAGCAGTTTGCCTTCCTGCGGGAGAATCATCTTGCATCAGGCGCGGCGGTGGAAGCCTGTCGTTCGCAGTTGGGGCAGGTGCTCGGTGATCTGATGAAGCGGCGTACCATGCTTCATGTGCACAAAAAGAAGCGTCGGGATTTGTATGATGCGCTGGAAGATGAAACCGCGCTGCTTTCTGCGTATGCGCTCTACAGGGAGGGATGCTCCGGTGTGGAAGCAGAAGCAAAAAAATATCTGGATGCTGTGAAAGTGTTAGATACATGCGGTGTGCCGCGAGAGCAGATTTTCAGTGAAAAGGCGGCACTTTATGCGCAGCTGGCAGCGGTAAACCGCGAAATCCGTCAGGTGCGAAAGCAAGTGGAAATTTGTAATGAAATTCTCAGAACGCTCCCAATCATGGAGCAGGAGATTCAAAAAGTCGAAGGAAAGGGGGCGATGAAGCATGAACATCGGAGGCGGCGAAGCGGCAGACCAGATGGTACGCATGATGCTGTCCGGGAGTGAGGTCGCGGTGCGGCTCAGCGGTTCTGCCATGAAGAATTTATTGGCGCTGTCGCTTGCGCTTGCCAAAAGCCATAAAACGCTGTCCGGCAAGGTGAATATGCGCCGCATGCTCGAACAGACACGGGATATCCGTGTGTTCCCGATGAGTCCGGCGCAATACGGGCAGTTCAAAAGACTTGCAGGCAAGCAAAAGCTGCTATATTCGGTCATTCGCGATGCAGACGGCAAGGGCAAGCTGTTCGATGTGGTCATGCCCGTGACCGAAATAGAGCGCGCCAACCTGATTTTTGAGCGCATGCTGTATCAACCGCAGCCGGAACACGCGGAGGTGTCCAAGGAGCAAGCGCCAAAAAAAGAATTTCGGTCGGAGCACGGCTCGCACGATACCAGGGGCAGATCGGATTCGGTCAGGGATATGACGAGGACGACGAATGAGCGTTTGTCGGTTCAGACGCGGCTCGAGGGATATCGGGAGCAGCTGCAAACCAAGCAGCCGGATGCTCCGACCAAGGTCAAGCACAAATCGAAATCGAGGTGAGGAACACTGAAACGACCTTCGCAGGCAGGGGACATTGTCCTCTGCCTGTTTTTGTATCTCCCGGTTGTATGGACTGCGTTGCTGCTTGCACAGTCGTGGGAGGGGAGTGCAGTGGAATTGCTGTCCAATCTGACAGCGGCATTGCAGTCTCCGCTTGAGATCCATTGGACAGAGCGCAGTCCGGTGTTCCTTGCGATTGGAACCGGCATCTATCTTTTGATACTGTGTCTCTATGCCGATGGACGGGGACGCAGCCGGGATGGAGAGGAACACGGCTCTGCTGTGTGGGCGTCACCACGGCAGGTGAACGCGCGGTTTGCGCAGAAGAAAAATAAGCTACTCACCCGGCATGTGCGGCTGGGATTGGACTCGCACAAGCATAAACGCTCGCTCAATGTGCTCGTGATCGGCGGCTCGGGTGCAGCCAAGACGCGCAGCTATGTGAAGCCAAATATCTTAGAGGCGAATACGAATTATGTCATCACAGACCCGAAAATGGAGGTGCTCACCGCAACCGGCGGCTGGCTGAAAAGTCAGGGATATGACGTTAGTGTGCTGAATCTGGTGAATTTGGATGAATCAGACGGATACAACCCGTTTTGCTATCTGCGGGACGAGAAAGATGCGCTGCGGCTGGTCAATCATCTCATTCAGGCAACAACGCCAAAGGGCAGCCACGAGGCAGATCCGTTTTGGACCAAGTCCGAAACTGCACTCTTACAGGCGATCATCCTGATGCTGTTTCAGGAAGCGCCCGTGTATGAGCAGAATTTTTCCATGGTTATGCGTGTGCTGGAGTATGCCGAAGTCAGGGAGGACGATGAAGAATTCATATCACCGCTGGATCTGCTGTTTCAGGCGATGGAACGGGACAACCCGGCAAGCGTTGCGGTACGGCAATATAAGGTATTCAAGCTTGCGGCGGGCAAAACCGCGAAGAGTATTTTGGTGTCCGCAGCGGTGCGGCTCGCGGCGTTTAACCTGCCGCAGCTGCAGGCTGTTACAGACCGTGACGATATGGATTTGTACAGCCTCGGAGAGAAAAAATGCGCTCTTTATGCCGTGATTCCAGACAACGATAACACGTTTCATTTTCTGGTGAGTTTGTTGTATGCGCAGGCGTTTCAGGCGCTGTATTACAGTGCAGATCAGATTCATCACGGCGAGCTGCCCCATCATGTGCATTTCATACTCGATGAGTTTGCCGCAATGCCGCTGCCCGGATTCACACGTGAGCTTGCCACTATGCGCTCACGTAATATTTCCGCGAGTACGATCATTCAGAATATGGCGCAGATCAAGGAGCTGTATAAGGATTCGTGGGAGACCATTCCGGGCAATTCGGACACGATTTTATACCTCGGCGGCAACGAGGCGAGCACGCATAAGTATATCTCGGAGGCGCTCGGAAAAGCCACGATCCGCACTAAAACACATGGACAAAGCAAAGGGAAATCCGGCTCGTATTCCACCAATTTTCAGATGTCCGGACGCGCGCTGCTTACACCGGACGAGGTGCGGCAGCTCGACAACCGATACGCGGTTTTGTTCATTCGCGGTGCAAAGCCGGTGATGGATTTGAAGTACGACCTGATGCGGCATCCGGCAGTCCGGTATACTTCGGACGGCAGAGGAGCGCCGTATTTTCACCATCCCAAACGGGAAGCTGCGCGATATGCGGGAACACCGCTTTTTGTTCCGGTATCGCATGAAAAACAGAAGGAGGAAGTCGATGAAAAAACCAATCTTACACCCGGATGAGAACAGGAAACGTCGAATTCGGAGGATGTACCGAGGATTCATGTGCACTGCGGCGCTGATGTGCGCGGCAGTTGTGCCGGCGTTTGCAGCGGATGATCCGCTTGCGGTTGTCAACAATTTGAGTGAATTCATCTTTTCCCTGATTCGTTCCATTGGTCTGATTTTGCTTGGATTCGGTATTTTGCAGGTGGGATTGTCGCTCAAGAGCCATGATCCATCCCAGCGCGCCAACGGGATGCTGACCGTCGCGGGCGGCATTGTCATTACGTTTACCAAGGAGATCCTGAGCCTGGTCACAGGCGGCTGAATTCCAGAAGAAAATTTTTTATGTGAGGTGATTTGGCATGGGAAGCGGAAACTGGGTCATCGACAACCTGAACTCCGCGCTCGGGATGTGGAACGACAAATTAACTGAAATCTGGGCGCTGCTCAGTACCAGTCCGGAGTATTTCAAGGGCGGCGGGATTTGGGAGGTGATTCTCAGTATTCACGGCGCGCTGAAGGCAATTGGATATGCGCTGCTCGTACTGTTTTTTCTGATGGGGGTGGTCAAGACCTGCGGCAGCCTTGCTGAAATGAAGCGGCCGGAGCTGGCGGTGAAATGCCTGATTCGATTTGCATTGGCGCAGGGCGCAGTCACCTATGGACTGGATCTCATGATGGCGCTGTTCCGGATTGCGCAGGGCATGGTAACCGAGGTGATGGATGCCTCCGGATTGACCGCGCTGCGCGCTGCCCGCCTGCCGGAGGAGATGCAGGCCATCGTCGAGAGCGTCGGCTTTTTGGACAGCATTCCCCTGTGGGCGGTGACGCTGCTGGGGTCGCTGTTCATTTGGGTGCTGTCGCTCGTCATGATTTTGACCGTGTATTCCCGCTTTTTTAAACTTTATATCGCCACAGCGATTGCACCGGTTCCGTTGGCAAGTTTTGCGGGACAACCCTCCAGCAGCATCGGCAGAGCCTTTGTGAAAAGCTATGCCGCCATCTGCCTGGAGGGCTGTGTGATTGTACTGGCTTGCGTAATTTTTTCGGAATTTGCATCCAGTCCGCCCGCGCTGTCGGATGATACGCTGGCGGCGGCTACCATCGTGTGGAATTACATCGGGGAACTGATTTTCAACATGCTGGTTTTGGTGGGTGCAATCAAAATGAGTGACCGGCTGATCCGGGAACTCATGGGTCTGTGACAGGATGATTTTGTGGAGGTGAAAATTTTCGTTGGAAGTTCGTATCAATAAAGAAGTCCGCAACTATCAGGAAAGTCTGTTTTTCGGGTTGACGCTGCGGCAGTTTCTTTGCTCTCTGCTTGCGGTATTTGCGGCGCTGGGAACATATTTCGCGCTGCAGTCTGCGCTCGGGATGCAGGCGGTCGGCTGGGCATGTGTGCTGGCAGCGTTTCCGTTTGCGCTGTGCGGATTTTTCAGCTACAACGGCATGACAGCCGAGCAGTTTGTGCTTGCGGTATTCCGCACGGAGGTGTGCTATCCCAAACAGCTGCGATTCCAATCGAGCAATCTATATGCACAAGCGATGAAGGATTCTTCGCTGCGGGAGGTGCTGAAACTTGATTAAAACCCTGCAAACAACACTCCGGCAGGATCGGGAACGGTTTGTCGTACCGAAGTCTGTACAGGACGCCATCCCCATCCGCCGCATCTGGACGGATGGGATTTTTCAGTTTGGGAGCAAGTTTTCAAAAACCATCCGCTTTTCGGACATTAACTATGCGATTGCGTCCAAAGAGGATAAGACTGCGATGTTTTTGGGATATTCCGAGCTGCTCAATGCGCTGGATACCGGTTCGACCACAAAAATCACCATCAATAATAAACGGCTGAACCGGCAGAATTTTGAGCGCGACATCCTTCTGCCAAGGCGGGATGATGCGCTCGACGGCGGTCGCGCGGAGTATAACAACATGCTGACGGACAAGGCGACCGACGCGGTGAGCAGCGTGGTGCAGGAACGCTATATCACCGTATCCGCGCACAAAAAGAGCGTCGAGGAAGCGCGCGCCTTCTTTGACCGCACACTGAATGAAATTACATCCCGTCTGTCTCACTTGGACTCGCACGGCGAGGAACTGGATGCAGGCGAGCGCCTGCGTGTGCTCCATGACTTTTACCGCACCGGCGAGGAGTCCGAATACCATTTTGACCTGAAAGACAGTATGCGCAGGGGGCATTCTTTCAAAGATGCGATCTGCCCAGACAGTATGGAGTTTAAAAAGGATCATTTCAGATTTGGTAAAAAGTTCGGCAGAGTCCTGTTCTTAAAGGACTTTGCCAGTTATATCAAGGATTCTATGATAAACGAACTGACTGCACTGAACCGTACCCTGATGCTCTCCATAGATGTGATTCCGGTGCCAACCGACGAAGCGGTGCGGGAGATGCAGAACCGTTTGCTCGGTGTGGAAACCAATGTCACGAACTGGCAGCGTCGGCAGAATGCAAACAACAATTTCTCTGCGGTCGTGCCATACGATTTGGAGCAGCAGCGCAAGGAAACGCGTGAGATGCTCGATGATCTGACTACGCGTGACCAGCGTATGCTGTTTGCGGTCGTGACGCTCGTGCATCTTGCGGATAGTTGGGCAGAGCTGAACAGCGACACCGAAACGCTGCAATCCATTGCGCGCAAACACCTGTGTCAGCTCAGTACGCTTAGCTGGCAGCAGGCAGACGGATTGGTGACCGCGCTGCCGTTCGGTCTGCGCCGCATTGACGCGCTGCGCACCATGACAACCGAGGCGCTGGCGGTGCTCATGCCGTTTAAAGCGCAGGAGATTCGCGATCAGGGCGGCGTATATTACGGACAGAATGTCATCAGCAAGAATCTGATTCTGGCGAATCGCAAGGAACTGCTCAATGGCAACGGATTTGTGCTCGGGGTCTCCGGTTCGGGTAAATCGTTCACAGCGAAACGTGAAATTGTGAATCTGGCTCTCGCAACAGGAGACGATATTCTGATCATTGATCCGGAATCAGAGTACCGCCCTTTGATCGAGGGATTGGGCGGCGAGGTGATCGACATTTCCGCGACTTCAGCAAACCATATCAATGCGCTTGACATGGAGCAGGGATACGGTGACGGCGATAACCCCATTGTGCTCAAATCCGAGTTTTTGCTGTCTTTGTGTGAACAGCTCATTGGACCGGGAGAGCTGTCTGCCAAGGAAAAATCCATCATTGACCGATGTACGGCACAGGTCTATCACGAGTATCTCCGCAGCCTGTATCAGGGCGGCGTGCCGACCTTGCAGGACTTTCACGCGGAGCTGCTGCGCCAGCCGGAACCTGAGGCGCGGGACGTCGCACTTGCAATTGAACTGTTCACCGAGGGCAGCCTGAACACCTTCGCCAAGCCGACCAATGTGAATACGGATTCCCGCATCGTCTGTTATGATATCCGCGATTTGGGTAAGCAGCTTCAGCCGGTTGGGATGCTGGTTGTGCTGGACAGCATTTTCAACCGCGTGATCCGCAACCGGAAGCAGGGCAAAAATACGTGGATCTATATTGATGAGATTTATCTGCTGTTTCAGCACGAATACAGCGCAAATTTTCTGTTTACGCTGTGGAAACGTGTCCGAAAGTACGGCGCCTGTGCGACGGGAATTACACAGGATGTAGGCGACCTGCTGGAGTCGCACACGGCGCGCACCATGCTCGCAAACAGTGAATTTCTTGTGATGCTCAATCAGGCGGCGACCGACCGTGTGGATTTGGCGCGTCTTTTGAGTATTTCGGACAATCAGCTTTCGTACATCACAAATGTGGATTTTGGGCATGGGCTCATCAAGTGCGGCAGCGCGATTGTGCCGTTTATGGATAGCTTCCCGAAGCACACACAGCTGTATAAATTGATGACGACCAAACCGAATGAAAAGTTTTGAATTCTGGGAAGGAGCCGCTTTTGCGGCTCCTTTTTTGGTTGGAGGTGTAAGAAATCGAGAAAATCAAGGAGAAACCAGCCGTGAAAGCTGCGCGCAAGGAAAAAGCACGTGCCGCGCCCAAGGAACTGGTACGGCGCGGATTGGACAGTAGTGCAAGCCGTTTGAAAAATGAGCTGCGGGATGCCGCTCAGCAGGGCGAGAAGGACGGTTACGGCGGCGATTTGGTTGAGGATGCAGCGCATGCAGGCATGGTACACGCTGCGCAGGGTGCGGAACGGCTGCTGAGACAAAAGAAACACAGCCGAAATACTGCACAAAACATTCCGGAACAATTTGTAGAATCCGACCATACAGTATCCGGCGACATCAAGACCAAGGACAGCTTTATTGTTCAGCAGAACAGCACATTTGCTGCGCCGCAGGGCAATGCGCAGGTACAAGGCAAGCGCAGATTTGTGCGGGAACATCGGAAGCGAGCGGCTGCGCAGCGGCAGGAGAAACAGGAGGCTTTGCATGCAGCGGCGCAGGAGCGCGCGCCGGAAGCGCTCAAGCAGCAAGCTGCGGTAAGCGATTTTCCTGCAAAGCTGTCGGACACGAAAAATGAGAAAACTTCGATCAAACAAACAGAAAAGTCTGCGAAAATGGGGGGGAAGCCTGAAAAATACA
>JAGZOP010000048.1 GCA_018383195.1 Clostridiaceae bacterium | reverse complement strand
TTTTGAAGCCCGTTGCCGGACTTCGTTGCCGACCTTCTCCTTGTCTGGCTATTCTATTATGGAGGATAACTGCCTATGGCAAAAACGAAAACAGAGATTCATGTTACCACAGTTTTTGACGGCGAGCTGGACGCAGCGGATGTCTTTGTAAGCCTGATTGCCCAAAAATATGGGCAGAATACCGGCAAGGAAAATCTTGCGAAAACACAAGATTTAGGATATAATAAAGACGAGGTTCAGAAGAACCGTGTTCCGTCTGGATTGTGCGGGTAAACGGTTATGATGAACGGATACGAATACACAGGCATGGACGCAATTCTGGCGGGCAGCTTCCGGGCGGCCGTCTATTGCAGGCTTTCCAAAGACGATGACCTTGACGGGGAGAGCGCCAGTATTGCCAACCAGCGGGATATGCTGGAAAGCTACTGCGAAAAGCAGGGATGGGAGGTTGTGGCAGTCTATCAGGACGATGGCTACACGGGGCTGAACATGGAGCGCCCCGACCTGAAACGGATGTTAAAGGCCATCGAGCGCAGGCAGATAAATCTTGTGATAACGAAAGATTTATCGAGATTGGGCCGAAACTACTTGCAGACCGGCACACTGATCGAGGACTTCTTCCCCCGTCACGGCGTCCGCTATATCGCCATGAATGACGGTATCGACACCATGCGGGACAACAACGACATTGCGCCGTTCAAGAACATCCTGAACGAGATGTACAGCAAGGATATTTCCAAGAAGGTACATTCCTCGTATCTTCTGAAAGCCCAGCAAGGCCAGTTTACCGGCTGTGTGGCTCCCTTTGGGTATCGGAAAGACCCGGAGGACAAAAACCACCTGCTGGTGGACGAGGAAACCGCCCCCATTGTCCGGCAAATCTTTCTTTGGGCGCTGGAAGGACACGGCCCCAACTTCATCCGGCGCAGGCTGGAGGAACAGAAGGTGCCTTGCCCTACATGGTGGAACCGGGAACGGGGCTTTCGCAATGTCCGCACCAAATGGGAAAAGAAAGACCCGGAAAACGGGCGGTATATGTGGGACTTCTCCGTGATAAAGGACATCCTGATGAATCCCGTTTATACCGGGGCGATAGCTTCCCAAAAGAAAGACTACCGCTTCAAAATCGGCACCATTGGCGAGAAGAAGCCGCAGGACTGGATCGTGGTGGAGGAACGGCACGAACCGCTGATCAACAGCAAAAGTTTTGCCATCGTGCAGGACAAGCTGAAATCCCGCCAGCGCCCCCGGCAGGACGGGGAAACCAGCCTGTTTGCAGGGCTTATCAAGTGCGGCGAGTGCGGCAAGTCGCTGACCATCCGCACCACCCACGCCAAGCACCCGCAACAGATTTACGCCTGTAAGACCTATGGGGCGTTTGGCAAGAACCATTGCACCCAGCACCGGGTGGAGTACGACACCCTTTACCACCTTGTCCTGAACAAAATCCGGGAGTGCGCCAAGGCTGCCCTGACCGATGGGGAAGCCATTGCCGGGAAGCTGACCAACACCTGCGAAGCCGAACAGAAAGGCCAGCGGGAAGCATTGGAGCGTTCCTTGACGAAGGATGAGGAACGGATTGAGGTACTGGAAAAGATGGTGTTGCGGCTCTATGAGGACATGGTTGCCGGACGGATCAGCGAAGCCAACTTCAATCTCATGCTGGACAAGACGCAGAAGGAACAGGCTGAACTGAAAGAACGGGTTGCACAGGGGCGCAAGAAGCTGGCTGATGAAATGCGACTGGCGATGGACGCCAAACAATGGGTGGACGCCATTCAGGAATATGCCGACATCACGGAGCTGGACGCAGCCACCCTAAACCGCCTGATTAAAGAAATCGTTGTCCATGAACACATCGACAGCGATAAGATACGACACATTTCTATCGAAATTCACTTCAATCTCAAACCCATCCCGGAGGTGGAACAGGTCAAGGGCTGATCTGTTCCAGCCGGGGCGGTTCTAAAACAATTCCATATATTTTTTGACACACCGCCGCCCGCCATCGAGCAAGGTTTTACTCCTAATTGGGGATAAAACAGCTCATGGCTGGCGGAGGTGTCGTTCTGATCGGCCTTCAGCTTATCCCTCTGCTGTCCGGCCTGTTCAGCTAAGTGTCACCTGTTGTCCCTTTTTCCAGAAAAGGAGCTGATGTATGGACTTTATCATCGACGCAATCGTTGAATGGCTGAAAGGTCTGCTCGTCGATGGTATCATGGGAAATCTGGACGGCCTTTTCGATAACGTCAATCAGAGCGTTGGCGAGATTGCCACACAGGTAGGCACGACCCCGGCGGACTGGAACGCCGGGGTCTTTTCCATGATACGACAGATCTCCGAAACTGCCATTCTGCCAATCGCCGGGGTCATCCTCACTTTTGTAATGACTTATGAGCTAATACAGATGCTCATAGAACGCAACAACCTCCATGAAGTTGACACATGGATGTTTTTTAAGTGGGTGTTCAAAACCTTTGTGGCTGTGATGATCCTGACGAATACCTTCAATATCGTGCTGGCGGTCTTTGATGTGAGCCAGCATGTGATCCAGCAGTCAGCGGGCATTATCCAGAACGGGACAGAGATCACGCCGGATGTGCTGGACAGTCTGCGGACAGAACTTGAAGCGATGGAGTTAGGCCCTCTGTTCGGACTCTGGCTCCAGTCCTTCCTGATCCAGCTTACCATGATTGCCTTAAACATCGTGATCTTCGTCATCGTATATGGCCGTATGATTGAAATTTATTTACTCACAAGTTTAGCGCCTATCCCGTTTGCCACAGTCCCCAACAGGGAAACCGGACACATGGGGCAGAACTATTTCCGCTCCCTCTTTGCGGTGGGCTTTCAAGGTCTATTGATCTTAGTCTGTGTCGCCATCTATGCGGTGCTGATCCAGAGTATCGCCACCGACGGCGACCCCATCGGGGCGATCTGGGGCTGCGTGGGATATACGGTGCTGCTGTGTTTTACCTTATTCAAAACAGGCAGTCTTGCAAAATCCATCTTCGGCTGCCATTAAGAGACTTCGGGACATGATGACCCGAAGCGGAAAGGAGCAATCCATGCAGGAAAAAACTGCGGGCGGAACACCAGCCGCCCCTATAAAACTGGATGTAAGCGTGCGGGTCATCGAACCTGTGAAAAACCTCATGGGCTTTGCCAGCGTGAAATTCAATGACTGCTTTGTGGTGGAAAATCTGAAAATCGTACAGGGCAGCAAGGGCCTCTTTCTTGGGATGCCCAGCCAGCCGGACGGCAAAGGCGGCTACCGGGATATGGCCTACCCTGTCACAAAGGAGTTCCGGGAACAGCTCAATACCGCTGTTTTGCAAGCCTATGAGGCAAAACTGGAACAGCTGGCGGAGCGCGGCTCTGTGGGGCGTGCGTCCATCAGCGACCAGTTCAAAGCCGGAAAAGCGGCTGCCGAACAGGCAAAGGCAGAACGGCCCCCGAAGGAAAATCCCAGCCGTGGTGCGGAGCGTTGACCTCGGGCCATACTGGCCCGAAGCAGAAAGGAGGCGGGAACCATGCCACGCAAACGGACGGGCTATGACGCAGCCTGCTATTACGACGGAAAACTGCTGGGCCGCTGTACCAAAGCGGACAGCGACGCCTATACCCTGTTGATGAACGCCTGCGGCGGGGAGGCCGCCCGTGTCCTTCGGGAATACGCCTATTTTTCCCCGGAACTGAAAGCCATCTTAGAAAAGGCGGCGCTCATGCAGGTGGACCGGAGCCGGACGGGCGGAATGTTCCATGCGCCGAAAAGCTCCCCGTGGGGCGAGGTGCAGAGCTGTGAAACCCTCTGTCCGGGGGTGTTTCTGGTATCTACCTCCAGCCACGGCGGAACGATGGTGGCAAACGAGGTAGCCGCCGTCCTCTCCCCAGCGGCGAAAAAGTGTGGCTTCAAGGATAAGGGCTATATCTGCTATGAGGAGGACGCACAGGAAAGCGTAGTGCTCCGGGAACTGCTGGACAAAAAGCTGTGGAACATTCCTGACCGCATTAAGGACAAAGGGCAGTTTGAAGAAAACCTCAACCAATCCATCCGGCAGTATCACCCTGAATACTGGCGGGCAAGGCAGAGCGGACGAGAAGCCGTCGAAGCTGCCCGCAGTACAACCCCGGCCAAAGAGGCCGCAAGATAACCTCGGGCCATGCTGGCCCGAAGCAGTGAAGGAGGTGTACCCAAATGGCCTATGTGCCAGTACCAAAAGACCTTTCCAAAATCAAGACAAAGCTGGCCTTCAACCTGACGAAGCGCCAGCTTGTTTGTTTTTCCGGCGCAGCGGCGGTGGGGCTCCCGGCCTACCTGCTTTCCCGTGACAGTATCGGGAACAGCGCCGCCATGTTCCTGATGATCGGCCTCATGCTCCCGTTCTTCTTTCTGGCTATGTATGAGCGGGACGGCCTGCCGCTGGAAAAAGTGCTGAAAAACATCATCCGCACCCGGTTCCTCTATCCCCGTGTGCGGCCTTACAAAACCGAAAACTTCTATGCGCTGCTTAGCGCCAGAAAGGAGGCGCAGCCGATTGCGAAACAACAGAAGGGCCGGAAAGCCCGCAGGCAGAAAGCCTGAAAAGCAGGGCCTTACCGGCCTGTTCACAAAGGGAAAGAACATTCCCACCACCGCCCAGCAGACCCTCCCTTACCGTGAAATGTACCGGGACGGGGTGTGCCGGGTAGCGGACCGCTATTACACCAAAACCATTGAATACGAGGACATCAACTACCAGCTCGCACAGTCCGAAGATCAGGCAGCCATCTTTGACGGGTGGAGCGCCTGCCTTAACTACTTTGACAGCAGCCTTCCGTTCCAGCTTTCCTTCCTCAACCACCGGAGCCGCCCGGGCAGCCGGTACAGCGTGAACATCCCCATGCAGGATGACGATTACAACAGCGTCCGGTGTGAGTATGTGGAAATGCTGGAAAACCAGATCGCCAAAAGCAACAACGGCATTGTCCGCACAAAGCTCCTGACCTTCGGCGTGAACGTGGACGACCTTCCCACCGCCAGGGCAAGGCTGGAACGTGTAGAGGCGGACATTTGCGGGAACTTCAAAAAGCTGGGCGTCAAGTGCCGCTCCCTTTCGGGGCTGGAACGGCTGGAGCTTCTTCACGGGCAGCTCCACCCCGGCAGCGGCTCCCCCTTCCGGTTTTCATGGGATATGATTCCAAAAACCGGGCTTTCCACCAAAGACTTTATCGCCCCGGACAGCTTCGACTTCCGTTTCAGCCGTCTGTTCCGGGTGGGGACGACTTGGGGCGCTGCCTCTTACTTGCAGATTTTAGCCTCGGAGCTCTCGGACAAGCTGCTGGCGGAGCTTTTGGAAATGGATGCGGAAATGACCATCACTCTCCATATCCAAACCGTCGATCAGGCCGCCGCCGTAAAATCCATCAAGGCCAAAGTCTCCGACATTGACAAGATGAAGGTGGAGGAACAAAAGAAGGCTGCCCGGTCCGGGTACGACATGGACATACTTCCACCCGACCTCGTAACATACAGCAACGACGCAAAGACCCTCTTGGAAGATTTACAGAGCCGGAATGAAAGAATGTTCCTGCTGACCTTCCTTGTGGTAAACATGGCCCCGACCCGCCGGGAGCTGGACAATGACCTGTTCACGGTGTCGGGTATCGTCCAGAAATACAACTGCACCTTGAAGCGGCTGGACTTCCAGCAGGAGGACGGTTTTCTTTCCAGCCTTCCGCTGGGCCATAACGGCATTGAGATCAAGCGCGGCATGACGACCAGCTCCACGGCCATTTTCGTTCCCTTTATGACGCAGGAGCTCCGCATGGATGGCGAAGCCGTCTATTACGGGCTCAATGCACTTTCCCATAACGTCATCATGGCAAACCGGAAAAAACTCAAAAACCCCAACGGCCTGTTCCTCGGCGTGCCGGGCTCCGGCAAATCCTTTGCCGCAAAGCGGGAACTTGTGAACGTGTTCCTTGCCACCCGTGACCGGATCATTGTGGTTGACCCGATGGGCGAATACTCGCCCCTTATCAAGCGGCTGGGCGGACAGGTCATCGAGATCGCCCCGGACAGCCCCCACCACATCAACCCGATGGACATTGATTTGAGCTTCGACGAGGAAAACCCGATGGCGCTGAAAGCCGACTTTATCCTGTCGCTGATGGAGCTGATCGTCGGCGGCAAGGACGGCTTGCAGCCAGTGGAGCGTACCGTTATTGACCGCTGTGTGCGCCAGATGTACCGGGAACACTTGCAGAACCCGGAAACAAGCAAAATGCCGACCCTCCAAACCCTGTATGACCTGCTCTGTTCCCAGCCGGAGGGCGAGGCGGTACGGCTGGCAACGGCCCTTGAAATCTATGTGTCGGGTTCCCTTAACGTATTCAACCATGAAACCAATGTGGACTTGAACCGCCGTCTGGTATGCCTTGACTTAAAAAAGCTGGGGGCCGGGCTTCGGACGATTGCCATGCTCATTATGCAGGACTTAGTAAACTCGCAGGTGTCCATGAATTTCCTGCGCGGTATCGCTACATGGTGCTACTTCGACGAATTTCATGTGCTGCTCCGTGACCGTCTGACGGCAAGCTATTGTGTGGCGATCTGGAAAATGCTGCGAAAAAAAGGGTGCGTTCCCAGTGCTTTAACGCAGAACGTGAAGGATTTTCTGGCAAGCCCGGAGATCGAGAATATCTTTGAAAACTCGGACTTCCTTGTGCTGCTCTCGCAGGCACAGGGCGACCGGCAGATTTTAGCCAAACAGCTTGGGATCAGCCCCCACCAGCTTTCCTATGTGACCCATACCAATTCCGGCGAAGGGCTGCTGTTCTTCGGGAACACCACCATCCCGTTTGTTGACCGTTTCCCGCAGAACACGGAGCTGTACGCCATTATGACCACCCGCCCGGAGGACAAAAAACAGGAAATGAACCGGGCATAACGCACTTCGGGCCATGATGGCCCGAGGTTTGGAAAGGAGGGATACATCATCGGAAAGAAACCGGACAAACGGAATTTTCAGAGGCCGGGGCCGACGGAGGATACCGGGGGCAATCGCCCCGAACCGGCTGAACGGGAAGGGCCTTCCCCCGCACCGTCCCGACGCCTGCGGTTTGAGGACGAGGATACCGGGCAGGACAGTCCTTCGGGCCACGATGGCCCGAAGTCCAAAAGCGGTAAGTTTCAAGAGGACAGCCGGAAAAGCCGTCCCTCTGACCGCATGAGGCAGGAAGATGAAGCGGGCGGGCCGCAGGATACCGGCAAGGCACAGGAGCCGGAGGGCTCCGCCGAGAAGGCCGGGAGCAAAAAGGACAAGTACCAGAAAGCACAGGCAAAAGCGGAACACGCCGGGGAAAAGCTGGGAAAGGCCCGGGAGAAACTGGACAAGACCGAGGCAAAACGGGCAGCGAAGAAGCCGCCGGGGCTTGCGAAGAAAGCTGTTCGGGGAGCCCGCACCGAAGCATGGTTCTATGTCCACAACAAGATCCACGAAGTTGAGCATGAAAATGTGGGTGTGGAAGGAGCCCATAAGTCGGAACTTGTGGCCGAGGCCGGAGCCCGGAAACTGACCCGGTATGCCAAACGCCGCTGGCAGGAGCACCCGGCCCGGAAGGTGGCAAAGTGGGAACGGAAGGACATAAAAGCCCGGGCCAATGTGGATTTTCAAAAGATGGCCTCCGAGCACCCGGAACTTGCCAGCAATCCGCTTTCCCGTGTGCAGCAGAAATGGAAACTGAAACGCCGGTATTCCAAAGAAGCAAAGGCGGCTGCAAAACAGGGCGCAAAGGCCGCAAAGAAAACCGCTGCCGCTTCGGGAACTGCAACCCGGCGGGCGGCGCAGTTTGTGACCCGTCATCCCGTGGCGGTGCTGATCCTGCTCCTGCTGTTGCTGCTCTGTTTTCTTGTGTCGGCGGTAAGCTCCATCTTCCCCACGCTTGGCAGCGGCCTTGCCAATGCGTTATCCGGCACCTCCTATGCCTCGGAGGATACGGACCTGCTGGGGGTGGACGAGGACTACACGGCGCTGGAAAACGAGCTGGCGCAGACGGTGGCAAACATCGAAAGCACCCATCCCGGCTATGACGAGTACCGCTATTCCGTGGACGAGATCGGCCATAACCCCTATGAGCTGGCGTCCTATCTCTCGGCAAAGTACCATGTGTATTTCCGGGAACAGGTGCAGGACGAGCTGCGGGAGATCTTTGAGGCACAGTATGAACTGACCTTGACGGAGGAAGTCGAGATACGCTACCACACCGAAACCAGCACCGACCCGGAGACAGGGGGAACCACCACCGAGGAAGTCCCCTATGAGTATTACATCTTAAATGTGACCCTCACAAACAAGACGCTGCCTGCCGTGATCCTGACGAGGCTTAACGAACAGCAGCGGGAAATCTACACCGTTATGCAGCAGCTCAAAGGCAACAAGCCCTATCTGTGGGAAGGGATTTACAACGGCGGCGAAGATACCGGCCCCAGCTATGAGATACCCGGCGAGGCGCTGGATGACCCGGCTTTTGCGGCGCTCATGGAAGAAGCCACAAAGTACATCGGCTGGCCCTATGTGTGGGGCGGCTCCAGCCCGTCCACTTCCTTTGACTGTTCGGGCTTTGTCTGCTGGGTGTACACGGCCAGCGGCGTCCACAACCTGCCCCGTACCACGGCGCAGGGCATTTACAACCAGTGTGCTATCATTTCTCCCTCCGAGGCAAAGCCCGGCGACATTATCTTTTTCACGGGAACCTATGACAGCCCCGGCCCTGTGTCCCATGTGGGGATTTATGTGGGCGACGGGATGATGCTTCATTGTGGTTCGCCCATCCAATACGCAAACATCAATTCAAGCTACTGGCAGACACATTTCTATGCCTTCGGGCGTTTGTGAGCCAGAGGAAAGGAGTCCTTGCATGAACAAGATCGACAAGCTCGATAAGGAACTGGAAAAAGCCCGGGAGAAGGCAGCCGAGTGGCAGGCCAAAATCCGGGAGCTGGAAAAGCAGAAACAGGAGGAAGAAAACAGCCAGATCGTGCAGGCGGTGCGCTCCCTCAAACTGACCCCCGCTGAGCTTATGGCTTTTCTGAACGACCCCAAAAACAGCCTTACCGCTTCGGGTCATACTGACCCGAAGCCGGAGGCACCTGAAAAGGAGGACACAGCCCATGAAGAAAACTAAATACCGCAGGCTGGCGGCGATGGCTGCCAGCCTTTTGTGTTGCCTGATCTTTACGGTTCCGGCCTACGCCCAGAGCAGCGAGCCGCAGCCGGAGACAGCTCCCGCCCCGGCGGAAACTGAAGCGGAGCCGGAAACCCAGAACCCCTTTACCCCGGACGGGACGGGAACCGTGGTGGACAACGCCACCGACGAGGACGGTAAAGAGTTCTACACCATTACCACAGCAGACGAGAGCGTGTTTTATCTGGTGATCGACAAACAGAAAACCAGCGAGAACGTCTATTTCCTCAATACCGTTACCACAGACGACCTTCTGCCTCTTGCCGAACAGGGTAAGGAACCGCCCAAAGAAGTGACCCCTGAGCCAGAGCCAAAGCCCACCGAACCGGTGGAGGAAGTACCGGAACCCGAGCCGGAGAAAAAGGACAGCCCCCTTCTCTCTCTGCTCCTGATCGGTGCGGTGGTGCTGGCCGGCGGTGGGATTGGTTACTATTTCAAGATTTACAAGCCGAAGCATGAGGCCCCGGATTTGGAAGATGATTACTGCGAATATGAGGACGGGGAGCTGGAGGAAATCGCAGAGGAACCCGAGGACGAAGATACCCCGCCGTGGGAGGAAGATACGGAGGAATGAGAATGAATTTTACAAGCAGCCCTTTTGAACGAATGATGAAGGAAGTACCGCACCCCGGCTGGGACAATGACGACCCTTGTAAGGGATGCCGTTACTACAAGGAGTGCAAAGGAAAGAAAAAACAGTGCCGGAAGAAGTTCCGGGCGCTGATCGTGGAGCCCCGCCCTTCGGGCCATCGTGGCCCGAAGTCTTAAATGGACGCCCGGGAGCTGACCCGTGATGAGAAGAAGAAAATCCGTTCTCTTGTCACGGGGATGTGTGCCAACTATGACCGGGAAAGCGGCCTGTGCCTTCCTCTGGACTGTGCCTGCTATATGCTGCACAAGTGCTGGACAGGGGCGTACTGCCGTTACTTCCGTGAGGCTGTCCTGCCCCTTGACCCGGAGCTTCAAGCGGCGCTGACAACGGAAGGCATCTCCCCGGAACTGCGGGCCTGTGCGGTCTGCGGAAAGGCATTTTTGCCCGAGGGGCGTCAAGCCTACTGCTCCGACGCCTGCAAGGCCGAAGGGAACCGACGGAAAAGCCGGGAACGCATGAGGAAAATGCGGGAGAAAAGGCCGGGCGGCTGTTACGATTTGCCTCCTCCAAAGGCTTGACATTCCGGGCTTTTTTGAGGGTGTTTCCGGGGCGGGAATATCTTATTACATTCCTCCCCGGTCTGCCCTCTTATTTCGTAACATCCAGCACTTCGGGTCATGTTGGCCCGAGGCACAGAAAGGAGGGATCTCTTGGAGACAGTACAAGGATATGTGATTTTGAAAGCTGCCACCTTTGAAACCGGACACGGCTTTGCGCTGGGGCATAATCCGGGAGCGCCGAGCCCCTTTGTGACCTGGCAGTTTACTGAGGGGGAAAACGGCCATCGGGATTACTACTGGGGCCGCTATGGAACCAGTCAGGCGTGGGCGCAGCGGGACTTTGACCGCCGGGTGGACGACTATCAGCAGCTTTACCATGCGGCGGTCAAGCATACCGAGCTGGGACCGGAGGGCGTTTACCGCTATTATTCCACCCAGCGACCCGTGGACATAGGCACCTACCCGAAGCCGCCGGATAACCAGCCTCTTTCCATCGTCAACTACGATGATGACAGGCGGCGTCCTGTGGCAGACGGCAGGCTGATGGCATGGGGCGAACTGACCTACGCAAAGCCGCTGACCGAAAAGCAGATAGAGGATTATGAGCTGAAACCAGCACCGGGCAATCCTGACCGGGTGCGCCCATCCATTACCGCCCGGCTCAAAGATGGAACCAGAGGGCAGGAACCCCCGAAGGAGCCCGGCCAGAAGCGGAGCCATAAAAACCATGAGGAACGATAAAGGAGGATCGCCATGCACGAAAAAGACAACTATCTGAAAACCGCCGAGCTCTCCACAGAGCAGAACTGCAACATGATCGACGGCGTACCCAACAACACGCCCATCCAACCCACGCCCCCGGAGCTGGACGCAAAGCCGCTGGACAAGGTAAAGGAGCCCAAAGAGCGCCGGAAAGGCCGGGAGCTGGAACGCTGATGGAGAACCGCAAGCGGAATGTCCATCTGCACGTTATGGTAACGCCGGACGAGCTGGCGGCCATCCATGAGCGGATGACCGAGGCGGGCATTTCCAACGCCGGGGCTTATGTACGGAAAATGGCTCTGAACGGGTATATCCTGCACATCGACCTTACGCCCGTAAAAGAGCTGATCTCTCTGCAACGGCGCTGTTCCAACAATCTCAATCAGGTCGCCGTACACGCACACACCTATGGCGTGTACCCGGAGGAAATCGACGGATTGAAGCGGGACTATGAAAAGCTGTGGGGCGAGGTGTCAAAGGTGCTGCGGGAGCTTTCCGAGCTGGTGGCAAAGTAAGACGAGGGCGGCAGGTTCCGATGTTGGGACCTGCCGCCTTGTTCTTTTTACCATCTATATCTATGTTTCCGAAAATGTAATTCCCGAAGTCCAGCCTCTTTACAAATAGACGATAGAATTTTTAGTATTTCTTCTCGTGTAGAATTAAGCCATTCAGCAAGCTCACGATCATAGAAACAATAAGCGACATCTTCGCCTGTGCCATATGTCGAATAGGCTTTTTCCTTTTTGGCTATTTTCAACCGTCTGCGAATTGCTGTTAGCATATCAGTGATAGTATAGAGTTTTTCTCTCCATAAAGAGTTTTGGACAGAAGATTTTCCATCAGCCTGTTTTAATATGGAGCCATCACGAGTTCTTAGTACCCCTGTATTCAAGGCAATTAGCGTATCTTCAATCGCTTTATCAAAATCCTCCATTCGACCTTCTTGATAAATGTCATCTTGAAAGGCTGGACGATCAAAGCACTCCAAATAAAATTGGACAAGCTCTTTATCTTTTTCAAAGGCAGGTGTGGAAGAAGTAGTTTCGACTTCCAAAATTGCTGTCTGTTCTGCAAGCTGCTTCCAACTTTGTAGCAGTTCTTTAGGATAACGAGTAATATCCGTATCAATCAATTTAGAACAAGACTGGCATAACCAAATTCCATTTTCAAACGACTTTCTTTCTTCGGGTGTCATAGAATCGTCATAGCGTGGACCGCCTTGAGCCGCTGCACAGATATGAGCTGCTACCCCTATATTTGTAATTTTTTCAGGATTGGTATTTGCCCCACAAGTCAACTTTCGGCAAGCAGGATTACTACATCTTCTACCAACCCGATTTGCCAGTAATTCCTTTGTTGCTGAAGTAAAGTCGTCTCTGCTGTTCCCCATGTTCATCACCTCGTCTAACCAAAATATTGATTTCATTATATCATAACTTTTTAGATAAAACCATCAAGCTTCGGGCCAGCATGACCCGAAGTTTTAGGACAGGATTTACTAATCTTTCGCAACATTTATGTCCCCGGGCAGGCATGATAAAATAGAGGTAGAAAGGATAGATAAAGGAGGTTTTGAAGATGAAGATACTGCTGAAAATATCGGTTGCTCCCTTTGCGTTGGCGCTGTCCCTTTTGGCGGCTCTGCTGGTGTTCCTGCTTGATATTTGTGCCGTCCTGCTGACGATTGCCTCTGTGATCCTGGTGGTGCTGGGTGTCGCTCTCTTTTTCACGCCGACGCCCATAGGCGGGATTGTATTTCTGTTTCTTGCCTTCCTTCTTTCGCCGTATGGACTGCAAGCGGTGGCGGGCTCCCTTCTTTGGGCGCTGGACGGAGGCAAATCCGCTCTGTACCGGTTTCTGGCAAGTTAAGCAGCCTCGGGCCATACTGGTCCGAAGTCGGAGCGGTCTGGACGGGCCGCCCTTTTTTCATAGAAGGGAGGGATGATTTCTGGCTACCACAACTTTGTTGCAGCGCCATGCAGGCGAAGGCGAAACGATTGCTGAGGCTATCCGGGATTGTCTGGACTATGGCAAGAACCCGGAAAAAACAGAAAGCGGAAAGTACATCTCCGCTTATGAATGTGATCCGGTCACTGTGGCGGACGAGTTCCTTTTGGCAAAGGCCAGCTATGCCGCTATGACGGGCCGGGAACAGAAAAAAGAAAATGATGTGCTGTGTTATCAGATACGACAATCCTTCTATCCGGGCGAGATCACCCCGAAGGAGGCGAACCGTATCGGCTATGAGCTGGCTATGCTCTGGACGAAGGGGCGGCACGCTTTTATCGTTACCACGCATACTGACAAGCAGCACATCCATTGTCACATTTATTACAACTCCACCACCCTTGACTGTACCCGGAAATTCCGAAACTTTTGGGGTTCCAGCTTTGCCCTCCGTCGGCTCTCTGACAGGCTGTGTCTTGAAAACGGGCTGTCCATTGTGGAGAACCCGAAGCCCCGGAGCAAGGGTAAGTATCGGAATTATGGAGAATGGCAGAAAGAACGAAAAGGGCCGCTTTCTTATCAGGACAGGCTGCGCCTTACCATTGATACTGTACTGGCGGAACGCCCCGCCGATCTGGATGAATTTCTTGTTCTGATGAAACGGGCCGGATATGAAGTCAAGAAGGTTCGGGGCGGCGGTATCAGTTTCCGGCTGACCGGGCAAGGGCAGGAGCGCTTCACCCGTCTGCGTGCCTCCACGCTGGGGGACAGCTACGACTTGCAAGATGTTCTGGCCGCCATTGAGGGCAAAGAAAAACGCCCCGGGCACTCGGAGCGGAAAATCAGTCTGGCGGTGGATATTCAAGCGAAGCTGGCTGCCGGTAAGGGGCCGGGATATGAACGCTGGGCGAAGGTATTTAACATTAAGCAGATGGCTACTGCCCTTGCTTATATACAGGACAATGGCCTGACCGATTATGAGCAGTTGGCACAGAAAGCCACCGAGGCAGCAGACCGTTTTCATGCCATTTCCGAGCAGATCAAGCAGACGGAACAGGCCATGAAAACCAATGCCGGGCTAAAGGCCGCAACGGTTCAGTATGCCAAAACCCGTCCGGTCTTTGAGCAGTATAAGGCGACGAAGTACAGCCGGAAATTCCTTGCGGAGCATGAGGCCGACCTTGAACTGTACCGGGCTGCACAAGCGGAAATGCGCTCTCTGCTGGGAGGGGCGAAGCTCCCCAAAATGGATGTGCTGAAGGAAGAAGGCCGTAAGCTCACAGCAAAGAAAAAACAGCTCTATGGAGAATATCAAAAGGCGCGACGGGATATGCAGGAGATCGTCACGATCAAGGCGAACATTGATACTCTGATGGGCTACACCGAGCCGGGCAGAAAGCATGAAAAGGAGCGTTGAGATTATGAAAACAAGGAGCAAAGCGACGCTGACACTTCGGGCCATGTTGGCCCGAAGATACGGGTTTGGGGCGAGCCCCAACAAGCCGCCTTTGTGCCACTTGTGGCCACAGAGGCATTGCTTGCCACTTAGCGGCAGTCCCTAAAATGGCGCAAAAAAACAGAGGCCCTTATTCTGGAACCTCCGTTTCTCTGGCTTTCTTAATGCCCTCGGCTGTGGCTTCTATCACGACAAGCTCTTTTTCAGTCATGGAGTTTAGAAGCACATCAATGTGTTTTCTGCAAGAGCTTGACCTTGCCCCTCCGTCCGCATGAATAAACTGGTCAACTGAAACGTCAAACATAGTAATGAGTTTAACA
>JAGZOP010000047.1 GCA_018383195.1 Clostridiaceae bacterium | reverse complement strand
AATTCCTGTTAGGAATCAGACGGGAGTTCTGTATGCACCCGAAATCCGTCAGCTAACAGTTGATAAGTGAATTAGTTCCTTATCACTGTTAAGCCAAGGCTTCAAGGTGCGCCTTGCTGGTAAAGAGGACGCCAAGCGCATGCTGGGGGTGTACTTCGAGCAAAATGCCACCACCGAAAAGTATGAAGATTTTGATGGGGAGCGTTGGATCGTGCTGAACGACTGACGCTTATATAAACGCCTATTGGCCGTGGGAGTAGTCCCTTAGACGGCCATCTGGCGGAAGCGGATACCTCCCACGGTCGCAGACAGGAGGTATCTCATGAATAAATCCAGAAAGAAAAGAAGTCCCGCACCCATGACGGACTCGGGCGGTATCAAAGACTTCCTCGATATGATCGCCCCCTCCGTCATTGATTTCAAGGTCGATCACTTCCTCTGCGGCAACACCTACCGCTGCGTCTGGGCTCTCCGGGAATATCCCACCTCGACCGACGAACAGGCCATTCTCCGTCACCTGGGTGAGATGGACGGCGTGACCATCCGAATCTACACACGGCAGGTCACTGCCAGCGAGGAAAAACGCATCATCCATAATGCGGCCAATCGAAACAGAATGTCCCGCTCCAGCACGGAGGATCTCCAGCAGACAGTCACCGCCGAGGCCAACCTACAGGATGTGGTCACCCTGGTCTCTACCATGCACAGAAACCGTGAGCCGCTCCTCCACTGTGCTGTGTTTCTGGAATTGACCGCATCCAGCTACGATGCACTGAAACTTTTACAGACAGATGTGCTGACGGAGCTGGTGCGGAGCAAGCTCAATGTGGATCGGCTGCTTCTCCGCCAGCGGGAGGGCTTTGTTTCTGTCATGCCGTCCGGCTGGAACCACTTCGGTGAGCAGTTTGAACGAGTCCTCCCGGCAAGCTCGGTGGCTAACCTGTACCCGTTCAACTACAGCGGAAAGACAGATCCCCACGGCTTTTATATTGGCAAGGACAAGTACGGCGCCAACATTCTGGTGGATTTCGATAAGCGGGACGACGACAAAACTTCCGCCAGCATCCTGATCCTGGGTAACTCCGGCCAGGGCAAGAGCTATCTGCTCAAACTGCTCCTGCTCAATTTTTTGGAGGCAGGAAAGTCCGTTATATCGCTGGATGTGGAGCATGAACAGCAGGATATGTGCGAGAGGGTCGGTGGCTGCTTCATGGATCTGATGGGCGGCGTGTACCGCATCAATCCGCTGGAACCCAAGTGCTGGGACGAGGGCGGCGATCCGGAGGACACCGACGCCCCCGAGGCGTTCCGCAAATCCACACGCCTGAGCCAGCACATCTCCTTCCTCAAGGACTTCTTCCGGGCCTATAAAGATTTCAGTGACCGGCACATCGATGCCATTGAGATTATGGTCAGCCGTCTGTATGAAAAATGGGGCATCAGTGATACTACCGACTTTGGCCGCCTAAAGCCGGAGGATTACCCCATCCTCTCCGACCTCTATGACCTTATTGAGGAGGAGTATCAGGGGTATGATGCAGACGCTCACCAGCTGTACACGGCAGAACTTCTGCAGGAGATCCTCCTCGGTCTTCACTCCATGTGTAAGGGCGCGGAGGCGAAATTCTTCAACGGCCACACCAATGTGACCTCGTCCCGATTCATTGTCTTCGGCGTCAAAGGACTCCTGCAGGCCAATCGCAGCGTTCGCGGGGCCATGCTTTTCAATATCCTGTCCTTTATGTCCGACCGCCTGCTGACCATCGGCAACACCACTGCGGTGCTGGACGAACTCTATGTCTGGCTCTCAGATAACATCACGGTGGGAACCACCATCATCGAGTATATCCGCAACATCCTCAAGCGGGTGCGAAAGAAAGAGTCCAACCTCATCATGGCCTCACAGAATCTGGAGGACTTCGACCGAGAGGGTATCCGAGAGCTGACCAAGCCCCTGTTTGCGATTCCGCCCCACCAGTTCATCTTCAACTGCGGGTCTATCGACAAGCGGTTTTATATGGACTTGCTTCAGCTGGAGGAGGCTGAATACAATCTCATCCGTTTCCCCCAGCGCGGCGTGTGCCTATTCAAGTGCGGCAACGAGCGGTATCTGTTGGAGGTGCATGCGCCTGCCTACAAGGAAGCTCTGTACGGCTCCGCCGGCGGCCGGTAAGGAGGTGGCGGCATGAGCGCAGCGACTGTTGCTGCCATTGCCAAGGCAGCCGTCGCAGTCCTCTCAAACGAGAAGACCCGCAAGGCATTGGGGTGGGTCATTGTTGCAATACTCTCTCCGCTGATCGTGCTGGTGGTTTTGATCTGCGCCGTTCTCTCCGGCTCGTCGCAGCACAATGTATCAGCCGTGGAATTATGTTTCCACGGCGGTACAATTTCCTCCAGTGCTACTCCAGAGTACCGAGGCTATATCGAAGATATGAGAGGCAGCTTTGCCCAGCTGGATAGAGCAATAGAGGAAATTAACGCCCAGTGCGAGGACGGAAACAGCCTTGATGATACGCGCGTCAAGGCTGTTTTTTATGCTCTGTATTTTGCGGCAGAACACCCTGATGACAGTGGCATTCGTGCGTTTACAGATTGTTTTGTAGACTACGAGGAGCGGACTCGCACAGTGACTACCACTGATGAGGAAGGCAACGAAGTGGAGGTTGAGGAAACCTATACGGTGGCCATTCCTGTTACTGATATGAACGAAGTCTACGCTCGGATCGAGGCGGCTATGGGGATCACAGTCACCCCGGAGAATCAGAGTAACGCCGACAGCATTTACAACATCGTTTTGTACGGCACAGCCACTGGGACCGGCGATTGGTTTCCTGGTGCGGATGTGCCGTTTATCAGTGTAGACGGATTCTGCTCACCAGTGGGTGCAAACTGGGAAAGCATCGTGACATCAGAGTTCGGGTACCGCCGAGATCCCTTTACCGGAGAAACAAGAGGACACAGCGGCATGGATCTGGCCGTTCCCACTGGCACACCTATCCGGGCAGCCCTGCCGGGAACTGTCACCGTATCACAATACAACGCAGGAGGCTATGGGTACTATGTGATGATCGATCACGGTAATGGGCTCTCGACGCTCTACGGCCATAACTCCAGACTGCTCGCTCAGGTAGGCCAGACCGTAGAGGCTGGAGATATCATCGCACTCTCTGGCTCTACCGGCCGTTCCACCGGGCCTCATCTGCATTTCGAGGTTCGTGTGGACGGTGAACAAACTGACCCTCGTGCTTATCTACCTACAGCGGGAGGGTAAAATCACGAGTCGTAGTGATGAGAAAGGAGGATGGAAGTGAAAAATGTAGCTCCTGAACAGCTCGCACTGCTCTCCCGGCTGGAGGAATTCAGAAAAAGACATGAGAGCAAAAGCGAGCCTTCTGATTGGGCCATTCGCATGTGTCAGGCCATTGTGGCGCATAGTCTGGGGTTTACCGACCGGAACCAATGGACGGACTTGCTGAAAAAACAGGGTGAAACTCTGTTCAATTTTGAATGGACGGAAGGCAGCGTCAGCGAACATGTGATCCGCTGGTGCAAGGAAACTGGTCGTGATTGGCGGTACAGCCATCTGGGCGAGTTGCAGGTTGTCAGCGGCGGTGAGTGGCGGCGCATCGATTACGAATGCGGCGAACACGCGCAGACCAGGGTGTTCCTCGCTCCAAAACCGTTGCCCGAACATGAACTGAATGTACTCGCTCAGGAGCCTGCCATTCGGCTGAGGAATCTGCTGGAACTCGGCCTGCCGGAGCATGATGTGTATCTGGTCCACACCACTGCCGATGTCGGATGGGTGCCTGCGGCAGAACTGACCCAGCTGAGCGACCGCGGGAAGGAGCAGTTTGCCGAACTCCTGGATGCCAAGGTTTCCGCTGTGCGCCCCGGTCCCTACGGGACAGAACTGGTTCTTGATGGCGTAGACCCTCAGTTGTTGGTCCAGTATGACCAGGCAATCGCGGACTGTGCCAGAGCAGAGAGTGCCATGAAGCTGTTTATGTGAGGAGGATGTATATGAAAAAAACAAGTATCAGCATCGACATGGAAGCGGAAAAGCTGCGGGCGCTCCGGTTCTATACAGAGAAGAAGGAAACGACTTTGGAAACGGAGCTGGAGGATTTTCTCGCCAGGCTCTACGAAAAGTATGTTCCGGCTCAGACCCGTGAGTATATCGAGAGCATGGAGGAACCTGCTGAACCTCCGCGCCCCCGCATCAAACGCCAGCCCCGCGCTCCGGTCGATACGCCTACTGCGGTGAGCGAGGAGGTGGTGTAATTGGACTCTGTTTCTATCGAACTCTGGCTGGACAAGCGCCAGCTTGCCGCACTGGAGCAGGCTCTGACCGAAGACGGAACCACCGTCGAGAGAACCATGCAGGAGCAGCTCAATGAACTTTACGCTCAGCGTGTTCCGCTGGAGCAGCAGGAGAAGATCCAACAGGCGCTGGATGCCGAGCGGCTTGAAAGCCAGCGAAACGCTGAAGCCAGTGCCCGGTATGCAGGACTCCACATCACGGAGAACGGGCAGGAACACTATCTCTCCA
Source organism: Clostridiaceae bacterium (assembly GCA_018383195.1). Classification (GTDB taxonomy): domain Bacteria; phylum Bacillota; class Clostridia; order Oscillospirales; family Butyricicoccaceae; genus Butyricicoccus_B. The sequence continues at coordinate 10,339 of JAGZOP010000047.1, read as the reverse complement.
CCAAAAGCGGCCAGGAATTTTTGGATATGGCAATCCTCATGCGACGCTATGTGCGCGGCACATTCGGTGACAAAGAAAAGGGATTCGCCCGGTGTATCTATGGTGCAGAGGAGATTTCACCTCAGCGGTTTGAGCAGCTGGCCGCATGGAGGCTGGAGAATTTCGGCAAAGTCACCGGTCTGGTGGAGATCGACTTTGACAAAGGAATTCTCTCCGCCCTCAATATTATGGATGGCTGGCAGAGCTTCCGGCTCAAAGATGTGTCCTCCGCCGCCTACTTTGCGGACAAGAGCGGCCATGTGAACAAGGAGGTTCGCTGGAATATTTTCCTCTCCCGGCTGGAGGGCAAGCAGCTCACCAGCCATACGCAAACTCCGGTCGAGCTCCACGGCTCACGCAGATTGCGTCCAGAGGAAATCATTTTTTCCGACGAGATCTCCGAGCTCGACGGCCGATTGAACTTCTACATGGACTGCTCTTTCAATCCCGATGAGGTCTTTGGAACCCATGTAGATTCGGCGGACAACAACAACTGGCTCAATATCTATGCCGAATATGACCTGGAGAACAGCCAGGTATGCGACGCTCTCAAAGTCATCCTCTGCCGTGAGGATGGCTTTGATTACGAGATGGCTTACCAGCTTAATGCCGAGGAAAAGAGTGCGATCCTGGACAAGATGGGCCAGTACTGCCGAGAAAAATACGGGCAATCTCTGCTGGAGTTTGCGGCAGAGATGGAATCGGAGATCACAGAGATGGAAACGCCGCAGATGTGACCGGCCTGATAACGCCCTGTTGGCCCGCTGTGCGCCCCTGTGGGGCGTTTTGCCGCCGAGCTGGCATCCGTACCCCTCCACCGGCTTGAAACGCCGTGTGCGGGCTTTGTGCCGGTGTGCCGACAGGGATAGCAGTCAGCCCTGAAATGCGGGCCGGGCTCTGCTCCGTATTGGGGGTGTGAACCGAGGGGTTGAAAACGATGCAGGATAAAGCAGGTGGCCGCAAAGCGCCCACCTGCCACCTGACACCGCCCCGCAATGCGGGTCGGGGAGCGTTTTTTAGGTGGCCGTTTTCTTGCTTTTTGGCTGTGAGAGGTGGCCGGAACATGCAAGGATATACGGTGTTCCAAGCAATTGCGGACATTTTTTAGATGCCCGTCATAGGTGATTTTACTACAGATTGGAGGAGAAAATGATATGCGTAAGGACTGGACCCCCGCTCCCAAGGCAAATGAGACAAAGCAGAGAATCCCTGTTTGGCTGTATCCATCCACACTGGAGGTCGTGGATAAGCTGGTGAAGCAGGATAACTGCAAGAGCCGCAGCGACTATCTTGAAACAGCTGCTCAATTTTATGCGGGATATCTTTCTGGCGAGGAGGCTACTGCGTATTTGCCGCCTGCATTGGTGGCAGCCATGCGCGGCACTGTTCAGGACAGTGAGAATCGAATCGCCCGTCTACTCTTCAAGCTGGCAGTGGAGATCAACATGATGATGAATGTGCTGGCAGCTGGTATGGAAATCAGTGATGAGGATCTGCGCCAGCTCCGCGCCCGCGCTGTCCGTGAAGTCAAGCAGACCAACGGCCGCATCAATTTCAAGGATGCGATTGATTACCAGCGAGGCGAGGAATAAAGCAAAGTGAGGTGACAGCTTGTGCCGCGATTGATTTTCAAATGTCCCTATATCAAAGGTGGCACATCTGCCGCTTGCTCACATCTGGAAAACTATGTGCAGTATATGGCGACTCGCAGTGGAGTTGACCGGATTGATCCCGGTCGAAATGGATGGCCAGCTACAATAAACCAGAAAGAAATGATCGAACAGATTCTCCGTGACTTTCCGCTCAGCCGTGGAATGTTTGAGTATGAAGACTACCGAGCAACACCTACCCGATCCAATGCATCAGAGTTTATTACCCGTGCGCTGGAGGACAACTATGATCGCATTGCAAAAATGGATAACTACTTGAACTATATTGCGACTCGTCCTCGCGCACAGCGTATTGGCTCCCACGGATTATTTACCGGCGAGGAAGATAGTCTTGTGCTGGCGCAGATAGCGGAAGCGGTTTCGACGCACCCCGGCAATGTATGGCTGCCTATCATTTCACTGCGCCGGGAGGATGCCGCCAGGCTCGGTTATGACAAGGCGGATGAATGGAAAGCGTTGCTTTCCAAGTATGCCATGGAGATGGCCCGGGCAATGAAGATTCCTTGGGCGGATTTCCGATGGTATGCCGCTTTTCACGATGAAGGGCATCATCCCCATGTCCACATGGTCTGCTACAGTGTAGATCCATCCAAAGGATTCCTGACCAAACAGGGTATCACGCAGATAAAGTCTGGACTGGCAAAAGAAATCTTCCGTCAGGAACTGACGGAGCTGTATCAAAAACAGACACAGCGCCGAAACGAGTTGAATGTGGATGCTCAGACAGTCCTCAATGAAGTGATTAACCAGATGCAGTCTGGGACAGTTCAAAATAAACACATTGAAGAACTCCTGCAATATCTGGCTGACCGCCTGCGGTTCTTATCTGGCAAAAAACAATATGGGTATCTGAAAGCAGATTTGAAAGCAGTGGTAGATGAGGTTGTAGACGAGCTTGCGAAAGACCCTCGCGTTGCTGCGGCATACAATCTGTGGTATGAACTGCGGGAAGATGTGCTACGCACCTACAAAGACAATCTGCCAGAGCGGCTGCCTCTCTCTGGGCAGAAAGAATTCAAGCGAATTAAGAACCTCGTCATCTTAGAAGCGGTAAAGCTGGAACAATACCAACAGGTGTTTCACCCAGACGATCTATGGGATGGAAATCCAGATGAACATGCAGAAGAAGCACAGTTATTTGTGTACGAGCAGATGAACCAGAGCATGTCGCATCCGCCAGAGGCGGCGGAGGCTGGACAAGCTCGCACCCAATACGCACTTGGTAAAATCTATCGTGACGGACAGGGTGTGGAAAAAGATGTTCAAAAGGCGGTAGAGCTGTTCACTCTTGCGGCGATGCAGGGGAACAGCTTTGCCGCCTTTGCTCTTGGAAAGATGTATCTCAGTGATGATCCCGCTCTGTCCAGAAATGTGGCTGCCGCGCTGAAATGGATCACAAACGCTGCAGAGCATGGAAACCAGTTTGCACAGTACTACTTAGGCAAACTGCTGTTAAAGGGAACGGATGACATCTCCCAGGATACCAATTCTGCTCTTCGTTGGCTGCTTGCATCAGTGGAACAAGGCAATGTGCATGCGGAATATGCTTTGGCCATGGCCTACCTCAAGGGAGAATCAGTTCCGAAGGACAGCCTCAAAGCGATGGAACTGCTGAAACGCGCATCGAGCCGGGAACATCAGTTCGCACAATATCAGCTGGGCAAGTTGCTGCTCCAGGGCGAGGATGTTCCCAAGGATGTAGTTGCTGCGGTCCACTGGTTGACTGCTTCTGCTATGCATGGAAACCAATATGCCCAGTATGCTCTCGGAAAACTCTATCTGCTTGGAAAAGGCGTGGAGAAAGATAAGGATCGTGCAGCCAAGTGGTTTCAGATGGCAGCGAGCCAGGGTAATGAATACGCTCAATATTATCTGAAGCACATGGATGATCCTATGGGACAATCACCGGCTGCAGCGGTTATCACATTGTTCCATTCACTGGCCAATATTTTCCGAGAACAGAATCAGCTGCCCTCTGGTGGCATTATGGTTACTGTCGACCGAAAACTTTTACGAAAAATCAAAGCGAAGAAAATTGCTCAGGGTCACAAGGCAGATGACCATGAGCCAAAGATAGGTCTGCAATAAAGGAGGTTATTTTTTGAAACGCACTAATGAATTTCTGCTCCATGCTGGGCGGACTCAGAAAGAGAATGGTCAGAAATTGAAAGAACAAAAACCGATCCGCCGTAGGCCCGTCCTATTCCATCGAAAACTGCGAGGGAGAAACCGGTAGGAGGTGCAGTATGCCCTACATCCACTTCACCGATGAGCAAAAGCTTCGGGCAAACTCTGTTGACCTGGTGGAATTTCTACGGCGACAAGGTGAGAAGCTCATCCCATCCGGCCGTGACAAGCGCCTTGCATCCGATCACAGCATTACCGTTCGCGGCAATGAGTGGTACGACCATGAGGCCGAGGAAGGTGGAGGCCCTATCTCTTTTGTACAGACCTTCTATGGACTGAGCTACCCCGAGGCGGTGACACGCCTGCTTGGTGGTGAAAAAGGCGAGGTATATCAACCAGCGCAGAAAAAGGAACGGGAGGAGCCGAAGGAATTTGCCTTGCCTCCCGCCAACCAGACAATGCGACGGGTGTATGCCTATCTGCTCCAGCAGAGGCATATCAGTCGTGAGATCCTCAACGCCTTCGCCCAGAAAGGGCTGATCTATGAAAGCCGGGAATTGTCCAAGGATAAGACCAAGGAGTATCATAATGCCGTATTCGTCGGAATCGATGAACATGGCGTTGCCCGCCACGCCCACAAACGAGGCATCTATACGCAGGGCAAGAGCTACCGTGGCAATGTAGAAGGATGCGATCCCAGACACAGCTTTCACTGGACTGGGACCAGTGACCGGCTCTATGTGTTCGAAGCACCTATTGATCTCTTGGCTTTTCTTACTTTGTACCCAGAGGACTGGCAGCAACACAGCTATGTGGCGCTCTGTGGTACAGCGGAACACGCCATGCTCTGGATGCTGGAACAGAATCCAAAGCTGCAAAAGATTATTCTCTGCCTGGATCATGATGCGGCTGGGATCGAGGCAGCGGGACGGCTCACAGACATTCTGTGTAAGCATGGCTATACGCAGTCCGCTCCGCTGCGTTCGACCAACAAAGATTGGGACGAAGATCTGAAAGAACAGCATGGGCTGGAACCGCAACCGCCAGAGGAACACCCTCAGCTCATTGTTGCAGGAACGATATGTGAGCGGATTGGGGCCAAATGTAAAGCAGTTCGCCCGGAGCAGGCGTCCTACCAGATCCCGCGCTTGCTTCAGCAATACCAGAACGACCTTCATTGGGGCCGTTTCGAGCGAGCGATGGATCACATGGAAACCATGTCAGCATTGGCGCTCTCTGTTGTACTGCGGGAGTGCCGACAGATGGGAACCGTACTGACAGAGGAACAAGGCGCCCGATTCCTGCAAAGCCATATCCACCCGCATCAGAATCGCGGGTCGCTCAAAACCCGCGCTACTGAGATTGGCATGGAGTTCCAGAGCGTGCTGGCCAAAGATGCTGTGGAAGGCATTCGTACTGAAGTGGAGAAGAAAGCCACTGCCAGTGCATGGCTGGAACTTGCAATCTCCTGTGCAAAAGTGCCGATCAAATATTGTGCAGATGAACTTCGTCGACAGCAAAAAGAGGAAAAAGCTCTGCTGGAAGCCGCACAAGCCATGGCATCGTACTAAAACAGCAAAGAGGAGGACTGGATTAAATCCATTCCTCCTCTTTATCGCTGCCGCTTGTGGTACGGTTGATAAATTCCGATTGTTCGTCTTTAGTAGCCAAGCGGGTCTCCCACTTCCCGCAGTCCGGACACTGCTCCGGCAGTTCCGGTGCGTCAAACAGATAGTGGCAGTTGTCACACGCGCAAATCAAATCAATCACCTCGATATGTTCTCATTATAGCAGACAAATGATGTCCTGAACATCCCCCTTCTGGTATTAAGTCTTCCTGATACCAAAGGAGGAAATCATGCCATCTCAAGTAATCACACTGATTGCGGTATCTGCCGTCATGTTTCTTGTAATCGGTGGACTTGCATTTATCTCACACTATTATACGCTGGACGGAATCAAATCCAAAACAGTAGGCGATGGCCAGCACGGGACAGCACGATGGGCTACCAAGCAGGAGATTCGCCAGACTTACGCCCACATTCCCTTTGAACCGGAGCTATGGCGCAAAGGAGAGCACCTGCCGGAAAAACAGGGCCTCATCCTCGGATGTGAAGGCCCCAAGAATCATGTCACTGCTCTGGTGGACACTGATGACATCCATGCCATGGTCACCGCTGCCAGCGGCGCTGGTAAGACAGCGTTCTTTTTATACCCCAACATTGAATATGCCCTTGCGTCTGGGATGTCCTTTCTCTGCACTGATACCAAGGGAGATCTGTACCGCAACTATGCAGGCATTGCAAAAGATTTCTATGGTTATCAGATTGCTGTGTTGGACCTCCGAAATCCCACTCGGTCAGATGGTAACAACCTACTCCATCTCATCAACAAGTATATGGACATCTACAAAGCCAATCCCAACGACTTGGCTGCAAAGGCAAAAGCGGAGAAGTATTCCAAGATCCTGGCCAAGACACTGATCAACACCAGCGGCGGCGACAGCGCCCAGTATGGACAAAACGCCTTTTTCTACGACAGTGCCGAGGGGCTGTTGACAGCCATGTTTCTGCTGGTGGCAGAGTATCTGCCCACTGAAGATGAGAATGGAAATCCGGTTGAGAAACGGCACATCGTTTCTGTATTCAAGCTGGTGCAGGAGCTTTTAGCCCCGTCCAAGGTAAAGGGGAAAAACCAATTCCAGATTCTACTGGAGAAACTCCCGCCCAACCACAAGGCACGCTGGTTTGCAGGTTCCGCTCTCAATACTGCGGAACAGGCCATGGCCTCTGTAATCTCCACGGTGCTGTCCAGGCTCAATGCCTTCCTCGATTCAGAGATGGAGCAGATTCTCTGCTTTGATACCGCCATTGATGCTGAGAAATTCTGTAATGAGAAATCTGCCATCTTTATCGTACTGCCCGAGGAGGATCAGACCAAGTATTTCATGGTATCCCTGATTCTCCAGAATCTGTACCGTGAGATCCTCACCGTGGCCGACGAGAACGGTGGGCGACTCAAGAATCGAGTGGTCTTCTTTGCAGATGAGCTGGGCACCTGCCCTCCCATCCAGTCGTTGGAGCTGATGTTCTCCGCCTCTCGTTCCAGAGGACTCATGCTGGTACCCATTGTACAGAGTATCACAGGTCAGCTTAAGAAAAACTACGGTGCGGAAGGCGCTGAAGTGATTGTGGATAACTGCCAGGTCAACCTTTACGGCGGTTTCGCTCCGGCCAGCCAGACAGCTGTGGAGCTGTCCAAAGCACTTGGCAGCCGCACAGTGATGAGCGGAAGTATCTCTCGCGGCAAGAATGACCCCAGCCAGTCCCTCCAGATGATAGAGCGCCCCCTCATGACGCCAGATGAGCTTAAGTCCATGCCCAAGGGTAGCTTTATTGTAGCCAAGACCGGTGTTCATCCCATGAAGGTCAAACTGCGATTGTTTCTCGACTGGGGCATCCGGTTTGGAGAGCCCTATGAGGTGCCGGAGAAGGCACAGCGGGCTGTGGCTTATGCAGATAAGCAGGAGTTGGAAGAATCCATCATCCGCCGCCACTATGGAACTGTGGCTGAGGAGGAGCCGCCGCAGGATGTGCCTGCGGCCGTCGGCGGTATGAATCATGGTATGCAGGCTGAGAAAAATTCCCGTAAAACAATATTGCGCCCCTGACGGAGGTGAAATAGGAACATGAATGGATTTCGCAGTATCTATGCTTCGGATCTGAGCCATCGGGCCAAGAGCGTCTATATGTATCTCAAGGACCGGGCAGACAGTGAAGGCCGCTGCTGGCCGGCCATTAAGACCATTGCATTGGAACTTGGGCTTTCCCGTTCTACTGTCAAACGAGCGTTGGATGATCTCGTTAGAGCTGGACTGCTTCGAAAAGATCCTCGTTGGCGAGAAAATGGCAGCTACACTTCTAACCTGTACCAGATTACCTAAGTGTGTCACTGAAAAATCAAACGCAAAAAAGCAGACTCTTCCCGCCAGGGGGAGAGTCTGCTTTTTAGGTGAACCAAGGATAGGGTCATGATGAACCAACCAGAAGTGCCCACTCTAAGAAGCACTAATTCAGAAAAGAAACAATAACTTACTCTTGATCCATACTTGAATACTGTATAAGCACATCAACTACCGCAAGAATGCGTTCTATATCGTAAGCTGGAAGATTTTGCATTCGGTCCATCAGACGAGAAGCATCAGCCTGATGCTTCTCCACCAATAGACTGCTCAGCACCATATCGGATGATACCTCCAAAGCGTTCAAGAGTACAATGAAGGTTTCGAGTGATGGTATTTTTTCTCCCCGCTCCAGCGCACCGACATAGTTGATACTCAACCCAGCCATCTCTGCCAGGTCTTCTTGTCGCAGATTCCTCATCAAACGGAACTTGCGTATATTTCTTCCTATGGACTCAAGTTCCATCGTGATACCTCCTGCGAGTGTATATAGTACCACTAATAGTATAGATTGAGTCCAAGAAAGAATACACATTCCATTAGCGTTGACAGAAACTCTAATGGTATTGATTGTTGGTGAAATTTATCTTATAATATCCAATAATAGAGACTACATTTTGACCTCAATATACAATCAACCTGCACGGGTAAGCTCAAGGGAACATGGATCAATAATCCAGACTGCTTTATTTTTTGTACGGGCGTATCTTACAGTGGAGCCGGTTCCGCTCGATGATCCATCCCAAACGGCAAGCAGTATATCAGCATGATTTACCATGTATTGGTTCCTTTTCTGCATGCAGTCTGATGTATATTGTTTCTGGAGCATGGTTTCATGATCACACAGCTCTGCGATTTTATAGTATCGGTCTCTCAAAGGTTCGGACCATTTTGCAGCCTGTGTTTCACAAGGAATAGCAGCTTCCAGCGTGATGAAAGGATACTCTGCTTTCAGTTCAAGAACGATTTCAGCGGCGTACATGTCCACGCCAATAGCCATTCCCGAAATGAAGTGCCGGACACCTTCTTGCTCAATCAACTGCACGATACAATCGCGGAGTTTTTGCTTTAACGCAATGCACCGATCATCATTCTCATTAAAACGGAATGGTAAGTTCTGAGGTCTGTGGCCTGTGAAAGCACAGGTTCGGCCTTTATCAGAAGACATACGAAATAGATTTGTGATTTTCATGCTGATGCTCCTCCTATGTATTAGCGTATTAAGCTATATCGCTAATACATAGTATAGCATACACTACGCAAAATGTGTCGAAATAAAACGAAGGGCCGCAAGAAACCCTTGCAGCCCTCGAAATGAGTCAATCCATCTTCTTTTTTGCTTGTTTAATCATTAATTCTACGATTTCCAGTATCCGTTGCTGCTCTTCAGCCGGAAGCTCTTTCAGCTCCTCGGAGAGAATGCCAGAGCGGTACTCACTGGTATGCGTTATAACATCGCAGAAAATCGCATCCGCAGATGTTTCAAGTCCGTTGATGATGGCAATCAATTTTTCGCAGCGCGGAAAAGAGGCGCCTCTCTCAACGGTGGAAATATAGTTTGTTGTCAAACCAAGACGCTCGGCAAACTGTTCTTGTGTCAAACCTAATTGCTCGCGGCATTGCTTGATTCGTTCTCCAATACGCTTATCAATCATTCAACTTTCACCGCCCCTTTCTGTGTCGATACAAATTAGTATAAGTATTAGCGAGGTATCAATACAGAAACGCTAATACGCAGAGTGTGTATTAGCGAATTGGAATCAAGACAAAAAAATAAAAAACATTCCGTGAACAAAATGTAAACATCTTCTCAATTTCTATAAAAAAGAATCAAACTTGAAACTGATTATGGTATAATAAAATTTAAATTTATGCCCTTATATCTTATGGGCTGTTAATATTGTGGAGTAGTCGTATGATCACACAGAATGGAATAGCGCCATTTGTCGCTTTTAGATATGAACGAATTATTTTAGCTGTTGAAGAAACCACATCGGCAAATAGATGTGGCTCCTCTCTTGCGGCCTTTTCACGCCCTGCGTCAGCCTGTCCAAGTGACAGCGTGTCGCAGGGCGTTTTTCTATCTTTGGAAAGGAGTCAAAGAATATGAGCCTGAAGTACACCTGCCCCGGCTGTGGGACACCCTTGGGCTATGAGGGATTGTGCTGGAAATGCAAATCTGAACAGGAGCGGAAGGCTGCTCTTGCTTGGACACCGGAACAAATCACAGAAAAGCAAAGAAACCTGATTCAGAACATCCAGCGGCTGGCTGATATGGAGGACCCGGAGTTCACCGACTTTTGGCAACTGCTTGGTTACCATGATGCCATCGCCCCGGAGATCCAACGGGCAGCACTGGCCGCAGAGGTGTTCTGGCCCTGTGAAATCTATTATCATGCTCCCGCCGATGTGCGGGATGGTCTGATTCATTCGCTGTTGTCCACGGAATATTCCAGCGCGGCCTCCAACCTGATGAGTTGCCTTGCTATGCAGGGAGATGACAAGGCAATGGAGACGCTGCTGGAGCTGGAGCGAAATCCCC
>JAGZOP010000154.1 GCA_018383195.1 Clostridiaceae bacterium | reverse complement strand
TCTTCGTCCATCTCTTTCAGCAGGTTTTCGCGCAATGCAGCAAGGTATTTATCAACATCATCCTTGCTCTCCAGCCGCCACGATGCAGTCTTGGCAACCGTCTTGATGGAAACATTCTTCGTGGTGCGCACCTTATATACCGGCTGCGGTTCTGCCACCTTTTCTGCCGGTTTCACGGTCTCGCCGCGCTTTTCTGCCTCTTCTTCCTGACGCTTACGCTCTGCCTCGGCCTTTGCCGCTGCCTCCTTCGCAAGGCGAATGTCCTCTGCGTTCATCTCGTTGAGCAGGCGCAGCTTCAGTGCCTCCGCCTTATCTGCATAACTGCGCAGAGTGGAAACATTGTTGCAGTGCTCCGCACCGTCCATGATCTCCTTAAAGAGTTCCAGATAACGGTTGAACTTCGCATCCTTATAGGGCTTGGTGTTCAGCACTTCAAAGACACGGTTCCGATCCTGATTGATGGAATCTTTGACCGGCTCTGCCTGCTCTTCCAGAATGCGCATATAGCAGTTCATAAACTTCTCGCGCAGCTCCGGCAGCTTCGGAATCTCCTTGTAGGGCTTCGGCATCCGGACAATGGTGCGCATCTTGACCACCACGTCTTCCAGTTCTGCATCCACGATGTAGGTCTTGCTGTCCTCGTAGATATTCAGCATATCCAGCGCACGAGTGAAGATGGTCAGCTGCTCACTGCCAAAGAAATCTCGGATAGGCTCATAGTCTTCGCCAAAATCCACCAGATCGTCCTGCTCGTCAAATACAGTCTTAAAGAATTCAAGCGGTGCCTGAATCTGTACCAGTGCGGAAAGCCGCTTCTTGCCCTTTTCCAGAAGTTCTTTTCCGGGATAGGTGTAATTCTCATATTTCGGTTCCAGCCGCTCAATATCGGTGATTCGATTCTCGCAGTAATGCTGGAAGTTCTTCATGATGGTATCTTCGTCATCGGCAGGCGGTGCCACCTTGAACAGCTCTTTCATCACGGTGCGGACGGCCTTTTTCTGGTTTTCCGGCACCCGCACGCGCACTTCCGTCAGCAGCTTATCCACGAACTGCTTCTTCGTGATATAGCCGATGATTTCTTCTTCGGAACGGTTGTTCAAATTGACGCTCTCACCGTTGACCGTAAAGGACAGATCTCCACGCTTAAAGAGACGTGCCACCAGCCAATGGATGTCATCTTCCACAAATCCATAGGGTGCTTTCATAAAGCGATCCTTGATGGTTTTCATAGAAGTTTTCATGTGCATCCGGGAATTGCCCGCCACGAATTGCAGCACATCATCCAGTGCGTGAACATTGGATTCTCCGGTATCTCCCAGTGCCAGCGACAGCTGGTTACTGGTCTTGAACATCTTCCGGATATCTGCTTCACCCATCGCTGCGTCAATGTAAGACAGCTTGTGGTAAACCGTCTGCACCAATCTTCCGATTGCCTCGTTGATGCGGCTGGTCACTTCCTTGCCGGAAGTGTGCAGCACATCGCCATTGACATAGATGGTAGCCTCTTTCAAAGCTTCCGTCAGGTAAAGCTTGGCGTTACCGTTGCGTTCCCGCATCTCCACGCGCTTTGCTTCCTTAATGGTCTCATACTTGGCAAGCTGCACAGAAGTATTCTTGCGCAGGAACCGCTCAATTTTCAAGTATGCCCGCATTTCCGTCAGGAACGCATCATCGTTCGGCAGAACCACAAGGACTTCCTTGCCCTGGCCGGAGAGCAGGCGCAGCGTACCATCATCGGTGCCGCCCTCATACCACGGGGTCAGCACACGGAGGCCG
>JAGZOP010000153.1 GCA_018383195.1 Clostridiaceae bacterium | reverse complement strand
AAAGGGTTCCACCACCTGGTCCAGTTCCTCTTTGGTGCGGCTTGAGGCCCAGGCATGATCCACATCCTTGGCATGGGACTGGTAGAACAGCAACTTTCCGGTATGGGTCTTCGCCTTGCACTCCGGCGTTCCGCGCAATTCTGCCTGACGGCGGTACTCCTCCATCTGCTCCGCCGTTCCGTACTGTTCCACCATCTGCTCCCGCACATAGATGAACCAGCTGTAGTCCTCCGCCTCGGTGAAGGGAGCGCAGACCGGCTGTAATGCCTCCACGGGGTCTGCCTCGAAGCGGTCGATGAAGTCGAGGTAGTGGGCTTTGATTAGGGGCAGAAAGGTGTCCAGCAGCCCGGTGTTCAGCCGCAGATCCTCTGTCAGCATCCGAAAGAACGAACCGCCTGTTGTCGGTTCTATTCTGAACGAGTAGAGGTAGTCATCTCCCTGCTTAATGATACAGCTGAAGCCCACCTCCACATTTCCATGATCGATTTCGTAGTCTATGTAGTTGTAGCGGCTCCGGTCAAACCAGATCTGATAGGTCAGCCCGTTTTTCATTTTCTTTTTGAAGTCGCCTTTTTTCAGCCGCTTCCAGCCCTTTTCCTCCAGGCCCAAGCCGTTCCACAAATAGTCCAGGGCCTCCTGAAATATATCAGCAGGGTGCTTTTGCTCCATCACATCCCCCTCCTAACTGCTTATGTCTGTTCCTCACTTTTCCTGATGGCATCTTCCATCTGTCTGCTGACGGTGTCCATGTAAAGATACACCCCGTCCCGGTCACAGTGGTACAGGTTGGAATAGCTGGTACTCTCATTGGGGTGGATGGGGTTGGGCTCCACCACCTCGGTGGCCTCCAGCAAACCGGCACCCAGCTCCGCCGCGGCGGCAAGGGCCTTTTTCAGCACCGCAAGTTGTCCATCGCTCCAAAGCCCCTCCAGATCTTCTTGCACCCTTGGGTCCCGCTCCAGATCCCGGAGAAGCCGCGCGACCTGCTCGGGAGACAGGTAGACACCGGCGCAGTAATTTTCAATGATCTGATTTTCTGCCGGGTTGGGAAAGAGAGCTGGCGTCACCTGTGCCCATGGGGTGAAATACCGGGCATATTCCGGCTTCTCCTCCACCAGAAAGGAAAAGGCGCTTCCTCGGGTGTAATAGTAATCCCGAAAAAAGCCCTGGATCACTGCAATGTAAAAGCCATGGCTCTTATCAAACAGCTCATCCGGCTCTGTCCCCGCCCCGACCCGCAGGGTATCCAGATACTTTTCCGCATAGAAATCCTCTATCCCATGCTGTGCGGCAAGGGCCAGCACCTTTTCCTCCTGTCCCTGCTGGACCCAGGTAAGCGGGGTAAAATACCATTCCCGCATTTCTTCCGGCGAAATCGGGTGAAAGCTCACATCGTATCCCATAAAGCCCCTCCTTAATAATCCAGCAGGATGGGCACCTGCTGTTCCTCGGCAAACCGCATGGCCCGCCAGAACATGGAGAAGGCGAACTTGGCAAGGGACTGGGTGTCATACTGGGTGTGCTCCGGGATGTCCGCCTTGCTGTACTGTCCATCTGAGTCTACGGTTCCGTCTACCGGGTAGCCCTCCGTGTCGGCCCAGCCAAGGATGGTGTCCTCATCGGCCTGCCATGCCAGATGGTTCAGCTTTTCCAACTCCTTCCGCAGACCGCCCAAAGTGGCGATCATCGTCTGATCATCGGTAGGCAGAGGGCCTTGGAATAGAAAGCTGTCGGTGAGGGGAAGCCACCAAGTCGCGCCCCGAAGCAGGGACCACACCCGCTCCTCGTCCGATGCAAGGCGG
>JAGZOP010000152.1 GCA_018383195.1 Clostridiaceae bacterium | reverse complement strand
CGTCATAACCTCCGCTTGCAGCTCCCGGTCTGCGGGCAGGACGGCGGCGCGGAAGTACCGGCAGAGCACGGAACAGGTGAGCATCTGCGGGCAGGGGCATGGCTCATAGCCGTCGTCCAGCAGAAGGCAGTTGCCACCGTTGCAGTTGGCGCACAGGGACCGGATCAGCCGTCTGACCCGGCGAAGCTGGGCCTCGGTCATACGGGGCGGGTCATTCATGGCCGAACTCCAGGCGGAAGCTGGCCCGCGTCCCGTCGTCCGTAAGCACCACCGTGGCCGTATAGGTTTTTTCCGTCTTTTCCGACCACAGGCCGGAGACCTGGGCGCGTCCGTCTTTCAGCAGCGCGGCAACAATAGACTTGGTAGGCTTTTTCTTTTTGTTTTCCCACCACTTGCTGTCTTTCCAGATAGCGAAGCCGCAAGTCCGGTTTTCACAGAAAAAGCCCTGCCTGCCCTCGGTGACGGTCCCGCCGCACCGGGGGCAGCGGCCCATCGCCTCGCGGGTGGAGGGGAACAGCACCGCGCCGCCCTCTACCGGGCGGCAGGTCTCCACCAGCTCCCGCAGCATGGCGGCGATCTCGTCTATGAAATCGCCGGGGGCCAGGGTCCCGCGCTCCACCTCTTTCAGCCGATACTCCCACTCGGCGGTGAGCATGGGAGACTGTAACTGTTCCGGCAACACCGTAATGAGGGCCGTGCCCAGGGGGGTGGGCAGAAGGGAGACGGTTTTCTTTGCCTTTTTCCGCTCTACGAAACCAGCGGACACCAGCTTTTCCAGAATGGTGGCGCGGGTGGCCGGTGTGCCGATGCCCCGCCTCTCGGCATCCTCTGGCATATCCTCCTTGCCCGCCGTCTCCATGGCGGAGAGTAAGGAATCCTCGGTGTGGTGCTTGGGCGGTGTGGTCTTGCCCGCCTTGATCTTGGCGGCGGCCACCGGCAGCATCTGTTCTTCCGTCAGTCCGTCCGGCCCTGTCCCCACCTCCGCGTCCGCCGTCTGCGCGTACACCTTCCAGCCAGGGGACAGGACCTCCCTCCACTTGGCGGCATAGGTGCTCCCACCGCACACCGCTGTGATACAGGTCTCCGCAGAGCGGCAGGGTGGGCAGACGGCCCGGAGCAGCCCCAAAGACACCAGCCGCAGTATCTCGCGTTCCCCGATGGGCAGGGCCTCCAGGTCCGCCCTGCCCGCGCTGGCCGTGGGCACCACGGCATGGTGGTCGCTGACCCTGGCGCTGTCGCAGACCTGTCCGGCCAGCACCGTCTCCGGCGCAGTCACACCGCAGATGGAGGCGGCCGCCTCAACCAGCGCCGGGACGCCCGCCTCCATATCGTCCGTCAGATACCGGCTGTCCGTCCGGGGGTAAGTAGAGAGCTTCTTGTCGTAGAGGGCTTGCAGGTAGTCTAAAGTCTGCTGGGCGGTGTAGCCCAGGGTGCGGTTGGCCTCCCGCTGGAGGGTTGTCAGATCAAAGAGGGCGGGCGGCTTTTCCACCCTTTCCCGCCGCTCCACCGACTGGACCACGGCGGCGCTGTCCTGGCACCGGGCGGCGGCCTCCTGCGCCTCTTTCTTGCTGGGCTTTCGCTCCCCGGCCAGGGAGAGGCCGCCGCAGTCCAGCTCCACCGTGTAAAACGTCTCCGGCTGAAATGCGGCGATCTCCGCCTCCCGCTGGACCACCAGCGCCAGCGTGGGGGAGACCACCCGGCCAATGTTCAGGGTGCAGCCATAGAGCAGGGAGAACAGCCGGGTGGCGTTGATGCCCACCAGCCAGTCCGCCTTGGACCGGCAGAGGGCGGCCTGATGCAGCCCGTCATACTCC
>JAGZOP010000151.1 GCA_018383195.1 Clostridiaceae bacterium | reverse complement strand
AGCATTGTCTGCCCAAACCGCAGGCTTGGAAGAATCGAAGGATACATTGTCTAGCGTCATAGACGGAATCTCCGTGACGCCGCTGCCCATTGCATACTCGATATTCGCATAAACCTGATCACCCTGCGGCTGTAAGTCACAATCCTTTAATTCGATGTTCTGTGCACCATTGACAATGACAGAAGTCCATCCACCGCCAATGACCTTGACATTTTCCATCTTGCCGCCATTTACACGATAGAACTGTACACCATGCTTAATATTTTCGCCGGCGTTAATGGTAATGTTCTTAATGGTCACGCCAGTGCTATTCTCTCCAACAGTGATGAATGCGCCGTTGTTGGGCTTCAACTCACCAGCCTCGGTTTTGCCATTGGAGTCACTCTTTTCAGCAGTGTACGTCAAAGTCTTGCCGTTGCCGTCCAGAGTTACACCAGCAGGCAGGGTAATGGAAGTTTCGCTTTCTACTACATCTTTCAGCAGCTTGATGGTATCGCCTGCAGTAACTGCATTCAGTGCAGCTTCCAAGCTCTCGAAACCCTTGCTGCCGATGCTTACTGCGGAATTCTCTGCCGGGACAACTGTGCCAGTTGCGTTCAGTGCACAGCCCGGAACAAGATACTCTTCCTTAACTGACTCGGGTTTGGTGAAAGTACCACCGGAGATAGTGATGTTAGCTCCATTTGTGGATGCCGCAGAAGTTTCAATCGCACCCTCAAAGGTACCATTACCCTTGATGTTCAGCGTTGCCTTATTTTTATCTGCACTATCGTACACGATCTTACCAGTGATGGTGCCGGTATAGCTTTCATCGAAAGTGACAGACAATCCATTTGGATAAGAATTTGCCCAATAGTACACATCAAATGCAGCCTTCTCTGGGCTGCTCATTTCGATGCTGGTGTTGCCCTTGAAAACAATATTACCGTTATTGAAGCTCAGCGCATAGTCTTCATTGACCCCGAGGTTTTTCGTTTCAAAGGTCATATCTTCCAGCGTCAGGTTTGCATAGTTCTGAATAATGCGCTTAACATCCTTCGCAGAAGCATTCTCCACAACATTGATCGTACCATTCTTAAAAGTAATAGTAGAATCCTTCAAAAGCTGGAAACCATTAGTTTGTGTATTGGGAGAACCAGCGCCAGGACCAGCCAGCGTATAAGTGAAACCACCGAAGTCAATAGTAAAGTTCTTACCAGAGAGTACAGCGATGCCTTCTGCATTCGGAACATCGCGGGTCAGCTCGATGGTAGCACCGTCTGCTACATTCTTTATTGCATCGCCCAACGTACGGTAATACTTATTGCCAATCTTGGCAACAGAATTTGTTGCGTCCAGTTTTACAACCGTTCCGTTTTCATCCATTGTGCAGCTAGCATCAAGGTATTCCTTAACCGACTCAGGGTTGGAGAACGTGCCGCCGGTAACAACCGGGTTGCTGTCCTTATTCGCGACCTTAAAGACATCGACATTTTCTTTTGCTGTAAAAGTACCGCCAGTCACAGTCATTTCGCCTTTGTCATGCTGATCGTCGATTTTATTGTTGTAAAGAACACTGTTTTCTCCAGCAGTTGTATCAAAAGTGCCGCCCTCAATAGTGGCAACATTTACATTAAAAACTGCATGCTGTGTAATGTTTTTGAACTCACCATCCTTGATAACTAGCGTTGCACCGTCATCATTCTTAATGGTGTTAAGACCACCAGAGAAAGTACCGCCCTCAAGATGAGGTGCCCCCCAAAAGTTAAACAATAATTGAACGTAAAATTGGTCAATCAACCGAAAGGGCTTGTTGTCTGTGAAGAGCAGGCGGCAGGCCCTTTAG
>JAGZOP010000046.1 GCA_018383195.1 Clostridiaceae bacterium | reverse complement strand
CCTTTTAAAGTTTCTGTCCCAGAACATGGTATCCGGGGTGTGTCATAATTACTGGTACCCACATCAGCGGATTGAACACAAAAAGAAAGACACGACGAAGGCCGACACTCCGTAAAGAAGTGTCGGCCTTGGGCTAACCTGTAAAGAAAACAATCCTTAATTGTGGACGGCGTGGCGGTCGCTACGCCGTCTTTTTCTTCTGCGCCGCAAGGTACTTCTGGAATAGTTCTTCCATTTCCTCCGGGGACGGGGCGCACCATAGGCCAACGGTCTTGTAGTAAATATCCACCTGCTGACGCCGCTTACCCTCCACTTTTTCGGACTTGGACACCACGATCTTTTCGATGAACTCGTGGACGATCTCCGGCGTCAGCTCCGTCAGCCGCGTCACCTGTCTGGCCCGCTCAATAAAATGTTGGAGGTCATTGGCCTTGTCCGTGGCGGTTTCCACACGGGTCTCCATCTCCGGGATGGCCTCTTTCAACCGCTTCTGTTCGCTTTCCAGCGATACCGTCAGCGTGGCAAACCGTTCCTCACTGAGCAAGCCCTTGGTCATGTCCTCGTAACTTTTCTGGATCAGCCCGTCTATCTCCGCCACCCGCTGCCTGGCCTGCTCCAACTCCCGCTGTCTGGCGGCCAGTTCCCGCCGCTCTTGCAGGCCAAACCGCTCCATCTGCTCCTGGGCAAACCGCCTTTCATAGACCTGGATGTACCACAGCAGCCGCTGCAGGCCCTCCAGCACCAGTTCCTCGACTACATTCTCCCGGATGAAATGGGCGGAACAAACATGGGTATTGCTGCGGTAGGCGGAACAAAAGAAAAATGCCTGCTCCCGCTTGTAGTTGTTGGTGGCGCTGTACCCCAGCTTGCTGCCGCAGTCGGCGCAGTAGAGCAGCCCGGAGAACATACTGACAATGCCGCTTTTCGTAGGCCGGCGGCGGTGTTGGCGAAGGTCTTGGACCAAGGCGAAGGCCTCCCGGTCGATGATGGCGGGGTGGGTGTCGGGAAAGACCTTCCACTCCTCCCGGGGCCGGTTCAGCCGTTTCTTCTGCTTGAAGGACCGGCTGAACGAGCGGAAGTTCACCGTGTCGCCGGTGTACTCCTGCCTGTCCAGGATGTCCGCTACCGTGGCGGAACACCAGTTGTGCGGGAACGCCGGGGACTTTGCCGGACATTTCACGCCGGTGCTGTGCAGATACTCGCTGGGGGTCATCACGCACTCCGCTTTCAGCCGTTTGGCGATCTGGGTCGGCCCCAAGCCGGACACGCTCATGCGAAAGATACGCCGCACCACCTCCGCTGCCGGTTCATCCACCAGCCACCTGTTCCTGTCCTCCGGGGCCTTCCTGTACCCAAAGGGTGGGTTGGTGGTCAGGGGTATTCCGGCGCTGCCGCGGCTCTGCATGACACGCCGTACCTTGTCGCTGGTGTTTTTCGCGTGCCACTCGTTGAACAGGTCCTGCATGGGCACGATGTCGCTCACGCCCCTGGCGGTGTCGATGTTGTCCATGATGGCAATGTACCGCACATTCAGACGCACGAAATCTTCTTCTAAAAGCTGGCCCACCACCAAGCGGTTGCGCCCCAGCCGGGAGTGGTCCTTCACCACCAGGTTTGCCACAAGCCCCTGCTCGGCCAGTTCCATGATTTCCATGAAAGCCGGACGGGTGAAGGTCACCCCGGAATAGCCGTCATCGAAAAAGAATTTCGGGTTAGGCAGGTGGTTGTCCTGGGCGAACTTTTCCAGGATGGCCCGCTGATTTTGGATGCTGCCGGAGATACCCTCCTTCTCATCGTCACGGGACAATCTGGCGTATAACGCTGATATTCTCTGCTCTGGCTGCTGTTTCTTCAAAATGAACTCCTTTCCGCAGCCGGATGTGATAGGGATTGCAGGGTAGCCTTATCATACCATACCCGGCGCAGGACTTCAACACTTTACAGTGTGATATTTTTGCTGAGAATGTGTTTTACTTTTCCTTCTGTGGTTTCGGTGGCCTGATCGCTGAAATGGGCGTTGACGGTGTAGACGGTGCCGCCGATCTCCCGCTCAAAACTGATGGGGTGGGGATATTGACGCTCCCGGAACCGGGCAAGGCGCTGTTCTCGGCTCAACGCGGAAAGACAAGCCATTTCCTCCTCCACCTTGGCTGCCGCCTCGTCCAATATCTCCTTTTCCCGCCCGGTCAACTCCATGACGACGCTGTTCATCTGGCACAGCCCCTTTCCCTGTGTTTATCCTGTACGCGGACCATGCGCTGGGCCTACATCGCCCGCTCCGCCTTCAGGTTCTCTTTCATGCAGGCGCTCCGGGAGAGTACCGCTTCAGCGGTCTGAATGTCCTTCCTGCAAGCGGCCATCGCCGCCGTCAGCCGGTCACGCTGGCCCTTGATTTTTGCGATTTCCTCCTCATCGTCACAGCGGCGCAGACGGTTATAGCAATGCTGGCGGGTAGCGCCCAATTTCTTCATTTCGCTCTGTTTCCCGCTGATGAACGATCTAACTTCCTCCGCCGTGTCCAGCTTCTCCCGGCAGATCAGCTGCGCCTGCCTGCTGATGGCGTCCAGGCGGCGGCACTCCTCCCGCAGTTCCGGGGAGAGTGATCTGCGGGGGCTGTTTTTGTGCAGGAGGCCCAGGCAATAGCAGTAGTGGAAGTACAGCCCACGGAAGCCGTCAATCTGCCGCACACCGCTGAGAGAGCCGTCCAGCCGCAGGCGTCTGGGCCTGATCCGCTGGACGGGGACGGGCCTGTACCGATGATAACTGTAATCGCGGGCGTACCGCTGGCGATTTTCCTCGATCCGTTCCCGGATGGCCGGGAGGTCGTATGCCTCCCCCAGCCGGTACAGCCGCACCGCCTGTTTGCTCCCGATCCGCCGCAGGGTGGCGTATTTGTGGGCGGGATCGGCGTCCAGTTCATAGCCCTGCTCCCGGAGGGCTTTCCGCAGGTCGTTCCCGTCCACGCTGACCTTGAGGGCGGCCTCCATCGCCTCCCGCATCAGGTTGTACCGGGTGGGTTTACCATTCCGTTCGTCCAGCCAGACGGGGCGGCTGGGGGCCTTGCGGCCATGCTCGATCACGGACAGGCCATACTCCCGGCAAAGGCGGTCTGAGATGTCCCGCAAACGCCGCTGCTCGGCCTTGGAATAGTTGTACTTTCGCCCATCCCGAAAGGAAACGGAATTGAAGCAGAAGTGGTTGTGCAGGTGGCCTTTGTCCAGATGGGTGGTGACGATGACCTGGAACTGCCCGCCCCACATCTCTTTCGCCAGTTTCACGCCGATCTCATGGCACCGCTCCGGGGTGACTTCGCCGGGCTTGAAACTCTGATACCCATGCCACGCGATGTAGTGATCTTCCTTGCCGTACCGCTGTTTGGTCAGGATCATCTGCCGAAGCGCCGTCTGCTTCAGGCAGTTGATGGCGGTGACGAAGGAACCGTCCGAAGTCTTTTGCGGGTTCTGGATGTACGAAAACACGGTGAAGAAGTCCTCTGTGCCTTTGGGGACGGTTTTCTCCGGGTCTTCCACATAGGCGATCAGGTCGCTGAGCCGCCCTTTGATGTGCCACAGGCTGGTGGTTGCCATCACGCCACCCCCTGCAAGAACAGGACGAGCCGCTCAAGCTGGGAACATTCCCCGGAGGCTTCCGGGCAGCGGGCCGCCAGCCGCTCCAGTTGGGCGTGGACTTCATACAGGGCGTCCAGCAGGTCCCAGAACTCCGGCGGCTGTTTGGGGTGGGGCTGCCTGCCCAGGCAGAGTTGCCGGAGGTACTCGGATCTGGTCAGGCCGCACAGGGCGGCTTCATGTTCCAGTTTGGCTTTCTCCGTGTCATCCAGCCTGATCTTCAGCCGTACTTTTTCATCGTTGGTACGCAAACTGATCCCTCCATTCTATAACAGGTTTCCGCTGTAAGGGGGTATTCAGGGGGCCTCCCCTGGGGATGGATTTTGCCCCGTGGGGGGCGAAATCCGATGCTCGCTACCTCACGAGACAGAGGTTGGAAGGCTTCTGTTTCTGCCGTGAATGGGGTGGGGAGAGCCTCCTTTCAGTTGGTCTGAAAGAGCAAAAAAAGAAGCCGGTACATAGACGCACCGACCCCAGCGGGAGCTTTCCTCTCGCTGGGGTTCTTGTGTCGGTTGTCTATGTACCGGCTGAAAAGCCGTATTCAGTTTGCGCTGATATGTTGGTTTCAAGGTATCATATCAGAGAGAACTTGTCAAGCGGGAATGCTTCGTTTCGTAGAGACTCGATCATCTTGGACAATTTCAAGAAAAGAATACCCTGTTTTACGTCATGCCACATGGGGATAACGGGTATATACATACTCAAGATTCATTATCTTCCTCAAACAAAGACTGTTGACGAGCCTCTTCCGCCATTTCTTCCCATGGCCATTGCATAGTATGATGTTTACGGTAAAACAGAAATTGCAAATCGACCGCAAAAATAGAATCTATAGATTCATCATATGAAATTACAAGACTTCTTCCTGCTTCAGGTTTTTGTAACTCAACTAATTTGCCAAGCACGGTTTTTAAGTTTCCCTTTTTTATGCGTGGCTCTTTTCCATTCGCCATAATAAATATTTCATTGCGTGAAAGGCCGTACATTAATTGTCCATCCGTAGCATTTACAATAGCTTCCATGGCTAATGCATATATGCCTGTTGATTTTTTCCGCTGCCTAATACCTATGGAAAGTGTTTGTGCAAATTGTTGATAACGTCCATCTAACTGAGTTGCATATGCTTTGGCAGCATTTGCATAAAGCTCCGGATTTACAATATTAAATTTGATGGCCTGTGTTTCTTCAATATTAGCCTCATCTTCAACCAATTTTAATAAAAGCGATTGCAAAATCCCAACATTTCCAAAAGAGTCTGCAATCATATCTCGCTGTATATTGGAATCAATCTCAATATTAAGCGTTTGGCTTCCCAGACGAATAACCTCTTGAAGTTCCTCGTTCTCCCAAGATACAGAGATTTCTTCTATCCGCCCTGTTAAGTCAGGATTCATGAACGTAAGGAGATTTGTTTGAGTCCAAACACCGATAATAACCACTTTGCAATTATAGTCCCAGAAAGTTTTCATATCAAACGCCAATTTTTCTCTTGTTCTGAGGTCAAGATAATGAAAGTCCTCGACCACCAGTCTTCTTCCAGAGCGTATAATAGAATCTGCTATAAATTCTAAATTCTGAATGCTTGTAGTAAAATCCAGTGATACTCCAGAACCACGATTGTGCTCAATAGCCCCTGAAACGTCGGTTTTTGCGTTTGCTACAATAGGAATTTTAATTTCCCCACCGCCAGAAATTTCCGCCGAAACGTTAGTTTCTGACGAACGTTGCACATCAAATTGAACTCCAATAGAGGACAATGCCTGGCGGTAAATATCCTCTGCCGTCATCCCGATACGGCATTGAACAATAATCGCATCAGCTAAGCATTTTTGACGAAGCCAGGATTTTCCACATTTGGAGGGTCCTTTTATTGCAATATGTACGTTCCGGCGCAATAAGCGAGATAATTTTCCATCCAAATTGCTACGGTCAAAATATGAATACATATTTATTTGAGGAGAAACCCCAAACACCTCACTAGTATATGGCATATATGACTCCTTACATAAGAATTTAAGCAGCACAGTTATTCCTAATTATGGCTATGTGTCTTGTCAGCCTCTTAACCTCTCATACAACACCGTCCCCACTGTTTCCATAACCTGCCGCATCATATCCGGGTCAGAGAACATCTTCACAAAAAATTCCTCGTTCTGCTCATAGCGGGCGGCGGCCATGTTTGGGAAGTCCTTCTCAAAAAGCAGCATAAAGGTCTTGCGGTCATTATTCTGAGCGTAGCTGTGCCACTTATCCTGCGCAGCGTAGTCATTTTCCATCTGGAGCAAGACCTTGTCCATTTCCGTGAAGCTGGTCCCATATTTCTCGTTGATTTTATCAATGATGACCGTCAGCGGGTCGCGTTTCTTCTCCTTGCGACCTGCCTCGCCGGTAATGGGACGGAAGCCCTCGGCGGTGCTTTCCAGTTCGATCCCGCCCTCGAAGTCTTTCTCCAGGCGATAATATTCCAGCAGCACCTTGTCATCCACATAGACCTTATCCCGTCCGCCTTTGGGTAGCATGGTATAGAGGAACTTGGCGTACACACTAAATTTGTGGATGTCCTTATCAAACAGGCGGCAGACCTGCGTGATAAATGCGTAAATGCGGTTAAATCGGGCCAGAGTGGACTTGAAAAGATCCTGCTTTTCCTCCACCAGCGCCTCAAACCGATCCAGCGCCGGGCGGATCGTTCCCTGGAGCTTACCCAAATCGCCGCCGGACTGCTCTTTGGAGGCATAGAAGATCTCCGCAAACCGGTCGATCTCCATCTGCTGATATACCCGGTACTCGTCCAGGGTGTTCTTCAGGTCATACACCACATTGGGGTCTGTCTCCTCCTCCAGAACTGTCTCCTCGTAGTACGGCTCAAAAGCTTTGCGGATGTCCTCGGCGGAGTTGACGAAGTCCAGGACAAAGGTATCCTTTTTGCCCCGCATGGTGCGGTTCAGCCGGGACAGGGTCTGGACGGCCTTCACGCCGGACAGCTTCTTGTCCACAAACATGGTGTGCAGCAGCGGCTCATCAAAGCCGGTCTGATACTTTTCCGCCACGATCAGCATCCCATATTCGTCTGTATGGAACGCCTCTGGTAGGGCCTTCTCTTTGATGGTCTCGCCGGATTTTGTTTTGTTCAGTTTCTCCTCGGTGTAGGTCTCCCCGTTGTCCTCCACCTCGCCGGAGAAGGCCACCAGCACATTCAGATCGGTATACCCCTTCTCCTGGATCTGTCGCTTGAACTCCAGCAGGTAGCGCACCGCATGGAGCCGGGAGGGCGTCACGATCATGGCCTTGGCCTTGCCGCCAATCTTGTGCCGGGTGACGCTGCGGAACTGCTCCAGCATGATAGCCGTTTTTTGAGAGATATTATGGGGGTGCAGCGTCTCAAACTGGCGGATGGCACGGACACCGGCGGCGGTATCCAGCTCCGGGTCATCGGGGATGGCCTTAGCAATCTTAAAGTACATGTTGTAGGTCATGTAGTTTTGCAATACATCCAGAATAAAGCCTTCCTCGATGGCCTGCCGCATGGAATACACATGGAAAGGATGGTATTTGCCATTCTCATCCCGCTGACCGAACATTTGCAGCGTTTTATCCTTAGGGGTTGCCGTAAAGGCGAAGAAGGACAGGTTTTCATGGACACCCTGGGCGGCCAGTTCATCCAGCAGCTTGTCCTCATCGTCCTTGCGCTTGGCCTCCTCTTCATATTCCTGCTGGGCGTACTCCTCCAGAACTTTCTCTGTATCGGCCAGCGCCCGTTTCAGTTTGCGGGCGGCGTCGCCGGTCTGGGAGGAGTGGGCCTCGTCCACAATGACCGCAAACCGCTTATTGCCGGATCGTACTTCTTTATAAATGACCGGGAACTTCTGGAGAGTGGTGATGATGATGCCCGTCCCGGCCTCGATGGCCTCACGGAGCTGCTGGGCGTTCTTGTCGATCTTCTGAACCACTCCCGCCACATGATCGAACTGATAGACGGTATTTTGCAGCTGGCTGTCCAGCACCCGACGGTCAGTAACGATGATGACAGACTGGAAAATCTTCTCGTCGTGGTCATCGTGCAGGCCGGTAAGTCGGTGGGCAAGCCAGGCAATGGAATTGGACTTACCGGAACCGGCGCTGTGCTGAATGAGATAGTTCTTACCGGCGCCGTTGGCCTTTACATCGGCCAGCAGCTTGGTCACCACATCCAGCTGGTGATACCGGGGGAAGATCATCCGCTCGGACTTCACCTCGCCGGTCTTTTCGTCCTTCTCCTGCTGCAAGTGGAGATATTTATGTAAGATCTCCAGCAGGCGGTCTTTACACAGCACATTCTCCCACAGGTAGGCGGTGTCGTAGCCGTCCGGGTTGATGGGGTTGCCCTTCCCGCCCACATTTCCGGCTCCGTTGCTGCCCTGGTTGAAAGGCAGGAAATAGGTTTTCGACCCTTCCAGCCGGGTGGTCATATACACATTGGTTAAATCCACGGCAAAGTGAACCAGCACCCGGTTTTTGAACTCAAAAATAGCGTCCTTGCCCGCCCGGTCGAACTTATACTGCTGGATAGCGTTGGCGGTGTCCTGCCCGGTGAACTGGCATTTCAGCTCCATGGACACCACCGGGATACCGTTGAGGAACAGGACAATATCAATGCTGTTTTCGTTGCTCAGGGAGTAATGGAACTGCCGGGTGCAGTGGAGGATATTGGCGGCAAACTGGGCCTGACTGGTTTCATTAATAGAGGTCTCCGGTTTCCAGAATACCGCCCGAAACTTGATGCCCCGGTCGGTAAAGCCCTGGCGCAGCACTTTCAAGAGGCCCACCAGTTTCACTTCACGGCAAAAACGGTCGATAAGCTGCCGTTCACTGTCGGCACCGTAGATTTTCTCAAACCGCTCCCACTGATTGGGCTGGCTGGTACGGATAAAGGAAAGGAACGTGCCGGTATCCAGAGCCTTTTCCCGGTTAAAGGCGGCGGGGTTGCCCTTCTGGTAGCCGCCGTGGGTAAGTAGGTATTCCTCAATATCCTGTTCAAACCGTTTTTCTTTTACGTCAAAGTCGGGCATGGTTGCACCTACTTTCTCAGATAATACCGTGTTTCTTTGCGTAGTCCGCCAAAACAGCACAGCAGGTAGCAGTTAACGCCCCCTGATATGCCGGGTCAACCTTGTCCGCACTGTCCAGATAATCCTGCAACTTGTGTGCCGCTTCCAGCACTTGTTGTACCTGATTTTGATGGTACTGCTGTTGGGCTTGTTGCTGGATATAATTATAGTTCCAAATGTTATAAAGTGGGTTCATTTTTACACACCTTTCTTTTGACGATAGCGCAGGATCTCTGCCTGCTCTTTTGCTTTTAGATTATCCAATACTTGACCTAACTCCTGGTCTGAAATATGAGCTTCGTCAAGTGCAACTTTGTGGCGCAAATTCCAATATTTTCTCCTAATTTCTTGTAATTCAGTGTCTTGAATTCTTTCTATTTCCTCATTATTTAGGATTTCCTTATATTGCTCTTCAGCACTTAGATAGGGCTTATTCATCTTTGCACCTCTTTCTTTCCAGTCACAACCTCATAAATGAGAGATCTTTTATAACTGGTAAACTTTTCAATAATGCGTTCCCGCTTGTTAATGGAGTTTTTTATAGCTTCGCACTTTGTATCTAAATAATCTGAAATTCTGATTTGTTGTTCAATATCAGGCAGAGGGATATGAAGTTTTTTAAGAAAATAAGAATATATACCTGCTTGAGATTCTCCAACCAAACCACGTATATAAAAATACATTGCCTTGAAGCAATAGAAAAGATATCTGTAATGCAAATATTTTTCATCAGCAATCAGATACGCCAAATTTTGATTGCAGCAAACTTCTGTTTTTAAAATTGCCGTAAGTCCCTTCGTCTTTCCTTGCCCAATCAAACCAAGCATAACAGTATTCACCGGTAAAATTTTTGCATTTGAATTTTGAAGCCCAAGTTCTGTGATCTGTTCTGCTGTGGAGTAAATGTATTCATCATTTATTTCTCCAGATGACATCCAAGGAATGTTCCCATTTTCCCAATACTCAGGCTTTTTACGAGCTGGCGTCCCACCTGAACCCATCTCAACGAGATTTCCAATATGTGACAATTTCCAGTGTTCCGGTATCTCCCCAATCCACTCAACTCCGCTGTCCTTCATGGGCACATTGGGCTTCAGACCTTTTGTGACGGCTTCGGTGATGACGGACAGTTTATAGGCTTTCAGCTTCTCGGTTACTTCCTGCTGCCGGGCAATAATAGCATCAATCTGGCTGCACTTGCGGTCGAGGTAATCGGCAATGCAACGCTGTTCCTGTAAAGAAGGCGCAGGAATATAAATCCGCTTCATATTTGACCACTTTGTTGACCACAGATCATCAACAATGCCATTTCCCCATCTATAAAATTCATCAGCAAAACGCTCTGAGCGAAATACAAAGCTATAATATGCATTACACATATTTCTTCTGGGTTTTAGTACCGTATTGATGAGAGAACAGGAACCATCGTATTCTGATATGCCACAAGATCCCCGTCTATCAGAACGGCTATTGATTACAAAATCATTTTTGCGAATCAGTTTTCTGTTCTCACCATCGTTCGTTTTTGCAGCAGTTTCTAACTGAGGAACAACCCCCTGTTTTGTTACGGAAAGAGGCGAGAAATCCGCATCACTAACCTTTTCGTTCCGTTCTTCATATACTGCACCGATTTTGCTCAGTTCCCAATCAACCGGAATCTCCCCAATCCACTCAATCCCGCTGTCTTTCATCTCCCTCATTCTCCAAACACCTCCGCCAGAGCGCCATCCAGT
This sequence comes from Clostridiaceae bacterium, assembly GCA_018383195.1. Lineage (GTDB taxonomy): Bacteria > Bacillota > Clostridia > Oscillospirales > Butyricicoccaceae > Butyricicoccus_B. Next base: position 5,155 of record JAGZOP010000046.1, on the reverse strand, counting down.
TCCGCTTCAATGGCTAGGATCTCTTGCATGATCTCCGCCGAGGGCTTGGGGGCTTCGTACTTGTAGAAATACCGGGTAAAGGGGATCTCGTATCCCACCTTGGACTTTTTCTCGTCAATCCAGGCATCCGGCGCGAAAGGCAGAACTTCCCGCGCAAAGTAGGTCTGGATGTCCTCTTTCAGCGGCACATTTTCCGTATCCCGCAGGGTGGTGTCCGGCTGGGGCTTGCCCTTTTTCAGCACCGGCTGGCCGTTCTCGTCCTTCAAGGGCCGCTCCACCGTGATTTTGGTGTAGCCGAAGTCGGTGGTGTCAAAAATCTTGCTGATCTCGCTCTCCACAAAGTCGCCGTACAATCGGGTGATCTCCTCAATGGCACGCTCCGGGATGTTGTTGCGCTTGTTGCCCAGGGCCTTGCGGCGCTTTTCATACAGGCCGTTGGCGTTGATGAGCTGAACTTTGCCCTCCCGGCGGGTCCCCGCCTTCTTGTTGGACAGCACCCAGATGTAGGTGGCAATGCCGGTATTATAGAAAATATCGTTGGGCAGGGCGATGATGGCTTCCAGCAGGTCATTTTCCAGAATGTACTTGCGAATCTCAGAGGGGCCGCTGCCGGCATCACCGGTAAAGAGAGGCGAGCCGTTGTGGATGATGGCAATGCGGCTGCCGCCGTCCTTGGGCTCCTTCATTTTGGAAATAGCGGTGAGCAGGAACAACATCTGTCCGTCGCTGGCCGCAGGCAGGCCGGGGCCGAACCGTCCGGCAAAGCCCCGCTTGGACTCGGCTTCCACCGCTGCTTTCTCGTTCTTCCACTCCCGGCCAAAGGGAGGATTGGACAGGATATAGTCGAAAGTCTGGCCCTCGAACTGGTCATCGGACAGGGTGTTGCCATCCTTGATGAAGTCGGCGTTGTTTCCCTTGATGAGCATATCCGCCTTGCAGATAGCAAAGGTCTGGTCGTTCAGCTCCTGACCGAAGGCCATCAGCTCGGTGGCTACGTTCAGTTTGTGCAGGTACTCCTCCGCCACAGACAGCATACCGCCCGTGCCGCAGGCGGGGTCATAGATGGTCTTGGCCACGTTGTTCCCGGACAGAATGTCGTTGTCATCGTAGAACAGGATATTGACCATCAGTTGAATGACCTCGCGGGGCGTGTAGTGCTGGCCGGCGTCCTCGTTGTGCGCCTCGGAAAAGCGGCGGATAATCTCTTCAAAGATATAGCCCATCTCCAGGTTGGAGATCAGGTCCGGGTGCAGGTTGGCCTTGGGGGTGGTGAACTCCTTCAGCACGATGTAGAGGATGCCTTTGTTGGACATGGTGGTAATGTGACCATCAAACTTGAATTTCTCCAAAATATCCCGCACATTTTCGGAAAAGCCGTTCAGATAGGCCCGGAAATTAGCTTCGATGTTGTCCGGGTCATCCAACAGGCGCTCGAAGGTATATTTGCTGGTGTTGTAGAACGCCTTGCCGGAGGCGTTGCGCAGCAGCACATCCCGCATGGGAAGGTTTTTCACTGCCTCAAACTTCTCCAGCACCGCATCCTTGGTGTCCGCCAGGATACAGTCGAAGCGGCGGATCACCGTCAGGGGCAGGATCACCTCTCCGTATTCATGGGGCTTATATACGCCGGTCAGCTTGTCGGCAATCGCCCAGATCAGGGCGGCTTTCTCATTTATATTCGCGCTCAAACTCATGCTTTTTTCCCTTCCTTTTCCCGAAACGAACTCCAGAATATCAGCTGCGCTGCCATCTTAGCACCTCTAAGGCAGTGGATACTTGGGTTTATTGTATCACCTTTTTGTGGAAATGCAATCTTCTGTATGATCGTCTTTCGTTACCAATATTTAGAAGCAAATCCTGGAGTTGTGTAAGGAACACAATACTTCTATCAATGAAACTCTTATTCTGGATTGTTTCGGGATTTGGAGCAGGAAATTCAATAGGGCCGGTCACGTCCACTTTCCTATGGTGGCGGAATATGGTTCTTTCTGGAAAACGCACGGGGCCGGCAGAAAACTCTGCCAGCCCCGTACGCTCAACAATATATGTACTCGTAATAGATAAATTCTTCTGCCCGGTTGCGGATGCTGTTCATCCGCTTGACCCATTCCATCTGATGTTCGGCTTTGAGTTGCTCCGTCACACCCTCACTGTCTGCTATCTGGCTTACCAGCTGAGAAAACAGTTCCTCCGCCTGCCGGTCAATTTCCGCAAGGTGGGCATCCATCTTCCCTCCGAAAAGCAGGGCGGTACAGAGCGCTTGCCGATGCGCCCGCAGGTACCGTCTGCGCCGCTGGCCCCAGATGCCGACAGGAACGGGCTCTGGCGTTGTGAGATTGGGGAGAAGGTAATCTCCCTCCTGACGGTAGGTTCCGCCCATCTGCTCAAATGTGGACTTTTCCATGATGATTACCTCCGAATAAGTTAAATTTCCCTGCAATCCAATCAAATTCGGCTGGCTTAACAAATAGTTTGGGGGACACTTCTTTACGAAGTGTCCCCCAAAGTCGTGTCTTTCTTTTTGGTGGAGGCGGGGGGAGTCGAACCCAATAACCGATTTTCAAATCAACTGCGACGCAATTACTTGCTCATTTGGCGCAGTATTTGTGTTGCATTTTGTGTGATATATGTGGCCCACCAGTACGGTGCCGTGGGCCTCCCAAAGCGCGACGCATCCAATAGACAGAGAAAGGATGATTGTCGTGCCCATATCCTATTTCATGTTCAGAAGAAAGAAATACGCCCCGGAGGTCGGCACATACTATAGCTACGATATCGTAGCCTATGGCCTCTTACACCAAGGCCCTGTGCAGATCCTTCAGGACGTATCGACCGATGCGGAGCTGGTCTTCCGCATGGTCATGGCGTTCAACAGGTACAGCCTCTCACCGCTGCATCTGAAGGACGCCGTGCTGGACATGCTGGAGTAATTCCTTGCCGGACAGGAGTCGGTAGCTCCTGTCCGGCTTTCTTAAAAATTTTATCACCATATCAATACTGAGTCAATACTGTTTCAGCCCTAATAATTCACTTCATGGGTACAATACCCGTGAGGTGATGGCATGGATGTCAAATTTACGATGGTTATAAGCGAGGACATTGCCCGCAAGATGTCCTACATCGGAAAATATTATGGAAGATCCCGCATCAAGGAAATCGAATGGGCCTGTAAAGAGTATATCGCAAAGTTTGAGTCGGAAATTGGCGAAATAGACTTGGAGGAGGACACCTGAATTAGGTGTCCTCCTCTGTTTTCATGTCCTTCTCGATCAAATACACGATATAAGCGTTCAGGCTCATACCCTTCTGCTGGGCGCGGGCCTTTATTTTTTCCTTTGTGCCTCCCTGCACACGGATCGTGATGTGATCCAGCTTTTCCAGGTATCGTTTATTCCCTTCCAAATGCGCTTTTGTAGCCACTTACATCACCTCTGCTCTACTATATCACATTTAAATTCATGCATCCATGTATAAACTGTACAAATACATGTATACATGTTTGTACAGAATACCCCTTGTAATACATGTATGCATGTATTATACTATACTCGTAAGGCAGAGATCCCAAGTCTCTTACAGAAAGGAGTGAGGTGAATGAACGAGATGACCACCGCGGAACTCAATCAGTATCTGGAGAACATCGCAAAACTGATTGAAGCCACCGCCAAAGACCCGGAAGCCGCCGCTAAAATCGTGCGGGACAGCAAGGTCAAGGCATAAAAAGTGGGGCGGCTGACAACCCAAAGCCCACCGCCCCACACACCCCAAGGTGAGCCGGGAGCCTTACCCCGGCCACCTTGATTATAACAGCGTAAGGCAGAGGAATCAAGGAGGAAACACGAGATGTTAAATCAGGAAATGAGAACCGTAACCATGAGCCGTGCGGATATGTGCCGCATCAAAACCGCCCTTACATCGGTAATGCTGAGCTTTGACGAGGGTACCGGGAGCCGTGATATGTGGGAGCTCATCCGATCTGAGTTCATCGCCCAGTTGGACACGCAGGACCCCGAATAGTTCCGCCGCAAGTAACCACGCCACCCGCCCCGGAGGTCACGAGGGCAGAAGGGAGCACACCATGACAAACTATTGGGAAGCCGATTTCCTCCTGGTCTGTGATGGTCGGGAGCATGTATGGCGCGAGCTCACCCCGGAGGCCCAGGCGCGGATTCACCACGAGTTCGGCCTGGGCAGTACACACGGAGAACTCTTTCCCGATGATTTTGATCATACCAGCAAATAAGCACAGCGCCCCCGAGGCCCGCAGGCCCCGGGGGCATTCATATTTCCAATCGCTTGGCAATTTACTTTTCGTCGTCCTGGCTGCCGCCCAGCTTGTCCCCGGCGCCGTCCACGGTGGACTCCAGGGCGGCGATGGCCTTGCGGAGCCAGGCGGGCACGGGGGCACCGAGGGCGCCGATGTTCTCCACGATACTCCCCAGCTCGGTCATGATGTACCAGACGAGCACCAGCACGGTAAGGAACACCGTGTAGTCGAAGGGCAGTGTCAGCGCGGGGACGTTGGCCAGGATGAGGCCGATCACCCCGTCCAGGATCGCAGCCACCAGGACGGCCACCACGGCCCCCAGCTTGTGCCACAGGCCGTCCCTGGCCACCTTGGACGACCACTCCCCCACCCGCAGGGCGGCCGCGGTGCCGGTGGCGTAGTCCAGCAGCATACAGACCACCCAGGCCACCACCAGCCAGCCGAACCAGCCCCACAGGGCCGTCAGGCAGCCGAGCACAGCCGCGATGGTGCCCTTAATCCCGTTGATGTGCTCCATGTCACTCATCCTCCCGTACATAGTCGGCCATCTTGCCGATGAGCGCCTGGACGTTGGCGGCGGAGTAGTCCCCGGCCCGCCAGTAGTCCGGGCTGTTGATGATGCCGGCCTCCGTCAGCGTGTCCACGTCGGTGTCCAACTTGGATACATTCGCCGGCTCTCCCCGGCAGAGCGCCAGGAACGCCTCCCAGGCCCCGGCGGTGGCCCGGATGGTCTTGGGACAGTCCTTGCCATTCCAGTGGTTGTGTTGGACTACATTGTCCAGCGGGATGCCGTGCTCCTCCATGAGCAGGCGCACCAGGCTGGCGGCATTGGCCTGAGCCTGGGCAAAATCGCCCCCGGCGTTGACGCAGATCTCGATGCCGATGCTG
>JAGZOP010000150.1 GCA_018383195.1 Clostridiaceae bacterium | reverse complement strand
GTTCCGCAGGGTCGTGATAGCTGTTCTGCTGGGCGGCGGAGGCCGCAGGCACCAGGGAGACCAGCATCACGACGGCAAGGAAGCCTGCCAGCAAAGAGCAGGAACAATGGTATTTCGTGCGCATGTTCATTACCCTCCTTCGTGTGTAGATTGGTATGGGACAGAGCGGGCCGGTGCGCTAAGGCGGGACCCGCAGCCGCCGCAGCAAGCGGCGGTGGGTCAATGGCTCCGCCCCTGTCCCTTGACGGTGAGAATCCCGTCCAGCGTGGTGGCGGTGATCCGCAGGCGCTCGGCGGTGGCGATGTCGTTTTTCACCGTCTCGTCCGCCTTGCCGCCGCAGACCACCAGCACACGGGCACGCCGGAGGTAGTCGCGGGCCATGTCGATTCCGTCCTTGTGTTCCTGGGGGATACTGTCCTTCAAAAACAGCGGCAGGAACAGCAGGGGGCAGACCGGGGAAAAGCCCGCGTCATACACCTGACGGCACCAGCGGGCCGCGTTCTCGGTGTTCTCATACTCGTTCTCGCCCCAGGGGGCGGTGATGTAGGCCAGAGGTCGCTTCATGGCAAGTCCTTTCTCCCGGCTATTCCGGGCATAAATTTAGGCGGCCTGTTCAGCCGCCGTAGTCGTGGTGTAGATCGTGGTTGACCAGCATGGTGTAGTGATTGTCCGTGGAGCTGGGGGCATTGAACAGGGCGGCCAGCAGATAGGCCCTGGTGTTCCAGACGCGGGTGGTGTTTATGCTGATGCCCTCCAGCACCTTCTCAATGTGACTGGAGTTGATCTGCTCAAACCGCTCCTGCACAAAGGCGGTGGGGTACTCCGCGTCCCGCCCGATCTTGATGGTGGGGCTATGGGTCATAGCCACCTCCAGCATCAGCTCCACAAACTCGTCCACCTGGGTTCGGTTGACCGGGGTACAAATCAGGTCATACTCGATCTGTTCCCGAATTTCCTCTCGCTTCTCATACACGTCCTTCATTCCTTCCGCCGCAGGCGCGGAAAGAACGAATGAATGAGTATTTGATCTCTTAGTATTTAATTCTGCGGGCTTTTCCGTAGATGGTTCTACCATATCCGGTTCCACCAGATACGGGAAAGCCGTATCTGGCGGGGTCGTATCTGGTCCTGGTTCCTCTGGCGGTTCCTCCGCACCGGGGCAGGGCTTTTCGTAGATGGTGTACTCCGTGTCGCTGATGCGCCCTCCGGGACCGCGAAGCTGGCGGCGGACGATGTAGCCCGCCTTTTCCAGCTCCCGCAGCGCCCCGCCGATGGCGTCCACGCCCTCCTTGCAGATGGCCGCAAGGCCCCGTGTGGTGTAGTTCCACTCGTCCGGCAGGGAGAGCATCATGGACAGCAGCCCCTTGGCTTTCAAACTCAGGGCCGTGTCCTTCAGGTGGTGGTTGCTCATTACGGTATAGTCCCGCGTCCGTTCTATGCGAAAAACTGCCATGTTCTGTCACTTCCTATGTAGCGTCGTTAGGAGCATTGGGCTGGATGGGGGCGGTCTGCCCGTCCTCACGGGCAAACCGTTCCTCCAGCCGCGCCACGCTCCAGTTTTGTTTGAATTGTCCCAGCGGGCCGGGGCCGAACTGTGCCCGCGCACGCTTATCCAGATCCAGCAGCCGCGCCCACAGCTCCGGGTGATGATGCCGCAGGTTCCGCAGCTCCCCGATCCGCTGGAAGGGGCAGCACCAGCAAGAGGCGCGGCGGTAGATACGGTACAGGCCGCCGAAGTCAAAGCCCCGGTCATAGCAGATTTGCAGCGCCTGGACCTCGGTGATGCCCCAGTCTACCAGGGGGTAGTGAAGGTCCTTGCACCGATGGGCCTCGTCTGCCGCGATGCCTACATACTGT
>JAGZOP010000149.1 GCA_018383195.1 Clostridiaceae bacterium | reverse complement strand
GGTGTCTGAGCCGGAGGAGGGCACCCCCCGCCGGGCCCAGTACGACCTGTGCGTCAACTTCATGGTGTTGCGGGACTTCGACTTGCGGGAGGCCACGATAACCGGCACGATTGTCAATGACAACCCGGCCTTCCGGCGCCTGCTCACCCAGCTCAAGCTGACGGAGCCGGATGTGTCCAAGTTGGACACATCCGGGGCTGGGGAGGTGTGAGGCAATGGCAGATTACATCGATGCCGGGAAGCTGAATCAGCCGGTTCAGGTGCTGGAGCTGCGGGAGACCGCGCCCGGCGTATGGGAGTGGGTGCCCGCCCGGCGGACCTGGGCCTCCATCACGTTACAGCCGAAAACCAACCTGTTTTCCAAGGTGGGCATCGGGGCCAGGGACGCCGCCGTGATCGTGCGGCGGCAGCCCCTCACCCTCCACCACGCCCTCCGCTGGGGCGATACCCACCTGTTTTTGACCTCCATCGTGCCCATGGGCCGCAACCACCTGGAGGTGGACGCGGCGGTGGTCAAGGTGGACACGGTGCGGCAGATGGCGGAGCGGGAGGCGGTGGTACAGACCTTTCCGGGGGTGCTCACCGAGAAGTATGTCCGGCACGGCCAGGAGTGGCCCATGTCAGTCAACGAGCTGGGGCTGGTTCTGGTGACGCCCAAGGCCGTCACCCTCCCGCCCGGCGGGCTCGTAGAGGCTCGTGGGGCGCTGTGGGAGATCCTGGCGCCCCACGAGCTGGATGAATTTAAAAACGAGTATGAGATCGGAAGGACGGTGGACCTGTGAGCAGCACGGCGCGTATGGACCGGGCGCGGCTGGAGCGGTTCAACCGCTTTTGGGAGGAGCTCCTCCAGGCAGTGCCGGACGCACGGCGGCAGGCAGTGGAAGAGGCCGGCGCGGCCGTCCAGAGGGAGCTCAACGCGCAAATCGGCGCGGCGGAGCTGGCCGATGGGGCCAAGGGCACCGTGCGCACCTGGCAGGAGTTGCGGGTGGGCAGCAAGGGCGGCTATGCGGCCCTCTCTCCCGGAAAAGGGACGGCCCAGCCCAGGGTGGAGGAAACGCAGCATACCTGGAAGGGAAAGCCCGTGTCCAAAAAGCAGGTCACCCGGTGGCTGGAGCGGGGGCACGGCACCCGCAGGCCGGCGGCCGGAAGCAGCCGGTCGTGGAACCAGGCGGGGCGGGCCGGAGTCACGCGGGCCTCAGCCGCCGGATATGTCAAGGGCCGGCAATTCTATAGCTGGACAAAGGCGAAGGCGCTGGAGCTCGCGCTGAAAGCGGCGGACCGGGTGCTGAGCCGGATTGCGGATGAGGTGGACTATTGAGATGCTTACAACCAATACGCTGATGAACGCCGTGGAGGCGGCGCTGAAGCGCCTCTATCCGGGAGAGCCGGTCTACTATGACGAGCTTCCCAAGGACTTCCGGCGGCCCTCCTTTACCCTGGAGTGCCAGAAGGCGGAGCAATCCGATGTCAACATCGGACTGGTACGCCGCAGCGTGACCCTTCTGGTCACCTGCTATGTGGAGGCGGACGCCTACCATGACAGCAGCCGGAAGGCGCTGAACCAGCGGCAGGACACAGTGATGGGCCTGTTTGCCCAAGGTTTTTTCCAGGTGGAGGACCGGGCCCTGACGGTGCAGGCAAACCGTGGACTTGGGAACCCGGACTTTGCCGAGGTGAGCGCCGTATTCCAGTGGATGGATGCCCGGCCGGGCTGTCAGGACCCGGAGGCGGCGGACACCCCAAAGATGGAGCACTTTGCAATCGAACGAACTGCGCTTTGACGCAAGAGAGGATGATACGATGGCGACGACAATCGGGCTGCCCAGCCTGACGATTACCTTCCAGGCGGCCGCCCAGCAGGCG
>JAGZOP010000148.1 GCA_018383195.1 Clostridiaceae bacterium | reverse complement strand
AAACCGGCTGACACTTTTTGTTACTATGAGGTCGATCTTTCCGGCAAGGGCATCCGCCACCATCGCCTTGAAGCCCTCGCGCCGCTTGGTATTGGTCGCAGAAATCCCTTCGTCCGTGTAGATAGCAACAAACTCCCAATCGTCCCGCCCCTTGATGTAATTCGTGTAATAGTCCACCTGCGCTTCGTAGCTGGTGACCTGGTCTTCGTGGTCGGTGGAGACGCGGGCATAACCGGCGACACGGCGTTTTCGCTTGCTGCCGATAGGAACGGCAGTATATTTGGTAATGGTCGCCGGGATCGCCGTTACTTTTCTCTGCGCCATTTGTCTCCACGCTCCTTCCGTAATTGCTTCATGTGTTCGCTCATCTGCCGGCGCCGCTCTGACGTATAGGCTCCCTTGATGGATTCCTTAAATTTTGTCCTTTGTTCCTCCGTCCAGGGTCTGCCCACACGCTCCGGCGGCACCCACTCGCGGCTGGCTGTTCTGCCGTCCTTAAAATAGAAGCAAAGGTCTGAAGAGGATAGCACCTCAACTCGGTCGATCTGCTCACGAAAAACGGCGGCGTCAAACGCATCCAGCCCAAGCACCTCTGCGGCCATCTGTTCCAGCAAATCCTCCCGCAGGCTGGGGGCATCGCAACCGTTATGCTCTGCGCACCGCCAGTGGCTGACCTTGCTGCCATCTTTGCAGTTCCGTGTTGCCTTGCGGAAATTACAGCCGCAGGATACGCACTTTATCCGCCCCGTGAAGCAGGATGCACCGATGGGATTCGTGCCGTTCTTACGCCGTTTCGCGGACACTTCAGCACGCCGCTCCGGTGTCCAGCAGTCTCGATGCCCTGTGTTCGGGCAGTCCTTTGTTATTACCCGGCCGTCCGTCATGTGAAACTCCAGCGTATAACGCTCCGACACATCGATATGGTTCACCTTTTCCAAAAAGATGGCTTCATCAAATTCATCAAGCCCCAGAACTTCCGTGCAGACCTTGACCATATTTTTGTGGTTGATGGTGCCGCCCACAGGACAGCCGGCACCTTTCTTCTTTTTCTTTTTGCTGCCGCAGTTCCAGAACTCCATGTAGCCACGGTCTGTCCGCTTGTTGTGCATATAGCTCTGACCGCAGTATGGGCATTTGATTTTTCCTGTAAAGCAGGAAGTGTTCAGGCTCTTATTTGCCAGTGCGCCAAGCTCCCTGCGCCTTGCCATCTCCTCCTGCACAAAGTCAAAAGTGGCCTTGTCGATAATGGCAGGATGGGTGTCCTCCACATAGTACTGGGGAAGTTCCCCTCGGTTCTTTTTCCGCTGCTTGGAGATAGGGTCGGAGATAAACTCCTTTTGCAGGAGCAGGTTTCCTGTGTAGGTCACATTGGTCAGCACCACCTTGATGTTGGAATCCCCCCAGCGGCAGCCGTCCCTGGTTGTGATGCCCTCGTCGGCAAGCTCCCGCTCGGTTTCCAGCCTGGATTTCCCGTCCAGGAAGTTCCGGAAGATTCTCTTTACAACCTCCGCTTCCTCTGGCACGATGACCAGTTCATCGCCCTCCCATCGATAACCGTAGATGCGGAAGTGGCCGTTGGGGATGCCGTTCTGCATCCGCTTTCGGATGCCCCATTTTACATTGTCGGAAATGCTGCGGCTCTCCTCTTGGGCAAAGGATGCCAGGATTGTTAGCATCAGTTCGCCGTCCCCGTCCATCGAGCGTATGCGCTCCTTCTCGAACCGTACCTCAACACCCAAGTCCTTCAAATGCCGCACCGTTTCCAGGAGGTCCACCGTGTTCCTGGCAAACCGTGAGATGCTCTTTGTCAGGATGATGTCGATTTTGCCAGCCTCGCAGTCGGCAAGCATCCGCTTGAACTCATCG
>JAGZOP010000147.1 GCA_018383195.1 Clostridiaceae bacterium | reverse complement strand
CCGGGCGTCGTGCCTCCGCCATCCGGGATGCCGCCCCTCCGGACGCCAGATGGCCTGAGGATCGGGCCGCACCAACAGATACTTGCCCCAGCGCTCCAGACGCTCGCCGCCGCCGCAGTCCAGCAGCTCATAGTCCTTCCAGTCACTTGAAATCCACATAATATGATCTTCCCACCATAGTTTTTGTCATAATCATCCTATTATATCATTCCCTACTATACCAGTCAACGAAAAGAAACGCAAACAGCAGGGGCGCGGGGTGAAAATTTGAATCGACCCGCGCCCCTATGCGGCGTCTCCTGCAAACTGACCAGGCGCCCCTGTAAGACAGTTCAATCCACGCACCCGCGAGGGGTGCGACAGACATACTCCATGTGGCCGCGGTCCAGCCGCTGATTTCAACCCACGCACCCCGTGAGGGGTGCGACTTATACCGGGGATGCTTGGTGATGTCGTATTTCTCACTATTTCAATCCACGCACCCCGCGAGGGGTGCGACGATAGCAGCCATCAGCTCGGGGTTGTCGACATCATTTCAATCCACGCACCCCGCGAGGGGTGCGACTGTCCGGCGTCCCCCTTTCTGTTTTCACTTTGATATTTCAATCCACGCACCCCGCGAGGGGTGCGACGCCGCACGTTGGACAGCGTCCGGTCCAGCAGGCGATTTCAATCCACGCACCCCGCGAGGGGTGCGACCGGCTCTATTTAATGGCACTATTCGGGACGTATAACAATTTCAATCCACGCACCCCGCGAGGGGTGCGACGCCCCGCCGCATGGTTCAAAATCGGCACGGGGCCATTTCAATCCACGCACCCCGCGAGGGGTGCGACGCCTGCTTGTCCTGTGGAAGCTCAAGGGGTGGAATCATTTCAATCCACGCACCCCGCGAGGGGTGCGACCATTTGCCATTGGTCAACGGATAATCTTGACATAACCATTTCAATCCACGCACCCCGCGAGGGGTGCGACATCTCCTTAGCAATGATTTCTCCGCTATTAACGGTATTTCAATCCACGCACCCCGCGAGGGGTGCGACCACGTCCTCCTGTGTCACGTCGATCAGCAGTTTATTTCAATCCACGCACCCCGCGAGGGGTGCGACGGAGTTCGCAGTTGGATTATATAGCCACCATCTGGAATTTCAATCCACGCACCCCGCGAGGGGTGCGACTTATTTTCTATATGCCAAGAGATTGCTTCGTTGGAATTTCAATCCACGCACCCCGCGAGGGGTGCGACTCCAGCCTGACGGAGTCCCCGTCTTCGTATTTATTTCAATCCACGCACCCCGCGAGGGGTGCGACTCGGCGTTTGACCAGTACGATTACGGAAATAGAATTTCAATCCACGCACCCCGCGAGGGGTGCGACAGCAGGATATCCACCCACTGTTGCGTGACATGTACATTTCAATCCACGCACCCCGCGAGGGGTGCGACAGCAAACTTTACCAAAGAGCAGAGAGTTTGCTTGGCTCAATTTGCTTATTTGCACAAGGGGAAGAAGGCTGAGCATACGAAAACAAACGCGCCTATGCTCCATGAAGCTTTCCTTTATGCTTTTTGGGTGCGAACCGGCCGGAGAAGGCGTGTCCTCTTGGACTTCGCACGCTACAAAATCAAAGGTTCGTCTGGAAGGTAGGTCTGCTTACAGCCAAAGTGTTCGATCTTCTGCTCATAGCGATTTCCCAGGGAATAAAAGCGGAGGCTGTCCCGTTCGGGATCCATGATTGCGCACAGCTTGGCCTGAAGGAGTTTATACTGGGCTGGCTCCAGCTTACACTCAAAGACGGAGTTCTGAACCCGCTGGCCGTAGTTGACGCACTGCCTGGCGATCTGCCGCAGGCGTTTGCGCCCGGCGGCATCCGCC
>JAGZOP010000146.1 GCA_018383195.1 Clostridiaceae bacterium | reverse complement strand
GCTGGCAGCTCAGAGCCAGAGGGGAAAGGTTTGTCCGGCTACGGAAGCCATGCTGCAGAGAGTCCGAGCCTATGAGCTTTCCGAGAAAAGGCTTCCCATTACAAGCGAGGAACAGCGGGAACTTCGCAATGCCCTCAATCGGCTGCGGGATAAGTATCTGGCCATGGGCAGGTACAGCGATGGCATTGACAGCGTGATCTTAAAGGTCATGAAACCAAACACCAGCAGGTGCTTCTTCTGGTAACAGAAGGGAGGGATGTCTATGAGTATATACGATCAAAAACAAGTGGAACAATTACGAAAGCGGTATCCGAAAGGAACAAGGCTCTGCCTGGACTTTATGGATGAGCCGGGGATGCCGCCGGGATTACAAGGAACGGTAGCATATATTGATGATGCCGGGCAGATTCACATGCATTGGGAGAATGGGCGAAGCCTTGCCCTGATCCCCGGAGAGGATTCTTTTCATAGGATAGACGGACCAGCAAACGAAGTGCCAAAGAGTGAAAAAGCGAAGAAGGAGAGAAGCCCGCAGAGGTAGCATGGAAACGGGCGGATCTTTGGGTGTGGCTGCTGTTTTTGCCCGTTGTCTGGTGGGCAGGCGCCATCACTGCCTGTGCCATAAAACCGGATACCAATCTGTTACAGATCTTACAAGTGCTGACCGAAAAACTGGATCAGCCTTTTTCTATTTCTTATACGCCGTACACGCTGCGGTGTATGTTCACATTCACAATCGCCTATGTGTTAGGCATCGGTATTTATTATTCCCAGAAGAGAAACTATCGAAGAGGGGTGGAGCATGGCTCTGCCAAATGGGGTGATGCAGCTTCCATCTGCAAGCGTTACCGGGACAAGCGGTACACCCAGAATCTCATTTTAACCCAGAACTTCCGCATGGGATTGGACTGCTATCAGCACAAACGAAACTTAAATGTTTTGGTGGTGGGCGGTTCCGGTGCGGGAAAAAGCCGGGCATACGCCGTAGTCAACATCATGCAGTGCAACTGTTCCATGGTGGTCACCGATCCTAAGGGAGAGCTTCTTAGGAAAACCGGAGGCTTACTGGAGAGGGAAGGGTATGAAGTCAGGGTGTTTGATCTTATTAACCCAGAGACATCTTTTTGCTACAATCCCTTTGCCTATGTGCGGGATGATAAGGATGTGTTAAAACTCATTAATAACCTGATCCGAAACACCACGCCAAAAGGGGCGCAGAGTTCGGATCCGTTCTGGGAGAAAAGTGAGACTGCTTTGCTTCAGGCGCTGATGTTATATCTGTTACATGAAGCGCCGCCGGAGGAACAGAACTTCTCCATGATTATGGAAATGTTAGGTTCTGCCCAGGTGAAAGAGGACGATGAGGAATACCAGTCTCCGTTGGATATCCTGTTTGAACGTTTGGAGATGCGAAATCCGGAAAGTATTGCAGTCAAGCAGTATGCCATTTACAAGCAGGCGGCAGGAAAGACCGCAAAGTCCATCCTGATCTCCGTAGGCGTCCGTCTGGCTGCGTTCAATTTAAAACAGATCGCCAATCTGACCTGTACCGATGAACTGGATCTTTACAGCATCGGGGAGAAAAAGGTGGCGCTGTTTTGCTGTATCCCAGACGCGGATACCAGCCTCAATTATCTGGTGGGCATGATTTATAGTAACCTCTTTCAAACCCTTTACTATGTGGCGGACCGGAAATACCATGGGAAACTGCCCATTCCGGTACACTGCATCATGGATGAGTGGCCAAACGTGGCGCTGCCGGATGATTTTGACAAGCTTCTGGCAACCATGCGGTCGCGCGCAATTTCCTGCAGCATCATCATCCAGAACATTGCGCAGATGAAAGCCTTGTTTAAGGATAGCTGGGAAAGTCTCATAGGGAATTGCGATG
>JAGZOP010000145.1 GCA_018383195.1 Clostridiaceae bacterium | reverse complement strand
TCCCGTGTTGGCCGCCTCGTCCCACAGCACCCGTACATGGTGGGGAAGGCGGCCCCCGTATTTGTTGTCCGCCCGCTCACACAGAAGGTTGAACATCTGGGAGAAGGCAAGGGCCACAAGGAAGTTATAGGTGGTGTCGGTATCGCTGATAAGAAAGAACAGCGCCGATTTCTCGTCGCCCAGCCGGTCAAGCTCCAGCTCGTCATAGCTCATGATTTCCCGGAGCTGGGGGATGTCAAAGGGCGCAAGACGGGCTCCGCAGCTAATCAAAATCGACTTCGCTGTTTTGCCGCTGGCGAGCTTGTATTTCTTATACTGCCTCACGGCGAAGTGCTGGGGGCTGCGGCGTTCCAGCCCGTCAAACATATAGTCCACCGCGTTTTTGAAGGTTTCGTCATCCTCCCGGACTTCCATGCTGTTTATCATTTCCACCAGCGTATTCATGTTGCGTTCTTCCTCCGGCCCCTCAAACACGATGTAAGCCACAAGGGCGCAGTACAAAAGGGTTTCGGCTTTGGTCCAGAACTCGTCGCCCTCCTTGCCGTCGCCTTTGGTGTTGGCGATCAGGGCGGTAACAAATTTCAAAACATCGCTTTCTGTCTTGATATAGGCCAGCGGATTGTAGTGCATGGATTTTGAAAAGTCGATACTGTTGAACACCCGCACCCTGTATTTCTCCCGTTGCAGAAACCGCCCGCACTGGTCGAGGGTGCCGCCCTTCGGGTCTACCACCACATACGAGGAATGGGCTTGAAGAAGCTGCGGAGTCAGCCAGAACCTTGTCTTGCCCGAACCGGACGAGCCGATGACGCAGGCGTTTAGGTTCCGGGCATTGGCGGGTATCTTCGGACGGGTGTTCATGGTAAGGAACTCCGTCCCGGTCAGAATGACATTGTTCTGAAATTTAGGGTCAACAAACGGCTTTATATCCTCCTTTGTTCCAAAGCGGGCGGTGCCGTACTCCGCATCCCGCCGGAATTTTTTCGCCTGCCTGATCTTTGACTGTATCAGCAGATACACCCCAGCCGCACCGGCAAGGCCCACCAGCAGGTCAATACCTCCCAGCCCCGGCCAGTAGGTTTCAAAGGCTTTGGGGAAGGTGTCGAGCATCCCCATGAGCTTTGTCCCGAAGTCTGTGCCGGGGGCGATCCGGTAGGCCGTCCCGATTTTGGAGAAGAACCAGAACACAAAGAGGTACGGCAGGTTTGGGAGCACATATTTTCTGATCTTGTCACTCAACGTCCGTCCTTCACCGCCTCTCTGGTCCGCTGCTTTTCCTTTGCCTGCGTCCTGGTCTGCTCCGTGAATTTCCGAAGCTGACCGAGGATGGAAGCCTTGACCTGCTCTTTATTCAGCACCTTTGCGCTGTACTTCTGGAAGGCCGCCGTGATAGCGTCCGCCTGATTGGCTTTGAAAAACAGCAGGTAATGGCCGGGGCTCACTTTATGGAAAGCGTAGTCCACATGGAACTCCTTCGCGATTCGGTCAAAATCCTTTGGGGCTCCCACATAGGGCATGGCGCTTTTGCCGCCATAGTGGTTCATCAGCTTTTTTACGCTCTGGCGTCCCTGCGGGGTCAGCGCCTTCCGGTGGTGCTTTTGCACCGCCCGCGCCACCTTTCCAAGAGCGGCAGCCAGCACTTTTCCCGTGAGCTTCGTTGTCCTGATCGAAAGGGCAACCGTTTTTTGGTTTACTTCTTCCTGCATAAAACCTCCTTTCCGTCGGGGTTCCCGCTATCCGGGAGGCCCCCGTACAATCTCTGGGAACAGAAAACCTCGGGCCAATGTGGCCCGAGGTTTACCGCTCGGCATCCCTGCCGGACGGAGCTTTCTTTTCCGGCTCCGTCTGGACTTTTTCGCCCTGTTCCCGCATGGTCTGCAAGATAGAGGGCTTCTT
>JAGZOP010000144.1 GCA_018383195.1 Clostridiaceae bacterium | reverse complement strand
CCCTGAAAGATTTCCCATGATACCGCTGATGATCATGCTCTTGAGCCAATCTGTGATCTGTTCAAGGATACTCTGCATGAGCCGCCTCCTTCCTTACGCGAACACGCCGAACAGCTTCGCCATCCGGGACAGAAGCATAAACAGCTGTGAGAAAAGAGACAGTGCCGATGCAGTTGTAGTAAGAAACGCCATAGATTTGTCCTCCTGTAACTTGTCCGGCCTATCAGCCGGTGCGATTCTAAACTGCGGTTCTGCGCCATACTTCCAACATGTGCACCTGCCAGAGAGCGCAGAACATAGCCAGCTGCGGAGATTGCCTGCACCTGACTATGTAACAGGCAGCTTTCGCCGCCCGGTCGGAATCTTCGCCCCGACAGCCTTTGCTTAACCGAACAGACCGGAAAGCAGCGGCACCAGAGTCGTGCCGATCAGTGCTACACCGCCACCGGCCATCAGCTGCTTCATGCCCTGAGACTTGGCACCGGGGTTGTCGTTGCCGTAGCCTTCCAGCAGGTTGATCGCTCCCCAGATGCCGAGACCGGCACCCAGTGCGATGACGAGGGTCTGAAGAACGGTTACTGCGCTGTTGAAAAATGCCATAAATGTGTACCTCCTTATACATGCGCCCTTACGGGCTGGTGAATAGTGAATGTCCCCCTGCATGTGCACCTGCAAAAGGGCAAAAAAATAGACGGGTCTCCCATTTCAATCAGAAACCTGGCTATGTAAAAAGGGCGGCTCACCGCCGCCCTCATCAGAATTCCAACCTCGTATGCTTTCTGTTTAACCAAAAAGTCCAGAAAGCAGCGGCACCAGAGTCGTGCCGATCAGTGCCACGCCGCCGCCAGCCATCAGCTGCTTCATGCCCTGAGACTTGGCACCAGGGTTGTCGTTGCCGTAGCCTTCCAGCAGGTTGATCGCTCCCCAGATGCCGAGGCCGGCACCCAGTGCGATAACGAGGGTCTGAAGAACGGTTACTGCGCTGTTGAAAAATGCCATAAATGTGTACCTCCTTGTACGTTGCGCCCTTATGGGCTGATGAATAGTGATTTTCCATCTGCATGTGCACCTGCAAATGGGCAAACATATAGCCAGGTCTCCAATCCCAATCAGAAACCTGGCTATGTAAAGAGGCGGCAGCTCGCCGCCCCTTATCTTATTCTGTTACCAGCAGCGTACCCTTGACATCTTCGTCACCGGAACAAACTTATTTGGCATGATCTGCATCAACTACTTCGTACTTATCACCGGGCTTGAGCTTCAGCCGATGATCGAGAAACGTCTCGATGCTGAACGTGTTTTTCTTATCAGCACCGGCAGTGAGCTTGTAGTTCGGATGCTGGGTCAGATCGTATTTATCTGACTTGAACGGTCTGACACCGCGCAGCTGCAAAATGCACTTTCCGCCATCCAGCACAGCCAGTTCATCCACCGAAGCCAGGTCATGCCCAACCTTTTGGTAATTGGTGCCGTAAGATGGGCTGTTGCCTCTGGTATCGGAAGTGTTGTACAAATCAATCGTTTCTTTTCCCAATGCCTGATTCAGCTCTTTCAGCGTAGTCGGCTCCGAACCGCCAAGGAAAATACGAGAATCCATATTGCCGATGATGGTATCGGCATTGTCCTTGTAGATTGCCTTCAACTGGCTCTGTGCCTGAAGTACCAGACATGCCGAGATTTCTCTTGATCGGATGGTGGCTACCAGCTTTTCCAGATTTGGAATCTGACCAATGTTCGCACACTCATCAATCAGGCAGCGCACATGCACCGGCAATCTGCCGCCGTAAATATCATCCGCTTTCTCGCACAGCAGGTTAAACAGCTGTGTATAGATCATCGAAATCAGGAAATTAAAAGTCGGGTCTGTATCGCTCATAATGAGGAACAGAGCCGTTTT
>JAGZOP010000143.1 GCA_018383195.1 Clostridiaceae bacterium | reverse complement strand
GATCAGACGGCTATCTTTGAGGAATGGTGCAGCTTCCTGAACTTCTTTGATTCCAGCATCCGCTTTGAGCTTTCTTTTATGAATATGGCTACGGATGCCTCGAATTTTGAGAAGATGGTGCGTATCCCGTACCAGAAGGATCATTTCAATCCGGTGCGCACGGAGTACAGCACCATGCTGCGCCGCCAGCTTGCCCAGGGCAACAACGGCCTGACCAAGACGAAGTACCTGACGTTTGGCATTGAGGCGGAATCCATGAAACAGGCAAAGCCGAGGCTCATTCACATCGAGATCGACCTGATGAACAACTTCAAACGCTTGGGTGTCCGGGCAAAATTGCTTAACGGCAAGGAACGGCTTCATCTGATGCACGATATGTTCCACATGGGTGACCATGACCGATTCAATTTCGATTGGAAGTGGTTGCCGGAGAGCGGGCTGTCGGTAAAGGACTTTATTGCACCGACCGGTTTTGCCTTTCCGAAGAACCGTATTTTTCAGATGGGCGGGATGTATGGCTCCATGTCCTATCTCCAGATCACGGCTTCCGACCTGTCGGATCAGCTGCTGAAGGATTTTCTGGATATGGAATCCAGCCAGATCGTGACTATGCACATTCAGTCGGTAGACCAGAATAAAGCAATCAAATCCATCAAGCACACCATTACGGAGCTGGATCGTTCCAAGATTGAGGAACAGAAGAAAGCTGTCCGTTCCGGATACGATATGGACATCATTCCGTCAGATTTGGCAACTTACGGCAAGGACGCAAAGGCACTGCTGAAGGAATTGCAGAGCCAGAATGAGCGTATGTTCCTGCTGACCTTTCTGGTGATGAACACCGGCGAGACGGAGCAGGAGCTGGAAACCAATGTGTTTCAAGCTTCCAGTATCGCGCAGAAGTACAACTGCAACCTGCGCCGTCTGGACTTTCAGCAGGAGCAGGGGCTGATGAGCTGTCTGCCGCTGGCACAGAACCTGATTGAGATTCAGCGCAGCATGACTACCAGCAGCACGGCAATTTTCGTTCCGTTTACCACCCAGGAACTGTTTCAGACCGGGAAAGAGGCTCTGTACTATGGGCTGAATGCTCTGTCCAACAACCTGATTATGGTTGACCGGAAAAAGCTTAAAAACCCCAACGGGCTGATTCTGGGTACTCCCGGTTCCGGTAAATCCTTCTCTGCCAAGAGAGAAATCGCCAATGCGTTCCTGGTGACGGATGACGATGTAATTGTGTGCGATCCTGAAGCCGAGTACACGGCACTGGTGAAGAAATTTGAGGGGCAGGTCATTAAAATCAGCCCTTCCAGCACGCAGTATATCAACCCGATGGACATCAATGCGAACTATTCGGAAGAGGATAATCCGATTGCCCTGAAAGCAGATTTCATCCTGTCCCTGTGTGAGCTGATCGTGGGCGGAAAAGAAGGCTTGCAGCCGGTAGAAAAGACGGTCATCGACCGATGTGTTCATCAGATTTACCAGACCTATTTTGAAAATCCAGTGCCGGAGAACATGCCGGTGTTGCAGGACTTGTACGAGGCACTGCTCCGGCAGGATGAAAAGGAAGCACACCATGTGGCAACGGCACTGGAAATCTATGTGACCGGTTCGCTGAACCTGTTTAACCACCGCACCAACGTAGATATCAATAACCGGCTGGTCTGCTATGACATCAAGGAGCTGGGCAAGCAGCTGAAAAAGATCGGTATGCTGGTGGTGCAGGATCAGGTCTGGGGGCGTGTAACCGCCAACCGCAATGCCGGTAAAGCCACCCGCTACTATATGGACGAGTTCCATCTGCTTTTGAAAGAAGAGCAGACAGCGGCTTACAGCGTGGAAATCTGGAAGCGATTCCGTAAATGGGGTGGTATTCCCACCGGCATCACCCAGAACGT
>JAGZOP010000142.1 GCA_018383195.1 Clostridiaceae bacterium | reverse complement strand
ATCCGCTACCACCGCTCCTTCGTCGGTGTAGGTCTTTATGAAGTATTCGCACAGCTCCACAGGCTTTTGTGTCGGGTGGATGCCGCCCATCACCGTGGGGACAAACAGCACATTTCCCGGATAGCGCCGCCCATCGCTGGAGCCGGTGCCTTGCCGCACAAATTTCCCGTAGTTGGCACTCATGCCGCTGCTGGTGTGCGTCCGGGTGTATGGCTTGCCGTAGGTGAATTGCGGATGATAGACCGGGGACTTCTGGTAGAACACCAGAATGTTCTCCGACTTTTTCAGCGGGGCTCGGTTGGCGTTGAGAAAGCCCGTCCCCCGTTCCTTGTACCATACCCACTCATAGCGGAGCATGGACAGGTTGGACGCTCCCAGCACCTTGTCATAGGGGCATTGGGCGAAAAACAGCACCGCCCCGTTGGGCTTGACCGCCCATTTCACCGCCTCCCACAGCTCGGGGAGCGGCAGCGGTACATCCCAGTAATTCCGGGTGGTGCCGTAGGGCGGATCGGTGAGCAGCATATCAACCGAGTGCTGGGGCAGGGACAGCAGCCCCTTGATCCCGTCCATGAGGTACAAGCCCTCCGCCATGTTTGGGACATTTTGTCCCAAAGTGGCTCTATCGGTCATGCCTGGACTCCTTCACCGCCGCCTTGGCGGGGCGGGCGGCGTTGTCCCGGGTGGCCTGTTTGTGGCCCTCGGCCAGCCGCTGGGCAATCGACCTTGCATCGCTCTCACCGCCCAGCAGCTCCCGCTTTTGCAGCACCTCCTCCGTTTCCGCCATGAAGCGGTACACATCCGCCTCGGAAAATTCCTCCGGGGCTTTTCCGTTCCACAGGGCCGTTCCGTCCGGCCCGTATTTTCTTGGCATACAGCACCCCTTTCTTAATGAGCACTAAAGATGCTCCGGGCAATCGTCCCCGTTTTGAACAGGCAGAAGCACAGCAGCACCGTGTACCCCACACAGCCCCAAATGGCCCCGATGGGGTCGCCGCCCGTGGCAATCCCTTGAATGAGCACCGCATAGATGGCGACGCACACAAGGATCAGCATCCCTTGGAATCCCACGGCAAACAGGGATTTCAAATAGTTTTGGCCCATGCTGCCCAGCTCCCGATTGGAGAGGGTCGCCACAGGCAGCGGGGCCAGACTTGTGAGCAGGTAAATCTCAATCATGCGCCCATAGACGATGACGAAAATCACGATGTTCAGCGCCCACATGGTTACATGAATGAGGAACGATTGGAGCCACAGCCCCAGCAGAGCGCCAAGGCTCATGGTTTCCAGACTTGCCTCCAGCGTGTCGATCATGGAGGAAGAAATGTCCGTTGAGCCCTGCACAATCCCGGCTGCGCTGGCAATCACGCTTTGGGACACATCAAACACCGCCATAACGATATTGAATGTATTGGACAGAATGAGGATGGCCGCAGCCGTTTTGAAAATCCACTTGAAGAAAATCCAGTAGTCCAGATCGTGCAGGTTGTTTTTCTCGATAATGAGCTGGATCAGCTCATAGGTGGCAACAAAGGTCAAGACCAGACCGGCAATCGGCAGTATCACCGTTTCAGAAAGCTGCCGTATGAGGGAAAAGACCCCGGCGTTCCACGCCGCCGGGGTCGTCCCTACTTGCACCGCAATCTCTCCGACACGGGTATTGACCGTATCAAAAAGCCCCGTGAGGTTGCCCATGATCCCCTCGATCAGAAGCCCTTTTAACCAGTCTGTCAGCCAGTCGGTGAGAAATCCCATAAGCTATCGCCCTTAAAACAGGCCGGACAGCAGGGGGATCAGGGTGGTGCCCAGCACGATGATGCCGCCGCCCGCCATGAGCTGCTTCATGCCCTGGCTCTTTGCTTATGTGTGATAAAGAAGCAATAGAAGTGCAAAAAATTTTGCCGTTCCTATCCGACACTTGGCCATTGTGTCGGATAGGTCGGG
>JAGZOP010000008.1 GCA_018383195.1 Clostridiaceae bacterium | reverse complement strand
CGTCCCTCACGAGACAGCTTGATTAGTATACGACAATTCCCGCCCCTTGTCAACAGGTTTTTTGATTTTTTCTGAAATTCTTTTTTCGCTGAGAAAAAGCGGCGCATTCGCGCCGCCTTCCCATCCATTTAATCTCTTTTTTCCTGCGCAACCCGCTCACCGCTATATCTTGTCGGATGATACATATATGAGTATGTATGCGCGCGAAATCCAATCTCACTGAATACATCCACGAGGTGATTCACCAAATCCGGTCGCAAATCCCTCTGTGACAGTGAAATTTTCAGGGTATCACAGTAAGAACTCACCAAAATTCCAAACGGCTGATGCGCACACGGTAAAATTGCTCCATAATCCGCTATATGCCGCATGCGGCAATGCGCGCTGCGTATCGAAAAATTCGCTCAATTTGCGGCACGCCTCAGCAAACGGCAGCTGAAAATATTCATAATGAAACGGCAGATCAAGCAGTGCAACAAAAAAACGTACGGTTGGGGAATCGATATAAGTCCGCAAATCCATTGGTACCTCTGCCACAATCGCCTCTTTCCGATCGGTTCCCCTGTAATATGTGCGATACATCGCGTGACAAATTGCAGTCATTAAAAAAGTTAACGGAGAAATATCATTTTGCTTGACATAGCGGCGCACCTGAGAAAACGGCAGCGTAATTTCTGTTGTCAGCTCATTTTCATCCTCCATACCGTCATATTCCGGCAGGTGAAAGGCCGGAACATCCTCGACATGCGCTTCGTCAGATTGTTCCGCCTTGCGCAGCTTGACAAAGCCATCCTCATTTTCTTCCGGACTGAAATCGGTTTCCAGTGCGCGGATGCTTCCGTCATTTTCAATCGCATAGCCGCGCAGTTTCAAATAGTAAAACAGTACGCATTTGATGAATTCATTAAACCCTCGTCCATCACTTGTGCAGTGCTGATATTCGAGATAAATGGTATTGCCCCGATAGCCGCAGCAGAACAGATATCCATTTGATCTTCCGAGCCGATATAATAGGGAGAAATATCTTCAAAAGGAAGAACGACCGGCGGTTCTGTAATCAGGCGGTACTGGTACTGCGTCCTGCCGCGCACCAATCCAAGCCCCATCTGCGGAAAGCGCAGCAGCGCAATTTTGAGCGCCTCCCGCAGCAGTTCAGGATCGACCGGCTCGGTCATGCGGATGATATGCCGCGGCGCAGTTGTCAAATCCTGATGTGTCGCATACATAAAAAGACATCCATAACTATCGACATCCAGCAAGTGGTTTACCACATGGTTCATTATACCATAGTTCACAGTTTTCCCTCCTGTCAGGTCCCTCTGTACATCACCATTTCATATACTTTGATGGTCTTATTATTAGTATACCGAACCTATGCTGGAAAAGGAATATGCTTGTTTACCATATTTTACTCTCAATATCTGTTTTTTACTGACACGCTTGTTTGCTCTGTGCGGTTTCTGCACAAATTTTGTCGTTTTTTGACCGTTCTCTTCCAAAGCTTTCTGCCGCCTTTCACAGAAAAATCGCCCTTTCCCGCAAAATCCGTGGCATAATCCGACAAATTCTGTTATGATAGAAATGAAATCAATCAATGAAACCGGAGGGATTCTTTATGTCGATTCGCTGTGCACGTGTTCCGAAAATCCTGATGCCCAAACCGGGCACCGACCTTTCCAAATGGTCGGTTGTGGCATGCGACCAGTACACTTCCCAGCCAGCTTACTGGAATGAGGTTGAGCACATCGTCGGGGATGCGCCGTCCACGCTGCGCCTCACTTTGCCCGAAATCTATCTGGAAAGTCCGAATTGCTCTGCATATATCGAAAAAATCCACGCCGCAATGGAGCGTTACACACAGGATGGCACACTGACCGAACTGCCCTCCGGCATCGTGCTGCTCGAGCGCGATACCGGCGGCGCATGCCCGCGCCGCGGTCTGGTTCTGGCGTTCGATCTCGATGCTTATGCGTATACGCCCAGTTCTTCCTCCCCCATCCGCCCTACCGAAAAAACCGTTGTCGAGCGCATCCCGCCGCGTCTGAAAGTGCGCGAGGGCGCATCCATCGAACTGCCGCACATCATGCTGCTGATTGACGACCCGGACCGTTCGGTCATCGAGCCGCTGTATGCGCGCCGCGAAGAATTCTCCAAGCTCTATGAGGTCGAACTGATGCAGGAGGGCGGGCACCTGACCGGATGGTTTATTCCGGAAAGTGCAGACACCGACGCCCTGCTGGACGCGCTGGCACGTCTGAGTGACCGCGAAGTATTCGATGCGAAGTACGGTGTTACAGACGGTCGCCCCGTTCTGCCCTATGCCGTCGGGGACGGCAACCACTCCATGGCAACGGCAAAGGCATACTGGGAGCAGATTCGTCCCACGCTGACCGAGCAGGAGCGCGAAACCCATCCGGCACGCTGGGTGCTTGCCGAGGTTGTAAATATCCACGATGAAAGCATTGTAATTGAGGGCATTCACCGCGCCCTGTTCGGTGTTGATGCGGTCGATGTACTTGACGCAGCCACGCATTTCTTCCGTGCACACGGCGCTGAAATAACCGTTGCAGAGTCGGTTCCATCCGAACTCCCCACAGATGTTCAGTCGTTCCCATTCCAAGCCGAAACCCATACCGGATATATGCTCGTCCAGCATTCCCCCTGGGCGCTGCCGGTTGCTGCGCTGCAAACTTTCCTGGACGACTATCTTGCCGCGCATGCCGAAGCCAAAATTGACTACATCCACGGGCTCGACGTTCTGCACGATCTCGCCTCCAAACCCGGCACCATGGGATTTGAACTTCCCGACCCCGCAAAGGAAGACCTGTTCCGCGGCGTCATTTTCGACGGCGTACTGCCGCGCAAAACGTTCTCCATGGGCGAAGCCAGAGAAAAACGTTTCTATATGGAAGCCAAACGCATCTAAAAAAAGCAACAACGCTTTCCCCGCAAAATGGGGAAAGCGTTGTTTTGTTTACGATACCGTAATCACTCGGATTTTGCCGCCCTTGTCGGGAGTGCGCTCCGCGTAAAGCGTAAACTTTTCATAGTCCGCTTTTGCCTGATTGAGCGTCACAAACTTGCGCTGTCCGGACAGGTAAACCTGTACCTCCTCCGAAAGCGGGTAGTATCCCGATGCAGTGCGCACACCGTCCGCGCCGTCAAAGGCATCCAGTCCGACCGTATCCACCCGATTCAGGCGGATGCTGGCGAGGAACTGCCTATCGCCGTTCTGTTCTGCACCCTTTGGCAGACCGATTGGTCCGCCGTTTACGCCATCCGGACGGGAAATGACCTTGTACTCCAGTTCCTTTTCCGACTTGTCCGCATAGTCGTAATACCGCAGCGTGACCGTATTTTCGTTGTTATAAATCGGTTTGCCGTCAAAATCCGTATCAGTTTGAATTTCTTCCGACTTGTAATAGCCGTAGCCGTAATTCCATGCGTCACCGGTCACATCGTTCAGCACAATCGCGACGATGTTGCCCACAGAATCCGTTACCGCCGTGCGGATACTGGACGAAGGTACGGTGCCCATGTGCAGCGCAGATACCGAAGTTTCATAGAGCGGTGCCTTTGCGTCGACCTGCTCCCAAACACGCACATCCGGTGCAACCTTCTTGCCGCCCAGTGTACCCGCATCAATGTCCCAGTCGCCGGAGGGCTTGCCTGCGGACGAACGCTCAATCAGGGACAAATCCCCATCGCTCGACTGAGAAACCGTGACAACCTTTCCAAACAGCTTCTTGTCATCCTGACTGTCGAGCTTGCCGCGCACAGTTTCACCGTTCCACAGCAAAATCTTCGCTTCATCGCCGTCCAGCTCTGCGAAAACGCCGACCATTTCTGCACGCACTGTGCTCACCGGATACGCTGCCGCAACCGCGCCGCGGCTGTCAAGCAGCAGGGTAATCCGATCTCCCGCTTCAAAGTCCGCAAAATATCCGGATGCCCGCTCGGAAACTGCGTATTCCTGTCCCAAAACCTTGATTTTCTCCGGTCGCTTGAACGAGGGTGCACCATCCTCATAGCGGCCGGTAATTCGCTTGTCCGAAACGATTGCGGTCTTGGATGCGGTGTCCAACGTAACAACATCGTACTGCTTGAGGCTATCCACGGAAACGCGCACACCGTTTTTCGTAATGGTAAATCCGGCAGGCACTGCCTGTGCCTCCTTGGTTCCATAGACAAAACTATTCTGGGATACACCGCGCGCAGACGCACTGATCAGTTCCAGCGAACCGCTTGCATCATAGTGCAGCGTAATCTGATCGCCATTCTGCAAATCGAACCATGTTTCAGAGAATTTCGCCACCGCGCCATTGACATAGAGAAGCACGTCGCGCGCCGGCTTGATAGTTTCTCCTGCGTCAGTCTCAATCCGATCGCGCTGTACGCGGCGCACCGTATGGCGCTCGCTGCGTCCGTCTCCCGACGGCACAATCGTGAGCACCGTATTCGGAGATGTTTTGCTGTAATAAATGGTGCCGCTTACCCCGATTAGGGCATTGTCCAACACTCCATCGGTTGTTTTTACGACCGGTTCCTCGCCGCCCGTATAAAACCGCGCCTGATTGCGGCGCAAATCGCTGTCTGTTTCACTCGTTGCAAGCAAAATTGACCCCTCGCTGTCCGAGGAGGATGTCAACGAGGTAATCAGTTTCCCATCCTCTTTCCCCGGTGTGTCGAGTGCATTGAGCAGCATAATTGCCGCGTCTGCACGGGTCATCACACTGGAAGCAGTCATCACTGACGCGCCGTCTGCAAGTCCCTCGGATTGCGCACGTGCGATGTAATCCCCCGGCCACACCAGACCGATATCCTCAATCGAATAGCCGAGCATAAGCATCAGCATCGTGCATGCTTCGCCGTAATTGATAGTGCGGTCGGGCTTGAACGTACCGTCCGCATAACCGTGGATGATGTGCTTTTCTTTGATGTCCGCATGCTTCACCGCTGCGTTAATGTAACCCGCCGCCCAATGGGTATTCGGCACATCCGGAAACACTGTGTAATTCTTATACGCAGTCACATCGGTGACGCCAAATGCAGTCACAATCAGCTTGGCGAATTCCGCGCGGGTCAGGCTGCGGTTTGGCGCAAAACCTCCGCCGCTGTCCCCCTCCATAATCTTCAGTGATTTGAGCACAGCCGCCGTCTGTGCCAGTTCAGGCGTTTGAATATCGCTGAACGCCGCGCCGCAAGTACCCATCAGCAGCGACAACGCGAGCACACCGCCCAAAACCCGTTTCTTCATGTTGTACCTCCTCCTGTCAAACGGATTCTGCCGCCCAGTACAATCCCTCCGGTCGGCAGATTTCCCGTTTCACTTGTATCCACCGTCTTTTACTGTGTACGCAGCGCCTCTACCGGCTGCAATTTGGATGCCTTATTTGCCGGGTAAATCCCGAAAATAATGCCGAGCAGCGCCGAAAACAGGAATGCTCCCACAATCAGTGCCGGACTTGGCAGCACCGTGAACCGTTCCACTTCCGGCATCCACATCTGTTCGGAAAGCTGTTTGCCCAACATAATATTGCCCATAATTGCCGAACCGAAGCACCCGACAATAATGCCAATCAGTCCGCCGCAGCACGAAACAGACGCCGCCTCAATCAAAAACTGCATAATGATATCCCGCCGCCTTGCGCCGATTGCCATACGGATTCCGATTTCGCGTGTGCGCTCGGTAACCGACACAAGCATGATATTCATGATCCCGATTCCGCCGACGAGCAGCGAAATCATCGCAACGCCGCCCATCAGCAGCGCATCCTGCTGCGCGGCAGCCTCTTCCTGCTCCTGCCATTGGGAGGATGAAGATGCGTCAAACCAGCCGCCGTTTCCCTCGCAGATGGGGCGCATTTTGTCATTCAGCGTATCCAGAACCGGCTGAATATCCTCCTTGCTTGCAGCTTGGATGATATACTGCTTATCCGCGGAGCGGTCTATACTCATCATGAGATTTTGCAGCGTATACGGCATGACAAGCATCTGATCTTCGGTGTTCATTTTGCCGCCGAATTTGCCCTTGTACACACCGATCACTTCAAAATTCTTGCCGCCGATGCGGATTTTCTGCCCAATCGGGCTCATCGCACCAAAGAAATACTTCCGCAGCGTTTCCCCAATTACACAGACACGCGCCTGATTTTTACAGTCCTCCGCGGAGATATCGCGTCCGGCAGAAAGGACGCTGTTGGTCACTTTTCCGTAGTCCTCGTTGCCGTAGTACATGTAGAGATAGCCCTTATCATTGGTCATCGTCATCGTGCGGTACTGAACGCCCTTATTGGTCCAGTCCCAATACTGGCTCTGCGGCGACCAGCCGTTAATCCGGTCACTCAGTTCACCGTTCAGCATTTCCTCGAACGCTTCCCAGTCATTCGTCTTTCCTCCATAGCCAGATACCTGAATCCGGTTGGTTCCCATGGCTTCGTACTGTAACCGGGTCAGCGTTGCCTTGCTCTGAATGGAGGAAACCAGCGTAATAACCGCCGCTACGCCGATGATGATGCCCAGCATGGTGAGCAGCGAGCGCACCTTATTTCCCACAATGGATTTCAGCGCCATGCGAATGGTTTGCAGTCCGTTCATGCCGGCATGCCTCCTTTCCCCGGGCGGTCTGAAATGACATGGCCATCCTGAATGGTAATAATCCGCTGTGCAACCTCGGCGAGGTCGTTGTCATGTGTAATCAGGATGATCGATGTCCCCTGCCGGTTCAGTTCGAGCAGCTGCCGCATAATTTCTGCACCCGATTTGGAATCGAGGTTGCCGGTGGGTTCGTCTGCCATGATAATCGGCGGCTTTGCCGCAACCGCGCGCGCAATCGCCACACGCTGCTGCTGCCCACCCGACATCTCCGCTGGGCGATGATGGATTCGGTGCTCCAGTCCCACCGAAACAAGCGCTTCTGTGGCGAGACTGCGCCGCTCTGCCGCACCCATACCGCGGTAAATTAGCGGCAGTTCCACATTTTCAAGCGCCGTAAGTCCGGGAATCAGATTGAAACCCTGAAAAATAAATCCAATCTCGCGGTTACGGATGCCCGCAAGCACCGAAGGGCGCATGCTGCTGACTGCCTGCCCATCCAAATGATAGGTTCCATAGGTCGGAATATCCAAACAGCCGAGAATGTTCATCAGCGTCGATTTTCCCGAACCGGACTGCCCCAGTATACACAAAAACTGACCCCAAGGCACATCGAGCGTGATATTGTCCAGTGCGCGCACTTCATTTTCTTTGCCTTCATGATAAATTTTGCTGAGCTGCCGCACCCGAATCAGCAGTTCACTGCCGCAAGGAGGCTGCACAGAGGCGGGGTTCTTTTTCCGAAACATACTCCCCCTCCTCAGCCGACTGCGACCGCTTCGCCGCCCGCATTCATATCCTCATACAGGTCGCTCGGACCGCTGAGGAACACTTCGGTGCCCTCGTCAATTCCAGACAGGATTTCAACGCTTGTGCTGTCCGAAATGCCGACCGAAACCGGAACAAGCACAAATTCTTCCGGAATATCCTCGGTTCCTTCGGGAATCGGAATGGTTTCCTCAAACTCCTGCCCTTCCGCAGGCTTTGCGAACACCGCCGTGCCATCCACAGTGTTGACCAGCGCACGCGTCGGGATGGTGATGCAGTCCGGCGACTGCGCGGTTGTAATCTTATAGCTTACATAGTATCCCATCGAAACCGACATTCCTTCGGGCAGCGGGTCCAGTACAATCACCGCGGTATAGGTCGGCATGCCGCCGTTGCCGCTGTTCTCCTCCGCCTGCATGGATACGCTTTCAACCGTGCCCGTCAGCGGCACTTCTTCATTGCCGTTGTTCATGGTCAGCGTTGCCATCTGTCCCGGCATCACCAGATTGATATCATTCATCATGATTTTTGCCTTGACCACCAACGTAGACATATCCGCAACCACACAGGGCGCCGTGCCGCCTGCCAGTTCGGCATCCACCGCCGTATCCATTTTCAGAACCACGCCGTCAATCGGGGAGGTCACCGCCGCGCCCGCCATTAAGGTTTCCAGTTCGGTGATGCGCTTCTGCTTTTCTACAATCGCCTGCTGCTGGCTTTCCAGCGTGCGCACCGCAGTTTCCACTGCGCGTGTCAAATCCTCATTTTTCTGCTGGACAATCGCAGCACCTGTGGAGAACTTGTAGTAGTCCAGTCCGCTGATTTGGGTAATTTCGCCGCTTTGCTTTGCTGTTACCGTTTCTTCGCGGCTGTATTCCAGAACCCCTGCTTCGGCGGGCATTACTTTTCCACCCGCAGTTGAAACCTCTGCGGTCGCGGACATTCCTTTCTTCAGCGCACCCGGATTGTTCATGCTTACCGTAATACGGAACAGCCGTGTACCGTCATCCGAAACCTTTTCAATGCGCTCCACCGATTCCACTTTTCCGGGAACGGTCGACATATTCGCCGGAATCGACACCGTAACCGCCGCGCCTTTCTGAATTGCGTCCACATAGGCATAGCTGAAATACAGCGGCAGCTTCATCGTGGTATCGTCCACCAAAGTTCCGAGCACAGTGCCGCCCGGCATTTCATCGCCCACGCGCCATGTTTTCGGCTTTTCCTCCCCTTCCGGCGGGAGCATCCGTCCGGAAAACGGTGCCGTTGTCGTCAGTTCTGCCACCTGTTTCCGCGCCGCCGTCACGCCGGACGCCGCTTCATCCAGTGCGCGCTGTGCCTCCTGCATATCCTTGCGCGCAGTATCCAGTTCCTCACGAATTTCGGTCGGGTCTACGGTAAACAGTTTGTCTCCCGCTTTGACCGCCTGACCTGCCTGCACAAGCACCTCTGTGACCTTGCCTTTCAGCTCCTTGCCCAGTTCCACCTGTGTGCGCGCTTGGATTTCACCGTCGCCCTCAATATAAGTCTCCAGAAATCCCCGCGATGCAATCGCCGTTGTTTCGCCGTTCACCTTCGGAGGTTCTTCCCCGGTCTTGCGCACCAGATAAACACCGCCCGCAAACAATCCCGCAACGATCAGCACAGCCAACCCAATCTTGACCGGTTTGGGAATCTGCCGCTTGGGACGGTTCATCAGGTCCGCATACCGATTCCGCACCGGCGCATCCTTTTCTGTCCCCTGCGCTTCCGGCTCGGCTTGCTCCATCGTCTCCACAATATCCTGCGCAACTTCCTGCTGGATTTCTTCCATATCTGTCATCCGATCTTTCATTTACCCGTTTCCTTTCTTTCCGCCGGCTCCGCCCAGCCAAGCTTTCTATATTGTACTATCCATACTAGTACAGATTAGCATCTTCAGTATACCGTCTGCGCTCTGCCCATGTCAAGCGAATCGGACAATGACACTATATTGTAAACTTGCACCCTACTTGCATCAAATCTGTATCTATTTTTCAGCAAAATTTCTCTTTTGCTCTGTCAGTTTTTAAATTGCAAAATTATTTCATTGCGACTCACTTTTTCATCATTTTAGCATGCTTTCGTCATAAAATTTGACTTTTTTCCAAATCCATTCTATAATTTCTATTTAGCTTAAAGGTAAGAGAGGGATACTATGAAAAAAACTCTGAAGCGTGCCTTTGTACTGACTGTTCCGGTATTGTGCGGCTATCTGGTACTCGGCATTGCGTTCGGTGTATTGCTCCAGCAGGCAGGATTCGGCATCTGGTGGGCACTATTCACCAGTCTGTTTGTGTACGCAGGTTCTATGCAGTTTGTACTGGTCAACCTACTTTCTGGCGGCGCATCCCTGCTGTATACCGCAATGATGACCCTGATGATCAATTTTCGATTTTTATTTTACGGTTTAAGCCTCATCGAGCGCTTTCGCGGTATGGGGACTGCAAAACCATATATGATTCATACGCTTTCGGACGAAACCTACTCCCTTTTATGTCTGAATGATTCGGATGATAAACGGCTCATGCTGTGTATCGGTGCACTCAACCAGTGTTACTGGATCATCGGCAGTGTCCTCGGCACATTGCTCGGCGCAGTAATTCCATTTGATACCACTGGCATCGACTTTGCCATGACCGCGCTGTTTGTCGTAATCCTGGTCGAGCAGTGGAAACAAAGCCGCTGCCATCTTCCGGCGCTCATCGGCGGCGGATGTGCGCTGGCTTGCCTCGTCCTGTTTGGTGCAAACAGTTTTCTGCCGCCTGCACTGCTTACCTGTGTCGCTCTGCTGCTGTTCAGCCGCCGCACCATTGATACAGCTTTCGAAAGCAAGGAGGTCTAACCCATGTCTCTGTCCCATTCCGTCCTAATCGTCGCTGTCGCTGCGGTATGCACTTATCTGCTCCGGACGGCTGCCTTTGTGCTGTTCCGCGGAAAAAAGCAGCTCCCGAAATCCATCGACTATCTTGGCAGCGTGCTCCCGCCCGCTATCATCGCCATTCTGGTAGTCTACTGCCTGAAATCCATTGATTTGACCGCAGCGCCGCACGGACTGCCTGAACTTCTCGCCGTTTGTGCGGTCGCGGCGCTCCATGTATGGAAACGCAGCAATCTGCTGTCCATCGGCGCCGGGACGGTATTTTACATGTTTCTTGTGCAGGTTGTATTTTCCTAACAAAAGAAATCCGATTTTTGTTTGGTCGGATTCTTTTTCTTTGCATTTTCTTAACGATTTTTTGTGCTATACTAGTCCCAATATATTTTAGGAGGTCTTTCCTTTTCTATGGACAGTAGTCACTTAATCCCGATCGCAATTATCATCCTTTGCGTCCTGATGTCGGCGTACTTTTCAGCCACCGAAACCGCGTATTCCTCGCTCAGCCGCGTGCGTATCAAGAACCTCGCTGCGGATGGCAACCGCCGTGCCGCGCTGGTACTGCGGCAGTCGGAGAGTTACGACAAACTGATTTCCACCATCCTGATCGGCAACAATATTGTCAACATTCTCGCAACCTCGCTGGCAACCCTGCTGTTCATCGATGTGCTTGGGGATACCGGCGCAACCGTCTCCACGATCGTGATGACCATTGTCATTCTGATCTTCGGCGAAATTTCCCCCAAAAGCATTGCCAAAGATGTTCCAGAAAGCTTTTCCATGTTTTCTGCACCCTTTTTAAATATTCTTCTCAAACTGCTCGCACCGCTCAATTTCCTCTTTACCAGCTGGAAAAAGCTTTTGACCTCACTGTTTCATATCCCTGCATCGCAGGGCATCACAGAGGATGAGCTTCTTACCATTGTGGATGAAGCGCAGGACGACGGCGGTATCGACCACGAGGAAGGTGAGTTAATCCGCAGCGCCATTGAGTTCAATGACCTAGACGTGACCGACGTGTTGACGCCCCGTGTGGATGTGGAAGCCATCCCCGAAAACGCAACGAATGAGGAGATCATGGAGGTATTCCGCGCGAACAGCTATTCCCGTCTGCCGGTTTACCGCGATAATATGGATACTATTGTAGGCGTTATCCATGAAAAGGATTTCTACACCCGTATGCTGCATGGTGGAGAGCCGCTTTCCGCAATTCTTCAGCCGCCGTTCTTTATCCCGCCCTCCATGCAGATTTCGCGCCTGCTGCGCGAGCTCCAGACCCGCCAGTCCCATATGGCGATTGTGACCGATGACTTCGGCGGTACGGTCGGCATTGTCACCATGGAGGACGTCATCGAGGAACTGGTCGGCGAAATCTGGGACGAACACGACGAGGTCGTAAGCGAAATCGTCCCGCTGAGCGATACCACCTGCCGTGTAGATTGCAGCACACGATTGGATAAACTGTTTGAATACTTCCAGCTGGACAATGTGCCCGAGGATATTTCCACTGTCAGCGGTTGGATTTTAGAGTCCTTCGGTTACATTCCGCAGCCGGGAGAGCAGTTTACATACGAAAACCTGACGGTAACCGTCACCGAAACAGATGGGCGCAGGCTGCTTTATGCAACCGTAGAATCCTCCCCCTGTCAAAGTGAACCCGCATAAAAGAAATGCTCCGGAATTAAATTCCGGAGCATTTCCTTTATTTTTTCAGTTCCTGTGCGCTCAGATAGCCGTCCATACTGTGCGCCGCACGCGCCGCGCGTCCAATCGCGCGTCCCATTACATAAGCTGCCAGTGTGCCGACCACATTCAGGTCTGCCGTTTCATGACCGGTAGACAGCGCATAAATGGAATCCCCGTCTGCCGTCGTGTGCACCGGACGAATCGCACGCGCATAACCGTTATGCGCCATGGATGCAATCTTGTTCATCTCTGCTTTTGTAAACGCACCATTTGTGACAATGGCGCCAATGGTAGTGTTTCCCGTGAATAAATTGTGAATCCCCGCCACATCTGCAAGCATTTCCTGCTCTGTCGAACGCAGCCCGTCGCGGGTTTCATTCAGCAGTCCCGCAATCTGCACGCCGGTATCGATATCATAAACGTCTCCCATGGCATTGAGCGCGACGATTGCACCGACTTTTACCTTGCCAACCTGCACCGCAAAAGTCCCCAATCCGCTCTTCATCGCGTAGTCCTTTCCGCGGTATTTTCCAACCGTACATCCCATACCTGCGCCGACACAGCCTTCTTCTACCTCGCCATTGCCTGCATTTTCGCATGCGCGGTACGCCATTTCCTTGTCCGGTCGGACATCGGTGCGTCCAATCACCAGATCGAACACGCACGACTGGCAAACCAGCGGCACGCGGGTGACGCCCACGTCAAATCCAATCTTTCGCTCTTCGAGATACTGCATCACGCCGCCTGCAGCGTCCAGTCCAAACGCAGACCCTCCCGAAAGCAGCACCGCATGGATGCCCTCCGCCATAGCAACCGGATTGAGCAGCGGCGTTTCGCGCGAAGCCGGACCGCCGCCCCGGATATCTACTCCCGCCGGCGCACATTCATCACACAAAATCACCGTGCAGCCGGTCGCAGCCTGTTCGTCATGTGCGTGACCAATCCGGAAGCCGCCCACTTCGCAAATTCCAATTTCCTGCATCTCAAATCATCCTTTCTCCTTGATGAAAAAAAGGCCGCACGCGGCGACCTTTTTCTATTTTTATGAAAATGTACTGATTTACGCTTTGGCAAACCGCCCCTGAAATGCGGCAAAAAGCGCCTTTCCAACCGCTGCGGTCAGAATCCCCGCAATGATTGCCTCTACCACGCCGTTGGTGCCGATTACGCCCAAAATCACGCCAAACAGCAACGCAGGATCTTTCCCGCCCGCAAGCGCATACTGCTCGCCAAAAAGCAGATAGATCAGTCCCATCACGCCAACTGTGTTGGTCATGGAGCCTGCCAAACCGGCAACCGCAAGCGAAAGCGCCTGACTCTTCACAACCTTCATCAGCCCTTGGAACACCAGACCGGCAACCACACCAATTAGAATTCTCGGTGCAATCGCTACGACAAGGCTCATCCAGCTTCCATGAAATTCAGGGCTGAAGCTGTAAAACGGGGTAAAGACGAACGAGGTGATATTGGGCTGTACCGTCGCAATGACAACGCTTGTAATCCCAAACAGACCGCCGAGCAGCGCGCCCACCTTCGGTCCGAGCAAGCATGCCCCCACGATGACCGGAATGTGCATGGTTGTCGCGCGCATAAACGGAAGCGGGATATACCCGAGCGGCGTCGACGCCAACACAATCATAATCGCCACGAGCAGTGCGATCTGCGCCATCCGGCGCACGTCCATTTTCTTGGTTTCCATTATGTAATTTTCCCTCCTGCTGCCATCTCTTTTTTTGAGTACGGCGCATATTTTTCTGCAATCAGCCTTTATGGTTTTTGTGCCAGACCGTCACCAATCCTCGCAGGGTCGCGCACGGATCACATTCCGCCGCAATGGTCAGGTAAGGCGCAACTGCTTCACTGGTACCGCCACACAGGAGCACATGGGGCATTTCCCCCAGTGCATCGGCAATGCGGTGCACCATGCCGTCCACCATTGCTGCAGCGCCATATACCGCACCCGATTTCATCGCATCCACGGTATTGCGGCCGAGCACGCCGCGCGATGGCGCTTCCATGCGAATGGATGGAAGCTGTGCCGCCATGTTTTTCAGGGTATCCAGCGATGCCCTCACGCCTGCCGCAATCGCGGTGCCGATCAGAACGCCCGACCGATCCAGTACGGTAAAGGTTGTCGCCGTTCCAAGGTCAACCACCACACACGGCAGCTTGCCGCGCTGCACCGCCCAGACCGCATTTGCGACCAGATCGCTGCCAAGCGCACGCGGCTGATCGATTTTGAGATTCAGCCCCGTTTTTACGCCCGATGCCACGCCAAACGGTTCCCGTCCGTTCAAAATGCGGATGGCTTTCTGGATATTCGGTGTCACCGCAGGTGCGACCGAGCAAAATACTACGCCGTCAATCTGCGCCGGTTCGACCCCATACAGGGCGAGCACATCCCGCAGCTGGCAGGCGTATTGTTCTCCGGTCAGCCGGCTGTCGGTTGCTATCGAGGCGACAAACTGCATGTCGTCCCCGCAGAACCCGCCAAATCTCACATGACTGTTTCCAATATCCAGCGCTATCAGCATCTTGAAAAAACCTCATTTCAGACAGATTGCCATTTGCATTATACTCTGTCTAATTGGGTTTTGCAAGCAGTTTCGCACTGCAAACCGCAAGCGCCATTGCAGGACCGCACAGCAAGAACCACAAGACCACATATTTGGGGCAAATCTGTCCCAGAAGATTTCCCCATTCCCCGGAATAATCCCATACCTCCAGATGCAAGCCAAGGTTCACGCTCATTCCAACGAGCAGCTCCGCAGTCGTCACCCACAGTGCGCCCGCCGCACTGCGTCCAAGCACGCCTGCGCCTTGCATCTGCTCTCCAATCAGCCACAAGCCGATGAACACGACGCCTCCGGTCACCGCCATAGTCCAATGCGTGTATCCGCGCCAAAGGATTTCCAGAACCGCATATCCGGTTCCGCCCATCAAAAACAGCCCCGCCGCCTGTTTGAATCGATTCATAACATCACCGAAGCTATTTTGCTCGGATTTGATGCGGCTTATCCTGTCATTTATTTTCTACCTTTCCACAATCCACACGAGCATCAAAAAAGACGAGGTTTCCCTCGTCTTTTTGATTACAGCCTTGTTTCCAGTTCCTTTCGGCGTTCCTCAAAGCCCGGTTTGCCCAGCAGCGCAAACATATTCTTTTTATAGGTCTCCACGCCCGGCTGATCAAACGGGTTCACACCCAACAGATATCCGGATACTGCGCATGCCTTTTCAAAGAAATACACCAGATAGCCGAAATGATATGCGTCCGCGCGGTCGATTTCCAGAACAATGCTCGGCGTACCCCCATCCATATGCGCCATCAGCGTGCCCGCATATGCTTTGGAGTTGACGTACTGGAGCGATTTTCCCGCCAGATAGTTGAGTCCGTCGATATTCTCCTCGGTTTCCTCAATTATAGATTCACTGCGCGGCTTCTTAACCCACAGCACTGTCTCAAAAACATTGCGGGTGCCATCCTGAATATACTGCCCAATCGAATGTAGATCGGTCGAGAAGTTGGCAGAAGTCGCAAAAATCCCCTTCTGATCCTTGCCCTCCGATTCATCGAAAAGCTGCTTAAACCATTCGCCCATCATCACGAGCGCAGGCTCATAATTGACCAGAATCTCAATTCCCTTGCCCTTGCGGTGCAGAATGTTGCGCAGCGCCGCGTATTTGAAGCAGTCGTTTGCCGCAGTTTCTCCATCCATGAATGCTGCGCGCGCCTCCGCAGCGCCACGCATTGCTTCATCGATGTCTACCCCGGCTGCCGCCATCGGCAGCAGACCGACTGCGGTCAGCACCGAAAAACGTCCTCCTACGTCATTCGGTACCACAAAGGTTTCGTATCCTTCGTCATCGGCAAGCTTTTTCAGCGCACCGCGCGACTTGTCTGTTGTTGCAAAGATGTGGTCTTTTGCCCCCTCTTTGCCATACTTCTGCTCGGCAAGCTTTTTGAAGATGCGGAATGCAATCGCCGGTTCGGTGGTGGTACCCGACTTTGAGATTACATTGACACTGAAATCACGTTCCCCGATAATCTGAACCACATCATTCAGATACGAAGAGGAAATGTTGGAACCGACAAAATAAACCTCCGGCGTGCCCTTTGCGCGGATGCTATTATACATCTGCCCCTTGACAAATTCGATTGCCGCACGCGCACCCAGATACGAACCGCCGATGCCGATGACAATCAGCACGTCACTGTTTTGTTGGATTTTTTTTACTGCTGCCTTGATCCGCGCAAACTCCTCTCGATCATATTGAACCGGGAGGTCCACCCAACCATGGTAGTCACTTCCTGCCCCTGTATGCTGCACAAGCATTTCGTTTGCCGTTTGAACCAACGGATCCATGTATCCAAGTTCTCGTTCTTCGACAAATCCCCGCAGACCAGTTGACTTCAGTTCCATTCCCATTGTAACCACCTCATCATTATTCTAACTCTTTCTCTTGCGCAGGGATCAGCCGAAAGCTTCTTTATAGTACCATTTTTACTAAAATACAGCTCAACCTGCATTTTTGTTGTTGATATCCAAAAGCGCCCATACGTTTTGGTTATATTATACCACAAAAAAACTTCTTTTCAAGGACCAAATGAGCAAAATGACGAAAAGCGACAAAAAAAGAAGGCCGTCCAAATGGACAGCCCTCTATACTCAGCGATAAATTGGGAAACAGGAACACATCTCGGTCACATTGGCACGGATTTCGTCAGCTTTCGCATCAAAATCGGTTGCTGCCTGCCAGATAAACTCAGCGATGCGCAGCATTTCAGGAGCACCGAAGCCGCGGGAGGTTACTGCCGGCGTACCTACGCGCATACCAGAGGTCACAAACGGGCTTTCCGGATCGTTCGGGATGGTGTTCTTATTTGCAGTGATATAAACTTCATCCAGGCGATTCTGAAGCACCTTGCCGGTAACGCCTGCCTTGCGCAGGTCAACCAGCATCAAATGGTTATCCGTGCCGCCGGAAACCAGATCAAAGCCCTGTTTCATCAGCGCGTCTGCCAGCACCTTGGCGTTCTGCGCCACGTTGGTCTGGTATGCCTTGAATTCCGGCTTCAGTGCTTCGCCGAAGCAGACCGCCTTGGACGCGATGACATGCATCAGCGGACCGCCCTGCGTGCCGGGGAAAATTGCCTTGTTCATCTTCTTGGCGATCTCCTCATTGTTCGTGAGGATAACGCCGCCGCGCGGTCCGCGCAGGGTTTTGTGGGTGGTGGTGGTTACCACATCCGCATACGGCACCGGGTTCATGTGCAGACCTGCCGCAACCAGACCCGCGATATGTGCCATATCAACAAACAGGTATGCGCCGACCGAATGTGCAATCTCGGCAAACTTCTGGAAGTCAATCGCGCGCGGGTAAGCGGACGCGCCCGCGATAATCATTTTGGGCTGCTCCTTCTTTGCCAGTTCTTCCACTTCATTGTAGTCGATATAGCCGTTCTCGTCCACGCCGTAAGCAACCATATGGTACAGCAGACCGGACTGATTGACCGGCGAGCCGTGGGTCAGATGACCGCCATTGTCAAGGCTCATGCCCATAACCGTATCGCCCGGCTTGACGAGCGCCTGATATACCGCCATGTTTGCCTGTGCGCCAGAATGCGGCTGCACGTTGGCATACTTTGCGCCGAACAGTTCACAGACGCGCGCGATTGCAAGACGCTCTACTTCGTCCACACATTCACAGCCGCCGTAGTAACGCTTGCCCGGGTATCCCTCGGCGTATTTGTTGGTCAGCACAGAGCCCATCGCAGCCATAACAGCTTCGCTTACGATATTCTCCGATGCAATGAGTTCAATATTCCGGCACTGACGATCGTACTCTTTACGAATCATTGCGCCGACTTCCGCATCATACTGGCTGACAAAATCCATCAAATTCCCAACAATCACGCGAAAACCTCCCATAATATATCGTTCATTTCACAAGCTTAAAGTGAAAAAGTCTATATTAAAATTAAACCATACTTTTCGAATTTTGCAACTAAATCCAGAAGCAATTTTCTTTTTTCAGCATACTACACCTTTATCCTCAATCTGTGTTTGCTTTTTTTATCAATTCTGATATACTGATCTCATCAGAAAGATACAAAACGGAGGTTTGTCCATGACCAGAAAGGAACGTGCCTGTGCAGTGGTAGACCTGCTCAAAACCGACTACCCCGACGCGGTCTGTGCGCTGCACTATCAGCATGATTACGAATTGCTCTTTGCTACCCGCCTATCCGCGCAATGCACTGATGTGCGTGTGAATCTGGTGACCGAAAAATTATTTGTAGATTTTCCAACGCTCGAAAGCTTTGCCGAAGCCCCGCTCGAGGCGATTGAGGAAGGCATCAAAACCTGCGGTCTGTTCCGCACCAAAGCGCGTGACCTCAAAGCCTGCGCCGAGATGCTGCTGTCCGACTTCGGCGGCAAAGTGCCGGACAATATGGCAGATCTTTTGAAACTGCCCGGCATCGGTCGCAAGACCGCCAACCTGATCTTGGGCGACATCTACGGTCAACCCGCCATCGTCACCGATACCCACTGCATCCGCCTATCCAACCGGCTCGGCTTTGTAGAAAACGTTAAGGACCCGGTCAAGGTAGAAAAAGCACTGCGCGAGATTATCCCCCCTGAAGAATCCTCAGATTTCTGC
Source organism: Clostridiaceae bacterium (assembly GCA_018383195.1). Taxonomy (GTDB): domain Bacteria; phylum Bacillota; class Clostridia; order Oscillospirales; family Butyricicoccaceae; genus Butyricicoccus_B. Next base: position 61,103 of record JAGZOP010000008.1, on the reverse strand, counting down.
CACCGCCTTGTGCTGCACGGCAGAGAGGTCTGCACAGCCCGCGCGCCAAAGTGCGAAAAATGCTGTCTTGCCGCTGTATGCCCGTCGTACCCGCTCGGATAAATGAAACAGAGCACACACAAAAAGCCCGAAACCATCTGGTCTCGGGCTTTTGATATTTCTGTCAAGTCTTTGGAGAGGCTTGTAGGTGTCAACTCCTGCGCTTACGCGCGGCTCCACTGCACGCCTTGACGGGTGTCCTTGATGGTGACGCCCATATCCGCCAGCACACCGCGGATGCGGTCTGCTTCTGCGAAATCCTTCGCCTTCTTCGCTGCGGCGCGCTGCGCGATCAGCTCCTCAATCTTATCTGCATCCGGGTCCTTGGCATCGTCGCGCTTCTGCACGAGATTGAGCACACCGGTCAGCTCCATGAACAAATCATGCGCCGCGGTCAGGAACGTTCTCGTCGCGTCATCGTGCGCAGACATATAGCCGTTGATCTCACGCACCAGTTCAAAAATCGCAGAAAGTGCATCTGCAGTGTTCATATCATCGTCCATTGCGTCGATAAACTTCTGCTTGTAGCCCATGAGCGCTTCAAGCTTCGCGGTTTCCTCAGCAGTCATCGCGTCGCCCTGCGCTTTCTCGATGCGGAACTCCATGTTGTTGCGGCTCTCATACAAACGAGCCAGCGATGCCTTATTCATTTCAAGGCTCTCCGCAGAATAGTTGAGCGGAGAACGGTAATGCGCGCTCAGCATGAACATACGGATGGTTTCATAACCGAACTCCTTTGCCGCATCACGCACCATAAAGAAGTTGCCCTTGGACTTGGACATTTTTTCATTGTCGATGGTCAGGAAACCGTTGTGCAGCCAGTAATGTGCAAACGGCTTGCCGTTTGCCGCCTCCGACTGCGCGATCTCGTTTTCATGATGCGGGAAAATCAAATCCAGGCCACCCGAATGAATGTCAATGGTTTCCCCAAGGTACTTGCACGCCATTGCTGAGCACTCGATATGCCAGCCCGGACGCCCCTTTGACCCCCACGGCGTATCCCATGCCGGCTCGCCCGGCTTCGCTGCCTTCCAAACTGCGAAGTCCATCGGATCTTCCTTGACCTCACCCACCGAGATGCGCGCGCCTGCCTGCAATTCTTCCATCGGCTGATGGCACAGCTTACCGTATTCCGGGAATGACTTGGTGCGGAAATATACGTCGCCGTTCTCCGCTACATAGGCGTGGCCGTTATCAAGCAGACGCTTCACAATGTCAATGATCGCGTCCATGGTCTCGGTTGCACGCGGATGCACGGTCGCCTTGCCGACGCCCAGTCCCTCTGCGTCCACGTAATACTCCTTAATATAGCGCTCTGCAATGGTATTGAAATCCACGCCCTCATCGTTCGCCTTGTTAATCACCTTGTCATCGATGTCGGTGAAGTTCTGCACAAAGGACACCTTGTAGCCGCGATACTCAAAATAGCGGCGCAGCAGGTCAAACATGATGAACGGGCGCGCGTTGCCGATATGGAAATAGTTGTATACCGTCGGGCCGCAGGAATACATCTTGACTTCGCCCGGGGTAATGGGCACAAATTCGTCCTTCTGACGGGTCAGCGTATTGTAAAGTTTCATGATTCACTTCTCCTTATCATTCAAAAAGCCGCCTCTCCGGTTTCCCAAAGAGGCGGCATACTGTCGCGGTTCCACTCTTGTTTTCACTCAAAACTCGCGGTAACGGGCGAATCCCGCAGGGCATTGCCCCTGATGCTCCCGGGCGCACGTTCGCCGCCCGCCGCGCAGGACTCTCCCAGCCGATGAAGCCCCTCTCTTTGGCGCGTATACTGCGGTTACTCTTCCCGTTCCTCGCAATAGATCGTTTTGAACGTGAAAATCATATCATATTCCCGAGATGCTGTCAAGACGGTCATACTGTTCCCGCGTGTCCACATCGGCGAAGCCCTCTGCCGCGCATGGAACAAGCAGCGTATCCTCTGCATGCTGCTTCCAAACCACTTTTCCGCCTTGCGTGCCGCTGAGCATGCTCAGTTCCTGAAAGAACCGGTGCGGGAACACGCAGGGCGAGCACGGCATACCTTCTACGACCGGTACGACGATCTTACCGCTTTCTTCCCCGATTTCCAGCAGGTTTTCTACCATTTCCACCCGCAGAAACGGCTGATCTGCATTTAAAAACACCGCTGTCTGTGCCGCGCCAAGCGCCGCTGCGCCCGCCGCCACTGAAAAGCCCATGCCCTCTGCAGCACGCGGACTGGGGACGACCGTAAAACCCATAGTTTCCGCTTCCTGCGCGATCCGCCCGTTGTTCGTCACCACAATGCGCAGATCGACATGCAGCGTCAATGCAAGGCGCAGGACATGCCGGTACATTGGCAGACCGTCCACCGAAAGCATCAGCTTATCGGTTCCCATCCGGCGGCTCAGCCCTGCGGCGAGCACGACCGCCGCTCTCACGTAACCACCTCAAACAGTACATCGACCGCACCGCCGCAGATCAGTCCGGATTTTCCCGCTTCTCCGTTTGCCATATCAAAATGCCGCAGCATCGGACGCGGATGTTTCAGCAGCCTGCGCGCCGTTTCCGTCACCTCATACTCTGCCAGTCCGCCGCCGACCGTGCCAATCACCGCTCCATTTGGAAGCATCAGCATCCGTGCGCCTGTACCACGCGGCGTGGAGCCGGTTTTCCGCACGACCGTCGCCATAATACCGCCCTCACTCGTTTCGCTGCACAGCGCATCGAGCATGCTTTCCGAAAGTGTGCTTGTCCCGCAGTCTTTTCGCTCCGCGATCAGTTCCGCCGCAATGGACACTGCGATCTCTTCCGGGGTCTGCCCGCCGATGGGCAGACCGATCGGTGCATGCACCCGGGCAAGCTGCGCTTCGGGCACCCCCTCCCCGCTCAGCACCTCAAATACGGCTGCATTCTTTTTGCGGCTTCCAATCATACCGATGTAGGGCAAATCACGGCGTACCACTGCGCGCAGGCAGTCGGTATCTGCCGCATGACCGCGTGTCACAATGACAACCGAAGTGTCCGGATACCCGCTCCAGTCATATTTACTGAGCATGCTCAAAAAGTCTCCGCAGGCAACCTCATCCGCATCCGGAAAGCGTTCCTCCGACGCGAACTCCGATCGGTCATCCATCACCAGCACGCGGTAGCCGAGCATTTTCCCAAGCATGCTCACCGGCTTGGATACATGTCCCCCACCGCAGATCAGCAGAATTTTCCCCTTTGAAAAACGTTCCATCAGCACACGGCTGCCATTCCACTCCGTCTCGAATGGAAAGCCATTTCTGGGCTCACCGTTTGTCTCGCTGAGAAAAAATTCCGCTGTGCCGGTGATATTTTGTGCGTCCCCCAAATTTTCCCCGTCTAGGAACGTCCTCCGGGTCACGCCGCACCCGTCTTTCAGCATTCGTGCAAGCGCACGATATCCGTTTTCATCCATGGGTTCTCTCCTTATAGCGTCAGCACACAGATGTCTTCATATCCGATGCTTTCCTGCGCGAGCAAAGCGCGCAGGCGTTCTTCGCATTCCGGTTCATCCCGCCATGCAAGACCGCAGCCTGCGGTAATTTCACGCGGCACCGGAATCAGCCGACCGGAAAACCCCTTGCTCCGTGCGGCAGCTTCAAGCTGGAACGCCTCGGCAGTTGTATGAAACGAAACAATCAGGCGCAGCTTCTTTTCCCGCCGAATCATTCGAGCAGCAGCCGAAAATCGCTGCCCTCCGCTGCGACTGTCACCTTACGTCCGCGCTCCTCTGCCATGTGCGCAACGTTATCGCGTGCAGTCGCATTGTCCACCACCACAGTGACCGGACCGGATTCCTGTGCAATCGCGTCCAGCATCAGCATCACCGGTTCCGGACAAGACAATCCTCTCGCATCTACTGTTACCATTTTATCTTCCTCCTTATTTTTTCGCGCGGCGCATGCATGCCGCCGCAATCGCAAATAGAATTCCAATCCAGACCAGACATACCATTCGTCCGCCTGCCGTCGTACCCTCTGCCGAAGATGCAAGCTTAAAGTTATGGACAAATGCTGCACCGACAAACATTCCAAGACAGGTCATCGCCGCATCCGACGAACCCTGACCCGCCAAAATAAGCTGCCGCAGCGGACAGCCGCCCGCAAGCACCGCCGCAAAACCAACGACATACATGCCGAGAATATTCCACAGATGTTCGGAATGTGCAACCGGCTGTCCGTCAAACGATGCATGGAAGCTTCCGCTTGCAATATTATAAACCAGCATGGAAACGAATACGCCGCCAATCACACAAACCAGCGTAAAATCTTTCATCAAAAGAATATCGCGCACCGAACCAGCAAAGCACATGCGGCTGCGCTGTGCCAACGCGCCGAATGCCAGACCGCAGACGAGCGCAACCCCGGCAGGCGCATGCATGCTGCCCGGACCCTCTGCAGAAAACGCGAACAGTCCCGCCGCAGTCACCGACAGCACAAACAACACCGCCAGCGCCGCCGGCAGAATCACGCCGGATGCAGGACGGGTATCATAGGCGCGTCCGAGCGAGAACCCTTTTTTCAAGAACATGGCTCCGGTACCAACGCCGAGCACAAAGCCGATGAGCGCAACATAGGCATTCAAATCTCCGGCTGCCATACGCAGCACCATGCGCAGCGGACACCCCAGAAAAACCAAAGCGCCGGTCATCATCGCTGCGCCCAACGCAAAACGAATCGCCGGAGAGGAGCCTGCCTGAGAGCGGTATTCCCGCGTTGCCAGAGAAAGAAGGAATGCCCCCAGAACAATCCCCGCAATCTCAGGACGGATATACTGCACAACCGATGCAGTATGCAGCTTCAGTCCCCCCGCAATGTCCCGGATAAAGCATGCAATACACAGCGCCATATTGCCCGGATTGCCCATCACTGCCAGAATCGCAGCCAAAATACCGCCGAGCGCACCCATAATGAACAGCCCCGACTTTTTCTTCAAAAATCCCATTGTTTTCCCCCTTGTATTCTGATTCTCTTTTATGTACCAGACAGCGTCCGTACCGCGCGCACCGCGGTTTCCACTTCATCCTCCGTATTCTGGTGGGAGAACGAAAACCGCACAATGCCCTGTTCCACCGTGCCAAATGCCTCATGCATCCGCGGAGCGCAGTGCGCCCCCGCGCGGGTGCAGATGCCAAAATCCTCCCACAGTGCATCCGCGACCGCACCTGCATCTTCATCCCCAAGGTTGAGCGCCACAATCGCACCGCGGTTTTCCGCAGGCCAGTCTCCGTAAATTTTAATCTCCGGAATATCTTTCACTCCGTCGTAAAACCGGCGCGCCAGCATCTGCTCCCGCTTCCGCAGCGATTCCAGTCCGTGCGCGTTTAACCAGTCGAGCGCTGCTGACAATCCGGCAAGCCCGTGCGCATTCAGCGTTCCCGCCTCCAGAGCCGTCGGCATCTCTGCCGGATGCAGATGTTCAAAACTGTGCACCCCGCTGCCGCCCGCCTTGAACGGCGGCAGCTTGACCCCCTCTGCCACACACAGGCCGCCCGTCCCCTGTGGACCGAGCAGGCTCTTATGTCCGGTAAAGCACAGCACCGAAATTCTCATGGCGTCCATGTCGAGATCGAATACCCCGGCAGACTGGGAAGCATCTACAACAAAGTACAGACCATTTTCGTGGCAGAATGCGCCAATCCTTGCAAGGTCAAGCACATTTCCTGTCACATTGGATACATGGGTGCATACAATCCCCCGCGTATTCGGCAGCAGCGCAGCAGACAAATCTTCATAGCAGATTTGTCCGCGGTCATCTGCGGGCAGCACAGTCAGCGCCGCGCCCGAACGGTACAGCGGACGCAGCACCGAATTGTGCTCGAGCGCCGTCGTAATCACATGGTCGCCTGTTCCAAACAGACCGGAAATCGCGATGTTGAGCGCCTCGGTCGAACCCGAGGTGAACGCTACGCGCCGCGCGTCGCGCAGTCCAAACAAATGCGCAATCTGTTCCCGGCAGTGGTACACCACGCGTGATGCGGCAAGCGCAGGTTCATGTGCACCGCGCCCATCTGAGCCGATGGTATGCATGGCATCGAATACCGCCTGCGCGACGCAGGGCGGCTTCAAAAAACTAGTTGCCGCGCAGTCCAGATAGATCACAGCAGCTCGACCTCCCGCTCCCGCGCAAGCGTCAGCAAAGCTTCGAGTACGCCGCCCGCGATGCAGCGCGCCTTATCCGAAACGGTAAAGCAGTTTTTCTGCTGCTCTCCGCGCGGGTCAATATCGGCAATTTTCAATCCGCAGGTTACCGGATATCCCGCGCGGATGAGACCGCGCAGGACACCGGTCAGTGTCGCTTTCACCGGAGTGTCTCCTAGCAGCGCAATCGTCTGCCCTGCTTCGACCAAATCCCCAATCCGCGCTATATGCACAATATTTCCCGCAGCCGGTGCATGAATGACACGCTTCGCGCCTTCCCCGGCAATCAGTCCCGGTACACCGGTATTCGGCAGCGCTGCTCCTACGTAGAGCACGCGCCCAAGGTCATGCCCGCGCATGGTTTCAACCACCGCGTCTACATCTTCCCCCGCCGTAAATCCCGGACCTAATCCGACGGTAATGGGCGCCATGCTGCGCTGCGTGCCAAGGTTGCGCTTTGCAAGAATTGCATCCACAACTGCCGCCGGATGGATTTTCTCCAAGCAGGACAGGGTTTCATCCACAAGAAGCGGTACTTCGCAGCGCATATGACACGATTCGATCTCGTGGAGATACTCGATGCGGCGGCAGATCACACCTTCCACCTCGGTTACCCCGTCGTATACCGCTTCGCTGAACGCCGCGCCGCGCCGGATGGCGGACGGCTGCGCGCATTCGACTGCAAGCACGCGAAAACCGCAGCGATGCAGATGCAAAATTGTGCCGGTTGCAAGATCTCCCGCACCGCGCACCAGAATGAGTCCTTTCATGGACGAATCACCTTTCCTGCACCGCTCAGTTTCTCCGCGATGACGTACATATTGGTTACTTCTCCCACCGCAAGCCGGTCGGTCAGACCGTAATGGTTCAGGCAGGTGCCGCAAGTCAGCACCTCTGTGCCATTTTCTGCGAGCAGCCGCAAATCATTGACCGTTTCCGCACCCTCAACCGAAAGCTTGGCGCCGCCGTTATAAAGCAGCACGGTATCCGGCGCTGTATCAAGCTGCGTGAGTGCATAAACAAAGCCCTTCATCAGCGCCGCGCCCAAGGTATCGTCACCGCTGCCCATGCAGTTTGAGGACAGCGCTACCACAGTCGGTCCGCCCACAGGCGCGAAATCCATCGGCATACAGGTCGGGCATGGCTGCGCCTCCGGACGCAGATTTCCGCTTGTAGCCGGTTCTGCGCCTCCGCCGAGCACGCTGCCCAGCACATCTGCGCTGACCGGCTGAATGACAATCCGAAACGCGCCCTCCTCCATGGTGTCGCTCACCGCGGACAGCCCCATCTGCGCCGCCATTTTTTCGACATTCTGCCGCGCAATCTCGTTATCCACCAGTGTGATGACCGGTGCTCCATGCTCTTTCAGTGCATTTTTGGTGTCGATGACCGGCTGCGGACATGCCTTTCCGCGTGCATCTACAATCGTTGCCATGTTCTTTTCCTCCTTATATTGTTCCTTCCACAATCAGTTCCATATCTACGCGCGGCATCAGCTCACCGATGATCCCGCACGGCAGACCGAGCGCCTGTACATCGCGCAGCAGCGCATCCGCGTCCGCTGCCGCAACCGCAAACAGCAAGCCGCCCGAGGTCTGCGGGTCAAAGACCAGTTCTTCGGTCGCAAAATCCGCCCCTCGAAAACGAATATGCCCCTCTGCGGCATTGCGGTTGCGCTGCGCCGCCGCAGTCAGATAGAATTCTTCAGCGCATTGCCGCGCCTGCTGCAAATGCGGCAGTGCCGCCGCCTGCACCCGCGCCGTGAGGTCGGGACGCAGCATCTCGCGCAGATGCCCCGTAAGTCCAAACCCGGTTACATCGGTACATGCGTGAATCTCATACCGGTCTGCCGCCTCTGCCGCATACCGGTTGAGCGTGGTCATACTGCGGATAGCATCCGGCAGCCCATCCGGCGCGCCCGCGCGGGCGGCGGTACACGCCAGTCCCACGCCGAGCGGCTTGGTCAAAATCAGCTTATCCCCTGCGTGTCCGCCATTATTGGGGCGGATGCGGTCTGGATGCACGATACCTGTGACCGATAAGCCATACTTTACTTCGCTGTCCGCAATGGAGTGCCCGCCTGCAAGAGAGCCGCCTGCTTCCCGCACCTTTTCGCTGCCGCCTTGCAAAATGCGCCCTAGGATATTGAGATCCCAGCTTTCCGGAAAACAGACGATATTGAGCGCGGTCACGACCCTGCCGCCCATCGCATACACATCGCTCAGTGCATTTGCCGCCGCAATCTGTCCAAATGTATATGGGTCTTCGACCATAGGCGGGAAAAAGTCAAGGGTTTGTACCATTGCAAGGTCGTCCGTCAGCCGGTAGACCGCTGCATCATCGCTTGATTCAGTGCCGATCAGCAAATTGGGGTCGGTTGGGTGCGGCAGCCGTTCGAGCACGCGGCGCAGTGCCGCCGGACCAAGTTTCGCTGTACAGCCACCACCGCGGCAAAACTGAATTTCATTGCCCATTTTCCATCCCTCCAAAATGCTTGTGCAGCAGCTCATGCAGCGTTTCCTGCGCTTCGCGGTCAAACGCCTGATACCGCGCAAGCATATCTGCCCCCTGTGCGGTCAGTTTCGCCCCGCCGCCATGGACGCCGCCCACTTGCCGCTCAAGCAGCGGAAATCCCAGTGCCTGCTCACAGGTGCGCAGAATTCCCCACGCTTTATTGTAGCTCATGCCCATTTCGGACGCAGTCCGCCGGATTGACCCGTTTTGACGGATTCCCTCCAGCAGTGCAGCGATTCCCGGTCCAAACAGTTTTTTACCGCCGCATAAAATCCGTAAAGGCGCAGAAACCGTATAATTTTCATCCATAAGCTTTATCCTTTCACAAGTATAACGCTATTCTCAAAAAGGCGCACAGCAAGGTGCACCTGTTTTTTTCATTTTATCAAACAGTCAAAGAAAATGCAACCAGAGTTCGTTCATTTCCATGTTTCTATGATTTTTGACCGGCAGACCGCAAATCCATTCTTTTAGAAACCGTGCCGCTGTGGTATAATGACAGTCACATCAATGAATTTTGGAGGTCTTTATGGGACTTTGTGATATCCATGTTATCAAAGACGTGCTCGGCCGGCACGGCTTTCACTTTTCCAAATCGCTTGGGCAGAATTTTCTGACCGCACAGTGGGTTCCCGAGCGCATCGCAGCCGAGTGCGGCGCGGACAAGGATAGCTGCGCGCTCGAGGTCGGTCCCGGCATGGGCTGCCTGACCAACGAGCTTTCCAAAACAGCCGGTCAGGTTGTTGCCATCGAACTGGACCGCGCGCTGTTCCCCGTCCTCGAAGAAACGCTCGCGGACTGCGAAAATGTCGAGGTTGTCCACGGAGACGTGCTGAAAACCGATCTTGCAGCCCTGTGCCGCGAAAAATTCGGAGACCGGAAGGTTTATGCGTGCGCCAACCTGCCCTACTACATTACCACCCCCGCCATCTCTGCGCTGCTCGACAGCGGCGCGTTTTCAGGCGTGACCGTCATGGTACAAAAGGAGGTGGCGCAGCGTATCTGCGCCGCCGCAGGCTCGTCCGATTACAGCGCATTTTCCATCTATGTGCAGTATCATGCCGAGGCGCGCATCCTGTTTGACGTGCCCGCCGGATGCTTTGTCCCGCAGCCCAAGGTCGATTCCGCGGTCATCCGTCTGACCCCGCGTCAAACCCCGGCTGTTGCCGTGCGCAACGAAAAGCTGTTTTTCGCGATTGTCCGCGCAGCCTTCAATCAGCGCCGCAAAACACTGGTGAACGCAATTCAACCCGCGTTCGGCGGCCGTCTGGACAAGGATGAAATCCTGTCTCTGGTCACCTCCTGCGGGTTGGATGTACGCGTGCGCGGTGAACGCCTCACCATTGCCGAATACGGCGCACTGGCTGATGCTGCCGAGCGTTTGCTACAGTCCAAGCAGCAGTAAAACCCCGATGGCTGCAAGCAGCTCCGGGTCTATCCTGCCCTCTTCGCTGTCGCTCAGCACAAACCAGATGACCGCAAGTACAACCAGGGTATCCGCATCCAGCCGGAAATTTGCAAGCCGCTTACTGAGCGCGTCAAACAGACCGCCTGCATGCGCAGCCTCCTTGCGGGAATCTTCTTCTGCATGCGCTCCGCACGCTTCCCGATGCGGACACTGCCGCTCACAAAATGGTTCTGCCTGCGGTTCCGGCTCCCGATTTTGCTGTGCAGCGGTTAAGTAACGGTTATACATGGGTCGCTCCTCCGTCCTGTCTCGCACGGAACTGCTGCATTGCCGCGTGCGCCATCTGCGCGATGCTGACCAGCCGCAGCCCATGATCGATCTGTACGCCGACATGTTCCGCCACAAACGGTTTGAGCGCATGAAGCAGCTCTAGCTTTTGAGGACTGACGGCATTCTGCCCGCTTCGGGCAATCTGCATCAGCACCGGCATTGCCTTCTTCATCAACGCGGCAGAGGGGTCATATGCGCCGCCGTCCGGCGGTTCATATGACGGCGGCGGTTCTGCCGAAGCAGGCGGCATCTCAGGCGCCGGTTCCTGCATCGTATCTCCCCCGAGCATGGAAGCCGCCATCGAGATCGCGCCTTTTAGTTTTTCCGGATCATTGAAGATCTGCGACAGCATATCATCCATGGCAGTTTCTCTCACTTCCCCATCATTCGTTTGAGCTGCGCAGCCAGCGCCGCACCCTCGGGTGTTGACAGGATTTCGCCGACCGCCGCCTGTGCGGCGCGCTTATCTCCCGTCTGCATCGCCTGCGCTGCCCGCTCGATGCGGGACGCGGTTGCGGCATCAATTTGCTTTGCAAAGTTCTGTGCCTCGCCGGACTGCACCGCATGCTGCAATTTCTCCATCGTATCCTGCCGCATCCCGCCCTGCGCCATCAGCTTACGCATGAGTTCATTTGCATCAAACATTGTGTATCCCTCCACATGACTTTCGGTTTACTACCACTCTATGCGCATCGGTTTTCAAAGGTGACAAAATCCCATACGCGGACAGGCAAATTTTCGTTAAAATTTTGACGAAAATATTTTTGTAAGTCTTTACAAGGCTCGCCTTTTCGTGTATAGTGAACGTTGTTGGAGAAATGGAGCATTTCTATGAAAATCCTTGTTTTTTCCGATTCTCACGGACGGACAATCGATATGTACAGCCTGATCGAATCGGAGTTTCCGGACGCAGTCATTCATTTGGGCGATCACTATGAGGACGCCTCGGATCTGCGCCGCAGTTATCCCGATCTCCTCATTTACGCCGTACGCGGCAACAACGACTTCGAGCCGGACGCGCCGCTTTTTTCGGTCATTGCCCCCGCTGGCGTACGCATGTACCTAACCCACGGTCATCGGGACCGTGTCAGTTGGACCAGTTCCGGTCTGGTTGCAGCACATGCTGCTGAACAGAACTGTACCCTTGCGCTGTACGGGCATACCCATTTGCGGCACGACCAGATGGAGGGCACTGTGCGCATCATGAACCCTGGCAGCATCAGCCTGCCGCGAGACGGTACGGCGAGCTGCCTGCGCCTGTTTATAGAAAACGGCAGCCTGCTCTCCGCTGAATTTCTGGATGCAGACGGTGCACCGTGCGAAGAATCCCACGATAAAAAGAAGAAAAAGAAATTCGGGTGGTTTTGACCTATGCTTTTAACGATTGATGTCGGCAATACCAATATGGTATTCGGACTTTTTGAAGGAAAGAACCTGGTCGGTTCGTTCCGCATCTCAACCAATGCAACCTCGACTTCAGACGAGATCGGTATGCAGATTTTGCAGTACTATCATTTTCTGAAGATCGATCCGGAAAAAACCAGCGCGGTCATCATCGCATCGGTCGTTCCGCCCGCGATGTATTCGCTCAAAAATGCAATTCGCAAATATTTACGCATCCATCCGCTTGTCGTCGGCAAAGATGTGGACACCGGTATGGTCAACCATTATAATAACCCGCGCGAGGTTGGCGTAGACCGACTGGTCAACGGTGTCTCCGCGATGGCGCGCTATGGAAAGCCCCTGATTATTGTGGACATCGGTACCGCCATCACCTTTGATGCCATTGACCAAAGCGGCGCGTATCTCGGCGGCGCCATCTTCCCCGGCATCAAGGTCGCCATGGAAGCGCTTTTTATGAAAGCCTCTAAGCTGCCGCGCGTAGACATTGCAGCGACTGAATACGCCATTGGCCGTACCACCGTGCAGAGCATGCAGTCGGGCGCGGTGCGCGGTTATGTCGGCGCGCTGACCGGCATCATTGAGGACATGAAAAAGGAGCTTGACGGCAATGTGCGTGTGATTGCCACCGGCGGCATGGGCCGCATGATGGCAGAGCATTGCTCGCTGATTGACGAGGTGGACCCCAATCTCACGCTGGACGGTCTGCGCATGATTTATGACCAGAACCGCGCGCTGTTCCGTGAAAAGTGCACCTGCCGCGAAGTTTCCGTCCTCTCTGCCACCGAAGAAGAAGCCTGACCTGCTTACTTCGGAAAGCCTCTTTCTCGGTATAATCTCCGCTTTTTCGGGCATACTCTGCTCGAGGTGAGCATGATGGCTGATTATTTTCATATGGAAAACAGTATGGGACGTTATTTCCGTTCCCTCCCCAAAAGCGTGCAGGAAAGCATCCTGCAAAGCGGCGTTGTATTCCGCACCGAAGCGGATATGCGCCGTGTGGCAGACTATATCGCCGGGGGAAGCTCCTCGGTGCATCGGTGACACAATGCGCCCGTGCATTTTAAATGTGCGGGCATTTTTCTTTTTTTACACAATTTCAGATATTTTTTGTAAAAATCGCGTCAATATTCGCCCTTCTGTCGTTTTCCTCTTGTTTCTCACTTCCCAGTGGCGTATACTGAATGCAATATACCATTTTTCAGATAGGACGGTTTCTCCATGAACATTATCATTGCGGGCGACGGCAAGGTTGGTCTTGCGCTCACCCGTCAGCTTGTGCGGGAAGACCACGATGTGGTCGTAATCGATACCAACCCCAAAGTACTGCAATCAAACCTCGATGAACTCGACGTCATGACCGTACAAGGCAACGCTGCAACGATGAACACGCTGCGCGCCGCCGGTGTCGAGCAGGCGGATTTGCTCATCGCTGCCACCAGTGCGGATGAAATCAATCTGCTCTGCTGCCTGACTGCAAAGCGTATGAACAACCGGATTCACACCATTGCGCGCGTGCGTTCTCCGGAATATGCCGAGCAGCTTTTCTCCATGCGGGAAGATCTTGGTCTGTCCATGACCATCAATCCCGAACAGAGCGCTGCAGTCGATATTTTCCGTTCCCTCCAGCTCCCGAGTTTTTTGCAGCGCGAACCCTTTGCCAAGGGGCGCGTGGAAATCGTCGAGCTGCGTGTAGACGCAGGCAGCATGCTCTGCGGCATCCCGCTGAGCGATCTGTATAAGATTGCGCGCGTCAAGGTGCTCGTATGCGCGATTGACCGCGGCGGCAAGGTCATTATTCCGGACGGCAGCTATGTCCTTCAGGAAGGTGACCATATTTATGTCACGGCAAAGTCGATCAATCTGGCGCAGCTTATTAAGAACCTCAATATTTTCAACCAGAAAATCCGTCAGGTCATGCTCATCGGCGGCGGACGCCTCGCTTATTATCTGGCGGAGCGTCTGCTGAATTCCGGTATTGGCGTAAAAATTATCGAAAACAATCCGGACCGCGCGGTCAGCCTGTCTGCTCAACTGCCCAAGGCTGCGGTCGTCCTTGGTGACGGCTCTTCTAAGGCGCTGCTCGACAGTGAGGGACTGAGCGCGATGGACGCGGTTGTCACCCTGACTGGCATCGACGAGGAAAATATTGTGATTTCCATGTATGCCAATGCCAGCGGCGTGCCCAAAGTAATCACCAAGGTCAACCGTCTGGAGTACAGCGGCATGTTCTCCGATCTGGGGGTTGGCAGCATTGTCAGTCCGAAAGAGCTGTGCAGCACCAACATCGTGCGTTATGTCCGCGCGATGCAGAACCAAAAAGGCAGTGTCCTCGCGCTGCACCGTATCGCAGATGGCAAAGCAGAAACGCTGGAATTTCTGGTGGATGATTCTGTACATTGGTGTGCAACGCCGCTGAAAGATGTACCGCTGCGCCGTGGTGCGCTGATTGCCTGCATCACCCATCAGGGGGCAACCATCATTCCGGACGGCAGCAGCCATTTTGTCAAGGGGGATACGGTCATTGTGGTGACAACCTGCGAAAATCCATTCCATCAGATGAACGATATTTTCAGCAGCAGCGATCGAGGCGTACCCTATGAATATTAAAATTGTAGGCCGCACCATCGGTCGTGTCATCCTGATGGAGATGCTCTTTATGCTTCCGTCGCTGATCTGGTGCCTGATCGACCAAGACTATGACGTCATTGGCGCCTTCGGAAAAACCTTTGCCATTATGCTGGTCACAGCCGGACTGCTTTTGCTGATCGGGCGCGGCGCACGTGAACGCTTCTTTGCGCAGGAGGGCTTCGTCACTGTCGCACTCTGCTGGATTGCCATTTCGGTAATGGGATGCCTGCCTTTTTATCTGTCCGGTCAGGTTCCGCATTTTATCGACGCATTATTTGAATCGATCTCCGGTTTTACCACAACAGGTGCGTCCATCCTGCCTGATGTGGAAGCGCTCAGCCGCGGTCTGCTGTATTGGCGCAGCTTCACCCACTGGCTCGGCGGTATGGGCATCCTCGTATTTGCGCTGGCTGTTGTTTCCAATAAAAATGCAGGCGGCACCCTGCATTTGATGCGGGCAGAAAGCCCCGGTCCCAGCGTCGGCAAACTGACGCCGCGCCTCAAGGATACCGCTGTTATCCTGTACGGCATCTATATTGCAATGACGGTGCTCTGCCTGATTTTCCTGCTGCTCGGCGGCATGCCGCTGTTTGACAGCCTCTGCACTGCCTTCGGCACCGCAGGAACGGGCGGCTTTGGCGTCAAAGTGGACAGTATGGCGAGCTACAGTCCTTATCTGCAAAACGTATGCACGGTATTTATGGCGCTGTTCGGCATCAATTTCAGCGTGTATTACCTCCTGCTGCTGCGCCGGTTTACCGATGTATTCCATGATGAAGAATTGCGCTGGTATCTTCTTATTATGGCGGGCGCAACCGGTCTGATCGCATGGAATATCCATTCTATCACCGGCTCTCTTCGGGAAAGCATCCATCACGCAGCATTTCAGGTCTCCAGTATTATGACTACAACCGGTTTTTCAACGGTAGACTTTAATATCTGGCCTACCTTCTCTAAGGCGATTTTGTTATGTCTGATGCTGCTTGGTGCCTGTGCCGGCAGTACAGGCGGCGGTTTCAAGGTCGTCCGTCTGGTACTGATTTTCAAAGATTTGGGGCGCAATATCCGGCGTACGCTGCGGCCGCGCTCTGTCATCTCGCTACGCGTCAGCGGTCAGCCCATCAGTGCCGACGTAATGCGCGGTGTGAACGCTTTCCTTGCTGCCTACATGATGCTGATTGCTGCAAGTGTCGTTCTGGTTTCTCTGGAACCCCATTCACTGGAAACTACAATTTCCGCTGTTCTTGCCTGCTTTAACAACATCGGTCCCGGTCTTGACGTGGTCGGTCCCGCGGCGCATTTTGGGATGCTCAGCGACCTGTCCAAACTGGTCCTGTCTGCAGACATGCTGCTTGGGCGTCTGGAAATCTTCCCAATTCTCGCTCTCTTCAGCCGTTATAGCTGGAAACGCGGTCTATAAAAGCAATATCCCCATATGGACACCTCCATATGGGGATATTTTTATTTCGCTGGAACCGTCTTTCCACTCCCTACCGCATTTACACGGCGGCACTTTTCTCGCACGCGAGCCCAGCCAAGCAGGTCGCGGGCGAAAGTGAGGCGCAGCAAAGTGAGCGCACCGGCGATTTTTCAAAAAAAATCGCCGCAAGCGATGCGTAGCTTGCGACGAACTGGCGGAGCGGGTGGGATTCGAACCCACGGACGGTTTCACCCGTCAAACGATTTCGAGTCGTTCTCGTTATGACCTCTTCGATACCGCTCCATATGGACTTGCGCTGTGATACAGCTTTATTAGTATAGCACACGCCCATCCATTTTGCAAGTATTATTTTTCACATTCACTACGGTACAGCCGCTGCATCGTGAGCGCATCCTCAGCCTGCGTCCCGGCAGATTCACAAATGATTGTCGGTTCATATCTGCGTTCAGCAAGCACACGTGCAAGCGGCGCAAATTCCGGTCCATATCGTTCATCTGCAAAAGTTAAATGGCGCACTTCTCCCTTATCGGAGTATTCAATCTTGGAAAAATGGCTGTGAAACCGCGCTGTACGCTCCGCACCAATTTCATTCTCCATCCGGTCAAATAGTGCACAAAAATCCTCATAAGAATTGCATCCGCCGCCAGTGCGGGCATTGAGATGCCCAAAATCAATGCAGGGCAGCAGACGGTCATCGAGCGCAACGAGCTGACAAATCTCTTCCGCACTGCCGATGACGCTGCGCTTTCCCATCGTTTCCAGACAAATCGTGTGCTGCGTATAACCCGCATCATCCATAGCGGCCAAAATCCTGCGCACATTCTCAATCGTATGGGCAAACGCCTTGTCGCGCGACTGCTTCCCGACACCACCGCAATGGACAACCAACCGCTGCGCTCCCATGGCAGATGCCGCGCGGCAGCTTTTGAGCACATAACCGATATTTTTCTCCATGCGCTCCGGCTCGTTCGAGGAAAGATTGATATAATACGGCGTGTGCAGCGACATGGTAATACCATACTCGCGCGCTGCAGCGCCGATCTTTGCCGCGGTTTCGTCTCCGATATTGACGCCTCGTCCGCACTGATATTCATAGGCATTGAGTCCCAGTCCAGCCAGCCATCTGGGCGCATCCACCGTGGCTTTGAATCCCGCCGCCGCAAAGGCGTCTGCATTGCCTGCAGGACCAAATTTAATGCTCAATCGTCTCATCCTCCTGCATTTTCTTTCTGCCGCGCTCAATAAATCGCTTTTCAATGCGGCAGCGTACCCCAATCCAGAATTCTTCTCGGTCAATCGACTGCACCTGACAGGTCAGCGCCCCCATCCGGTTGCCGCCCAATACATCGGTAAAAATCTGATCGCCAATCACCGCAATCTCCCGCATCGGCAGTCCCAGCTTGTCTGCCCCTTTGCGGAACCCGCGCATCAGCGGCTTGGTTGCACGGCTCACCCACTCCACGCCCATCGGCTCACTGAATGCGCCAACACGTTCTCTCTTATTATTCGATAAAAACAGCACCTGAATGCCTGCGGTCTGCAAAGATTTCACATAGGCACACAACGCCTCGCTCGGCAGCTTTACCCGATGGGAAGAAACTGTGCCATCAATGTCGATGAGCGCGCCCCGTATGCCCCGCGTTTTCAAAAACTCCGGGGAAATATCGAAAATTGTATCAAAAACGCAGTCTGGTGTAAGCAGCTGTAACATAAGCGAATCCTCTTCATATTATTTTGCCGTTGGCATGCATATAGTATTGTACGCGAGAAATTCACAAAAGTCCAGAAAAAAGGAGCGACCCAATATGCAGTCAACAAAAAACCTGATTTTAGTCTGCGCAGGTTCGGATACCGCCGCAGCGGAAAAATATAACTTACCGCTTTTGCAGCTCTGCCTTGGCATCGGGCGCGGCGGCGCGATCACACGCCTGAGCCTCCCCGCCAAGCTGACAGACTGTTACCTCGGTGTCAGTGATCTTGGACTGGACGGAACGATTCCTGATTTCTGTGCAGAAGCGCTGCTGCATGAAGTACGTCAGCACAATATGCGCGGTTTGTTTGCGGATATTGAGCAGGTTACCCCGTCTGCACACACCCTGCTTCGTGCACTTGACCGGCTTGCCCATGCGGCTGATTTCCCGCTTTTTGTACCTCTCGTGCAGGCAGAGCACGTAGAACACGCGATCCTTGTTGCAGAAACCGCAATCAGCGGCGGCAGTCTGGATGATTACTTTGATATGCTGCAAGCCAAATACCCGGCACGTATTGCAGCAGCAATCCGACCGGTTTCCACCGATTTTTCCCTGCCCGCACAGGACAGCGAAGGGCATCCGCTCTCCACAGACGAGCGCCGCACCCTCCAGCAGACCTGTGGTGCACAGCCGTTCTTCTCCCGCGAACTGTGTGCCAAATATTTCACCTACATGGATTCCGAACAGTGCGGTCATTTTGTTCTTTATGATGATGCCTCCACCTTGGAAGCCAAGCTGAACCGGCTGAATGCACGCGGCATTTCGCATATCTTCGCGCTTTATCCCGATGTCGCGGCGCTTTTGCCGCCGCTCACTGAATGATGTCCGCAGTCTGTGCCTTGACCAGCGCAATGAGATCTGCAGGCGCAGTCTCAATCTGATAGCCGATTTTGCCCGCGCTGACAATGATAGACGGCAGCGCGTTTGCGCTCTCATGGATGGTCACCGGATAGGGTTTCTTGAGACCGACCGGTGAACAGCCGCCCCGTACATATCCAGTCAGCCCAAGCAGCTCCTTGACATGAATCATTTCCATTGACTTTTCCCCGACCGCCTTGGCTGCTTTTTTGAGATGCAGCTCCTCAGCCACCGGAATGACAAACACATAAATGCCGCCGCTCTTGCCGCGCGCTACCAGCGTTTTGAACACCTGCGCCGGATTCTGTCCCAGGCTGGCTGCAACAGTCACGCCGTCCACCGCTTCCTTTCCGTGCGGATATTCGTGCGGCGTATAGGCGATTTTATGCTGCTCCAATATGCGCATCACATTAGTTTTATTTTCTGCCATCGGATGGAACCTCCTCTGTTTCATTTGCAGTTTCACTTTATCACACCCTTCCACAGTTTTCAAGACGGGTTCTATTCTGCGCGGCAATGTGGTATACTGAAACCATTCACTGGTATCATTCTTGGGAAGGCATGATGCATATGGCACAAAATTTTTCTTCTTCCGAGCGCACGCGCATCCTGCTTGTGCTCGCTTTGCTGGATGAGGGAGATAAGACCGGTTTTGAGTTGGTGCACGCACTCGAAGCACGACGAGACTGCGCATTTTTCCAATGCGAGGGAATGTTATATCCTCTTCTATACCGCCTATGCGAACAGGGACAGATTGCAGGCTATGACCGCGAAACCGAAGCCGGACCGCGCCGCTGCTATCGCCTGACCCGCGCGGGTACACGAATCCTAAGCCGTCAGCGGGATGAATGGAAACGCCTGTCCCGGGCGTTTGGCGGTGCTTTAGGGGGTGGTGCCTGTGCCGAAAACACCGACTGAGTGCTGGCTCGACCAGGTCTGCACCTATTTGCCCGCAGGGCATCACCGCAGCACCGTGCGCCGTGAATTGCGTGCGCATCTTGACGACCGGCTGCGCACTCTGCGTGCGCAGGGCATCACCGGAAACGATGCCGAGCAGCAGGCAGTCCGCGCAATGGGTGATGCAGACGAGCTTGGCCGTGCACTCGCGGAGCTCCACCGCCCGCTGCATCGTTTTTTCGGTCTGCTTTGTGCCGCTTTGCTTTGGGGCGCCATTTTGCTGCTCTTCATTTATGTGTTGATGCATATTTCCGCATGCTTGTGATGTTCCAAGCGCGTTTTCCCTGTTAAAAGTACGTCAAAATCGCACATAAGTTCTGGTTTCCCCCTCAATTTTATGGTAAACTATTGATGCATTCCTTTGATTCCAACCGTCCAGCGAGGTGAAAATTTGAAAAATACTTGGCGTAAACTCCGCGAAAAGCTTGCCGAATCTTTACGCGCCGTACTGCCGATCATCGGCATTGTGCTCCTGCTCTGCTTTACGATTGCACCGATTTCCCCGAGCATCCTGCTCTGTTTTCTCATGGGCGCCGCGCTGCTTGTCGTTGGCATGATGTTCTTTACGCAGGGCGCCGAAATGGCGATGACGCCAATGGGTGAACGCGTGGGCAGCTGCATGACTGGCAGTAAAAAGTTATGGGTCATTGTTCTGCTCTCCTTTCTGCTCGGCTTCATTGTAACCATCTCCGAGCCGGACCTGCAGGTGCTGGCAGAACAGGTTCCATCCATTCCAAACCAGACGCTGATTCTGGCGGTTGCGGTCGGCGTCGGCGCATTCCTTGTGATCGCACTGCTGCGTATGCTCTTCAGCATTGCGCTCCCGCCGCTGCTCATTCTGTTTTATCTGGTTGTATTCGGACTGACCTTTTTCGTATCCCCCGATTTTCTCGGCGTAGCGTTCGACTCGGGCGGTGTCACAACCGGTCCGATGACCGTGCCATTCATCATGGCGCTCGGTATCGGCGTTGCCGCAATCCGTACCGACCGCCATGCTGCGGATGACAGCTTCGGTCTGGTTGCCCTGTGCTCCATCGGTCCGATTCTTGCCGTATTGCTGCTCGGCATGCTCTACAATCCCCAAAGCAGCGCATACACACCGCCCTCTATTCCCGAAATCACAAACTCCACCGAATTGTGGGCGCTATTTCACCTTGCTTTCCCGACTTATTTCCACGAAATCGCCGTTTCTCTGCTGCCTATCCTGCTATTTTTCGGTGCATTTCAAATTGCGGCGCTCAAGCTCCCTTATCCAAACCTGCTGCGGATTCTCGTAGGTCTTGCATATACATACATTGGGCTTGTGCTGTTTTTGACCGGCGCAAATGTCGGCTTCATCCCCGCCGGCAATTACCTCGGACAAGTCATCGCGGCTTTGCCCTATCGGTGGGTCATCATCCCGATCGGAATGGTTATCGGCTATTTTATTGTCAAAGCTGAGCCTGCGGTATATATCCTCAACAAACAGGTGGAAGAAATTACAGACGGAGCCATCTCTGCCCACGCGATGGGCTGGGCTCTGTCCATCGGCGTTGCCTCCTCCATCGGGCTGGCAATGCTGCGCGTGCTGACCGGAGTATCGATTTTGTATTTCCTGATTCCGGGTTATGCGCTTGCACTGGGATTGTCGTTCTTTGTCCCAAAAATCTTCACCGCCATTGCGTTTGACTCGGGCGGCGTCGCGTCCGGTCCCATGACCGCCACCTTTCTCCTGCCTTTCGCACAAGGGGCATGTATCTCCGCAGGGGGCAGTATTGTTGCCGACGCGTTCGGCGTGGTTGCCATGGTTGCCATGACCCCTTTGATTACCATTCAGGTGCTCGGCATGCTTTATCAGTTCAAAAAGCGCCGCAGCGAAAAGCGTCTGTCTGCACTTACGCCCGCAATGGCGTTTGAACTGCTGGAGGATGACGCGATTATTGAGCTTTAATGCAGGAGGCATCTCATGAGCGAACTTTATCTGATGGCAACCATCACAGACCGCGAAAACTGGAAGCGTTTTCGGAATTTTTACCGCGCCTTTGGTCTGGAAATTACACTGAGCACCGTTGCCGAAGGAACCGCAGTCAGTGATGTCTTGAATTATTTTGGTCTGGAAAAATCAGAAAAGGTTGTCATCCTTTCCTTTGTCAATCGGGAACTGTGGCGTACCATCAAGGATGCACTGCAAAAGCAACTGCGCATCGATGTCCCCGGTACCGGCGTTGCCTTTATTATCCCGCTCAGCAGCATCGGCGGCAAAAAGCAGCTGCTTTTCCTGACCGAAAACCAGAACTTCGTAAAAGGGGAGGAATCCACCTTGCAGGATACCAAACACGAACTGCTTGTGACGATTGCAAATCAGGGGTATACCGATCTCATTATGGACGCGGCACGTGCCGCAGGCGCCGCCGGCGGTACGGTAATCCATGCCAAAGGCACCGGCATGGAAGGCGCCGAACGCTTTCTCGGCGTCTCGCTCGGCAAAGAAAAGGAACTGATCCTGATTGTCTCCAAAACTGCGGATAAAAATAAAATCATGCGCGCAGTCATGGACAAGGCAGGATTATCGACCAAAGCCAAAAGCATTGTCTTTTCCCTGCCGGTCACAAGCACAGCCGGCATGCGCCTGATGGAAGATCTTCCAGCTGATGACTAAAATACAAAATCCCCACGCGGAACGAGTGCCGCGCGGGGATTTTTTCTTATTTTTTGCCAGCCTGCTTCATGGACAGTGAAATTCGTCCGGTTTTGGCGTTGACTCCGAGCACACGCACACATACCACGTCTCCAACCTTAACCACCTCCGACGGATGCCGCACAAACCGGCTGCACAATTCCGAAATATGCACCAACCCGTCCTGATGCACGCCGATATCTACAAAAGCACCAAAGTCGGTTACATTGCGCACTGTACCGTTCAGTTCCATGCCGTCTTTCAAATCTTCTAAGCTGAGCACATCCGAGCGCAGCATCGGCTGCGGCAGCTGATCCCGCACATCGCGTCCCGGACGCAGCAATTCCTGCGCAATATCCAGCAGCGTCGGCACACCGACCCCGCAGCGTTTCGCCGCATCCTCCTTACCGAGCTGCTCTATGCGCGGCTGCAATTCGCCAATCTTGCCCGATGCCGCATCTTCCGCCGTATATCCGGTCAATGTGAGCAGCATTTGCGCCGCCTCATAGGACTCCGGGTGCACCGCAGTCCGGTCGAGCAAGTTTTCACCATCCGGCACGCGCAAAAAACCTGCGCATTGCTCATATGCTTTGGGTCCCAGACCTTTCACCTTGAGCAGCTGCTTTCTGCTCGTAAAGCGTCCGTTTTCCTCTCGATAGGTTAAAATATTTTTTGATACCGTTTTGCTGACTCCTGCGACACGCGCGAGCAGCGCGGGTGATGCTGTATTGATGTCCACACCGACCGAACTGACGCAGTCCTCGACAACCCCGTCCAATGCCTCACCAAGCCGCGCCTGCGGCATATCGTGCTGATACTGCCCCACGCCAATGGCTTTGGGGTCAATCTTCACCAGCTCAGCAAGCGGGTCTTGCAGCCTGCGGGCAATCGAAACCGCGGAACGCAGCGACACATCAAAATCAGGAAACTCTTCGGCACCCAATTTGGACGCCGAATATACCGATGCGCCCGCCTCCGATACCACCATGTACTGCACATTTCCGTCATATTCGCGCAAAAACTCTGCCACAAACAGCTCAGACTCTCGCGAAGCGGTGCCATTGCCGATTGCAATGGCGGTAATTCCATAGGTTTTGCACAGCCTGTGTAAAACCTTTTTGGCTTCCGCAATCTTTTTGTGAGGCGGTGTGGGATAGATGACTCCTGTTTCAAGCACCTTGCCTGTTTCATCGACTACAGCGAGCTTACAGCCCGTGCGGTATGCCGGATCAAACCCCAAGGTTACGCGCCCGCGCACCGGCGGCTGCATCAGCAGCGGACGCAGGTTGAGCGCAAAGGTTTTGATCGCCTGTTCATTTGCCGCATCGGTCAGCTCGTTCCGGATTTCACGTTCGAGCGAGGGGAAAATCAGGCGGCTGTAACTGTCCTCACACACCGCCCGCAGTTCGTCTGCATAGGTGCTTTGCGGATGAATCAGCGCGCGGCGCAAAAGTACCTGCGCTTCCGCATCATCCCCCGAAATCGTCACCTTGAGTTTGCCCTCTTTTTCGCCGCGATTGACTGCAAGCACACGATGGCTCTGCATCTTTTTCACCGCTTCGGAAAACTCCCGATACATCGCATACACGCTGTCTGCCTCGTCCGTCCCAACGGTTTTCAGAATTCCAGTGCGCATCAGCAGACCTCGCAGGCGCTTGCGCACTTCCGCATCATCGCTTAGTTCTTCCGCAAGGATGTCCCGCGCCCCCGCAAGCGCGTCTGCCGCAGTTTCTACTCCTTTTTCTGCGCTGACAAATACCTGCGCTGCCTGCATCGCAGATTTTGCCGCGCCCCGCGTTTCACAAAGCAGTGCAGCAAGCGGTTCCAGTCCCTTTTCTCGTGCAATAGAAGCGCGTGTTCGCCGTTTGGGGCGATACGGGCGGTACAGATCGTCAATCTCCGCAAGCGTCTGTGCGCAGTCAATTGCGTGCGCCAGTTCCTCCGTCAGCTGCCCCAGTGCTGCGATATTCTCCCGAACCTCAGCGCGGCGCGCATCCAACCCGCGTAAATAAGCCAGACGGTCCGCAAGCTGGCGGATGGTCTGATCGTCCATTGTTCCGTGCATCTCTTTGCGGTAACGTGCAATAAACGGAACGGTGTTGCCCTCATCGAGCAGCTTCGCCACATTTTCTACATATTTTTCCGGCTGGCTCAGTTCCTGTGCCAACGCCTTGATGATGGTATCCATCGATATTGTCCTCCTTGGAAGATCCTCTTGCAATGAAACGGTCGTCCGAAACCCAATCACCTGCGACCCTCCCTCCGGTGGCGGGCGCGCATCTCCCGAATCCGGCGGCGCTGCCTGCGGATACGCACTGTACGGTAGGTCAGCAGCAGAATGAAAAGTATGATCAAGATCAGCAGCACGGCACCCACCCATTTCAGCATGGGCGGCAGCCTTGTCTCCGCTGTGCGTTCCTCCGTTTCCCGTTCCAGATCGGCTTCAAATGCAGGGATATTTTCCTCTGCTTCCAGTTCCGGAATTTCAACCATCACCAGTCCGCCCACATCAAGCACACCATCCTGTTCGGAAAATGTCAGGCTGTCCGCATTCTGTCCCTTGGGCAGCAGCACCATAATCGGCGCAATTTCATCCCGATTGGGCAGAAAACCTGCCTGCTCCGCACCTACGGCAATCTGTGCTACACTGAGCTCGGCCTTTTCAAACTGCCCGTACCCATACTCAAACATTGCCCTTGTATCACGATGCTTATCATATTTGCTTTCGGTTGACCCCATCGTTACAGCAATCAGGGTCACGCCGTCGCGCCGTGCCGCGGTGACAAGCGTGTGCCCGGACTGGGACGTGTAGCCGTTTTTTCCGGCAATGGCGGTTTCATCGTAAAACTTGGACTGCGGATTTAAGAGATTCTGCTTATTCCAAAATTCACGCGCTTCCGGCTGTTTGTTGGTCGGCGGCATATGATACACCTGCGTGCCTGCAATTTTGAGAAAATTCTCATATTCCAGTAATGCACACATGATCCGCGCCATATCATAGGCTGTGCTGTAGTGCAGCGGGTCATCCAAACCATGCGCATTGGTGAAATGGGTATGGCGGCAGCCCAGTTCTTCGGCGCGCGCAGTCATATGCTCCGCAAAAGCCTCCTGCGTTCCGTCCACAGCCTCCGCAAGCACATTGGCGGCATCGTTGGCAGAAGTCAGCAGCATGGCGTACATCATTTGCTCAAGCGTGACCTTCTCGCCGGTGTCAAGCGCAATGTGCGTTGACCCCCGCTCAATCGAGTGCACCGCTTCCGCGCTGACTGTAACCATCTCACTGAGATCTTTTCCGCTTTCCAACACGAGCAACGCGGTCATCAGCTTGGTAATAGATGCCGGATGCGCCGGTTTGTCCATCTCCTTTTCCAGCAGCACCTGCCCGTTTTCCGCACAGTAAAGCACCGCCTCGTTTCCTGCAAGCGCAGGCTGCTCTGCCGACGCGCTGCCGGCACATATCAGAAGCGCCATCAGCAGCATCAAAAATCGTTTCATAAACATATCCCTCTTTTCCTGCAAGCGGTTCTGCCGCCCGCTCTTCATCCATCACATACCGTTATCATACACGATTTTTTTCAAACCTTTCAAGTGAAACAGCAAAATTCCTGTTTTTCGATTCAAACCCTGCTTTTACAATGCAAACAAATTTGCAGAAAACCGTCCCAAATTTCCTGAATGAAACAAAAAGTTCTCCAAATTTCCGGCGTCCTGTGATATAATAATTCCAAATGAAATTTTGCTTCGCGCACATGCGCGAAAGTAGGAGAACGGAAAACATTGCAATATTTTTTCATCTATCTGTTGGCTGTAAATCTGACCGGTGCAACAGCGGCGGCGCTCGATAAATGGAAAGCGCAGCACGGACGCTGGCGCATTCCGGAAAAGACGCTGTTCCTGTTGTGTGCGCTCGGCGGCTGTCCGGGAGTATACCTTACGATGCGGGTCTGCCGTCATAAAACGCTGCACAAACGCTTCATGTGGGGAATTCCTGCGATTTTCGTGGTTCAACTCAGCCTAGCAGCACTCATTTACTCTAAATTCTTCAAAGGACTGTAACGCATGACCCAATTTATCATCAAGCATTTCATCCCGGATGCGGACAATGTCCGCGATGCACAGGTGCGCGAGCGCTATGGCGTGGTTTCCGGCATTGTCGGTCTTTTATGCAACCTGTTCCTGTTTGCCGTCAAACTGTGCATTGGTCTTGCCACCGCCTCGATTTCCATCGCAGCGGACGCGGTAAACAATCTGTCCGACGGTCTTTCCTCACTGATTTCTGTCATCGGCTTCAAACTAGCAGGCAAAGCACCTGACAGCAAGCATCCTTTCGGCTATGGCCGCACCGAATATCTCGCCGGTCTTGTGGTAGCATTCCTTATCGGGATGGTCGGCATCGAATTTGCGAAGTCCTCTCTGGACCGCATCCTGCATCCGGCTGCGGTTCGTTTTTCGCTGCCGCTCATGGTAATTCTTGCCCTGTCCATGCTGGTCAAGCTTTGGCTCGGCGCATTCAATCACCAATTCGGTACCCGAATCGACTCCACCGTTCTGATGGCTGCGCGGCAGGATTCCATCAACGATGTCATCACCACCTCGGTTGTGCTCATCGGTATGGTGATTTCCCAATTTACCACCACTCCGGTGGACGGCTATATCGGGCTCATTGTTGCAGCCTTTATCCTGTGGTCCGGCGTAGGCATTGCCCGCGATACGCTCAGCCCGCTCATCGGGCAGGCTGCCGACCCTAATATTGTCCAGAGTATCGAAAATATTGTTCTGGAGTTTGACGGAATCATCGGCGTGCACGATCTCATCATCCACAACTACGGCGCAGGCAAATCGCTTGCCTCCCTGCATGCCGAAGTTCCCGACACTGCAAATTTTGTCGCCATCCATGAAATTGTCGATGAGGCAGAAAAAGCGGTTTGGAAAAAAACCGGTGTATTTGTTGTCATCCACATGGACCCTGTTTCGGTGGATAACGCGCATATCAATGCGCTGCGCGATTTGACTGCCGCTGCGATCACCGAGGTAGACACCCGGCTGAGCATGCATGATTTCCGCGTGGTGGACGGCGACCGTCAGATCAACCTGATTTTTGATATTGTCGCACCATTCGAATATCAGGGCGAAAAGCAAACCGCCCTGCTTCATGAAATCCGCCGTGTCCTGCGCGCACGGGATAAACGATTCAACGCAATTATTACAGTGGATCACCAAATGTAAAACAAAAAGGAGGGGCAATATGCTGCTGATCTACACTGCGCACATCATGGACCCATATACCGGTCTCGACGGTCTGCGCGACATTTTGATTGATGACAATGGCATCATCGTCAAAGTGGAAAAACACATCGACTGGGCTTCTGCTGGTTCAGACGTCAAAATGCTGGACGCCAAAAGCATGACGGTCGCACCCGGCTTCGTGGACACCCATGTCCACTTCCGCGATCCCGGACAAACCCAGAAGGAGGATATCCACACCGGCATGCGCTCTGCGGCTGCGGGCGGATATACCACGGTCATCTGTATGGCAAACACCAAGCCGGTCTGTGACAATCTGGATACACTTCAATACGTACAGCAGACTGCAGCTCAGGAGCCGATTATCAACGTACTTCAGGCATGCGCAATCACCAAGGGTCTTTCGGGACAGGAGCTGACAGACTTCGACGAACTGCTTGCCGCCGGCGCACCGGGCTTCACCGATGACGGCGTGCCGCTCCGGGATGCGGCACTCACCATGCGCGCCATGGAGGAAGCAGTGCGCACCGGCACACTGCTTTCGTTCCATGAAGAAGCACCCGAGTTTGTTCCCTCTCCCGGGGTCAACTTCGGTTCTGCCGCCGCTGGGAAATTCGGTGTACCGGGGGCAAAACCGATCTCGGAAGAAGTAATGGTCGCACGCGACATCGCGCTTGCACTCCGTTCGGGCGCCCGTGTCGTATTCCAGCATATCTCAAGCGCGCATTCGGTTGCGCTTATCCGCGCCGGCAAGGCGCTCGGGGCAAACATTTATGCCGAAGTGACGCCGCACCATCTCGCACTGACTGAGGACGCCGTCCTCGAACACGGCACGCTCGCGCGGATGAACCCGCCGCTGCGCACCGAAGCCGACCGTCAGGCGCTGATTGCCGGTCTGAAAGATGGTACCATCGACATGATTGCAACCGATCATGCACCGCATACTGCCGAAGAAAAGGCGCGCGATTTTGCTGCGGCGCCCTCCGGTATCATCGGTCTGGAAACCGCGTTCTCGGTATGCAACACCACGCTGGTCAAGACCGGACGCATGACCCGCATGCAGCTGCTCCAGTGCATGTCCAAAAAGCCTGCCGAGATTTATGGTCTGACCGGAAAATCCATTGAGCCGGGTAACCGCGCTGAGCTTGTCCTGCTCGACTGGGATGCCCATAAGACCTATACCGCATACCAATCCAAATCAGCCAACAGCCCATTCACCGGCAAACCGCTGCGCGGTGCAGTCCACAGCATTGTTATGGGGCAGCGCGAACTGCGTTTCCGCTGAACCGCAGCATAAGAAATCACAGAGAAAGGATTACGGTGCAAACCATGGAAGATACAAAAATCACACAGCAGCCTGAACAGGAGGAGCTTTCCTCTTTTGCCGCAGCGTCCGAAGCGGCATCGCAGACCCCATCCCCTGAGCGCCGCCCCCGCAAAAAGAAAAAAAGCAAGCGTGTCCGCTTGCTGCAGCGCCGCCTGATCGTTTTGGCGGTCGCACTCGGCATTTTCTTTGTCATTTTCTCGATGGGTTCGGCGTGGCGCGGCAGCCGCGGCGCGAAGATTTCCGATGAAACCATCACGGCACAGCTGAAATCGCTGACCGCCCTGTCGGCCACTTCCTATCATTTTACCAACGTCGAGCGATTTGAAAACATCGATGATTTCTATGGCTGGGATGCTTCCGACTATTCCAGCTTCACCCTGTCTTACAGCGGCTCTGTCACAGCAGAGGTCGATGTCTCCAAAGCCAAAGTAGAGGTCAAGGGCAAATCTATCACCGTGACCCTGCCGGAGGCTGCAATCAGCGGGCAGGAAATCGCACAGGACAGCGTTTCTGTTCTGAAGGAAGGCAAGTTTGAAGCCATTGAGCTGAGCGATTTTGCCGGCTTCAAGGACAACCAGAAGCAGGTTGTCGAAGCCAAGGCAACGGCTGACGGTCTGCTCTTCGATGCCTCCGACAAGGCGAAGGCTGCTGCCAAAGCGCTGATCGAAACCATGACCGGCGGCTCTGACAAATACGAAATCTCCATCAAGTAACCGCCGCAGCGCGCTCCTCATCCGGGAGCGCGCTTTTTCATCCGCACGCTATTCCGTCAAAAGTTTACAAACTGTTCAATCTTTTTCCACAGCTCGGACATAAAAACTCCCCCATAACCCTGTTACAATAAAAACAGATATTATCTTCAAGGAGGGAATCCCATGAACAGCATGCTTACTGTAACGCCGGCTGTCGAGGAATTGGCAGAGCTTTGCCGGCACAACAGCACCATCGATACCGCGCTGTATCAGCAGTACGATGTCAAACGCGGTTTGCGCGATGTAAACGGGCACGGCGTCCTCGCCGGTCTGACCAATATTTCCGAGATTATTTCCCGCAAGGTTGTAGACGGTCAGGAAGAATCCTGCCCCGGAGAGCTGTACTATCGCGGCTATAATGTCAATGACCTTGTCCGCGGGTTCAGCCGCGAAGGGCGCATGGGGTTTGAAGAAACCGCTTTCCTGCTGCTCTTTGGCGAACTGCCCGACCGCGATGCGCTTGCCTACTTTGAAAAGCTGCTCGCAACCAGCCGCACCCTGCCGACAAACTTTGTGCGCGATGTTGTCATGAAGGCGAGTACGCATGATTTGATGAACACCCTTTCGCGCAGCGTGCTGACCCTCGCTTCATACGATGAACGCTGTGATGACATCAGCCTGCCCAATGTGCTGCGTCAATGCCTCATGCTCATTGCGGTGTTCCCGATGCTTGCTGTATATTCTTATCACGCCTATAACCATTATGAATGCGGCGGCAGCATGTATATCCATTATCCCTCTGCCAATCTGTCCACTGCGGGCAACATTCTGCGCATCCTACGCCCGGATATGCGCTATACCCCGCTCGAAGAGCGTGTACTTGATCTGGCGCTTGTCCTGCATATGGAGCACGGCGGCGGCAACAATTCATCCTTTACCACCCATGTGGTGACTTCTTCCGGAACGGATACCTATTCTGCGATGGCTGCGGCGCTCGGCAGTCTCAAGGGTCCCAAGCATGGCGGCGCGAATATCAAGGTCGTGCAAATGTTTCAGGACCTCAAGCAGAATGTTGCAGATACAACCGACGAACAGGAAGTCGAGGCTTATCTGCGCCGTCTGCTGCACAAAGAAGCCTTCGACCGCAAAGGCTTAATCTACGGGATGGGGCATGCCGTCTATTCGCTTTCCGACCCGCGCGCGGCGCTGTTCAAAGGATTTGTCAGCGACCTTGCGCACGAAAAGCATCGCGATGCCGATTTCGCGCTTTATACCATGGTGGAACGGCTTGCAGCCAAAGTCATCACCGAGGAGCGCCGTATTTACAAAGGCGTCAGCGCGAATGTTGACTTCTATTCCGGTCTGTTATATTCCATGCTGGGGCTTCCGCTTGAACTGTATACCCCAATTTTTGCAACCGCACGCATTGTCGGTTGGAGCGCACATCGTCTGGAAGAACTGATCAATGTCGATAAAATCATCCGTCCTGCCTATGTTGCAGTTCCCAGCCGCCATACTTATGTTCCCTTGGATGGACGCTAAAAAAGAGCCGTTTTCTCACGAAAACGGCTCTTTTTCTTACTTATCTGTCGGCTTAAAAGTTACAATAAAGGTGCTTCCCTGTCCGAGCACCGACTCCACGCGCACAGACGCGCCATGGATCTCACAAACGTGCTTGACAATGGCAAGCCCAAGCCCGGTTCCACCAACTGTTTTGGAATGGCTCTTGTCCGCGCGATAGAATCGTTCAAAGATGTGCGGCTGGTCTTCGGATGCAATGCCCGCACCGCTGTCCGCAACCTTGATGCAGGCGCATCCGTGAGACATGCCGACCGAGACGGTCACCCTGCCGCCCGCGCGATTGTATTTAATCGCATTGTCGCACAGGTTAAAAACCGCTTCTCCCAGCATCCTCCGGACACCGCGCACAGTGACCGGTGCGCCTTCCAACGTGATTTCCACATTCTGCTCCTCCGCAGTCCGGCGAAGGCGCTCTGTCGTTTCGTATGCAAGTGCATACAGCTCAACCGGCTCAAATGGCAGCGAAGCCGGCGTACTTTCGTCCAAATGCGACAGCTTCATGATATCGTCCACCAATGCAATCAGCCGCCCCGCTTCATCGTGAATCTTCTGTGCGAATCCGCGCACATCATCCGGCTTTGCCAAGCCAAGCGATACCATCTCCGCATATCCCGAAATGGAAGTCAGCGGGGTTTTCAGCTCATGTGAAACATTCGCGGTGAATTCCCGGCGGCTGCGCTCGGCGGCATACCGCTCGGAAACATCCACAATCAGCAGCACGCATCCGCGCGGCGCCCCTTCCACATCCACCGGACTGAGCGAAAGGTGCAGATGGGCTCCTTCTTTGTTTTCGCACGCAAGCGACTCTTTCCCGCCGCGTACCGCCGCACGCGCTTTCTGGCTGAGCGTAGTATCCCGGCTAAATACAATCAGGTTTTCCCCGCTCCAATCACGCGTTTCCGCTCCCATCAGGCGAACCGCTGCGCTGTTTGCTGACAGGATGCGCAGTTCGTCGTCGAGTACAATCAGACCTTCCGACATATTGCTTGTAATTGCTTCAAACTCCACCTGACGGCGGCGCAGAATCTCAATCTGCTGCTGAATCTGAAGGTTTTGCGCATGAATTTTGCTGAGCAACGGAGAGAACTCTTCATAGATATTGTTTTCAAGCGGCTTTTCGAGGTTCAGCGTATTGATCGGCGCAACCAGACGCACGGTCAGCTGATGCGCAAGCCACATCGACAGTCCGCAGACCAGTAAAATAATCAGCAGCAGCGGCGGGATGGCTCGCTGTAAATCGTCCATCACAATATCAGTTGTGTTGGACAGGCGCAGGATCTCTCCGGTCGAAAGCTGAATCGCTGTGTAATAGGTCTGATGACCAAGCGTAGATGAGGTGCGCGCTGCCGCGCCTTGACCGCCCTGCATTGCCTCCTGTACCTCAGGTCGTTCCAGATGGTTTTCCATCTGATCCGGATCGGTATTGGAATCAAAAATCACCGTGCCGTCCGGGTCGATCAGCGTGACACGCGAACGGTCGCTTTTTCCAACTGCAACCAGATATTCCATTCGCATTTCCTGCGAAAGGCTTTTGATTTCCTCCAGTCCGGCGGCAACGAGCGCTGCCTGCCGCGAAGTCTCGGTCTCCATCCGGTGAAAAGCAGTCTGATAGCTGACTGCCAGCGTCGCACAGAAGGTAACCAGACAGGTGACGAGCGCCAGCACGCTCGTCCACAGATTTATTTTGCGTTTCATAGATTCCTCCCACTAAGCGGGCTCTTCACTGAGTTTATACCCCACACCGCGCACGGTGACAATTAGGCTGCCAGCATCACCCAGTTTGCGCCGCAGCGTTTTAATGTGCATATCAACCGTCCGGCTTTCGCCCTCAAAGTCAAATCCCCAAACCGCTGCCATAATCTTCTCCCGCGACAGCACCAGTCCCGGATTTTGCAGCAGATAGTGCAGCAGTTCAAATTCTTTGAACGTCAGTGTAACCGATGCTCCACCCACCGTCACAACGCGGCGGCTGACATCCATCGAAATCGCGCCCATTGTCAGCTGTGCTCCGGAATTGGATGTTCCTGTACGGCGCAATACAGCTTTGATGCGTGAAATCAGCTCCATCACACCAAACGGTTTGGTGACATAATCATCTGCACCGCTGTCCAGCCCCATGACCTTATCATATTCGGCATTTTTTGCCGTCAGCAGGATGACAGGCAGATCGGTGGTGTGCGGATTTTGACGCAGGTTCCGGAGCGTTGCCACCCCGTCCTCTCCCGGCAGCATCACGTCGAGCAGCAGCAGGTCAGGCAATCCGCGCTCCAGACGCGTGTACAGCGCTGCCGATGAATCAAATCCCTCGGCTTCGTACCCGCTCGCGTGCAGCGCATACACCACAAGTTCCCGAATATTACTGTCATCTTCTACGCAAAAAATGGTCTGCATGGATGTTCCTCTTTTCACCAAATTCAGCCGCCGCTGAGCAGGCGGCCGGTCATCGAAAAGTCGACCCATTCGGCAATATTTACCGCATGATCGCCAATTCGTTCAAAATACTTTGCAATCATAATTTCATCAATCGCAGTCTCACCGAGATCGCGGTCTTCCTTAATGGCAGCGACCAGACTCGCCTTGATATCATTAAACTGTTCGTCTACCACATCATCGTAGTCAATGATTTCACGTGCCATATGCAGATCGCGGCGTACAAAGGCATCGATTGCACCGCTGACCATGTAGATGGTCGCGCGCGCCATTTCTTTGAGTTTTCCGGCGCTGAGGATGCCTTCCTCCTGACACAAAAACAGGGTCAGTTCCGCAATATCCGCCGCCTGATCGCCGATGCGCTCAATATCGGTGATCATCTTCATTGCCGCGGAAATCAGGCGCAGGTCGCTTGCCACCGGCTGCTGCTGGAGCAGGAGCTTGAGGCAAAGCTGCTCAATTTCCCGCTCTTTCTGGTCAATGGCATCGTCTGAACCTGCCACCTGTTCGGCAAGGCTGACGTCCCGGTTTTCGAGTGCACGCGCAGCGGCGGCAATCGCCGACTCAACCATGGCGCCCATGGTAATGATCTCATTATTCAGCTCATGCAGCTGGGCTTCAAATCTGTTTCTCATTATCCAAACCTTCCTGTGATATAATCCTCGGTGCGTTTGTCCTTCGGTACCGAAAACAGCGTATCGGTATCATCCATTTCAACGACTTCTCCCAAAAGGAAGAAGGCAGTTTTATCGGATACACGGGTCGCCTGCTGCATGTTGTGTGTGACCATGACAATAGTATATTCTTTTTTCAGTTCCAGTACAAGGTCTTCAATCTTGGCAGTCGAAATCGGGTCGAGCGCCGAAGTCGGTTCGTCCATGAGCAGTACTTCGGGTTTGGTCGCAAGTGCGCGCGCAATGCAAAGGCGCTGCTGCTGTCCCCCCGACATACCGAGCGCATTCTTATTCAGACGGTCTTTCACCTCGTCCCAGATGGCAGCCTGCCGCAGGCTGGTCTCGACAATCTCGTCTAGTTTGCCGCGGCTGCGGATGCCATGGGTGCGCGGTCCGTAGGCAATATTGTCGTAAATCGACATCGGGAACGGGTTCGGCTTCTGAAACACCATGCCCACCTGCTTGCGCAGATCGTTGACATCGGTGGACTTCGCATAAATATCCATGCCGCCGAGCGCAATCCGTCCGGTAATCTTACATCCCTCGACCAGATCGTTCATCCGGTTGAGTGACTTCAGGAGCGTGGATTTGCCGCAGCCGGAGGGACCGATAAAAGCGGTAATTTCACGTTCCGGAATATGCAGGGTAATATCTTTGAGCGCATGAAAGCTGCCGTAATGCAGATTCACGTCTTCAATGGTAATCTTATCGTTCATGAACTTCCTCCTCAGCCTTTTGTAAGGCGTTTTGCAGCCAGATTGCTCAAAATGTTGATGCCAAGCACGATGATGAGCAGCACAACCGCGGTCGCATAGGCTTCATTGGTGTGGAATCCCTCGCTCGAAAGCAGATACATATGTACCGCCAGTGTGCGGGTCGAATCAAACAATCCGGTTGCGGTCTTTGCGACTGTGCCCGCAGTATACATCAGCGCTGCCGTCTCACCCACAATGCGCCCGATTGCCAAAATGATGCCCGCGAGAATGCCGGGAATCGCGCTCGGCAGGACAATGCGGAATACCGTGCGCAACCGCCCTGCACCCAGTCCATAGGACGCTTCGCGGTACATATCCGGCACGGCAATCAGCGCTTCTTCTGTGGTGCGGATAACGAGCGGTAAAATCATCATCGAAATCGTCAGTGCGCCGGCAAGCAGCGACATGTCCCAATGCAGGCGTGTCACAAAAAACAGCATACCGAACAGACCATATACAATCGACGGGATACCGGAAAGCGTCTCCGAAGTCAGACGGACAAGCTCCACCAGTTTGTTGCCGCGTCCTGCATACTCGACCAGATAAATAGCTGTGAAAATGCCGAGCGGCGCGGCGATGACAAGCGCAAGCGCGGTCATCATCAGGGTGTTTAAGATGGACGGCAGCATGGAAACATTATCCGAGTTGTATTCCAGCGCAAACAGCGAGGGCTTGAGGTACGGCACGCCATTGACGAGAATATAGACAATCAGGAAAATCAGCGCTGCAAATGTGATGACCGCTGCGGCAAACACCAGCGCTTTGAGCAGCCGCGACAGAAGCTTGAGCTTTTTCAGCCAGAGCTTCAGCTCTTTTATTTTTTGCAGCAGCGGTTGGAGTTTTTTCTTAGCCTGCATACTTGTCCCTCCGCTTCAGGATGGAGAACAGAAGATTGATGATGAGAATGAACACGAACAGCACCACGCCGGTGGCAATCAGCACCTCGCGGTGCAGCCCTGCGGCGTACCCCATCTCCATGACGATGTTTCCGGTCAGCGTGCGCACGCCCTCAAGGACTGACTCCGGCAGACGCGCCTGATTGCCGACAACCATAATGACTGCCATGGTCTCGCCGATGGCACGGCCGATTCCGAGAATCACACCCGCCATGACGCCCGATTTTGCCGCCGGAAGTACGGTACGGAACACCGCTTCCTCATGGGTGGCACCAAGGGCGACTGCGCCCTCATAAAAAGACCCCGGCACAGCGCGCAGCGCGGACTCGGATACGCCGATGATGGTCGGCAGGATCATCAGTCCAAGCAGCAGGGATGCTGCGAGAATGGACTGTCCCTTGCCGCCGATGTTTTCCCTGATAAACGGCACGAGCAGCACCAGACCGAAGAAGCCGTAGACGACCGACGGAATACCCGCCAGCAGTTCGGTTGCCGACTTGAGCGGCTTATAAAAGCGCTTGGGACAGTAAAATGCGAGAAATATCGCCGTGAGGATACCAATCGGCACCCCGACCAGAATCGCGCCCGCAGTGACATAGATTGAACCCACAATCATCGGGAAGATTCCGAACTGCGGCACGCTTGCCGTCGGCTTCCATGTTGTGCCGCCAAGGAACTCGGCAGGACCGACCTCCAAAATAGCCGGCACACCGTTTGCAAACAGGAAAATACAGATCAGTGCGACTGCCAAAATTGAGGTCAGCGCAGCAAGTGCAAAGACCCCGTGCATGACTTTTTCTTTCATAGATAAACCCTTTTCCGGACAGTCCGGACGGGACGGCGCACCATTTGCACCGTCCCGCCGGGATTTATTTTACTTAGACAGCTCAGACCAGTCGGTCACTTCTCCGGTGTAAACCTTCATGACTTGCTCAGTGCTCAGCTCTTCGATTGCATTTTCATTGTTTACAATCACTGCGATGCCGTCCAGCGCGATCGGTGTGCCGGTCAGCTCTGCTGCTTCCTCGTCCTTCAGTTCACGGGATGCCATGCCGATGTCGTAGGTGCCGTCAATCGTACCGGTCATGCCGGAGGTGGAGTCCTGCGACTGCAATTCGATTTCAGCTGCCGCATTGATCTTCTGGTATGCCTCAATCAGCTTTTCCATCAGCGGGGCGACAGAGGAGGAGCCGCCAACCACGATTTTGCCGGAAGAACCGTCGGTTGCGAAAGCCGCCGCCCCGTCATCGATGGCAATGTAGCCGTCCGATACGATTGCCTGTCCGTCAGCAGACAGGATGAAGTTCATGAAATCCTTTGCAACGCCGGTCGGCTCGCCCTTTACCGCAATGTTAAACGGACGGGACAGCTTGTACGAGCCGTTCTTCACATTCTCCGAAGTTGCCTCTGCGCCGTCAATCTTTACTGCCTTGACATTCTCGTTCAGAGAACCGAGGGAAACATATCCGATTGCAGCCGGATCGCTCGCTACGGTGGACAGCATGACATCGGTCTTATTGGTGATGATTGCGTCCTCGGTAGTCATGTCGGTCTTGTTGCCGTCGGCATCCTTGACCTCTACACCGGTCAGCTCAACAAACGCGCCGCGCGTACCCGAGCCGTCCTCACGGGATACAACCGAGATCTCGCCGAGACCTGCATCGCCGTACGCTGCGGAACCTTCGCTTCCATTTGCGCCATCGTCCTTGGAGCCGCATGCCGTCATGGTGGTTGCAAGCGCCGCTGCCATCAGAAGCGCAAACAGTCTTTTCTTATTCATTTGAATCAATCTCCTTTTTTACATTGCTTTCTCTTACAGCTATTAGTTTACCGACCGATTGTAAAGTCTGCCCCCACCTGTTTGTAAAGTGTATGTAAAATAAAAAAGCCCCCTTTTCGTACCCGAAAAGAAGGCTTAACCCGTTACTTTTTATTCATTTTCGTATATTTCAGCACCTTAGGGATAAACTGGCTTGCAAACTTGCCCTTTCCGCGGCTCTTTACGTAAAAATATCCGATGACCGAAAAAACGACGGCTCCAATAAAGTTTACAATCAAATCTTTCATGGTATCGATCAATCCGATGTCGATATAGCCGCCATATTTCGCAATCCAATCTTCGCCGTTGACAAGCAGCGACTCAATCTGCACATGCCCCACCCGATTGAGTCCATCCGGATTGAACATAACCGAATGAATTGCATTGACAATCCAGTCCTTCTGCATATCGGTTGCAAAATAGGTATCCATAAAGAACTCAAAAAATTCCCACAGCACACCCACTGTCATGGAAAAGCAGAACGCTACGATTGCCAAAAACAGCGGAGACAGCTTAATGGAAAACCGTTCTGACCGGTTAAAAATATCGACCAGCGCAAACCCAATCGCTGCCATTAGAAATCCGTTGATGGTATGCAGCATGGTATCCCAATAGGGAATGCGCGTATAAAACGAATTGACTTCGCCTAGGATTTCCGCTGCAAAGATGAAGCAGTAGATAATACCCTCTAAAACGGGCGGCAGGTCAATGCTCGTCCTGCGTTCAATGAACGTGGGAATGCAGAACAGAAGCAAGGTCAGTACGCCCATAAAGACGCCTTCATAGTTATGCAGAAAGCCCTGACGGACAATGGTCATCAGTACAAAGACCGACAGCACACCGCGCACGGTCCAGCGGCGCTTCTTATCTTTTTGCACGTCGTTTTCTCCTTTTCCAATCTATTTTCATAATAACAGAAAACGGTCCCCCAGCGGCACGCTGGCCGCCCGAGGACCGTCTTTACGTGGCTCTTACTCGACGCCTTCGTCTTCACCTTCTGGACGGGTGTTGAACGCATAGTCCGGGCACTTCTCAACTGCTTCCGGCTCAGTCGCGTACGGGCACAGACGAACGCGGCCCTCGGTCTCAGCCAGAGCAACACAAATCTTCGCGCCAACCGCGTCTCTGCGGCGGAATGCACACCAAAGCTTCTTCATAGTAGTCTTCCTTTCCGTCATTCTAATCTTGATATGTAGGGCGTCTGCCCCCAACCAGACAGATCTGATTGTCATTATTTTAACATATCTATGCGCAATTCACAAGCAATATTCTATGTTTTTCGGTTTTTCTTTGAAATACCAACCTTGCATGCACCTGCCTGCTATGATACGATAGACTCATAGAAATCGAAGAAGGAGAACATGCCATGAAGGATTTTCAGTACTATCAACTGCTGAGTGAACAATATCCCACCATTGAATCGGTGTCAAATGCCATTGTAGGCATGACGGCAACGCTCTGCCTCCCCAAAGGAACCGAATATTATTTCAGCGACCTGCACGGCGAACATGAAGCTTTTATCCATCTGCTGCGCTCCGGCTCAGGTGTCATCCGCGATAAAATCGAAGCATTATTTTCCCACTCTATTCTGGAATCTGACCGCGCTGAACTGGCTGCGCTGATTTACTACCCCGAAGCCATGCTGAGCTATAAGCGCCGTACCTGCCCGCGCTTTGCCGAATGGTCTGAGCTGACCGTGGGACGCCTTGTTCTGGTCTGCCGCGATGTAGCAGCCAAATATACGCGCAAACGTGTCCACAAGGCGATGGACGACAACTATTCTTTTCTCATTGACGAACTGCTCCAGACCGACGATACCGACCCGGACAAGCGCCGCTATTTCCGTGAACTGATCGCCTCGACCGTCAAGGCTGGCGTGTCTGACCCGCTGATTACCGCACTGTGCCACCTGATTCAGCAGCTTACCGTCGATCATCTGCACATCATCGGTGATATTTTTGACCGCGGTCCGCGCGCTGATATGATTCTGGATGAACTGATGAAATACCACGATGTAGATATCCAGTGGGGCAACCACGATATCAACTGGATGGGTGCCATGAGCGGCAACCGCGTCTGCCTGTTCAACGTGCTTAAAATTGCCATCAGCTACAATTCCTTCGATGTGCTTGAGGATGGCTATGGAATCAATCTCCGGCCGCTGTCGATGTTTGCGGCAGAAACCTATCAGGACGACCCCTGTGCACGTTTCCAGCCGCACGTGCTGGACGAAAACAAGTACGATCCTGTCGATCCGCAGCTCGCTGCGAAAATGCACAAGGCGGTTGCAATCATCCTGTTCAAACTCGAGGGTCAGCTCATCCGCCGCCATCCGGAATATGGTATGGAAGGACGCCTGCTGCTCGACAAGGTTGATTTTGCGCGCGGTGTCATCCGGCTCGACGGTCAGGAATACCCCATGCTGGATACCAATTTCCCGACCGTTGACCCCGATGACCCGTATCAGCTGAGCGAAGCGGAGGAAATTCTGGTTGAAAATACGCTCGCTTCTTTTCAGCACAGCGCGCGTCTGCGCCGCCATATTGAGTATCTCTATACCCATGGCGCGATGTACAAAGTCTCGAACAACAACCTGCTGTACCACGGCTGTATCCCCATGACCACCTCAGGTCAATTTGATACGCTTGAACTCAATCATGGTCGCTTCTCGGGCAAGGCGCTGCTCGATCACCTCGATCAGCGGGTGCGTCAGGCGTATTACACCGGCGACCAGAGCAGCGTAGATTTGATGTGGTATCTCTGGTGCGGCGCCAAATCTCCGGTGTTTGGCAAAGACCGGATGACCACCTTTGAACGCTGCTTTATTGCCGAGCCTTCGCTCCAGTCCGAACCCATGAACCCCTACTATCACTGCTACGAAGACCCCGCACAGTGCCGCAAGATTCTTGAGGAATTCGGCTTAGACCCCGAACACGCACACATTGTCAATGGTCACGTTCCGGTTAAGAATGGAGAAAATCCGGTCAAGGCAGGCGGTCGCCTGTTTGTCATTGATGGCGGCATCTCCAAAGCATACCAATCTAAAACCGGCATTGCAGGCTATACGCTCATCTTCAACTCACACAATATTGAGCTTGCTGAGCATATGCCCTTCCAGCCCGCAGACGACCAGCACACGCTCGCAGAAATGACTTCCTCTGTTCATATCGTGGAGCGCATGCCGCGCCGCTTGACGGTCGCGGACACCGATGCCGGCGAGGGATTCCGCGAAAAGATCGAAGATTTGGAAGCTCTGCTGTCACTCTACCGCGAAGGTTTGCTTGGCGAACGATTCTGAGGTTACAGCCGTCCATCTGCTAAAAAGCAGGTGGACGGTTTTTTCGACGCTGCTTGACATCGTGGATTCCTTATCGTATACTATCTGTACTAGGACTAATAATACAGATAGTACACAAGGAGGTTCCCATGCTCATCTACTTTGTCATTTTTGTCTTACCCGTCATTGCGGTACTCAGTGCACTCCTCTATCTGCCCTTTTGGGCGGTGCGCCGCAAACAGCTCGGAAAACGCAGCCTGCTCTATCATTTAGTACGCTATGCCTTACTCGGCTGCATCTTTTCCCTGATTTATTTAACCATCCTGTGGATCTTCCCCATTCAGTTTCCGCCAGATCATTACTTCCTCAATCTGCGTCCCTTCTCTTGGGTGCATGAAACCTACTTGATGGGCATGGAGAAAATGCTCGAACAGCTTTTCCTCAATATTGCAATGTTTATTCCCTACGGTCTTCTGCTTCCTCTTGCAATGCTCAAATTGCGCCATTGGTATCGCACCGGTCTTGCTGTCTTGGGTACAACCGTTTCGATTGAAATTGTCCAATATTTTATCGGACGCAGCGCCGATATTGACGATGTTATCATGAATCTGACCGGCGGTCTTTTGGGATTCGCGCTTTTTACGCTGCTGCGGCGGCTGTTTCACAAGCAAAACTGGTGGAAAGCAATGTTATAAAAAAAATCCTTCCCTAAAGGGAAGGATTTTTTATACAGAAAAAGCCCGTCCGGTTTGCACCGGACGGGCTTTCTTAGGCAATATCAATTCGTCAGGGACGAAAATTACT
This sequence comes from Clostridiaceae bacterium, assembly GCA_018383195.1. Classification (GTDB taxonomy): domain Bacteria; phylum Bacillota; class Clostridia; order Oscillospirales; family Butyricicoccaceae; genus Butyricicoccus_B. The sequence continues at coordinate 19,472 of JAGZOP010000008.1, read as the reverse complement.
CGTTGATTGCAACAACGACGCCGGAACCTACGGTACGGCCACCCTCACGGATAGCGAAACGCAGACCTTCCTCGATAGCGATCGGGGTGATCAGCTCAACGTCCATCTCAACGTTATCGCCCGGCATGCACATCTCAGTGCCTTCCGGCAGGGAGATAACACCGGTAACGTCGGTGGTACGGAAGTAGAACTGGGGACGGTAGTTGTTGAAGAACGGAGTATGACGGCCGCCCTCTTCCTTCTTCAGAACGTAAACCTGACCCTTGAACTTGGTGTGCGGATGGATGGAACCCGGCTTAGCCAGAACCTGACCGCGCTCGATGTCGGTCTTCTGGATACCACGGAGCAGAGCACCGATGTTGTCGCCAGCCTCAGCGTAGTCCAGCAGCTTGCGGAACATCTCGATGCCGGTAACAACGGTCTTGCGGGGAGCGTCCATCAGACCTACGATTTCAACTTCCTCGCCCATCTTCAGAACGCCACGCTCTACACGACCGGTAGCAACGGTACCACGGCCAGTGATGGAGAATACGTCCTCGACCGGCATGATAAACGGCTTGTCAGCAGCACGGTCCGGGGTCGGGATGTAGGTGTCAACAGCTTCCATCAGCTCGCGGATGCAAGCGTACTCCGGAGCGTTCGGATCGGTGGACTCACAGGTCAGAACGTTCAGAGCGGAACCACGGATTACCGGAACGTCGTCGCCCGGGAAATCGTAGGAGGACAGCAGCTCACGGATCTCCATCTCTACGAGATCGAGCAGCTCCTCGTCGTCAACCTGGTCAGCCTTGTTCATGAATACAACGATGTAGGGAACGCCTACCTGACGGGACAGCAGGATGTGCTCACGGGTCTGCGGCATCGGGCCGTCAGCAGCGGATACAACCAGGATAGCGCCGTCCATCTGAGCAGCACCGGTGATCATGTTCTTAACGTAGTCAGCATGGCCCGGGCAGTCAACGTGTGCGTAGTGACGGGTAGCGGTGTGATACTCAACGTGAGAAGTGTTGATGGTAATGCCGCGCTCCTTCTCCTCCGGTGCCTTGTCGATTGCGTCGTATGCCTGATACTCAGCATCGCCAGCCAGAGCCAGAACCTTGGTGATTGCAGCGGTCAGAGTGGTCTTGCCGTGGTCAACGTGGCCGATGGTGCCAATGTTTACGTGCGGCAGGGAGCGGTCAAATTTTTCCTTTGCCATTTTGAATAGCCTCCTTAATGAATTAGTCCATTATAGTCACTGGTAAGATTATTCTAAATCAAACCACTGAAAAAATCAACTACTTTTAGTCGTGATTTTTGGTGCGAGCGTCGATAATTTTTTCCTGTACCGACTTCGGAACCTCGGTGTAGTGGCTCGGCTGCATGGTGTACTGGCCACGACCCTGAGTAGAGGAACGCAGAGCAGTTGCGTAACCGAACATCTCGGACAGCGGAACTGCTGCACCGATTGCCTGTACGCCGCCGCGCGGTTCCATGCCCTGGATCTGACCACGGCGTGCGTTGAGGCCGCCGATAACGTCGCCCATGTAGTCCTCCGGAACCATAACGTCAACCTGCATGATCGGCTCCATCAGAACCGGATCAGCCTTGCGCATTGCTTCCTTGAACGCCATAGAACCAGCAATCTTAAATGCCATCTCCGAGGAGTCGACTTCATGGTAAGAACCATCATACAGGGTAACCTTTACGTCAACAACCGGATAACCAGCCAGTACGCCGGCCTGCATTGCACCCTGAATACCCTGGTTAACAGGCTCGATGTATTCCTTCGGGATTGCGCCGCCGACAACCTTGTTGATGAACTCGTAGCCCTTACCGGACTCGTTCGGCTCAACAATGATCTTAACGTGACCGTACTGACCCTTACCACCAGACTGACGTGCGTACTTCTGATCAACGTCTGCCGAGCGGCGGATGGTCTCCTTGTAAGCAACCTGGGGTTCGCCAACGTTTGCCTCTACCTTGAATTCACGCAGCAGACGGTCAACGATGATTTCCAGATGCAGCTCGCCCATACCGGCGATGATGGTCTGACCGGTTTCCTCGTCGGTCCAGGTACGGAAGGTCGGGTCCTCTTCCGCCAGCTTTGCCAGCGCAATGCCCATCTTCTCCTGACCCGCCTTGGTCTTCGGCTCGATTGCAACACGGATAACCGGCTCCGGGAAGTTCATGGACTCCAGGATGATCGGGTGCTTTTCATCGCACAGCGTGTCACCGGTAGTAGTATTCTTCAGGCCTACCGCAGCAGCGATATCGCCCGAGTAAACGGTTTCAATGTCCTTACGTGCATTTGCATGCATCTGCAGGATACGACCCATACGCTCACGGTTGCCCTTGGTTGCGTTCAGGACGGAAGAACCTGCGTTCAGCACGCCGGAATATACACGGAAGAAAGTCAGACGACCTACATACGGGTCGGTCATGATCTTAAACGCCAGAGCAGCGAACGGCTCCTCGTCGGTCGAGTGACGAACGTCCTCTTCCTCGGTCTCCGGATTCACGCCCTTGATCGCCGGTACGTCGGTCGGAGCCGGCATGTAGTCGACAACAGCGTCCAGAAGCATCTGTACGCCCTTCATGCGATATGCGGTGCCGCACATAACCGGGATGATCTCTACGTTGCAGACGCCCTTACGCAGAGCAGCCTTGAGCTCGTCCACCGAGATCTCCTCGCCCTCGAGGTACTTCATCATGAGTTCCTCGTCGAGTTCGCAGATGGACTCTACCATTGCGTCGTGGTACTCCTGCGCCTGATCCATCAGATCAGCCGGGATGTCCTCGTCGCGGATGTCCTTGCCCATGTCGTCGTAGTAAACCTCGGCGCGCATGGTCATCAGGTCGATGATACCCTTGAAGGTATCTTCCTTGCCGATCGGGAGCTGGATCGGAACAGCATTACACTTCAGACGGTCCTTCATCATCTGAACGACGTTGAAGAAGTCTGCGCCCATGATGTCCATCTTGTTGACGAACGCCATACGCGGAACCTTGTAATCGTCAGCCTGATGCCAAACGGTCTCAGACTGCGGCTCTACGCCGCCCTTTGCGCAGAATACGGTCACCGAACCGTCAAGAACACGCAGGGAACGCTGAACCTCGATGGTGAAGTCAACGTGACCCGGGGTGTCGATAATGTTGATGCGGTGCTCCGGATACTGCTGGCGGGAGCCAGACCAGTGGCAGGTGGTTGCAGCAGAGGTAATGGTGATACCGCGCTCCTGCTCCTGTGCCATCCAGTCCATGGTAGCGGTACCGTCATGGGTATCGCCAACCTTGTAGTTTACACCGGTGTAGTAAAGAATACGCTCGGTGGTAGTGGTCTTGCCGGCATCAATGTGCGCCATGATACCGATATTTCTGGTTCTTTCCAGAGAATATTCTCTAGGCATGTTTGCTCTCCTTTCGAACTGCTGCCGTTAATTAGTAACGGTAGTGAGCGAATGCCTTGTTCGCCTCTGCCATCTTGTGCGTGTCCTCACGCTTCTTGACAGAGCCGCCCAGATTGTTAGCTGCATCGAGAATCTCGCCAGCCAGGCGTGCGCGCATGGTCTTCTCAGAGCGAGCGCGAGAGTACTTGGTAATCCAGCGCAGACCCAGAGTCTGACGGCGCTCCGGACGAACTTCCATCGGAACCTGATAAGTTGCGCCGCCTACACGACGTGCCTTAACCTCCAGGCTCGGCATGATGTTCTCCATCGCCTCAGTGAAAACCTCCAGGGGTTCACGGTCGGTCTTTTCTCGAACGATGTCAAAAGCACCATAAACGACCTTCTGCGCGACACCCTTCTTGCCGTCGAGCATGATCGAGTTGACCAGCTTGGTGACGAGCTTGGAATTGTACAGCGGATCGGGCAGAACGTCTCTCTTGGGAACATTTCCTCTTCTTGGCACTTTACTTCCCTCCTTCATTAATAATGATGATTTCATAGGTACTCAGTGAAGTGTCTCTCACTGTGTGGCGCCTGTCCGAGGGTTAACAAAATCTATTGTAAAACACTCAGACAAAGCGGTGGGTCGGCATTACGCCGAACGGTTGCTTTGCTGAAACTGTGATAAGTTCAAATCAAAGTCTTTTTTGCAAGCCAAGCAGCTTACAAGGAATTAGGCAGCGTGGGGTAAAACGAGGCAAGGACGACTGCCGCGTATCGAGATACGCAAAGGAGTCCTTAACGAAGTATTACGCCGCAATGCGCAAATTACTTGCCAGCCTTCGGGCGCTTCGCGCCGTACTTGGAACGAGCCTGCTTGCGGTTTGCAACGCCCTGGGTATCCAGAGTGCCGCGGATGATGTGGTAACGTACGCCAGGAAGGTCCTTTACACGACCGCCGCGAACCATTACTACGGAGTGCTCCTGCAGGTTGTGGCCGATGCCCGGGATGTAAGCGGAAACTTCCATACCGTTGGTCAGACGAACACGAGCAACCTTACGAAGTGCAGAGTTCGGCTTCTTCGGGGTCATGGTCTTGACGGTGGTGCACACGCCGCGCTTCTGGGGTGCAGACTGCTCGGTCTGCTTCTTCTTCTGAGAGTTGTAGCCAACCTGAAGAGCCGGAGCGGTGGACTTCGCCTTGGAGACCTCACGTCCCTTACGTACGAGCTGATTAAAAGTAGGCATTCTTTTTCCTCCTTCTTTCAGAATTATAATTTATGATAAACCGGTCTTTCCGGTTATCAGCGGGTGATTCATTCCGCGAGAACGGTTACAACCGCCGCGCCGACGTCGATCATGCATGCATCACCGAGCTCGGCCATGGTGGAGACCTCTTCTACCGGAACATTCATATCACGGCACAGGTCGCAAATCGGGCGCAGCACACGCTGCTCGGCGTCCAGCGCAATGAACACACGCGAGGCTTTACCTTCGCGGATGGCCTTTCTGGACTGTTTGACGCCAACGACCTTTGCCGCCGCCGTTAATTGAGAAAGCATGGTTTTCCCTCCTATACCGCATACGATAATAGTATAACGGCTGAACCCCTATCGGTCAAGCTTTTTTTCGTGTTTCTCCATTTTATCGAGAATTTTCTGCATTTGGCACCGGAAACTGTGCACTTTTTCATGCAGTGGTCTAAAGCGGAAAAGAGGGACGCTTTTTCAGAACGTCCCTCTTAGAATATCCGTTTTTTCCCGGTTTATACCTTATTTCAGATTTTCCACCAAACGCACCGCGATGGCAGTCCTCTTGTGTCAGTCCAGACTTACGGTCTGCTCGTAGTGACCGCTGCGGTATTCCTGCATACCGGAGCCTGCCGGGATGAGCTTACCGATGATAACGTTCTCCTTCAGACCGAGCAGCGGGTCAACCTTGCCCTTGATGGCAGCGTCGGTCAGCACGCGGGTGGTCTCCTGGAAGGACGCCGCGGACAGGAACGATTCGGTTGCCAGAGAAGCCTTGGTGATACCCATGAGGGTCGGGCTGCATGTTGCAAGCTTGAGATCGGTCTCGCCTGCGTCGATGCGCTTCTGCACCTCATTGTTGTAGTCCTCAAACTCAAGCAGGTCAATGACCGAGCCGGGCAGCACTGCCGCGTCGCCCGCATCCTCTACCTTGACCTTGCGCATCATCTGACGCACAATAACCTCGATATGCTTGTCGTTGATGTCTACGCCCTGCTGACGGTAAACCTTCTGAACTTCCTTGATCTCGTAATCGTGCACCGCACGCGGGTCAAGAATGCGCAGAATGTCATGCGGGCTGAGCGAGCCTTCGTTGAGCTGCTGACCCTGCTTGACAATGTCGCCGCTCTGCACACGGATACCGGAAGAAGACGCCAGCTGATACGAACGCACATCGCCGTTTTCCGGATTCGTGATGTTGACGGTCTTGAGGGTGGTACGCTTGGACTCCTCGATGGAGACAACGCCCGGAATCTCGGACAGTGTTGCAACCTTCTTGGGTTTACGCGCCTCGAACAGTTCCTCAACTCGCGGAAGACCCTGCGTAATATCCGAACCTGCAACGCCGCCGGTATGGAAGGTACGCATGGTAAGCTGGGTACCCGGCTCACCGATGGACTGCGCTGCGATGATGCCAACTGCCTCACCCATGCCGCAGGGAGTACCTGCTGCAAGGTTCATGCCGTAGCAGTGCGCACAAACGCCCTTGCGTGCGCGGCATTCGAGTACCGAACGAATCTGCAAGCGTTCGATGCCGGCTGCAACAATCTTGTCTGCCTCGTCGTCCTTTATCATAGTGTTCTTGGAAACGAGCAGTTCGCCGGTTTCCGGATGGAATACATCATCCACCGGATAACGGCCCAGCAGACGCTCGCGGAAGCCTTCGATGATCTGGTTGCCTTCCTTGATATCCTCAACCCAGATGCCCTTGGTTGCGCCGCAGTCCTCTTCACGGATGATGACATCCTGCGAAACGTCTACCAGACGGCGGGTCAGGTAACCGGAGTCTGCGGTACGCAGCGCGGTATCGGCAAGACCCTTACGAGCGCCGCGCGCAGAGATAAAGTACTCGAGTACGGACAGACCCTCACGGAAGTTCGACTTAATCGGGATTTCAATCGTCTTACCAGAGGTCGATGCCATCAGTCCGCGCATACCTGCCAGCTGACGAATCTGGTTGATCGAACCACGCGCGCCCGAATCCGCCATCATGTGAATCGGGTTGTAGCGCTGCGCCTTCATGTTCTCCTGCAGTTTGCCGGTTACCTTTTTGGTCGTGGATTCCCACTCGGCAACAACCAGACGGTAACGTTCGTCGTCAGTGATGAAGCCGCGCTTATACTTCTTATCGATCTGCGCAACCTTCTTTTCGGACTCCTGCACCAAAATCTGCTTCTCGTCCGGCACGATCATGTCGGCAACGGCTACGGTCAGCGCACCCTTGGTGGAGTACTTATAACCCATTGCCTTGATCGAGTCAAGTACCTCAGCGGTCTTGTTGAAATCGTGTACACGAATGCAGCGGTCGATGATCTTGCCCAGTTCCTTCTTGCCGCAGGTGAACATGATTTCGAGATCAAGCTGCTTGGACGGATCGGAGCGGTCAACAAAGCCCAGATCCTGCGGGATGCGCTCATTGAAGATCAGGCGGCCCGGGGTTGCGTCCACAAGTCCGGAAATGGTCTTGCCGCCCACGGTTTTGGTCATGCGCACCTTAATCGGCGCATGGATGCCGACAATGCCCTGATCGTATGCCATCAATGCCTCAACCGGAGATGCAAAGATCTTGCCGGTGCCCGGCTCGGTGTCGCGGTCGATAGTCAGGTAGTAGGAGCCGAGGACCATATCCTGCGATGGTACGGTAACCGGCTTGCCATCCTGCGGCTTAAGCAGGTTGTTGGCAGACAGCATAAGCAGTCTTGCCTCTGCCTGCGCTTCTGCCGACAGCGGTACGTGCACTGCCATCTGGTCGCCGTCAAAGTCGGCGTTGAACGCCGTACATACCAGCGGATGCAGACGGATCGCACGGCCCTCGACCAGAACCGGCTCGAACGCCTGAATACCCAGACGGTGCAGCGTCGGTGCACGGTTCAGCATAACCGGATGACCCTTGATGATGTCCTCGAGTACGTCCCAGACCTCGGTCTTGGCACGCTCGACCATCTTCTTTGCGGACTTGATGTTGGAAGCCAGACCGTCCTCAACCAGACGCTTCATAACGAAGGGCTTAAACAGCTCGAGCGCCATTTCCTTCGGCAGACCGCACTGGTAGATCTTGAGGTCCGGACCGACGACGATAACCGAACGGCCGGAGTAGTCAACACGCTTGCCGAGCAGGTTCTGACGGAAGCGGCCCTGCTTGCCCTTGAGCATATCGGAGAGCGACTTGAGCGCGCGGTTGTTCGGACCGGTAACCGGTCGGCCGCGGCGGCCGTTGTCGATCAGCGCGTCCACTGCTTCCTGCAGCATGCGCTTCTCGTTGCGCACAATGATGTCCGGTGCGCCCAGCTCCAGCAGACGCTTGAGACGGTTGTTGCGGTTAATCACGCGGCGGTACAGGTCGTTCAGGTCGGAGGTCGCAAATCGGCCGCCGTCGAGCTGTACCATCGGGCGGATTTCCGGCGGGATGACCGGAACCACGTCCATAATCATCCACTCCGGCTTGTTGCCCGATACGCGGAAGGACTCGACGACCTCGAGGCGCTTGATGATGCGCATGCGCTTCTGTCCGGATGCGTCCTTCAGTTCTGCACGCAGTTCCTGCGAGAGCTTATCGAGGTCAATCTCTTTGAGCAGCTTCTGGATTGCTTCCGCACCCATGGACGCCTCGAAATCGTCCTCGTACTTCTCGCGCATGTCGCGGTACTCGATCTCGGTGAGAATCTGCTTCTTCATCAGCGGGGTATCACCCGGCTCGGTGACGATGTATGCCGCAAAGTACAGCACCTTCTCGAGCACGCGCGGGGAAATGTCCAGAATCAGACCCATGCGGGACGGGATGCCCTTAAAGTACCAGATATGCGATACCGGGGCAGCCAGCTCGATGTGGCCCATGCGCTCGCGGCGCACCTTGGCGCGGGTGACCTCGACGCCGCACTTGTCGCAGACCTTGCCCTTATAGCGAACCTTCTTATATTTACCGCAGTGGCACTCCCAGTCCTTGGTTGGACCAAAGATGCGCTCACAGAAAAGGCCGTCCTTTTCGGGCTTGAGCGTGCGGTAGTTGATGGTCTCGGGCTTCTTGACCTCACCGAAAGACCATTCTCGGATGAGTTCGGGCGAAGCCAGACCAATTTTAATGGCGTTAAATGTGTTATATCCCATAAAAGAAACGATACTCCTTCCCCTTACATGTCAAAGTCGCCGTCGCCGTAGTTGTCCTCGCCTGCGTCTTCTTCTTCGCCGGATACGCTGTCAAAAGCGGCGAGATCCAGATCGCCATCCTCTGCATCGTTGATGCCGAAGCCTGCTGCCGCAAACTCCTCATCGCTGCCGACTGCCGGTGCTTCTGCCAGCGGACGGGTGATCTCCTCGTCCTCGTCATCCTCAGAAAGCTCAATGACTTCCATATTCTCGTCGAGTACCTTAATATCGAGACACAGCGACTGCAGCTCCTTGACCAGAACCTTGAAGGACTCCGGTACACCCGGCTGCGGTACGTTATGACCCTTGACAATCGCCTCGTAGGTCTTAACACGGCCGGTGATATCGTCCGACTTCACCGTCAGGATTTCCTGCAGGGTGTAAGCTGCGCCATATGCCTCCAGCGCCCAAACTTCCATCTCACCGAAGCGCTGACCGCCGAACTGCGCCTTGCCGCCCAAAGGCTGCTGGGTAACGAGCGAGTACGGACCGGTCGAACGTGCGTGAATCTTATCATCGACCAGATGATGGAGCTTGAGGTAATACATATAGCCAACGGTAACCGGGTTGTCGAACTTTTCGCCCGTGCGGCCATCGTACAGAACCGACTTGCCGTCCGGGGAAACGCCCGCCTGCACCAGGGTTTCCTTGATGTCGTCCAGCGTTGCGCCGTCGAATACCGGGGTCTCGATCTTCCAGCCGAGCTTCTTTGCAGCAAAGCCCAGATGCACCTCGAGCACCTGACCGATGTTCATACGGGACGGTACGCCGAGGGGGTTCAGGACAATGTCAAGCGGCGTGCCGTCTTCAAGGAACGGCATATCCTCCTGCGGCAGGATGCGCGAAACGACACCCTTGTTACCATGGCGGCCCGCCATCTTATCGCCGACAGAAATCTTACGCTTCTGCGCGATGTAAACGCGGACAACCATGTTGACGCCCGGAGACAGCTCATCGCCGTTTTCACGGGTAAATACCTTTACGTCTACGACGATACCGGATTCGCCGTGCGGCGCACGCAGGGAGGTGTCGCGCACCTCACGTGCCTTCTCGCCGAAGATGGCGCGCAGCAGGCGCTCCTCTGCGGTCAGCTCAGTCTCGCCCTTCGGAGTAACCTTACCGACCAGGATATCGCCGGCGTGCACTTCTGCACCGACACGGATGATGCCGCGCTCATCGAGGTCGCGCAGCGCATCCTCACCGACGTTCGGCACGTCGCGGGTGATTTCTTCCGGTCCCAGCTTGGTGTCGCGGGATTCGGACTCGTACTCCTCAATATGGATGGAGGTGTATACATCGTCACGAACCAGGCGCTCGTTCAGCAGGACGGCATCCTCGTAGTTGTAGCCTTCCCAGGTCATGAAGCCGATCAGCGCGTTCTTGCCGAGTGCGATCTCGCCCTTGTCAGTCGAAGGACCGTCCGCCAGAACGTCGCCCTTCTTGACGCGCTCGCCCAGATCAACGATCGGGCGCATATTGATACAGGTGGACTGGTTGGAACGCAGGAACTTGGTCAGGTGATAGGTCTTTTCCTGACCGTTATCATACATCACGGAAACTTCGCGGGCAGTAGAGCGGGTAACAACGCCGTCCATCTCTGCCAGCGGAATCGTACCCGAGTCAACGGCTGCCTTGTACTCCATACCGGTTGCAACAATCGGTGCTTCGGTCTTGAGCAGCGGCACCGCCTGACGCTGCATGTTCGCGCCCATCAGTGCACGGTTTGCGTCGTCATGCTCGAGGAACGGAATGAATGCGGTCGCAACCGAAACCATCATACGCGGAGAAACGTCCATCAGGTCAACGTCCTTGCGGTCAACCTCGACGAACTCGTCGCGCATACGGCAGGTGACACGGTCGTTGATGAGATAGCCGTTCTCATCAAGCGGCTCGGTTGCCTGACAGGTAATGTATTCATCCTCAATGTCCGCGGTCATGTACTGTACCTCATCGGTTACGCGGCCGGTCGCCTTGTCGATGACGCGGTACGGCGCTTCGATGAAGCCAAAGTCGTTGATGCGGGCATAGGTTGCAAGATAAGAAATCAGACCGATGTTCGGACCTTCAGGGGTCTCAATCGGGCACATACGGCCGTAATGCGAATAGTGTACGTCGCGCACTTCCATGGAGGCACGGTCACGGGACAGACCGCCGGGGCCGAGTGCCGACAGGCGGCGCTTATGGGTCAGCTCTGCCAGCGGGTTATTCTGATCCATGAACTGGCTGAGCGGAGAGGAGCCGAAGAACTCCTTAATTGCCGCAGTAACCGGACGGATATTGATGAGCGACTGCGGGGTAACGATATCCAGATCCTGAATGGTCATACGCTCGCGGATGACGCGCTCCATACGGGAGAAGCCGATGCGGAACTGGTTCTGCAGCAGCTCGCCTACGCAGCGCAGACGGCGGTTGCCCAGATGGTCGATGTCGTCCACAGTGCCGATGCCGTTGCCGATGTTCAGCAGGTAGCAGATGGAAGCCAGCATATCGTCCACGATGATGGTCTTGGGCACCAGTTCGAGCATGCGGTCATGAATTGCCTGCTTCATCTCCTCGCCGGAAACGCCGGATTCGATGATCTCCTTCAGGATGACAAAGCGAACCTTCTCCTTGATTCCAAGTTCCTCAGCGGTGAAGCCGGTGTAGTCCTTGAAATCATCGACATCGACCATGCCGTTGCCGAACACCTTGACCGGCTTGCCTTCGTTCGACTCAATGGTGACGCCATGCACACCGCGGCATGCGATTTCGCGCGCCTGCTCACGGCTGAGCAGCGTGCCCTCTTCTGCCAGCACCTCACCGGTCATCGGATCGATAGCGGTCTCAAGCAGCTTGCGGCCAGCAATACGGCGGGCAATGTTCAGCTTCTTGTTGTACTTATAACGGCCAACAGCGGAAATGTCGTAGCGGCGCATGTCGAAGAACATCGCGTTCATCAGGTTGGTCGCAGACTCCACAGAGGGCGGCTCGCCCGGACGCATCTTCTTGTAAATCTCAATGAGGGCTTCCTCAACCGTCTTGGACGGGTCGCGGTCAAGCGTTGCCAGAATACGCTCATCCTCGCCGAACATCTCGAGGATCTCTGCGTCGGTCTTGACGCCGATTGCACGGATGAACGAGGTAATCGGGATCTTACGGTTTTTGTCGATACGGACATAGAATACGTCATTCATGTCAGTCTCGTACTCGAGCCATGCGCCGCGGTACGGGATGACGGTTGCCGACAGGATTGCCTTGTCGGTCTTGTCGTATTCCTTGCCGTAGTATACGCCCGGAGAACGGACGATCTGGGATACGATTGCGCGCTCGGCGCCGTTGATGATAAAGGTGCCGGAATCAGTCATACGCGGGAAATCGCCCATGAAGATCTCCTGCTCCTTGATCTCACCGGTCTCCTTGTTGTGCAGACGCATGCGCACCTTGAGCGGGCAGGCGTACGTTGCATCACGTGCCTTGCACTCCTCTACGCTGTACTTCGGTTCGTCCTCAAGGGTATAGTCGAGGAAAGACAGTTCCAGATTGCCGGTATAGTCGGTAATCGAGGAAACATCCTCAAAGACCTCGCGCAGACCGTCGGTCAGGAACCACTGATACGACTTTTTCTGCACCTCGATCAGGTTGGGCATCTCGAGGATCTCGTCGATGCGCGCAAAGCTCTTACGTGTGGTTTTGCCGTGCTGTACGTCTTTCACCATCATGTTGAACCCATCACTCCTTTTCAATGTTCCGCAAAAGTTGATACGCCGGGCGGCGTAGCTATTTTTCAAATGCAATGCTTGATTTTCCCTCAAAACCATGCTATCATGATGTTAGTTATAGGGAAAAATCCGTTTATTTCGATAAGCGATTAATTATACCATGTTTTTCACACTAAAGTCAAGCATATTTTTCACAAAACGCGCCGTCAGGGCGCTTATTTTTTTGATTTTTTGCGCAAAACAGTCCTCGAAGCGTATGGTTTCCGCAATCTGATCTTGTTTTTGTGCACATCTCACAAATTGATCTGTTTCCTGTTTTTCTGCCAAATTTTCTGTATCCCCTTTTTCCCGTGCTGTTTGACCGGTTTGCCTGAAAAACGAACAAATCTGGATTTCTTCGATTGATTTTTACAGAAATGTATAGTAAACTAGTGCTTGTATGACAAGAATCACAGCATATGCGCGAAATAGTCCAATTTCTGCCCGTTCAGACCGCGGTCTTTCGTGCATTATTCTGCTTGATATTTCATACTATTTCGGTGTATATTATACGTAAAGAAACGCCATAAGGAGGCGAACATCTGATAATGAGCAGATTTGTTTATGCGGACAATGCGGCAACCACGCCGATGTCCGAATCCGTATATAACGCAATGAAACCGTGGCTGACCGAATTTTACGGCAACCCCTCGTCCCTGTACCGTATCGGCAACGAGGCGCGCCGCGCCATGCAGGACGCACGCGCCAAGGTCGCAAAGGCACTGAATGCAGCTGACCCGTCCGAAATCATCTTTACCGGCGGCGGTTCCCAAGCGGACAACCTCGCCATCACCGGTTTTGTAAAGGGTGCTTCGGCGCGCGGCCGCCGGCACATCATCACTTCGCGCATTGAGCATCACGCGGTGCTCTACACCTGCGAGGCGCTTGAAGACGAAGGCTTCACTGTCACCTATCTCGATGTGGACAAGCAGGGCCATGTTGATCTGGAGCAACTCAAAAACGCCATCTCCGACAATACCGCGCTCGTCACCATCATGGCGGCGAACAACGAAATCGGTACGATTCAGGATCTTAAGGCAATTTCCGAAATCGCGCATGCGCACGGCGCACTCTTCCATACAGACGCTGTACAGGCGGTCGGCCATATGCACATCGACGTGCAGGCAATGGGCATTGACATGCTCAGCCTGTCCGCGCACAAATTCCGCGGTCCCAAGGGCATCGGCGCGCTGTATGTCAAAAAGGGCATTGCCCTCAAGCCGCTTGTTTACGGCGGCGGACAGGAGCGCGGTCTGTGCTCGGGTACCGAAAATGTCGCAGGCATGGTCGGCCTTGGTCAGGCAATCGAGGATGCGACCGGTGACAATCTGGATGCCAAAATGGGTTATGTCAAAAAGCTGACCGACAAGCTGGTTTCCGGCATTATGGAAAACATCCCCTATACCCACTACACCGGCGACCCGGTGAACCGCCTGCCCGGCACAGCGTCTTTTGTTTTTGAAGCTGTCGAGGGCGAAGGTCTGATTCTCCGTCTGGACTTTGCCGGAATCTGCGGCTCGACCGGTTCGGCGTGCTCGACCGGCTCGCTCGACCCGTCCCATGTGCTCATGGCAATCGGTCTGCCGCACGAAATCGCGCACGGCTCCCTGCGGTTGACGCTTGGCGAGCAGAACACCCCCGAGGATGTCGATTATCTGATCGAAAAGGTGACCGAAGTGGTTGCCGGACTGCGCGCAATGAGCCCTGTCTGGGAAAACGGCAAACCCAATCTCACCGCAGCGCACGATCTGCACGCTTAAAACAGAGTGTAGAGTGAAAATTGGAGATTCTTTTCTCTTCACTCTCAACTCTTAACTCTCCACTCTTTTCTGAAAGGATTTGTTTTACTATGGCTATGGAATACAGCGAAAAGGTCTATGACCATTTCACCAACCCGCGCAACGTCGGCGAAATTGAGAACGCAGACGGCGTTGGCGAAGTCGGCAACGCCAAGTGCGGCGACATTATGAAGATTTACCTCAAGGTTTCGGATGACGGCATCATTGAAGATGTCAAGTTCAAGACCTTTGGCTGCGGCGCAGCAATTGCCACCTCTTCAATGGCAACCGAAATGGTCAAGGGCAAAACCATCGAGGACGCGCTCAAGCTGACCAACAAGGCAGTTGCTGAGGCGCTGGATGGTCTGCCCCCGGTTAAGATGCACTGTTCGGTACTCGCTGAGGAGGCACTCCGCAGCGCGATCGCGGACTATTACCGCAAGATGGGCAAGGACCCCGAGCCGATTCTGGGATGCAGCATGGACTGCGCACACTGCCACGAGCATTAAGTGTACAAAAATCGCATAAACATAGGGCAGATTGAAAAATCTGCCCTTTTGGTCTTTCTGATATGGTGAAACTATGCAAGATATTACACTGAGCATCACCCATACAACTGAATATGAACAGCTTCTCCGCGGACTGCAAGGCGGCAAAACGCCCGCACTGGCAGTCGGTCTGCCCCCGGTTTCCAAGGCGCAGCTTGCAGCCGCACTCCATCTGGAAACCGGACGTCCGGTTTTGCTGCTGACCGATGACGAAGGTGCTGTGCGCCGTCTGGCGGACGACCTTGAAACGTTTGCCGAAAAACATGTACTCCGCGTTCCGGAGCGCGACTTTGTCATGCTCGGCGTCGAATCCTCCTCGCGGCAATACGAACAGGCGCGCATCTCGGCACTCTGGCATCTCGCAGAAGGCGCGCCGCTTGCCGCCGGCTCGGTCGCAGCACTCAGTCAGACCTGTATCCCGCCGCAGGTGCTGCGGGACGCGACATTCACCCTCACCGAGGGTGAAAACAAACCGCTCGCCGAAATCACCGCAGCGCTCACTGCGGCAGGATACCAGCGCTGTGTACAGGTTGAAGGCGCGGGGCAGTTTGCAGTGCGCGGCGGCATCCTCGACCTATTTCCACCACAAGAAGCCGCACCGGTGCGTGTAGAATTCTGGGGCGATGACATCGACTCCATGGCGTATTTTGATGTCGGCTCACAGCGGCGCGGCGCACGGGTGGAAACACTCACCTGCCTGCCCTGTGCCGAAACGCTGCCCGGTATGGCAAAGGGCGGCGTGGCGGGACTGTGCGCCCAACTGACCGGCATTTTGAAAGCACGGCGCAAAAAGCAGCATCCCGATTTAGAGCAAAATCTGACGCGCGACATCGAACGCCTGCGCGAGACGGGTACGCTGCCCGCCGCGGACAAGTACCTGCCGCTTATCTATCCCCAAAGCGCAACGGCGTTTGACTATCTCCCGGCGGATACGCTGATTCTGGTGGACGATACGCCGCGCCTGCGGGAAGCCTCAAAAGGGTTTTCCATGCGCATTACAAGCGATATCGAAGCGCTGACTGAGCGCGGCGAACTGCCGCCCTCCGAAGGATATGCGCTCAGTTTTGCACAGCTTGTGGAAACTTTGCGCCGCTTTGCATGCGTGCGCATGGATACCTTCTTAAACTCGGTCCCCGAACTTGCGCCGCAAACGCTCGTCAATTTCGTGGTCACCCAGATGAATGCCTATGGCGGCAGTCTGGATATGGCAGCCGCCGATATCGCTTCCTACATCAGACAAGGGCGTGCAGTCGCGGTGCTGTGCGCGTCCGAAATGCGCTGCCGCAGCATGTATGAAGCACTCGACCTGCACGATGTTCCGGCGCGCCTCAGCCCAAAACTGCCGCCCAAGGGCCGTGTGCATATCATGGAGGGCAGCCTGAGCGCAGGGTTTGAACTGCCCACGCTCGACCTGACCGTCATCACTGAGGGGCAGATCATCGCGCGGCGTGCGCGCAGCAAATCCCGGGCAAAGAAAACCAACCGCGACCGTGTCAAAAGCTACACCGACCTTACTCCCGGCGATCTCGTCGTGCATGAGCACCACGGCATTGGGCGTTTTGTCGGCATGGAGAGCATCACTGTGGACGGCTCGGTGCGCGATTTCGTCAAAATCGCGTTCGCAGGCACCGATTTTCTGTACGTTCCGGCGACTAGCCTTGACCTGATCTCCAAATATATCGGCGGCGGAGAGCCGGAAAAAACCCGTCTGAGCAAGCTTGGCGGTGCAGACTGGGCAAAGGCACGCACCCGCGCCAAAGCCGCTGCCAAGCAGCTTGCAGAGGGGCTGCTCAAACTGTACGCCGAGCGCGCCAAACTCAAAGGCTTCGCCTTCCCTGCTGACGATGCTTGGCAGCAGGAGTTCGAGGAATCCTTCCCCTATGACGAGACCGACGACCAGCTGCGATGCGTTGCCGAAATCAAGGCAGATATGGAATCCGACCGCCCAATGGACCGCCTGCTGTGCGGCGATGTCGGTTTCGGCAAAACCGAAGTCGCGCTACGCGCAGTGATGAAGTGCATCCTCGCAGGCAAGCAGGCAGCCATCCTTGTGCCTACCACTGTGCTTGCGCGGCAGCATTTTCTGACCGCTAAGAGCCGATTTTCCGGTTATCCGCTCAGAATTGAGCTGCTCAGCCGGTACAAGACCGCGTCCGAGCAGAAGAAAATCCTCGAACAGCTTAAAACCGGTATGATCGATCTCATCATCGGTACGCACAAACTGTTCAACAAGAAAATTGAGTTTCACGACCTTGGTTTGCTTGTCATCGACGAGGAGCAGCGCTTCGGTGTCAGCCACAAGGAAACGCTCAAAGAGATGAGCAAGCAGGTGGACGTGCTCACGCTGTCCGCGACGCCCATTCCCCGCACGCTCAACATGGCGCTCTCGGGCATCCGCGATATGTCTGCCATCGAAGAGCCGCCTCATGACCGTCATCCGGTGCAGACCTATGTGCTCGAATACAACGAGCCGCTTGTGCTCGATGCGATTCGCCGCGAACTGGCGCGCGGCGGACAGGTCTACTATCTGCATAACATCGTGGAATCCATCGAGCGCACCGCGGCGCGGCTGCAAAAGCAGCTTCCCGATGCACGCATTGCAGTTGCGCACGGCAAGATGACCCAGCGCGAACTGACCAGCGCCATGACCCAAATGGCAGACGGCGAAATCGACATTCTGGTGTGCACCACCATCATCGAAACCGGCATCGACATTCCAAACGCCAACACTCTCATCATCGAAAACGCAGATACGATGGGGCTTGCACAGCTTCATCAGATTCGCGGCCGTGTCGGCCGCTCGTCCCGCCGCGCATTCGCCTATTTAACCTATCGCCGCGGGCGCGTGCTCAGTGAAATTGCGCAAAAGCGCCTGTCTGCGGTGCGTGAGTTTGCAGAGTTCGGTTCCGGTTTTAAGATTGCCATGCGCGACTTGGAAATCCGCGGTGCAGGCAACGTGCTCGGTCCCGAGCAGTCTGGGCACATGATGAGCGTTGGCTATGACCTCTATCTCAAACTGCTCGAAGAAGCAGTCATGGAGGAAAAGGGAGAAACCCCGCCGCAGCGTGTCGAATGCGCAGCAGATTTGACGCTGTCCGCCAACCTTCCCGCGACCTATGTGTCCGATCCCGGTCAGCGCGTGGATCTGTACCGCCGCATTGCGCTCATCCGTTCGGAAGATGCGCGCAGCGACATCCTAGACGAACTCATCGACCGCTATGGCGAACCGCCCAAGGAGGCTATTGCGCTACTTGATATTGCGCTGCTCCGCGCCGAAGCTTCGGCAGCCGGTGTGACCGAAATCAAGCAGCAGGACGGACGGCTGCTGCTCACCTTCCAAAATGCAGACTTCCAGCGGCTGAGCATCCTGTGCGGCGACACCGATTACAAGGGACGTCTGCTGCTCAACGCAGGCAGCCAGCCGTATGTTTCCCTGCGCCTCAAATCCGGCGAAACGCCGCTTTCCATGGCACGTACTCTGGTAGAAAAATACGCTGCAACGGCTTCTTAAAATAAAAAAGCGGTTCTAACGAACCGCTTTTTATTTTGCAATCTGTATGTTTAATTCTGGTGCCGCACAATGGAGTAATCGTCCCCCGGTCGGAAATACGGGCAGCTTCGATACTGCCCCTCCAGAAACCGCGCTGCGACATCTTCTTCCCACAGCATATCGCAGGTATATTCGTCATATTCCTCGTCGTATGCGCTGTACATGCACGCTTCACATTGATCCTGCATTTTATTCTCCTTTCGGATATGAAAAAGGGCTGGTTTTGCCAGCCCTTTTGCTTTTACTCTGCCGAAGCGTCAGCTGTATCCGAAGACGCCGCGCCGCCCATCAGATCGTCAAGCGACGGAGCCGCTGCATCCTCACCGAGAACATCCACAATGGTCAGCTCCTCGTGACCTTCCGGATACTCGACCTCAGCCGCTTCTATCCACTCGCTGAGCAGGCTGTTGATGCTCTCACCGGTCAGCGCGTAGATGAGCGCATAGCGCGCATCCTCGAAATCCTGTTCAGTCGCCGGCACACGCTTAATGATATGCCAGCCGAAATCAGACTTCACCGGCTCGCTGATCTCGTCCACCGCCAGCGCGGTCGCGCCCTTGGTAAACTCCTCGACCATGAAGCTGCCGTCCAGCGTTGCGCCATCCTTGTCGATCAGATAGCCATCCTTGTTGGTCTCCATGCCCGGGTCTTCGCCATACTGCTCCATGAGCGCGTCGAAATCCTCACCGGCTGCCAGCTTATCCTGCACTTCCTGCACAAGCGCCTGCTTCTCTGCCAATGCGTCGCCAGTCAAATCTGCACCGGTCGCATCCTTGTCGCTGATCAGAATATGCTTGACGCGGAAATAGTTCTCATCAAATGCCTGATGCATTTCCTCTTCCGAGGGTGCCTTTTCGCCATTTGCACCGAAATAATACTCCTGCAGCGCCTCGATATAGTAATCGCGCGCAACCAGATTGCGGAACTGACGCTCAGTTAAACCAAAGTTTGCCAGATAATCCTCAAAGTCCATTTCCTGAGCTGCGACCATTTCTCCGATCTCTTTCTGGAAACTCTTGTACTCCCACGCCTTATCGGCGCCGAGTTCCAGTCCCAGCTCATGAAACTTTGCAGCAGCAATGCTTGCCAGCATGCAGA
>JAGZOP010000141.1 GCA_018383195.1 Clostridiaceae bacterium | reverse complement strand
AGCTTTCACAACAGTCTCCACCAGACCGTGTTGGAGGAGACCTATGCCGCCCTGACGGAACCGGCCCAGCCGGACTTGTCAGGCCAGCCGGTGTCCCGCGACGGCGATACCATCACCATCGGGGCCGGAGAGCCAACCCATGAAGTAGACCTTGCGGTTTCTACCGAGGAATGGACAGAGATACAGGAGGCAATCCCGGAGGATGGAGTGGTGCCGGGGGTAAGCACCATTGGCGGCAAGCCCCGCGACCCGCTCTCCTCCGCGTACGGCGCGGGGGATTTTGTCTATCTGGAGGATAAGGAGTACAAGATCACCTCCCTGGAACGGGGGCAGGTGGAGCTTCTGGACCCCACGCTGGCCTATCCCGTCTATCGGACAGAGACGCGGGCGAATTTTGAACGGCTGCTGCGGCAAGACCAGCGCAACGGCGCAATTACCGAGTTCCTGCCCGCTGATTTGGAGCGGTTCGACCAGGACTTGCGGGAGGTGCTGGTCTCCGGCCTGCTGACAGGCCGGGACAAGGACTATATTTCCCAGTGGCTGCGGAACGGCGAGGGCAACACCAAAATCGCACAGCGCCTCTCCGCACAGTTTGCGGGCCGGGTGGAGACCATGGGCCTTGTGACTGGGGAGACGGCAGATTACCGGGCCACGACTACCGGCCTGGGGGTGGAGATCATCCGGGACGATGATAAGATACTTACCACCGTCTCCGCCTCCTGGGGAGAGCTGTCCGCCGTTCTCCGCGCCCTGTATCAACAGGAGCTGGACGGCTTTTCCCACACGCCGGTCCAGCGGGAGGCGGTGCATCTGACGGGCACCCCGGCCTATCAGGTAGGCGACCATGTGGTGCTGCCCGCGCCCGACCAGGAGATCAGCGGCACCATCGGTTATATCGGGGCGCAGGAGATCCGCATTGATACCGGCCCTTACGCATGGAGCCAGCAGACAGTCAGCCGCAGTCAATTCGAGGAATGGCTGCGGCAGGACGAGCGCAACGCGGGACTGTTCCAGCCGGAGGTCCGGGAGACGGAGGAACCGGCGTACACCACGCAGACCACCGCTGTCTATCCAGGGGATAAAAACCACCTGCCCTACGACGTTGTGATACAGACCATCCGCACCGGCGAACCGGAGCGGCCAGGACCGGGGCCCTCCATGCCTCCGGCTGGCAACTTCCACATCACAGACGACCATTTAGGTGAGGGCGGGCCAAATGAGAAGTACCGGAGGAATGTGGAGGCCATCCGCACCCTGAAAGCGATTGAACTGGAGGGGCGCGTTGCAACAGAGGCGGAACAGGAAGTCCTCTCCCGCTATGTGGGCTGGGGCGGCCTGCCCCAAGCATTTGACCAGGACAAGGAGGATTGGCGCACAGAATACGCGGAGCTGAAGGGGCTGCTGGATGAGGCAGAGTACGCCGCCGCCCGGTCCTCCACCTTGAACGCCCACTACACCAGCCCCGTGGTTATCAAGGCGGTCTATGAGGCCCTGGGCAATTTCGGCTTCCAGAAGGGCAACATTCTGGAACCCTCCTGCGGCGTCGGCAACTTCTTCGGCCTGCTGCCGGAGGCCATGGCGGGCAGTCAGCTCTACGGTGTGGAGCTGGACAGCATCACCGGGCGCATCGCGTCCCTCCTCTATCCAGAGGCCCGGATCGCTGTGCGCGGGTTTGAAAAGGTACACTTTCCAAACAGCTTTTTTGATGTGGCAGTCGGCAACGTGCCCTTTGGTCAATATCCGGTCAATGACCCGGCTTACAACAAGCTGGGCTTCCACATCCACAATTATTTCTTTGCCAAGGCGCTGGACCAGGTGCGTCCGGGCGGCATTGTGGCGCTTCTCACCTCCCGTTATACCCTGGACGCAAAGGACGAGAAGGTACGCCGGTATCTGGCGCAGCGGGCCGAGCTGCTGGGGGCTGTCCGCCTGCCCAACAATGCGTTCAAGGCCAACGCCGGGACGGAA
>JAGZOP010000140.1 GCA_018383195.1 Clostridiaceae bacterium | reverse complement strand
TACAGATTTTACCTATATCCGTATGGGGAACGGAAAAATGCGTTATAACTGCTCTATTCTTGACTTATATGACCGCAGTGTAGTTGCCAGTTTAAATTCGGACTATATCAATACGGAACTGGCAAAGGCAACTTTAGAGAAAGCACTGCTGGCAGAAAAGCCTGCAAAAGGATTGATTTTACATAGTGACCAAGGCTGCCAGTTTACATCTTGGGATTTTATCCATTATTGTGAAAGTAGGGGAATTTGTCAAAGCATGAGTAAGGCAGGCTGTCCTTATGATAACGCACCGATGGAGCGTTTCTATAATACACTAAAAAATGAACTGATATATCCCAATCATTTTTATGATGCAGCCAGCTTAGATGAAGCACTAAACCGCTATGTGTATGTATGGTATAATCATGTCCGCCCTCATTCATACAATGATTGGAAAACACCATTTGAAGCTAGATATGTTGGGTGAATTTTTCGAACAAAGTGTTACAAAAATGCTTGACCACTACATTCTGACGGAACTTATCAACAGTTAAACTTCATGAGTCTGTTTCAGTCCGAAGCAGAGCAGATTCAGAAAATTGATGCGGCGGCAGAACATGCAGCCAGAGAAGCGGAGAGCGAAAAGCCCTCCGCTTTTGTCATTTCTGAGGATGAAATCGACCGGATGCTGCGGACCGGTTCTAATTTTGAAGGCGGAAAGATCCGTATTTATGCGCTGTATCAGCAGCAAGGGGACGCAAAAGAACGAGCTGCATTCTTGAAAGCGGAATACGGTCTCGGTGGCCACAGCTATACCTTTATGGATGGCAGTTGCGGTTTTGCCGATTATAACGGAAGAGGTATTCTGCTTCGCAATTATGACCATGACCGGGAAGTGCGACTCACATGGTCGGCGGTGGATAAGCGGTTAGACCGGCTTGTGGAAAATGATCAGTACCTGACCGCGCTGGAAATGGAAGAGTATCGGAAGCTGGAGCAGGAATACGGCGCGCCGCTTCCTATGCCGACTGCCGCCCATGTGTTTCCGCCAACGCCACCGGAACGCTACGATACCGGAAATGAGCATGTGGACAACATGCTGAATACGGCTGCGGATGTATATGCCCGGAGTGAACTGGCGGCACCACAGCGGTTTACCGTGATGGAGACAGACGATGGTTATGCGGTCTGGGATGATATTCAGGACGGCATTCATGTGGAGCCGGATGGTGTCAGCGAAGAGTTTACCAGCGAATGGGAGGCAGAGACCTACCGCCAGCAGTTGATTGAAAAAGTTCAGGAACGGGAAGCAAAAGACTGGCTCTATGTTGAACAGAGCAAGCAGAATTTGCAGCAGGACGTTCCATTCCCAGATGTGGAATCCGAAGAAGTACAGGAATCGGCTCACGCAGAGACAGATCCTCTGGTACTGGAAATGCAGGAACACGCCAGCGAACTTTCCAGAGAGTCTGGCTATGCACCGGATGAACGGTTTGTGGTCACAATGACCGGCGAGAACTTTCCGGATTCTAAAGATGCGTTTGCCATCTGGGATTATGTCAAAGAAGAGTATTACGGATATTCGGACGGAAAAGTGCAGACATTTGCCGATTATGTGAGTGCATCAGAGGCGTTGCAGGAGATTCGCGGCAGGAACATGGAGGCTGAAAAAGAGCCTGCAACTGTGCAGCCAGAACCCGCAGCTCCGGTGCAGCCGGATTATCGCGTTGGCGATACGCTGTATCTGGACGGAAAGGCATTTACGATTGAAAAAGTCGGGCTTTTCGATGTGGAACTTCGGGACCCGGATTCCGTGTATCCGATCTTCCGCTCGGAAAGCAAGGAAAATCTGGCAAGAATTTTGGGGCATGAGGAAAATGTTCACCTGCACAATCTGATGGTTGATCTGAATTCTGGAAAAGAAGAAGCGTTCCGGGCAGGGCATGAAGCAAAACATGCGGAGAACTACCGCATCAACAGCTTTCACCTCGGCGAAG
>JAGZOP010000139.1 GCA_018383195.1 Clostridiaceae bacterium | reverse complement strand
GACCGGATTGTAGAACCGCGCTCGCAGGTAATACTGCTGCGTAACCGAATCAAGCTGCTGGCCGGTAAACTTGAAGCGGTTGGGGACGGCTTCCTCCTGAGCCGTAAGGTTGCCCCAAGCGTCATAGTCGTAATGGTTAAGAACAATGCCATCTTCATCAACGATGTGGGTGGTTGACCCTATCTCATCGCTGACATAGTGGTAATACGTTCTTGCGGCATCCGTATTGCGTGCGATCAGCTCGCTGCTGCGGATGTAACGGGTAATGCCAAGGGAGTTTTGTTCAGCTATCACCTCTCGGTCAGGATTGAAGATAAACTTCACCAAGCTGCCGTTTTCTTCCATCTCGTGCCGCAGGCCTTCGGCATCGTAGCGGTTGACCTGGATGTTTCCGTCAAAGGTCTCCACCTGGATGGTGCGGTTGAAGGCATCGTAGCTGTATCGGGCCTTATCGTCCGACAGCAGGTTGCCTGCATGGTCATAGCGGAAAAGGGTAGTGGCACCGTTTTTGGTGTAGGCCGTCAGGCGGTTGCGGGGGTCGTACTGGTAGAGCTCCTCTGTGCCGGGTGTCACTCTGCGAGTGCGGTTGCCTGCTTTGTCGTAGAACAGTTCTTCGGTATAGCCGGGGTACTGGACCTTCTGCAGCTGGTTCAGCGGGTCGTAGTGGTAGAGTGTCTCACCTCCAAGCTGTTGTTTGCGGGTACGGTTGCCGTTGCCGTCGTAGAGGTAGCGGTTATTGGCCAGGATGGCGTTGCCGGACTGGACAAAAAGCCCGGTCAGGTTCTTGTCCTGGTCGTAGTGATACTGTTTGAGCACGGGGCCGTGCTGCTCCTGGCGGATGGTGCCATCAGAATTATAATAAGATTTATTTGAATTGTAAAACCACTAAATGATAATAATTTACCAGACATCAATTCTTGAAACAGTAAATTGAACGTGGTTTCCGTCTATAAGATCCTTTGGAAGCTTTTTTTCGTCAATGTGCAAGTAAAAACTGTAGACTTTAATAAGTCCGGCTTGAGCGTTTATTAATTCCCCCATCAATTTATAATTAAGAGTTCCTGTCTTAGATTTAATGTCATAGATATTAGCTCTAGAAACAATAATATCTTTTACATCTAAGCATTTAAGAGGTTCAGATACTGTATCATTAATATGATAAAAACATGGATGACAGAAGCACACTAATTCTTGTATGCCGTCACTTACTGTCAAGATAGCTTCACGTGCATCTTTGTCCATCCACTCAATGGATTTGATATACATTCATTGCACCTACTTTCCGAATCCTAAACTAGGAGCTTTTTTGATTAATTCAGTAACATCTTTAATGTGGAATGTAGTTATATCGCCAGTGGAGCGATCAAGACCAACAAAGCCATATTTGGGACCTCTCATAAATTTTACATAACCATTTAGTTCAGGAACGTAGGTTCCATTAGTTATAATGTAGTTTGCATCGTCTAGGTATTGATTAATTGAATAGTTTGGAATTTCTAATAGATTGCCGATTTCTGAACCATGTCTTTGATAATGATTGTCTAATAGTGAGGAGTTTTTAAATTGCTTTGCACTGTTTTGACCATTCTCTAATGTTTCTACATTAGGTTTAACCGGCTGATTGGCTTGACTGTTTGCATTCAGCGAAAGTGTATCAGCGGTCAGATTCGGCGGCGATTGATTGGCGTTTGCATATCCATTGCCATGAAGTGCATTTTGCTTGGCGGCAAACTCTGGATCATAAGGGACAAGCGCCGTTGATTGCTGCTGATTTGGAGAAGGAACTGGCGCATGTAGCAGAGGGTCTTTAGTTCCTTCGGGGCAAACGTTACCACTTGGATCGGTGTAAAACACCGGATTATTCTGGCAATACGCATACAGGTTCAGTCCATCGCCGCGGTAAGTATCCTCCTGGGTAAAGCGGGCGATGACCGGATTGTAGAACCGCGCTCGCAGGTAATACTGCTGCGTAACCGAATCAAGCTGCTGGCCGGTAAACTTGAAGCGGTTGGGG
>JAGZOP010000138.1 GCA_018383195.1 Clostridiaceae bacterium | reverse complement strand
GTCAAAGTCCTTTGGGGACTCCACCTCGATGCTGTTCGTGGCGGCCCCGTGGCCCATGAGCTGGCGCACCGTCTGTTTTCCGTGGGGTGTCTGGCGGGCCCGGTACGTTTTCTTGATCTTCCGGCCCACCGCCAGACACGCCTGGGCCAGTACCCGGCCCGTGAGCTTTGTCGCCTTGATCGAAACTGCTATGGTACGTCTGGAAACGTCCTCGTCAATCAGCCGTATCCCTCCTTTCCATGAAAAGAGCACCTCTGGACAAAACGTCCAGAAGTGCCGTTATCGTTCCTCGTGTTCCTTTGCGGCAATCTTCCGATAGCCCTCCAGGGAGGAACCGTCAATAATTTCTTTGTAGGCCGCCATTTGCTCCCGCACCGTGAGCTGCGGAAAGGCAAAGACTTTGTGCTCGGCGGGAATGTCCTCGATCCCGTGATAGTGCTCGATGAATTGGCCGCCATTGTTCAGCACATAGCCACCAGGGGCAAAGTGGCCGTCCTCTTCAAGCCGAATATCCCGCCCGTATGCCTCATAGTCAAAATAATCCCTTAGTGCGTCAGGGATGTCTACATCTTCCATACAGTAGCGGCCCAAATCCTCATCGCTTTCGATGTCGGGGAAAAGCGTATAGCAGTCCAGGTTTTGCGCCAGATTGATGAGATCAGCAACGCTGGAAGTATGTTCGCCGCTGTCAATGACCGCCTCAAACTTTTCCAAGTCGCCTTGATCCAGCCCGGAGAGTAGGCAGGCCAGATGGTTGAGCTCGTCCAGATTTTCATATTCACTTAAATAGTCATAGAGCCCCAATACATCACCGTCAAAGCTGGTGATGAAAAATTCCTCATACCGTATTCCGTCCACGCCGATGCGTTTCAGAAGTCCCTGCACCTCCTCCGTGGTAGTGGGGAATTTCAAGGTTTCACCGACCAGCTCGCCCTCGTTGTATTTTCCCAGGTTGGTGATGTAGGCTTCAAACAGGGACGCCATATCAGCGGTGGCCCTGGCCCTTGACGGTCAGGATGCCCTCAAGGGTGGTAGCGGTGATCCCCAGCCGCTGGGCCACGGCAATATCATTTTTCATGGACTCGGTGACAGTATGGCCGCACACCACCAGCACACGGGAACGCCGAAGCAGGTCACGGCCCATGTCGATGCCGTTCTTGTGCTCCTCCGGCACCGCGTCATTGAGGAATAGCGGCAGATAGAGCATAGGGCAGATGGGGGAATACCCCGCATCGTAAACCACACGGCAGAAATGCGCCGCCTGCTCCATGTCCACCGCAGGATCGCCACGCCATGCGGCGGTAATATAAGCAAGGGATCGTTTCATCTTCAACACCTCCGATATTTATAATAGGTAGTTTGACCCTATCCCCCCCGCCCTTTCCCTATCCAGGGAAAGGGAGCAGCTCTGGAGGATATATACCCCCGCCGCGCCGCTGGAAGTAGCACAGCCGGGGCAGACCGTCAAGGGCAGGCCGCCGCTTGCGGCGGTGCGTTGCACCCTTGACGGCCCACTCCCGGCTGTGCAGGAATAGAGGCGGCGACGGGGGATATATCACCACAGAGCCCATCCCAAGCGCGGGGCGCTTACCTCTGGACAAAGTGTCCAGAAGCGGGGCCGGGTTACTTCTCCAAGTCCTTTTTCTTGTCCGGCTTTGCCAGTTCGGGCGGCTGTTTCTCTTTCCACTCGTCCAGCAGAGCCATGATCTGCTCTTTCATTTTGGCAGGAGTGACCTCCTTGCCGAAATACTTAGACAATTCAGCAGTCGAAATAATCACACCGCGATCCTCCTTTTTTTCTTCACTCAAAATCCCGTCAATCACATCGCCGTTGAGCTTGCCCTCCTTGTCCAGCTCGTGGAGCCGCTTCGCCTGGGCCACCGAGGGGGAGGACTGCTCCCCGTCAATGGAAACGGCAATCAGCCGCTGGTTTTCCGGCCTGATATACGAGATCTCCACCGCAGGCATAAAGCCCATCTGCTTTGCGTCCACCTTGTCCAGAAGCTCCGGCACCAGGGA
>JAGZOP010000045.1 GCA_018383195.1 Clostridiaceae bacterium | reverse complement strand
TCGGTCTGTTTGTTACGGTTGTAAACAATAACAGGTAACTTTACCATGTGCTCAGTTTTAAGCTGTACGGCATCAACATAGGAAATAATATTACTTTCAGCCTTGGGTGTTGCTGTCAAATCCAGTACAAAACAAGGATTAAAATTAGCAAGCATTTCGATACTCAGCTCAGAACGAGCATGATGACTCTCATCCACAATCACAAGAGGATTCAGCTGGTTGATAATCTGGAATAATGCCGTCTCGTCAGCCTTTTCAATCGGCTGTTCGGGCTTACCCAGAACCTTGGCAAACTCAGCCAAATTGCTATTTTCCTGATATGCTTTCAGACCTTCCTTGCCACGACTACGGAACGAGTCATAGGATAATACCATAATTGACAGCTGCTCCGTCACTGCCGTAGGACTGAAATTCTGACCGTTCAGCAGTTCCTGCTTGGTGTACACCTCCACACGGCTACCAAAGTCCACATCAATTTTCTGTCGATAGGGATGATATGTATCCTTTAGAGTCTGGACTGTCTGGGTCAAAATAGCATCAGAAGGGACGAGCCAAACAACGGTTTTTGTTTTTGTAACAGGAAGTGCATCAAAGATAGGACGGATGGCATTGCAAGCCATAAAGGTTTTACCCCCACCAGTCGGCACCTTAAAACAAAGGTTCGGTACACCTGGCATAATATCCTGATATTTTCCCAAAGAAGGAGCACTGACTTCATACCAGAATTGCCGGAAAGCAACAGCATAGTTCTTAGTCTCATTCATCAGTTCCAAATAACGAACCAGATCTTTGATTACTTTTTTCTGATAGGATTTTAATTCCATGGCATACCTCTTCCTTATCTTTGAATCTCTACAGGCAAATACGGAGCAAGTGCTGCAACAATAGCATCATGCTTTTCACCTCGTAGCAAATTAATTACTTTAGTACAGTAAGCTTCATTTTTAATATTCAAATAGTTTCCGACTGAGGATACAAGAGATTTTTCATTGAAGACACGCAAAACTTTTTTATAATCATCACTGTCAAGTGCTTCTCTAAATCTAGTTTCTTCTGCTGTTTTCACTTGCTCATAATCCAGAGACTGTAGTACAGCATTTAAGCTTTCTTTGGCCTCGGTTTCATTCTTCTTAGATAATTCTGCTGTAGACAAACGATATTTCAGATTAGCAACAACACTTTGACACACCTGTTTATTAATTTGCCGAGAAAATCGCTGTTGAACGATGTATTGTTTTACTTTTATACACACCGCATCCGGGTTTTCGCCCAAGGACTCTGCCATGACTCTAATCAATTCCTCCACCAAAAATAGGTTTTCTACTTCAGCAACTTCCAGCGTATAAATATTGTCTGACTTGTATCTATTGATCTCATAGTCAGATCGATAGTCACGGTCGATAAGCCCATAAACTTCGCAATGGTGCAATGTCGAGTTATTGCGGAAAGCCTTTGTACGAGCAATCACCTGGGTACAACTGCCGCAAGCAATTACATAATAATTGGGGTATAGAATAGTGTATAATTGCGTATCATAGCTGCTCTTTTCTCCTTCAACGAACAGCACATTTTTTCTGCTTCCTAAGATATCAAAGAGAAGCTCTTCTGGAAGTTCATTGTCTTGAATTTTTTCGAGCTTCCAGTGCGTTCCGTCAAATTCTTTGATCCAAACCTTATCAGATTGTCCATGAGAAGCAGCGAATTGTGTATCGTGGGTAATGTAAATAAAGAAACAATCTGGCCTATATTTTTCAAGAGCAACCCACAAACAGTTCATAATTGAGCGGTGTAAATGTACCTCTGGCTCATCAATGATAAGGATTTTATTTTGAGGGACACAAAGTACTTGGGCAGCTAAGTAAAGAACAGCACGTTCACCATCGCTCATTTGGTTGGAATTATATGGCGTTCCTGTTCCGTTTCGTAATGAGGACAAAAACTTGGCATCATTAACCTGTAATTTGCGTTGAGGAAAAATTTCATCCCAAATTTGAATCAACTTATCAATTGCAGTAAACGGAGGGTCTGACCTTTTTGCACGAGTGGGTGCTGCTTTGCACTCATTTACATATTTTTCATTATCATTATTTTTCAATGCAATCAGGGCGGCCAAAACATTGTCAAAGTCATTTATAAGCCTTGTGGTATACTCTTTTCCCCAATTCCACCGATACCCTTTCCCTGCCTGGCTCCCTTTATTGTCTGTGCCATAAAAAACAAGATCCTCTGCTTGGGAATAACTTTTTAGCGGTACATTTTCTTGAAAATTCAAATTTCTCTGAGCACCTATCCGATGCACTTTTTCCATGTTTTGCTGCTCGATCCATGCCCCTAATTTGCTTTTTCCAGATCCATTTGCACCTATAATAATGAGTGAATTAAAATCCGTTCCACATTCAACTCTTTGTCCATTCTCATCAGGAAGATAATATGTAAAAGCCATAGTTCAATTCTCCTTACAGTTTGCTAATATCACGGGGAATTTTTTTGAAAACAATCCCCATCTGACTGAGCTTGTCCTCACCGATAGAACAGCGGTCGGCATAAATAATCGTACCATCATTTTTTTCTGCAATAGTGGCAAGGAAGCCATAGTCCAACACCGTTACTTTTTGTGGTTCATAATAGAAATAATAGCCCGTATGGTTATGTTGTCCCAGATAATATGGATTGTTCCTGGAAGCTGGTACATAGGGTGATTTGGTTTCCATGAACCATATATACTCCCGAATTTTCTCAACTGAAACGGCTTCATTTAAGCAATCGCTAATCAACAGAGGTTCACCCAATTCGTAGTAGCTGAAACTACCACCGGTACCTTCAACCGCTTTTTTTCCTTCGCCATAGCCCTGGATGACACGCTTTACTCGCTCAGCGGTAATACTGTCAGCATAGTCCATCATCTCCACCAGAATGAATTTGCGGTTGCCGCCATCGGCCTTATTCATATTGAGAACAGCATGGGCGGTGGTGCCAGAACCAGAGAAGGAATCAAGTACTACCAAAGACTCGCTATTGAACATTTGTAAAATTTTTTCAATAAACTTCGTGGGTTTCGGAGTTTTGAATACCTCAGAACTGTGAAGTTCCGTAAATATTTTAAGTAGCTCATATTTGGCATTGCGATTGTGTCCTGTGTCATCGACATCCCACCAAATATTTGATGGAACAATTCCTGCTTGGTCTTTAAGAAAGGTCTTTTTGATAATTCTCGTTTGATCATCTGAGAAAATAATGGTTCCATCCTTAATCCAACCCTGCATTTTCTCGTAGCTCCATCTCCATCCATTTTTAGGGGCGTGAATTACCGTTCCATTTGGAGCGATTATATCAAACTTGAGGTTTGCACGATAATTTGGGGATTGCAAATTGCTTTGAAACCATGGCCCTCGAGGATCATTATCGGGATTTTTGTAATGCTGATTATTCCTTTCCTGCCTTGCAAATCGTAAGGGCAACCAGCCCCCTGGCACTTTTGAATAAACCAATGTATGATTGTAGTCATTAGAAAACTGTTTTGAATCGTTGTTTGACGAATCCGCTGACCGCCAAATAAGGTCTGTTATAAAGCTTCTCGCACCAAAAATTTCGTCACAAATCAGTTTCAAATTCGCCTGTTCATTGTCGTCAATGCTTATAAAAATCGCGCCATCTTCCGCCAACAGCTTTTGCAGCAGTTTGAGCCGGGGATACATCATGCACAACCACTTATCATGCCGGGAAAGATCCTCTCCCTCTTTGCCAACCACTTCGCCCAACCACTTTTTGATCTTGGGGTCATTAACGTTATCGTTATACACCCAGCCTTCGTTGCCAGTATTGTACGGAGGATCCGTTGCCGCACCGAAATTGATACAATGTAACGATGAACCAGATACCCCATTAACGATGAACACGCCACCCAATTAACGATAGCGAACAGGTGCATGTGGTGTGTAAAAAAACATGTTCGCATTATATAATACAAAACAAATTGATTTTGCTTGCCAGCATAGTTGATTATAAAGTAAAAAAAGATAACCAGCCACCTTAGCAGCCGGTTACCTAAATACATGGTTATGGTTATATTTCCCCGGGCGTAACCCCATACCTTTTCTTGAAAGCGTCGATAAAATGGCTTGCATTGGTATATCCCACCATCCATACCACATCTTTCACCTTATATTTTCCGCTTTGCAACAAACGATGTGCCATCTCCATGCGCTTTTCCACTATGTACTCGTAGACCGTACAATTAAAACAGGCTTTGAAGCCCTGCTTCAATTTAGTTTCACTGAGATAGCATTGCTCCGCAATCTGTGCGATTGTCAAAGGGTGCAGGAAATGATTGTCAATAATTTCCCTGGCCTTCATCAAGCAGCGATAATCTTCTCTGGAAATCTCTTTGTCGTTTTTCTGCTTTCCAATCGCTTCTTCGCAGAACAGGGAGACAAGTTCCAATACCTTTCCTTCAAGATACAACTTGCGCAGCTTTCGCTCTGGCGGGCAGTCTAATAGCTGCTGCAAAACCAAGCGAATTTCCGGTGTGGTAGAAAATATGTGTGTACAAATCTTGTTATCCCGCCGAATTAAATGCGCGGCTTCTAAATCCTCTGCCAAAGACAGGAAACGCTCCTGTTCCAGCGAAATGCTTAATGTTCGGTAAGGTTCTTCAGAACCAAAACGGCTGATGCATTGGGAAAAAGTTCCACACTGTAAACTGCACTGTGTAGGGGAAAGCTGGTAGTGCTCGCCTCGTGTTTGACGATAATCCCATTCGCAGATCCCATTCATACAGAAAGAGAGTTGAAAGACTTTGCGCTCTGGATACTCTTCGCACAGTTCCGTTTCCTTTTTGAACGACATTTCAGACTGCACTAAAAATAATCCTTTTGACACTTCCTGCATATCCACCAATCCATCGGCCACCTGTTTTGTAAGCCGAAAGCTGGTATCGGTTTGCTCCACTACTTTATTCGTACCCGAAACGCCGGAAACGAGAAAAGAGCGTGGCACATATTCTGGCGCAGACCATTGTAAAAGCATAATGCCGAACTCCTTTCATAAACACAAGGTTAGTTACTGCTAACTATAATACCATATTACATAAGAAAAAGCAAGCCGTTACAGAAACAGATTTGTCGGATTGGGGTATAGAACTGCCGGATTCGGTCACAAAAACGAAAGCTGTTTTGCTATGCTGATTATGTTTGGAAAACAACACGGAAAGGCGGGTAAATGTATATGCAGAAAGAAATTGGCAAAAGAGAATCTCCATATAAGGGTATTCTTCGCTTTGCTAAAGAAAAGAAATCACAATTATCATTTGCCGTTGTCCTGTCTGTTTTATCCTCTGCCTTTGGCGTTGTTCCATATATTGCTGTGGCCGTATTGCTGCAAAAGGCATTGGAAAACAGTTTGACGACTACATGGGCAATTCTCCTGCCAGTAATTGCTCTATGCGGGTATCTTCTAAAACATGCTCTTTACGCGAAATCTACTTTGTGTTCCCACAAAGTAGCCTATGAAATCATTAAAAATATCCGTATTGCAATTATGAAGAAGATGTCCAAGGTATCTATGGGAACGATTCAAGAGAAATCGTCCGGCGAGTTTAAGCAACTTGTCATCGACGATGCGGAGCGATTGGAAGGCCCGCTGGCTCACGCTATTCCAGAAATGACCGCCAGCATACTTGTTCCGATCTTTGTCATTCTGTATTTGTTGGTGATTGACTGGCGCATGGCGTTGGCCGCTTTGGTTTCAGCTATTTTGGGAAACCTGATCTATTATGGCATGATGTTTGGCCGTGGCGAAGTGATGAAGGAATACATGATGTCCAATGCCAATATGAACGCAACCATTGTGGAATATGTCAATGGTATGGAGGTCATCAAAGCATTTAATCAGACTGCTTCCTCAATGGGGCGGTTCCAGTCGGCGGTTCTAAAGGTGCGGGACATCACGACAAAGTGGTATAAACACTGTTGGCCGTTTATGAGCATCAGCCAAGCGATTCTACCATCCTCGATTGCCTTTGTTTTGCCTGTCGGAATGGCTCTTATTTCAGGCGGTACGGTTAGTCTTGCCGAACTGATTGTTTGTATTCTTCTCTCTATGGCAATCGTTGGTTCCCTGCAAAACTTTACCGAGTTTTGGGAAAGTTTTGCCGTTATTTCCGAAGTGCAGCCCCGTATTCAGGCGCTTCTTGATATGGAAGAATTGACGGAACCGGCACAGCCGAAGCATACAGACAAAGCCGACATGCAGATGAAGGATGTTCATTTCGGCTATGGCGACAGCGAGATCATTCACGGTATTTCTTTCACAGCAAAGGCCGGAAGCGTAACTGCCTTTGTGGGGCCTTCCGGTTCGGGTAAATCAACCTTAGCCAAACTGATCGCCCGGTTTTGGGATGTCGATGCAGGCGCAGTTTTAGTAGGCGGGATTGATATTCGGGAGATGTCCCTTACCGACTTAACAGAGAAGATCAGCTATGTATCGCAGGACAACTTTCTGTTCAATATGAGTCTGCGCGATAATATCCGCATTGGTAAACCGGAGGCTACTGATAAGGAAGTGGAATGGGCGGCAGCACAGGCCGGGTGCGATGAATTTATTTCACGTTTCCCCCAAGGATACGATACCAATGCCGGTGACGCCGGGGCAAGGCTTTCCGGTGGCGAGCGCCAGCGCCTTGCCATAGCGCGGGCAATCCTCAAAAACGCGCCTATCGTGATTTTAGACGAAGCCACCGCCTTCACAGACCCGGAGAATGAAGATAAATTGCAGCGTTCCATTGATAAGCTGACAAAGGGGAAAACTCTGATTGTCATTGCACACCGGCTCTCTACCATTATGTATGCCGACCAGATTTTAGTGTTGGAAAACGGACAGATTACCGCACAGGGAACCCATGAGCAGCTTCTAACCCATTCCGAAACCTATCTGGATATGTGGAAAGCTCATATCAGCGCAATGGACTGGAGTATGAATCAGGAGGTGAGTGAATTATGCTGAAAATCATCCGGCGCGTACTGCGTTTAAGCGGAAACTTATCGAAACGGATTTGGGGCAGCTTTATCTGTGGCTTTCTGGAATCCATGTTCGGCCTGCTGCCAATCGCCGCCGTCTTTCTTGTCCTGATAGAATTGC
This sequence comes from Clostridiaceae bacterium, assembly GCA_018383195.1. Classification (GTDB taxonomy): domain Bacteria; phylum Bacillota; class Clostridia; order Oscillospirales; family Butyricicoccaceae; genus Butyricicoccus_B. The sequence continues at coordinate 10,226 of JAGZOP010000045.1, read as the reverse complement.
AGAACGGTCAACCGATTACAGGACAAACATGGGGTATTGTTATCGGCTTGATTGCAGGAGGTTTAATCCTGCGCATGATTTTCAAATATCTGGTTTACCGGCTGCAAAGTACGGCAGGCTTTGAGTTTGTAGCCAGAGAACGGATTGCATTGGGCGACCGGCTGCGGAATGTGCCGATGGGCTTTTTCCATGATAACAGTGTCGGAGACATTACGGCGACTGTTACAACGGATTTGAACTTTCTCGAGAACTACTCTATGCACATTCTTGATAAGGTTACAACCGGCGTTTTGAGTATGATTGTCATGGCGGGTTGTATTTTAGCCTTTGACTGGCGTATCGGTTTGATTTTCGTGGCAGGCATCCTTCTTTCCTTCCCAATCTACAGCCACATGCAGAAAAAAGGAAAGGCGCTCTCTGCAAAGCGGCAGAAAATCCAATCCGAAGCAGTTGCGGCCACATTGGAATACGTGCAAGGTATTTCCGTTGTAAAATCCTTCAATATGTGCGACAAAAATCTGAGCGATATTGAAGATGCCTATGAGAGCAATGCGGCTGCCTCTTATGGGGTGGAGCGTGTATTTACCCCGCTCAATATGACCTATTCGATGGTGTTCCGTATTTCGGCCTGCATGATTATGCTGTGCGCGGGAATCCTCGCTGTTGGCGGCGACCTGTCTTTCGCTAATCTCGCCGTTATTCTGATCGCTTCCTTTACCATCTTCAATCCGATTGAGGTTATGGGCCAGATGACGACAATGATTCGGACAATGGACGCTGCCCTTGACCGGGTAGAGCGTATCAAACAGGCAAAAAAAATTGATGAAAACGGTAGGGACATCCCTTTGGATTCCTTTGACATTGGCTTCGAGCATGTGTCCTTTGCTTATGAGAATGGCAATCCAATTTTGAAGGATGTGAGTTTTTCCATTCCACAGGGCAGCATGACTGCGATTGTCGGTCCCTCTGGAGGCGGCAAAACCACCATTACAAGGCTGATCGCCCGGTTTTGGGATGTGCAGGAAGGCAGCATTACCATAGGCGGCCACGATGTCAAAGAGTTTACCTGTGACAGCCTCTTGAAGAATATGAGCATGGTATTTCAAAATGTGTATCTGTTCCACGATACTATTGAGAACAATATTAAGTTTGGCTGCCCGGACGCAACCCATGAGCAAGTGGTAGAAGCGGCAAAGAAAGCCTGCTGCCACGATTTTATCTCTGCTCTGCCACAAGGATATGACACGGTAATTGGCGAAGGCGGCTCCACCCTGTCCGGTGGAGAAAAGCAGCGGATCTCCATCGCCCGCGCCATGCTCAAGGACGCGCCGATTATCCTGCTTGACGAGGCAACCGCCAGCGTTGACCCGGAAAACGAGGTGCATTTGCAACAGGCCATCAGCGCTTTGGTAAAAAATAAGACGCTGATTGTCATTGCACACCGGCTGTCCACGATTCGGGATGCCGATCAGATTTTGGTGGTGGATAACGGAAAAATTGTAGAAAAAGGCGTTCACGCTGAACTGATACAACAAAAAGGAATCTATCAAAAATTCTGGAATATCCGGCAGAAAGCGCGGAACTGGAAACTTGCACAGTAATTTATGCACTGCGGCGGGCGATATGCCGCCTGCCGCAGTTACTTCGACACAATGGTTAGCTTTGATTAACCGGAAAGGAGGGAAACGGTGAAATCTCATTGGATAAAACGAATCGTGCGGCTGCTGGTTCTGCTCTTTGGCGTAAGCATCCTGTGCTTTATCCTGACTGCATTATCCAGTACAGACCCAGCCACTTATCTTGTGCGCCGTGGAAATCTCTCTCCTACACCGGAAGTGATTGAACAGGTACGCGCGGAACTTGGTTTGGATCAGCCGCTTCCGATTCGGTATTTGAACTGGATCGGCGGTGTCTTTCGCGGCGACTTTGGGGAATCTATTTTTTCAACAAACGAGGTGGCTGCGGATTTGGCAGCCTACTTCCCGCAAACGCTGCAATTAGTTTTTCTGTCGTTAGCTGAAATTATCGTGTTTTCAATTCTGCTTGGCGTTTTATGCGCGGCCAAAAAGAACAAGCTGACGGACCATATCATGCGGATTGTTTCGCTGTTTGGAATTTGTGTTCCTCCGTTCTGGCTCGGTTTTTTGCTGTTGATTGGCTTCGCTGTGGAAATCCCGATTTTCAGCGTAACGCCTGCATCGGGGATTATGGGATTGATATTGCCATCCATTACCTTATCTTTTCCTGTGATTTGCTCGACTGTACGGGTATTTCGCGCTTCACTGCTGGAAGAAATGCACCGTGATTATGTGAGCTTTGCCCGTGCCAACGGGATGACGGTAAACAGGATCCTCTGGAAGAAGGTATTCCGCAATGCCCTGCCGCCCGTCATCACCCTGTTCTGCCAGTATGTAAGCTATCTGATTGCTGGAAGCGCCGTAGTGGAAAAGGTCTTTTCTATCAAAGGTGTGGGCAACTACCTGATGAACTGTATTATGGCTGCTGATGCCAACGCGATTGGCGCTTGTATGCTGATTATCGCCGCGCTGTATCTTCTGGCCGAACTGTTTGGCGAAATACTCAACCACTTGCTATGCCCGTGGAGAAAGGAGGAAAGCGATGCTGCGTAAAATATGGAGAAATCCGCAGGCGGTCATCGGGCTTGGCCTGATTGTGCTGATCTGCGCCGTTGCAATTCTCGCACCGCTTTTGGCTCCCCATGCGCCGGACGAGGTGAATCCACTGATGAAATATCAAGCGCCGAGCGCCGATTATCCCCTTGGAACCGATCAGCTTGGGCGGTGTGAATTATCCCGCTTGCTTTATGGTGCAAGAGCATCCCTTGGGCTGGCGCTTCCCATTTTGATTCTGTTGGGAGGGATTGGTTTAATCCTTGGAATGATGACAGCGTGTATCGGCGGCTGGTTTGACCGTGTTGTGACAGGAATCAGCCAGGTATTTATCGCTTTCCCCACGCTCATTATCGCAGTGGCGATTATCGGCGTTTTGGGAAATGGCCTGCAAAATATTATTTGGGCGGTTGTCATCTCCATGTGGGCGCGGTTTATGCAGCTTATTCGCACCTATGCCAAAACGGAACTTGGGCGGGATTACATTGTCGCCGCGAGGGTGTCCGGCTGTGGAATGTGGCAGCTTATTGTTCACCATTTAATTCCCAATATCCTTCCGCAGTTTTTGGTGTATTTTTCAACGGGCGTAGCTTCGGCCATCCTCACGGTTTCCAGCTTTTCGTTTCTCGGCCTTGGTCTGCCCAGCGGAACGGCTGAATGGGGCGCAATGCTGGAGGAAGCGCAGGTGGCGTTGTATTCCCACCCGGAACTGCTCATTTACCCCGGTATCTGCATTTTCATTGCCGCCGCAGGCTTCAATCTGTTTGGCGAGGCGCTTAGGGACATTCTTCAGCCGCAGGAGGATGTGCTATGAGCAAAAAGCTGTTACAGGTAGAACATCTTAGCATTGCGCTTAAAAATCCATATCAGGATTTGGTGAAGGACATCAGTTTTTCGTTGGAGGAAGCGGGTGCAGTTATCCTTTTAGGACAATCAGGAAGCGGAAAAACGATGACCTGCCGGGCAATTTTGGGGCTGCTTAACAGCAGCGCCTTCCAAGTGAATGGCGTAATCTTTTTTGATAACAGATCGCTTTTACAGCTAAAGGAAAAAGAACGGGCGCTGTACTATGGCAATAAAATCGCTTTTATCCCGCAAAATCCGATGACGGCGCTCGACCCTTCCAGAAAAATTGGTGCTCAAATGGCCGAATTTCTTAACCTGCATCAAGATTTGAAGAAAAAGGAAGCCTTGTCTCTTTATGAACAGGCGTTGTCTCGGGCAGGGCTTAGTGATACAAAAAGGATTTTAAGCAGCAGGCCGTATCAGCTTTCGGGCGGTATGCTCCAGCGCTGCCTCATTGCCCTTGCGATTGCCGGTAACGCAAAGCTGGTGGTTGCCGATGAACCGACTACCGCTTTAGACGCGATTCACAGGGACAAAGCGGTGGAGCAATTTTTGCATCTACAGGAGCAGGGCTGCGCACTGCTTTTAGTCACCCATGACTTTGATGTTGCACGGCATGTCGGAGGCCATGTACTGATTTTGAAAGAAGGACAGATGGTAGAACAAGGCTGCGCCCAAGAGGTCTTACAGAATCCAATAGCTGATTATACCAAGGAACTGATTGAGGCGATCCACTTGGGATGGGGGTGAGTACATGCTGGAGGTGAAAAATGTAAGCAAACAATACAAAGGCGAAGATAAGTTGCTGTTTGATGCGGTTTCTGATGTGAGCCTGCCTATGGAAGATCATCATATCTACGCTTTGGTGGGAGAAAGCGGCTGCGGAAAAAGCACCTTGTCACGGTTAATTTTGGGGCTGGAATCACCTTCGTCCGGTCAAATCCTGCTGGACGGAAAACCGATTTCCCGCAAAGGAAAAAGAAACCGGAAAGAAACGGCAAAAGCAATCCAACTGGTATTGCAGGACGGAAAAAGCGCCCTTGACCCCCATTTTACGGTTTATCAGGCGATTGCCGAGCCAATCCGAAACCTGCTGAATATACCTAAAGAGAAAGAACGGGCAAGAATTTTTGAATTGCTTGACCGTATGGGGATGCCGAAGGAAACAGCGAACAAGAAAACGGGCGAACTCTCCGGCGGGCAGCAAAAGCGCGTAGGGATTGCCCGTGCTCTGGCTGTTTCCCCACGCTATATCGTCTTTGACGAATCCATCAGCGGTTTGGATGTCATTCTGCGCAAAAGTATTTTGGAATTGCTAAAAAGAGTTCAGGAGGAAGAACAATGCTGTTATCTTTTCATTACCCATGAGATTGACGCGGCGCTTTATCTTGCGGACGAAATTCATGTGATGCAAAACGGGAAACTGATCGAAAGCCGTCAATGGAATGGGGATCTGAAGATATTTCAAAACCCCTATACCAAACAGCTTTTGCGCGCTTCCCACTTGATTTGAAATAGGTATATACGCTCCTTGGGGCGTGATATATACAAAAAACGAAAGGACGGTTTGATTTATGAAACTAAAATCACTTGCTGCACTGATGATGGCGGGCGTTATGGTGCTTGGTCTCTGCGCCTGCAACAGTACAACACCCGATACTTCCGGTTCTGATTCTACTCCGGTAAGTATCACAACAACAGAAAGCTGGGATTTTTCCACCGGCTTCTATCCAGCGATGTCCCCTGCCACTTCCAATGGTACTTACGGTTTCACCTACTATGCCCGTAACTGCTACGATACACTCGTCGTTCGGGAAAATGGTGAATTTAAGGCTGGGCTGGCCGAAACGTGGGACATCAGCGATGATGGACTGACCTACACTTTCCATCTCAAAGAAGGCGTAAAGTTTTCGGACGGTGCTGACCTCAATGCGGAAGCAGTAAAAACCAGCTTAGAGGCGGCATTCTCCAATTTGGGAGACTATATTGCATCCTTTGGTAAGATTGGAACACTCACGGAGTCGATTGAAGTGGTGGACGAACATACCGTGGCAATTCACCTTACCACTCCTTATTATGGTGTTTTGAACGACCTTGCCATGTGCAACCCAATGGGAATCGTGTCGCCCAATGCGTTTAATGAGGATTTGACAACTAAAGAAGAACTGCTGACCCAGACAATGGGGACTGGCCCCTATATGTATGCCGGGGACGGTGACGGAACCTCTTATACTTTCGTCCGCAATCCCAATTATTGGGGAGAACAGCCTGATGTGGACGAATTTACCGTAAAAGTGATCGCGGATCCCGATGCTGCAATTCTCGCTCTGCGCAATGGCGAAGTGGATCTGCTTGCGGGTACATCCCGTTTGAGCTTTGCTGGTTATACCGAACTTTCCTCTGCGGATGGAATTGGCACCGCATTGGATGACAGCATTTCCAACAGCCGTTTTATCGGCTTCAATACACAGGAGGCTCCGTTTAACGATGCCGCTGTCCGGCAGGCGGTGGCCTATGCGATTGATAAGGAAACGATCAGCGACAGTGTATTCTCCGGTCTTGAAACAGCTTCGGAACAGTTGCTGGATACCTCTCTACCGTATTGCGATGTAGAAGCCACTACATACAGCTACAATGCAGATAAAGCAAAAGAATTGCTGGAAAGCGCCGGTTGGGTAGACAGTGATGGCGATGGCATCCGCGAAAAAGATGGCGCAAAATTGAGTGTTACGCTGGATTATATCACCAATCAGGGAACAATGGACGATGCGGCGCTTGTAATTGCTCAGGAATTGGGTGAAGTAGGGTTTGAAGTAACGCCTCGCGGTTCGGATAATATGACGTGGTTTACGCAGGTTTCTACCGATTTTGATTTCTCGCTCCACACAACCTACGGCGGTTACTATGACCCGTTCCTCACCATGACGAATATGAACCCGGAAATGATGTCCGACCCGATTTTGTGGCAGGTTGCTTTGACGATGGAAAATGGCACAAACATCATAAAGGAATTGGACAGCACCGCCGATCTGGATCGCGTGCAGGAAATCTATAACGAGGTGCTGACCTTTACAGCAGATCAGGCCGTGCTGGTTCCGTTTACTTCAGCTCACCAGTATGCGGCATTTAACAGTGACAAGATTGAATCCTTCAGCTTCGGCAGTGACCAGCTTTTCATTGAGATCGCCAATGTAAAGGCAAAATAACGGTAGCTAATACCCAAAATACTCTGGATGGGAGGTGTGTCAATGGCTTTGACATCAGCAATGGAGGACTATCTGGAGGCAGTCTTGATGATGCAGAAAAGACATGGTTATGTCCGCTGTGTGGATGTGGCAGAGCAGTTAGGCGTAAAAAAGCCTTCTGTAAGCCGGGCGGTCAAGGAATTATCCAAATCCGGTCATCTTGTAAAAAATGCCGACGGCACACTATCCCTGACAGAACTGGGATTGCAGTTTGCCGAACAGATTTACGAAAAACATCAGTTTTTTACCAGACAGCTTATTGAAGCCGGGGTTCCCCATGATATTGCAGCGCAGGACGCTTGTAGACTTGAGCATGTCATTAGTGAACTGAGTTTTGCGAAGCTGAAAAATGTTCTCGAAAAGAAATAATTCTATACAAATTTATGGCGGCTTGGAAGTACAAAGCCGCCATAAATATTTTTGCTTTTCTATCATCCCTATATCTCTGTCCCGTCTTTAAAGGTCACCCGGATGTCCTTCTCACGGTATACCGTCACAAAATCCACCAGACTCGACCATAGCCGCTCATCAAATTCTGTAACCGGCTCCTGCGTCTCCACCATGCGGAGGAACTGCTCCAGCAACTTCTTCCTGTCATTTTTATCGGCAATCGCCTGGGTGACTTCATCAAACTGTGCCTTGACCGCTTCATATCGGCTCACCAGCCCGTTGTAACGCTCTGAATACTCATCCTGGTCGAGAGCCGTCCGGGCGTTCTCTGCCACGCACCGCTCCACCAGCCCTACGACAACCTCCAGTTCTTCCTTCAGTTCCGCCTGCTGCTTTTCCAGTTCCGCACTGCCACACAGCATGGCGATAACCGCCCGGACATTGGCACCCAGCTCAGCCTTTTCCGAAAGCAGAATATTGACCGCCCGGACAAAAGCGTCCTTGACCTGCTCCTCTGTGACATGGGGCGTGCTGCAGGGCTTTCCGCCTTTGTATTTGTGGTTGCACTGGTAGATGACCCGGCGGTATTTGTCCGTGGAGTGCCAGACCTTGGAGCCGTACCAGCACCCGCATTCACCGCACTTGATTTTCGAGGAGAACATACTCACGCCGCTGTAACGGTGCTTGTCCTTTGTCCGTCTCGCCATCTCCGCCTGGACATAATCGAAGGTCACCGGATCGATGATAGCCTCGTGGTTGCCCTCCACATAATACTGCGGCACCTCGCCCTCGTTTTTCTTTGTCTTCTTCTGTAGGAAGTCCACCGTGAACTCCTTCTGTAGGAGGGCGTCGCCCTTGTACTTCTCATTGGTAAGGATACTGCGGACGGTGGTCTGGCTCCAGACCGCCTTGCCGCCGGGAGTCGGCAGTTTCCGCTCCGTCAGTTCCTTTGCGATGGCGTGGCAGGTCAGCCCGTCCAGGAACAACTTATAGATCAGCTTGACGGTCTTTGCCTGCTCCGGATTGACCACAAAGCCGCCATTCGGCCCCCGGTCATAGCCCAGGAATCGCTTGTAGGCCACACTTGCCTTGCCATCTGCGAACCGCTTCCGCTGTCCCCAGGTGGTGTTCTCCGAAATACTCCGGCTCTCCTCCTGTGCAAGGCTCGACATGATGGTGATGAGCAGTTCGCCCTTGGCATCCAGCGTCCAGATATTTTCCTTCTCGAAGTAAATCTCCACGCCTTTTTCTTTGAGCATCCGCACCGTAGTCAGGCTGTCCACGGTATTTCTGGCAAACCGGCTGACGCTCTTTGTTACGATGAGGTCAATCTTCCCGGCAAGAGCATCTGCCACCATCGCCTTGAAACCCTCGCGCCGCCGAGTGTTCGTTGCAGAAATCCCTTCATCCGTATAGATAGCGACAAACTCCCAATCGTCCCGCCCTTTGATGTAATTCGTGTAATAGTCCACCTGCGCCTCGTAGCTGGTGACCTGGTCCTCATGGTCGGTGGAGACGCGGGCATATCCGGCAACGCGGCGTTTCTTTGTGCTGTTAATCGGCACCGCCGTGTACCGGCTGATCGTGGCTGGAATGGTTGTCACTTTTCTTTGTGCCATGCATTTTCCCCTCCTTCCATTTGGCCTTCATGAGCTGGCGCATATGTTCTTTAAATTCTTCCGTGTGCTTTGTGCCTTTTCGCTTCGGCTGGGTGTATTCGCGCTCCGCAACGCTGCCGTCACGGAGGTGGAACCGTACCGCCGTACCATTCACGGTGATTTTCTCCAGCGCCGCATCCATCGACTCTTCGGAAAAAGCATCCAGGCCAAGGACATCGCAGACCATACTTTTCAGAATCTCATCCCGGATGTTTGTATTCCCGCATGTCCTTCCGCAGTGCCAGCTTCTGATGCGTGTGCCGTCTTTCCGGGTCATGCTCTGGCAGCGGAAGCTCTCACCGCACTGCCCGCACTTGATAAGCCCTGTAAATTCGTAAAATCTGCGCCGGTTCGGATTGGTTGCCTTGTGCTTATGAAGCTCACCCCAGGCGGCTCTGCGTTCTTCGGTCCACCAGTCCTTTTTGGCTGTGGATTTCCATTTCTTTTCCAGAACCGAGCCGTCATAAAAATGAAATTCCAGCGTATCATCTCCAACTACATAAAGCTGTTCAATCTGCGCTGAAAATACGGCATCGTCAAATTCGGCTGTTCCAAGCACCTCTGCGCACGCGTTCTTCAGCGCCTTTTCCGGGATCGCCTTTGCGGGGCAGGATTTTGCACCCTTTTCACTCTTTGTCCTGCAGATCCAGATGTAGTATACCTCGTCCGGGTTCTTACGCTGGCGCTTGCCGCTCCTGCGGTAGTTCTTCCCGCAGAGAGGGCATTTGATCCTGCTAGTAAAGCATGAGGTATTGATGCTCCAATTCGCCAAGGCCCCAAGCTCCCGGCGGCGTACTTTTTCTTCCTGCACCGCCTGGTAGACCTCCATCGGGATAATGGCCTCGTGAGTATTCTCCACGAAATACTGCGGTAGCTCCCCACGGTTGATTTTGCTTCTCTTGCTGATGGTGTCTATTACATATTCCTTCTGAAACAGGAGATTTCCCGTGTAGGTAATGTTGCCGAGGATCTGCCGGATGGATGAATTTCCAAAGTGCTGCGCTTTATAGGACTTCACACCCATCTTGGCAAGTTGCTTTTCCGTGGTTTCCGCCGACAAGCCATTCAGGTAATTATCATAGATGAGCCGAACAATCTTCGCTTCATCCTCCTGGATGACCAGATGGTCGCCCTCCCAGCGGTAGCCATAGATTTGAAAGCGGCCGTTTGGAATGCCCTTTTCAAACCGCTTTCTCGTTCCCCATTTTACATTGTCGGAAATGCTGCGGCTTTCCTCCTGTGCAAAGGATGCGAGGATGGTCAGCATCAGTTCGCCGTCCCCGTCCATCGAGCGGATGTTCTCCTTCTCAAAACGCACCTCGACACCTAAGTCCTTCAAATGCCGCACCGTTTCCAGAAGGTCCACCGTGTTCCTGGCAAACCGTGAGATGCTCTTTGTCAGGATGATGTCGATTTTGCCAGCCTCGCAGTCGGCAAGCATCCGCTTGAACTCATCG
>JAGZOP010000044.1 GCA_018383195.1 Clostridiaceae bacterium | reverse complement strand
TTCGGATTGCAGCGAGGCAATTTGAGAATAGCCATGCTCCCGCAGAATATCCGAGAGCCGGCCGGCGGCCTCGATTCCGGCGGCATCGTGATCCAGGCAAAGGATGGCTTTCCGCAGATTTGGATTTTTCTCCAGCATCCACAGCATAGCATGTTCCGCCGTACCACAGAGAGCCACATAGCTGTGCTGCTGCCAGCCGTCCGGGTACAGGGTGAGAAAGGCAAGCAGATCGATGGGGGCCTCGAATACATAGAGGCGGTCGCTGGTACCGACCCAGTGGAAACTGCACCGGGGATCACTGCCCTCTATGTTGCCCCGGTAGCTTTTGCCTTGGGTATAGAGCCCCCGCTTGTGGGCATGACGGGCAACGCCGCGTTCATCGAATCCTACGAACACGGCGTTGTGATACACCTTTGTCTGATCTATGGACAATTCCCGGCTCTCATAGATCAGTCCCTTCTGTGCGAAAGCGCTTAGTACCTCCCGGCTGATGTGCCTCTGCTGGAGCAGATAAGCATATACCCGCCGCATGGCCTGGTTTGAGGGAGGCAGGGCAAATTCCTTTGGCGGCTCTTTTTCTTTTTTCTCCGCCGGTACATACACCTCCCCCTGTTCACCGTTGAGCAGACGGGTCACTGCTTCAGGGTAAGTCAGGCCATAGAAATTTTGGACAAAGGAGATTGCATGGCCACCCCTCTCTGCAGCATGATCATACCACTCATTCCCATGCACAGTAATACTGTGATCTGAGGTGAGGCGTTTGTCCTGGCCGGAGGAGATGAGTTTCTCTCCCTGCCGGCGCAGGAACTCCACCAGGTCAACGGAGTTGGCACGGAGTTTTTGGTCCTCTGTGAAGTGGATATATGGCACGCTACATCCCTCCTTATCAAAAAAGAGACCGCAGTATGCGGCCTCTCAAATCTGTGTTAATTCATTCGGTTGGTTGGCATCTTTCGGAGCTCTTGGACTTGATCCCGACGCCCATAGACCACAGCGGTAGTGTGACTGGAAAGGTGCCTGAAAGGGTAACTGAAAAAGAGAAAAAGATTTCAGAACTTCTTGTTGAAGCTCCAGAGGCTATTAAAGGGAGTCCGCAGGTTCATACCTCATATGCCTCTCACTGATTCCTTCCCTTGAGTTTCCGGTGGAACAGAACAGGTCTGCACGGGATTGGCTTTTGCCTTTTCAGCCCTTGAATGCCTTTGGGCTGCGCCAATAAAATCTGCTGTTTAAACTGCACTTTCTGTTTCAAAAGATTACCTCCCTTATAGCTGCATTTCCGGCTCATGGTCATCCGCCTTGTGGCCCTGAGCGATCTTCTTCGCCTTGATTTTTCGTAGGAGCTTCCGATCCACCGCGACCCGGACGCCACCGGAGGGCGGTGGTTGGTTTTGCTCCTGGAAAATGTTGGCCAGATGGTGGAACAGCGAAATGACGGCCGCCACAGGAGGCTGGCCCAAGCGATCATCCATGTGTTCCAGGAAATATTGAGCATATTCATTGCCCTGATCCGTTGCCAGCTGGAACCACTTGATCGCACTGGATCTATCTTTTGGGACCTCCTTCCCAAGCAGATAGAGCTTGCCGAGGGCATACTGGGCGTATTGATTGCCCTGTTCCGCTGCGGCGGTGAGCCAGCGGATGGCGGCTTTCACATCCTTTGGCGCATCTTCCCCCTGGAGCAGCAGCTTGCCCAGCCGGTACTGCGCAAACTGATTACCCCGGCCTGCTGACCGCTTCAGCAGACTTAGTGCTTTTACGCTGTCTTTGGGTGCATCTTCTCCTGTGAGATAGACCAGAGCCAGGGCGTATTCCGCATACCCGTTCTCCTGTTTGGCTGCGGCAGTAAGCCAGCGGATGGCGGCTATTACATCCTTTGGGATACCGTCGTCTCCCTTCAGCAGTAGTTTTCCCAGGCGGTACTGGGCAAACTGGTTCCCAAGTTCCGCAGCGTATGTGAGCCATTTCAGTGCGGCCGCCGGGTCTCTGGGCAGGGCTGCGTCACCGGCAAGATACAGCTTGCCAAGAGCAAAGGCGGCGAAGCTGTTTTCCTTCGTTGCCGCAAGTGTGAACAGAGCCACAAGTGTGAACAGAGCCACCGCCTTTTGAATGTCTTTTTCCACGCCCTGACCATCCCGATAGATTTTGCCGAGCGCGTATTGAGCACAGTCCTGGCCGGATTCCGCCGCCTTTGTCAGCCGCTCCAATGCCTGGGCTGTCTGCTCCGGTGTAGAGGATGGATCATTGAAAATCATCCGGGCCAGTTGGTACTGCGCGTGGGGATTGTCCAGTTTGGACGCCTGTTCAAACCACTCCCTGGCTGCCGCCTCATCTTTACCAGTCCCTACACCATGGAGGAGCATCCATCCGATGCGGTACTGCAATTTATCGTCATGGCTCTGCTGCTCCAATTCGAGAAATCCGGCGAAGGCTTGCCGGTACCACTGTTCCGACGCTTCGGCGTCCTTCTCACAGCCAATGCCGTCCCGATACATCTTTCCTAACTCGTATGAGGCATAGGGGAAGTCCTGCTGTGCAGAAGCTGTGTATAACTCCAGCGCCCACGCATCGTCCTGTTCCACACCCTGTCCACGGCGAAACAGGCCGGCAAGGGAATATTGCGCATACTTGTACCCTTTGTCTGCGGAAAGTTGGAACCACCGGGCGGCATCACCATAGTCCTGCTCACAGCCGAGGCCCGCGGCATACAGTTTGCCGATCCGGTACTCCGCATAGCTTTTTTTCTTCTGCCTCTCAACAGCGTGGAAAGCGGCCAGCGCCTTGCTGTACCACACATGGGCGGCCTGCATATCAATCTCCCGGCCCAGCCCGTCCGCAAGCATCCGGCCCAGATCGTGCATTTTCTCCTTGGTCCATACTGCCGGAGGCCCTTTTTTGCACATTGTCAACCGCCTCTTTACATCAAGAAAGAAATATCTAAAAACTGCGTTTGAGCAGCCTCGACCAGTGGGGCTACTTCAATGACCTCTGGATTCTGTTGGAACTTCAAATCTCCCCGGAAGCCCAGTTTCAGGTTACTGAATGTTTCGGCGGCCTTCAGCAGTTCGGGCGGCGATTCTGGAGGCATATCCTGCATCCACTGTACCCATTCACCTTTCTGAAAGCGGGGATTTAGCCGAAGGATCACATAGTCCTCCGGCACAAACTTGGGATAGCGGCCGATGCTGCCGCCCACCTTATAGTAGGGCTTTCCCTCCATCATGACCGTGGCCCGCATGAGCGTCAGGGTATCCTCCAAAGAGGCGCAAAACCAGCACTCCCTATCGCCCATACGCCTGATTCGGCCATCCCGCAGGATGCTGTCCAGATTCTTTCGGTGCGTGTAGTGGTAGACCTCGCCAGGCTGCTCATCCAGTCGGATGTATCCCATGGCTTCACCTCCCGCCTATAGATCAAGCGGAGCGATATGCCAATCGTCCCATAGATTGCCCCGGATATTCAGTGAATCGGTGAGGTTGACCGAGAGCATCCCTGCCGGGGTCCAGCAGTCAATGACCCAGGTGTTGACCGTATAGGAGCCATCCGGGTACCAGATAGGAGTGAAATGGGTACGCCGGTTATACCAGTTTCTTCCGCAATGAACTTGACAACATATTCTGAACAAAAATACTTTTTGATGGCCTCGATGTTATTACGCCCGTTTGTACTTATGATGTGAGGCATTGGTTGTACAGGGTTTTTATAGCTATACCCGCCTTGTACGGGAGAGAGCCCAGTACCATTATTGTACTGAATTTTACTGACCTTTCCGAAATGATATATTCCTGCAGATGGTGTTTTGTTGGTCAAATCAAATGGTGTAGTAACAACGGCATGGTCACTTGCCCGCACTACGGTTACACGCACCCCTTCGTTTCCGGGGTTCCAACTGCCATGACTCGTCGCATCCCCCATACTCCCGCCGCCACCATCAATGTTACCAGACCCGCCAGTTCCATTCGCGGCATAAACTTGTATGCAAGTAAAGGAAAATATCATCACAACGGCCAGAAACAGGTTAAAGAGTCGTTTCACTTGATCTCCTTTCCCACAAAATAAAAAGCACAGCCAAAGCTGTGCTTTTTGAAGATGCAATATTACTTTATCCCATTATGCCAACCTGAGTATTGATATCTCCATCACTATCGATACTTCCACCTTGATTTGCGCCTGCGTTGGGAACATTATCGAAACCAGGCAGGCCGCCACTGGTATTGGTGGAGGGCTGTTCAGGGGGAGGCGTCACATTGTTGTGATCCTGCGGCTCAGGAGTACCCTCGACCGGAGTCCCATCCGGCGTCTTGGTGGGGTCCTTCAGTTCATCCTCTGTATATTCCGGTTTGACCGGGTCCGGCTGAATGGTCTGCTCTGTGCCGGTAAAATCAGCGCCGTTTCCATCATCGGTGTTGGTACTGGCATCCGGGGTTTCCGGGTTAACGGTCACATTATCTCCCGGCTTCTGGTCATCCCCGGATTCTGCGGGAGGCGGGGTACTGCTGTCCGGGTCCACCACTACATCGCCCTGCTGGGAGCTGCTGGGCGGGAGCAGGTCATCAGTGACCTTGTCTTTGCTGAAGCTGCTTGCGATCACAGCAACCAGGATTGCGCAGACCACAAGACATCCGGCCACGGTCAGCCACTTCTTGGTATTCTCCGTCATCGTTTGGATTCCTCCTTTTTCTGTTGATTATGCTTCTTGTCAAACTGTCTGTGTGACTTCAAGCGGCCAAGGATAGTTCGGCTTTAAGATCTGCTGCCTACATTTTCCTATACCGCCCGTCCTTTGTCAACACGAACCCTACCACAAACAGGCAGAGAAGTCTATTGGGACAATAGAAAACTTTTTGAAAACTGCGTTAAAACCGAGGGGCATAGCCCGCGCTGACCTTGACTGTCATCCGCATGGGCGGCAGAAGCTCTCCTCCAAAAGACACTGGAACCTCCAATTCGATTTCACAGTCCGCCACAAAACGGTCGCCGGCGCTGTCGCCGGAAGCGAACGGTGCGTTGTGGATCTCCACATCAAGGCCCCACACACGGAACTCCATCCCACCATCCTCTGTGTACTGAGTATGGTAGCCGCCCCGATAGGTCAGCCCAAGGATATCGTCCAAGCGTCCATAGATATCGCCATAGTCCAGTGATTCCTCAAAATCTCCCGCCAACGGCTGGTAGGCGCCGGAGTAGCCCTCCCGGACGCCATGGTACACATCGTCATAGTTGTCGTTGACGGTGGAGATCACAGCCTCCTGCACCGCATCCCGAACCCCCTGGGCCACGATGAGCAGACGGAAATATTCGCTGATGCAGCACATCAGCATTACCAGCACCAGCACAATGGCAATAATCAGGGGGAAAGCCACGCCGCGCCGGTCTTTCAAAATCTGCCTGAGTCTGTTCATTTCCAGTACACCTCCGACTTTCCTGTGGCATCTGCCCGCAGGGTGATGGGGAAACTGCCAAAGCCGGCAAAGAGACCGAGGTCGATCTCATGAGTGAGCGTGACCGTGACCTCCTCGTTGAGCTGGATGCGGCCGGTATCGCTCCATTCAATCTCCGGGTCCAGGCCGGTCTGCTCCCGCAGGGCCTGTTCCCGGCGGTCAGTTTCCGGCCCGATCCTGCCGGCGATTTCCGCCTCACGCACCAGTTCAGTGGCAAAGGTATCGAGCTGCTGTTTGGCAATAAAGGCTGGGAGGACCTGCACTGCCAGCGCGATCACCAGCATGGCGCAGAGCACCAGGACGCACACATCGATGTATCCCTCTCCGCGTCGGGATCTCAAAATCCGTTTCAGCACATGGTTACCTCCTCGCCTAAAGTCAGATCCCTTTCCTGACACTGAGCATTATATTCGCTCAAAATACTGGAGATAGAGCTTTCCGATGAAAGATCAGTTTTATCACTTGTCAGGAATTGGTATAGTGCTTCCACAGGATTTTTTGGCTTAAGGATTAAATCCAAGTCATCATCGTCGAGTTCATAACTGTCATGGATAAGAGCAGAAAGCAGGCTTTCCTTTGCCGCAGTTTCAGCTGAATGGCGATAAATTTCATCGGCAGATAGCTGCTTCACCCTTTGAGCATATTCCTTCATTTCATCTTCCGCACGATCAATCAATCGATAGATGCTGCCTGTATAGTCCATTGGGCACCTCCTCTCTTAAAACATCCCGCCCAGGGAATGGATGATCTCGTAGATGATGATGGACAGATAAGTCACCAGGAAGCACATGAGCAGGACAAAGGAGAATACACGGATCTTAGGCGGGATTTTCATGGCCTTTGCCTTGAGGCGCTGGAGTTCCAGCTGCTTCATATCGTGGCTGAGCATCTGAAAGTAGTGGACCCCGTTGTCGCCTCGCAGCACGCCGATGAGTCCGCGGACAATGTCCGAAAGCAGCGGAGAGTTGAACCGGGCCTCAAAGCGGGTCAGCGCCGCCTCATAGGAGCCGGAACGCATATCCGCGGTGAGGACATCCAGTTCAGCGGAGAAAACAGGACCGGAATTCTGCTTATAATGCTCAATCATGCTCAGCACATCCCGGCTGGCGGCCAGTTCTTGGGTGATGGTGGCCACGAACCGGGGCAGTTCCGCCTCAATCTCGTCCCTCTTGGCAGAGAGTTTTTCCTCCGCCCTGCGAATCTCTTTGAAATAAACCGCCACCGCCAGAAGAACAACTATCAACGCCAACATTGGGAAAATCAACAGGCACGGAATCACCGTCAGCAGCACTGCACCGGTCTTGACCATGGCAAAGGCGGTGTACTCCTCCGGTGTCATGTTCAGCCCAGCAGCGGCCAGCGTATTTTTCAGACGGCCCCGCTTATACTCATCCATATGGATGTGTGGGGCCAGCTTGATCGCCCAGCCCATGAGCAGGGCCTCCACACTGCGGGCCTGCTTCTTCTCCTGGCGGCCCACCGAGAGCATGGCACGCTGGGTGGCCAGACGGGGGAGCCTGAGCAGATCAGCCGTCAAAAGAAACATACCCAGCGCAAGGAATATGCCAAATAAAAACAGAAGGAAAGTCATGGTTGTTTTGTTCACCTCCACATAAAAACAGAGCCAGTACACGACAGATGTGTACCGGCCCTGTTTTTCTTCTTATGCTGTATTACACGGCACTCTTTCTATAGCATTATTGCATCACATCTAACTCCGCAACAAATGACGGATCAAAGTCATCCCGCCAGTTTCGATAGTCAGGATACAGTCCCAAACCCTTTCGGATGAGCTCCCGGTTTTCCGGGGTGTCAATATAGATACCGTCCGGGATGCCGTCCATCCCATAGATGAGCCGGACCCCATCCTGCTCCGCTGCCTTTGCTGCTTCAAAATCTCCATCATAGAGCGCCATGTCATCGATGCGTTCTACATGGAGGGCCTCCGGAATATAGGAACCATGGTTGATCGTTGCGGTAATAAAATAGCCCTTTTCCTGGTTACTGATGAGGATCACCTCCGATACTCAATGGGCTGGGTCAGCTTGATGACCGCTGCGGTGCTGATGAACATCACAGCGGCAATGGCTGCCAACAGCGCCTGCCCCAGCGGGGTGTGCATCAGAACATCGTACCAGTCCTGATTGAGCCAGTACAACAGCGGGATATTGCCGATGACCAGCACCTGCATGGTGATAAACTCCTTGCGGGGCTCAAACACCAGATTCTCCAGCTCACCGTTGACGATCCGCATATCGGAGAGTTTAGCCACGATGGGAGTCAGGATGGTCTTGAGCCCCCGGTCGTGTCGGCAGGTCAGCAGAGCGGCCACCCACTCCCGAAACACGGCGTTGTCGATCTTCGTCCCCATGTCCTGGAGGGCGGCGTCCACATCGGGGTCCACCAGCTTGATCCGGGTGAGAAACTCCACAAACACACTCCGGACGGGCGGGTTGAGATAGTCAATGTTTTCCTCCACTGCCGTCTGGATGTCCTCATTGCGGAGATAAGCTGTGGTGATGATAGAGAGGGCGGTTTCCAGTTCAGCGGCGATGTTCTTTTTGTAGTGATTTGCGGTCAGACGGATAAACCAGAACGGCACGAACATCATGCCCACCGCCAGCACCGGCACCAGGAAGAGGTTGCCCAGCGTCAGGGCGAAGGCGGCCCCTACCAGAAAAAGAAGCAGGGACAGGGCGCACACCATGGGAAACTTGGCGGCCCGGCCAGTCATCCGCAGAATGGTCTGTGTCTCCTCGATTTCCCGGCGCAGAAAGGATTTCTTTTTGCGCCGTGTACTCTCATTAACCTCCGACCGGATGCTTTTGGGCTTACTGGTGATTCTGCGGAACACCCCTTCAGTGAAGTCCATAGGGGAGATGTGTAAAAGGACAAAACAACCTGTGATCAGCCCTATACAGGCAATCAACTGGATCAGATTCATACAGATTCGCCTCCTTCCTTGCCGGTTTCAGGTTTGGCAGGCGGCTTGGACTGTGCGCTCCTGGTCTTCGGAGCGGGCGTTGCCTGTCCTGCCTTTGCCGGACTGGAGCCTGACTTACCCTTAGAGGGAGCGGACTTTTTGCCCACGAGCTGAGTCAGCACCTCCTGCGGCATACCATTGTCGATGAACCGCTTCTGCAGGCTTTCCGAGATGGGGTTGACCGCCTCGTGGCGGCCCTTAATACGGTATTTGCCGTCCTCCAACCGGTTTTCTTCGATTTTGAAGTGATAAAGGGTGTTGTACCGGCGCTCCCCAGTGGGCAGGATCTCACACTCCATGATCTCCATGATTTTACGGCTCTTATCCTCCAGCTGCTTGGCGAACACCACGATGGGGAATGCCTCGGTGACCAGATCCATGAGGGTATCGTCGGCCATCTCGTGCTTACGCTTGCAGAGGGTGACCATACGCCGCCATGTAGCCTGGGATGAGTTGGAATGAATGGTGGTCAACACGCCGTGGCCAGTACGGGCGGCCTCCTGTGCGGCATACGCCTCCGCAGACCGCATCTCGCCCACACAGATGATGTCGGGGTGGTACCGCAGGGCCATGTCCAGCAGCATATCCTGATCGATATTCTGCTTGGCGTTCTCGCTCTCACGGGTGATGGTGTGAATGACGCTGTTGCACACCCGGCCATCTTTCTCCCGCACCAGGTCCAGCTCACGGGAGCCGTTCTCGATGGTGAAAATACGCTTGTTGTCCGGGATGGTGGTCAGGAGCCAGCCTGCCACCGTAGTCTTGCCGGAACCGGTGGCCCCGGCAACGCAGACGGAAACGCCGTAACGCAGGCAGGCGGCCAGAAAGTCCAGCATGGGGCCTGTGGCTGTTCCACCTTTTACGAAGTCCTCTTTCTGCATATTCTGCGGGTTGACGATACGGATGGATGCCGTGACGCCCACATCCTCGTCCACCAAAGGGGTCTTGAGGACCGCGATGCGGATGTTCTTGCTGAGATGGCCCAGGACGGCGGGACTGGCATTGTCCAGCACCATACCGCTGACATGGAGCATACGGCGGATCACATTGACGGCGTGTTCAGGGCTGTCGAAATGTTCCTCCAGCTTGACCGTTTCGCCATTGGCGTACAACACCTCGATATCCCGCCAAGAGTTCACATTAATCTCCTCAATGCCGGTTCCGAAGATGTACTTGGTGAGCAGGCCGAACTCGGCCATCTCCGTGTAGAGGGCGTCCACCAGCTGGTCGCCGGAATAGCCTTTGACCGCGATGCGCCGGTCCTGCACATATTTGGTGATGTACCGTTTGATCTGGGCCTTGGCGTCTTCATCGCCGCCCTCGGTGATGAGGGCGGAATACTTGCCGGAGATATATTCCTGCACATCCTGCAGGACGGTGTTGAAATCCTGCCCTTCATTCTCCGGGGTGAAGAAGAGAGAATGCGCCCGATAGCCGCCTGCAGACTCTGTATTCAGGGACCGCCTGGGGAGATCCTCCGCCATGTTCACGCTATCTGTGGGATCAGCTTCAACCCCTATCCCATCATCAGCTGGGGCGTGACGCAGCGGCTCATCCGCGGGCTGGGGTTCTCCAACGCCGGCTTCATGCTGATTCTGACCCATATTGCCGCTTACCGGGCAGTCCGGGCCGAAATAGAGGGGGAGTTCTTTCTTCCGCCCGTCCGGACCTGTCATGATATGTGTTGCGGCGGCTTTCTCAGCGGACGCTTTGGGAGCGAACAGGGACTGACTTCGCTTCTCGCCTAACACCCAAACACCTCCCTGGCAATCTTCTCGATCTCCTTGCGGAATACCCGGCTGTCCTTCATGGATAGGTCCGCCAGCAGGTTGCCGGCCAGATACTGTCCCTCCAGCTCCGCCGAATGGGGCAGCGTGAAGGCCACTGTCCCCAGCGCCTGACTCATGTGATCCCCGGCCTGCTGGGGCTTTACATTGCTGGCGGTCTTGTACTGCTTGTCCGTATCCCATTTGGCATCCCGCAGGAGGGGAAGTTGGCTGGATAGGTAGCTGATGCTCTTGAGGTCGGCGTTGGCCAGCCGCAGGACGGAATCCGCCTCCATGAGCGCCACAGCGGAGAGGATGTCGTTGGCGATGTAACTGCCGCAGTCAATGACCACATAGGGAGCGATCTCCCGCAGGCAGTCGATGAGCTCCCGCGCCTGCACCTCGTTGTAAGGCGGGTAGGTGTACTCATTCTCTCCCTTGAGCATCCCCAGCATGGTGAGGTAACCCAGGCGTTTGTGGGTGACCAGGTTGTTCTTGACCAGATTCTCCGACACATGGGCGGCGGCCAACACGCTTCCGAGGGAACGCTCGCACTCCAGATCTGCCGCCGGGCAGATACAGGGAAGCATTGGGGCTGTCATGTCGCAGAGAAGGAGGATCACATTCCGGCGCTTGTCGGCCAGATACTTGGCCAGCCGCACGGCCACGGTGGTCTTGCCGCTGCCGGGGCTGCCCCACACCGCCAGCACCCCGCCGCTCTGATCCTCCTGCTCACAGGCGTCCTCCTGGCCACTTCCTCGGGAAAAAATACCCGCTTTCTTGAAGTTCAGCATCAGGCCACCTCCTCGGTTTTCGCGGGCGCCTCCGTTTCTGCGGTTTCGCTGGAGTCAGCGGCGGGTTCGGACTCTGCGGGATTCTCCTGTGGTTTCTCCTCGGGGTCCGGCTCCGGGGGATACAATTCCAGAATGATCTCGTCTTGAGAGGTCAGGAACTTGTCGGCATTCTCCCGGTCGCCCCGGTAGACCAGCGCCAGATGGATGGTCCCCTCGGCCTCCAGCTCGGCCAACACTTTGGCCTGCTCGGGGGACACCAGCAGGGTGACAGTATCGGGCAGTTCCTTGTCATCCTCCTCGTCCACAGGCTCACCGGTGTTGGCGTCATAGCCGGAGGAGGCGGTAACACTGATGATCTCCACATACTGCAGCTCAGCGGGGACAACGGTCTGGCCCTGCTGCTTGTAGTCCGGGGCGATCACCGACACAATGTCGCCGCTCTGCAGCTTGCCGGAGAGCCCCTCCGCAAAACTTTTGATGGACACGGAGATGGCCTGCTGGCTCCCGTCCAGGCTGTACAGGTAGGCGTTTTCCGCTGCTGGGGCGTCTGAGAGTTTGGAAGGGATGATATAGTCGCCCACAGCCAGATCCGCAGTAGCGTATTTACCCACGGCGCTCTCTTTCTGCCGAAGGACATCCTCTGGGAGATTATAGCCGCCCACCTCCACGATCTGAACCATGCTCTCGGTGATCTCATCGCCGGCCCGGATGGGCTGGACTACCCGCACGATCTCAGCTTTCTGGCTGATGCTCTGGTTGAACAGCGGGGTCAGACCGAAGCAGATCAGCAGGGAGAGCAGGATGCAGATTACACCGACCACGGTGCGATTTTTCAAAAAACTCATACTGGCATTTCCTCCTTGATTTCATGTTGGGTCGGAAAGTCCGGGCATTACGCCCGAACCGATCTGGCCCTTCTGCTCCGCTTCAACCGGGGCAGAAGAATGGCGGCCGCCGTCAGGGGCAGGGTCACGCCAACGATGGTGAGCACAGTCTTTCTCGTTACATGGAACTTCTTCATAGCAGTCAACCTCCAAAACAGTATAGTGCGGCAAAGCCGATGGATAAAAATGGTCCCAGCGGCAGCGCCGCCCGTGTCATTGCGGGTAGCGGATGATGAATGAATTTTTGAAATAACATAGCGGTGCAGAAATACAGCACCGCCAGCAGCAGACCCAGCGCCATCCCCCAGATCCCCCGCCAAAAGCCCAGCACAAAGCCGGCCGCAGCAGTGAGTTTGATGTCGCCGCCGCCCATGCACTCCGGCCGGATCAGGGCGGCAATCAGCAGGGGCAGAGCCGCCAGCACTCCAAAAAACTGGGCGGGGCTGAAGGAGATCAGCCCCACCGCGGCGGTCAAAAGACAGAGGAAATCCGGGATAGTACGCTTGCGGCAGTCCACCGCAGAGGCAGCGGCCAGTGCCGTGAGAAACAGGAACGCCTGCACCGGGTATCAGCCCTTGTAGTCAAACATTTCCTCTACGCGCTCGGTCACGGTGGGCAGGACGGTGTCCCCGAACAGAGTGTAGAGGCCAGCCAGGAGCAGGGCGCCCAGCACCACGGCAATCAGGATCTTGATGGCGGTGTCGATGTAGCCCTCGCCGCGAGTGTTGCAGAGAGGGGCGGACAGGTGGGCACGGGCGCAGGTCATGGCGCAGTGGGCCTTGCAGGTCATCGTCTTCACGGTGTTGGACATCTTGTTGAACATCTTCTTCATAGAGAGTTCCTCCTCAAAATTTTAGATTGTTGATTGTTGTGTGGTCAGTGGGTCACATACCCATCTTCTGAGCCTGCTGTGCCGTGGGGTCCGGCGCGGACTGGGGAGAGCGGTTCATCCCCTGCGTCAGTGCCTGCTGGTAGGCGGTCACGACAGCCGATTCCAGTTCGGCGCGTGCCTCCCGTGTGTACGGAAAACAGATGTCCTTGATTTCACCCTTGCTGTTGATCTGGCCGGGCATGGATACAAACAGCCCATTGCTGCCCTCCATGAGCTTGACGCCCCGGACGGCAAAACAGCCGTTGATGTTCAGCGATGCGGTGGCCCGGCAGGGACCGTCAAACTGGATAGAGTGGATACGGACATCATACTGCATGGGAAGGACAGGAGTATCCTGCTGGGAAACCTCTCCCTGGGGGTTTTCACTTGTGGTCTGCGCTTTTGCCATGGTGTGTTCCTCCTTTTCTGAATATAAAAAATAAGTGGCTTTTCTGCTCTTGGGTCACAGGGTCATGGTCATGCCTGATTCCTGCTCCGGGGCTTTCAGTTGGACGGGGACGATAGCTGTGCGGTCCACATAGTAGAACTCGCTGCCGGAATCGTCGTAGAGTTCGACAAGGTCTGAGATGGCCAGCGGCTGTCCGTCGCTGCCCAGGGACCTGCGACAGAATGCCTCCCAGATCCCATCCAGACTGTTGGTGCTGACAGTGCCGTCAAACACTGCCTGGTAACGGGTAAGGTCAGGTCCGCCATATTCACCACTCATGCGGTCCAGCCCAATGAAGCGCATGGCGGCGGGAGCTGAGGGGCCGAGCTGCCAGATACGGCAGGATTTCAGGGCTGGCCCGTTGTCTGCTGCCTTCTGGTATCCACCGCTGGAGAGACGGTCATAGATGCCGTCCTCCCACCGGACAGCCAGCCCCTTCCTTGCCAGCCAGTCCTCCAACTCCTCACGGCGGAACATGGAGTCCGCCACCACTCCCTGTTCTGTCCTGTAGCCCACTGGATTTCCATAGTAGAGCAGACATCGGTTTTTCATTTCCACACTTCGCATGGCGGCACATCTCCTTTCTGCGGTTAAGTCATGTCCATCCCTCCCATACCCGCGTTCTGCCCTTGAAGCTGAAGCTCCTCCAGTTTCTCTCTGGCCCAGCCGGGGAGGAATTCCTCTTTCAGAACGCCGGTGAAATCTGTGCGGTTCCATCTGGTCTGCTCTCCATCGCCCAGGCAGGTACAGCGGATGGAACGGCCGATGGCATTGGGCCTGCATCCAAAGCCATCATGGGCCAGCCAGAGCTGGTTCTGGGGCGTCCAGCAGGACTCCTTGAGGGTGTCTGGACTGAGCACCAACACCCGGCCCTCATAGTCCAGAGATTCATAGGAGTTGGGTTCGCAGTGCTCCGGCCCAAATAGTTCCAGCTTGCCGTATGCCTCCCTCACTTGACTGATAAATGCGTCCAGATACGCCAGGGCGGTGTCCACTTCAAAATAACGGTTATGGGCATCATCGGGTGGGACATAGACTTTCTTTTGCCATTCCTGGTTTTCCGTGCTGAGCTGCTCCTTGTAAGGTCCCAACCTTTCTATCGTGTTGGCCAGGACGAAATTGGTCCGCTTGAAGCCCCACCGTTTCAGCACCGTTTGGGATGCTTCCGGCTTTAATGCGCTGCGGCGGCCGTCGCCATAGACGCGGATGACGGCTTCGATGTCCCGCGCACAGGATACATTGGCGTGGAAACTTGCATCCCAGAGCGTAGCTTCCCCAAGTCTATGGGCCTCTGAATGCGAGTTGGGATAGAGGTAGATATCCTGTTCCATCTTGCCTCCTTTACGGCAGACGCCATTTGCCCGCTGGGGGGATCGTCAGCGGGCTGATGCCCAGCTCATTGAGCAGGCAGCAAAGCTCCACCGAAAGCTCCCGCAGTTCCTCCGTTGAGGGGACGATGATGAGCGCTCCATCCGCGGCCAGAACCGCGACTTCTTCTCCCACGGGGATAGATGCCTCGGATAACAGTGCGGCGGGCAGATTGAGTTCCATACCGCTGCTGGTGTATCCGGTACACTCAGCGTCGTCACAGGTTCTGGTCACCAGGAGGCTGTTTGCGTCACAGTCGCAGATGTACTGGTTCGCTGGGGTGGTGATGGGAACTTCTTCCCCCGGCTCATAGCCCATTCCGCGCATGAAAAATGCAGGCAGGGTCAGAGACCCGTCTACACCGACCCGAACCGTTGTATGGATCTTACTCATCGCCGTGTTCCTCCTGCCCATTGCATGCGGTGCGTTCTCCGTAGATGAGATTCCCCACCATCAGCTGTTCCTCCAGCTCGCCCAGGCAGATTCCGGCTTCACCCAGCATCTCCAGCAGGTAGGGAGGCACATCCCGCAGGTCATGGTCATATCCGGCCTCGGCAATGGTGACGGTCTTTTCTTCGTCATCCACATAGACACAGAGCTTGGCCCCGGCAGGGATGCCGGCTTCTTCCCGCAGGTAGTCTGGCAGTTCCAGCATGCCGTCCTCCAGATCATCGAATGGGCAGCCATCCTCGCAGTCATCACAGGTGCCACAGACTCTGGCCAGATGGACGGTGAGCTCCGTGGCCAGCCGGTGCAGGGCATCCATCGCCTGGATCAGTTCCATGGTGGTCATTTGCTTTTTCAGAACGACCACCGCGCTGTCCAGCGTGTGGATCTCGACCTTTTCTCCGCCCTCAAAGCCACTGATCTTGAACGCTCCGCCGGGAATCAAAAGAGTACCATTGTTTATCTGTTTGTTGAATTTCATCTTCTTCTCCTTATTACATTGAAATTGTAGAACGGGCTGGATTGGATGCTCCCGGCCATTCCTGTCCTTGTTGGGCAGCCAGCCCGTCCCGGAAGGCTGTCAGATCTTCTCCTGTCGGCGTATAGCGCCTTGCTTCAAGGGCGGCCATCAGCGCATAGGTCTGGCCAACCTCGGACAGCAGTGCCCGAAGATCGTCCGCAACCATATCCGTCCCCATCCGGCGGAGCTGCGCGGTAAAGGTGATTCGGTAATGCGGCTGGCCGGGGATGCTGTCGATCCGCATATCCATTCCCAAGTTGGAATCGTGTTGCGGGCGGATATAGACCTGACCCACTACGCTGGGGCAGACCTGAAGGCGGCCCTGACTCATTTCCTCAATCAGCTGAGCCGCCTGCTGGAGCTTTTCCAGTTCAGAGAGCTGTTCATCCAATTGCCTCACCCCCGTTCCAGTCAAACAGCGTCATTTGAGAGGGAACCGCCCGGCTCCGCTCCCGCAGGTCATAGTTGGCGATAAGCAGTTCCGGGAACTGAGCCCCATTGTCGTACCTCTGCTTGATGTTGTTGATACGGGTGGTTTCCATGAGGTAGATGCCTGGCCTGTCGTACAGCCCGCGGACAAAGGCGTCGTCGTTGTAGGAGAGCAGGAATTTGCCCTCGATCCGCATCAGGGCGTCCCGCAGGCGGATGTGGTCGGCTTCGGTGAAACCGTCTTCACCAATGTTCTGGTAATACCCCTCGGTGGCATGGTAGGGCGGGTCGAGATAGAAAAAGCTCACTGGCCGGTCATATTGATGGAGCAGTTTTTCAAAGTCCTTGTTCTCAATAACCACCTTGGCAAGCCTCCGGTGGGCCTGCTCGATGAGCGAAAAGTTGCTACGCATATCGTGGGGCTGGCTGCCAAAACTGGTCAGCCCGGAGGCGTAGCTGTAGCGGATGAGCTGATAGAACCATGCCGCCCGTTGGACATCGCTGGCGGGGCTGTCCCGCGCCAAGGCGGAGCGGATGCGGTCAAAGTCCTCCCGTGCGTTGAGTACATACCGCAGAGCCTCCATCAGTTCCTCCGGTTTGTCCCGCACACAGCGGTACAGGTTGACCAACAGGCCGTTGAAGTCATTGTAGACCTCAAAGTCGTTGCCGGGAGGCTTGTGGAACAGTACCCAGCCCCCGCCGCCGAACACCTCAATGTACCGCTCATAGTAGAGGGGGAACAGCCGGACGATCAACTCCCGCAGGGCCTTCTTGCCTCCAATCCAGGACATGAAACTGTTCAGGGCGTATCACCCCCATCCAGCGGCAGGCGGGTCTGTGCGGTATCCTCTCGCTCCAGAGTCCGATCCAGTCCCCGGATGGCGGCCGCGATTCCGCTGATCCGCCTGGTCAGATGGGCGATGGTGGCCCACACCTCCTGATCCGTGGCGGCATAGAAGTATCCACTTCCGTTGCTGGCGATGGGGACGCCATCCCGCCGCAGGGCATTGACCATGTGTCGAACCTGAATCCCTTTGATGCCGAAGGTCAGTTCCAACTCCCGGCTGGTGGCGGCGTTGAGAGCTCCCATGTGGTACTGCTCCAGATATTCCGCCAGCCGTTCTTTCTCCATGAATGCCTCCTTTCCGGGCCTGTTTTCCGAAAAAGGGCATAAAAAAGAAGGGGCCGTTTTCCCCTTTCGGAAAACGGCCCCTGTGTCATATTCTACATCCTGTTTTTACTTCATCGAATCACCCCCAGCTCCCGCAGCGGACAGATGCGGTTTTTGTGACTTGGCAATAGATCGGCTATATTGACAGAGCGGGACTGTGGTGCTCAGGCTGGCTATACTCATACCGGCGCTCTCCACCGTTCCAGGCTACATAGCCGTGGTCGGTGGTCGAGAGGCCATATTGACCCATATTGGCCTCTGCGTAGGCAGCCCCGTCAAAGGCGTCTGTTATCAGTCTGCTGGGCGGGATCACGCCGTTTCGGACCGCAAGTTCCCGCCCGTATGCGGCCAAGTCCATGCCGCGGGGGAAGAACTCATAGTGCTGGAGATTCTGGGCGAGATCCAGAGCCAAATCCAGCCGGTGGCAGTCCTCCAGCTCCAGCACCGCCTGCCATTTGTCCAACCAGTGGGGTGCCCCCTGACCCTGTTCCGCCCAAACATAACCGAAGTCAATGGCATGGCGAACCAGTTCGCTGGCTGAGTCGTACTGGTCGAGAATACCCGTCAGCTGGGGCAGGCAGCAGTCCACCTCCAGTGCGATGCACTCGCTGAGGCTCTCTGCCTGTAGCGAGTCCAGCCCCAGCAGGAGTTCGTCCGGATGGTTTGAGTCGATATACTCGCCGGAATCCGGGAAGCCAACCCAAATCCCCTCCATATTGCTCCGGCTGGCCAGTTTAACTCGTATGGCATAGTCACCGGCGACCGGCTGGAGGGTGGGATCTTCCTCTACGAAGGGATCTGCCAGTTTGATGTTCCGCACATAGTGACCGTTACAAAAGGCTCCATTCTGCGACTGGTGGTAGGCGGCCCCCAAATGCTCCGCATTCAGGAATGGACGGGCGGCATCCGAGGAACACTCTATGCTCTCCATGACAAATTTTCCAAGCGCGGCCTCGTCTCCCGCGCCATAGAAGAGGTCGTAACAGTCCAGTTGGGACGCAATCCGCATCACATGGCCGATCTCTTGGGGCTTCTCCAACTCCATCGCCCCTTGGAACAGGATCTTTTCTTTCTCTGTCATATTGGAAAAGCGCCGCTCCAGCCAGTCATGCTCCGATTTTGTAACATAGAAGCCGTCCAGCTTGTCAAAGAGGGCGGCGTTTTGATCTGACATCGCTCACATCATCTCCAGTCCTTGTCCTATTTCCTGTTCCGGCTGAAATACCGGGAGAGGCTGGCCGTCCTTTCTGCGGATCAGACCATACTCTGTGATAACCCCCAGCCGGTCATCCAGCATCTTCTGGCCGATCTGGGCCGCCTGCGGGGTCTGGAACAGCTCCTCTGGTAAAGCAGAATACTTCTCACGGAACATCATCTCCGCATAGCCCCAGGTCTGCGCTACCTCGGGACGGAGTTCGTACTGGTCAATCTCGCCCATCAACCGTGTGGCGTCCTGCAGACTGGGGTGGTCAACCACGGATAAAAGCGCCTTATACTTGACCATATCCGATTCGGGCCACTCCCGTTCTATTTGAGCCAACCGCTTGGCAAATTCGTCGGCCTGTTCAATGCCATCCTCATCGTCGATAGCGTTGTTGATAGCATCTCGCAGGAAGGGGATCAGGCAATCCACACAGCGGAATGCACATTCATCCACTGAGGCGGCATCTACTTTTTCCACCGCTCTCCATATACCGGCATCCGCTGCGGGAAGATTCAGCACTGCGGTTTTGTCGTTATCATAGCTTGGGTCATTGAAAAATCCCTTACGCACCTCCAGCACCACCGGAGCATCGGAGCGATGGAAGCAAGCCGTTTCATTGGACTGGCACACATAGATGTCCTTGATTTCTCCACCCAGTTCCGCATAGCCGAAGTCGGTGAACACGCCGCCATGATCCTCCTGATGCTGTTCTCCCAGCAGTTCCAGCAGTCTTTCCCGAAAGCCGCTGCCCTCCTCTGTGGTGTCAAGCAGAGCCATAGCCTCATTTGAGAGCATTTCATTTGCGTATAAAAACGCCCCCAGTTCTTCATGATTGGAAACTCGGGGCGCAAAACAGCAGATATCGGTATTGTAGGTCAGGTTAATCAATTGGTTCAGCGGAATGGGAGCGACGCGGTGATTCTGCTTGATTTTCAAAAGAGCATCCATCCCTTTTTTCTGCTCCTCTGTCAGTGAGGCCAATCGCTGGGCAAACAGGTTTAGGTCGTATAGATTAGCATTCCACCCAATCATGGCATGCGTGAGGCCATTGTAATGGATGCAGGTTAGCTCATTTTTGCAGAAGCTACCGTCTTTGATTCTCGCCTTTTGGAGTGCGTCGCTGAACTCCGCAAAGGATGCTGGCATTTTCATTA